>CAWAQN010000010.1:0-155929 GCA_963784225.1 uncultured Gammaproteobacteria bacterium
TACGACGTTCCGCAACTCGCCGCGCTCGAAGACGAGGTCGCGCGCGTCGGCCGTCGACGGCAACGAATTCATCTTCGACGTGCAGGGCCACTTCGTGAATCCGACCGGCGCCTGGCTGAAACAGCTCGAGCCGGGCGAGCGGCCGTTGCGATTCGCCACCGACGATCCGCGCTGCAAGCCGCACGAAGGCCCGGGCGAGCTCGACTACCTGCGCTGCATCGGGCCGGACCAGTTCGTGAAGGACGTGTTCCTCGACTCCGACACGGACCTGATGGTGCTGTCGTTCGTGCCGTCGACGGCCGCGCGCGAGCCGCTCAAGATCGAGGAGGCCGAGGCGACCGCGCGGATCGTCGAGCGCCTCGACGGTACGCACCGGCTTTACCTGCACGGCCGCGTGAACCCGAACCAGCCCGGCGATCTCGAGCGCATGGACGAGCTCGCGCAACGGCACAAGGTCGCGGCGTTCAAGACGTACACGCAATGGGGACCGGACGGGAAGGGCTTCTGGCTCGACGACGAGCCCGGCCTCGCGATGATCGAGAAGGCCCGCAAGCTCGGCGTGAAGAAAATCGCGGTGCACAAGGGACTGCCGTTCGGACAGAAGTCCTATGAGCACTCGACCTGCCGGGACGTCGGCCGCGTCGCGAAGCGTTTCCCCGACGTCATGTTCCTGATCTACCACTCGGGCTTCGTGCCGCGCGCCGAGGAAGGGCCGTACGACCCGAAGCGCACCGACGGCGTCGACGCGCTCGTGACGAGCCTCGCCGAGAATGGCATCGCGCCCGAACTCCAACGTCTTTGCAGAGTTGGGCTCGACGTGGCGGCTCTGCATGCGCAACCCGGACACTGCGGCCCACACGATCGGCAAGCTCGTCAAGGCGTGCGGCGAGTCGAACGTGCTCTGGGGCACGGACTCCATCTGGTACGGGTCGCCGCAGGACCAGATCCAGGCTTTCCGGACGTTCCAGGTCTCGCCCGAACTGCGCGAGCGGCACGGCTATGCCGGAAATGACTCCTGCCCTGCGCGCGAAGATCTTCGGCCTGAACGCGCTGAAGATTTACCCGGTGCCCGCCGACATCCTGCAACGGCACGTGCGCGCGGACAGGGTGGCAAGAGAACGCACCGAGTATCGCGCGGAGCGACCCGATCCGTCCTTCGCGACCTACGGACCGAAGACGCGGCGGGAGTTCCTGAACCTGCGCAGCCGGGAAGCGTGAGCGACGCGCGGGCAGGGCGCGGCGACGCGTGCGTCAAGCGCAAGCTTGATTGGGCTGTTGGCACTGATTCTCGTCATCGTGGTGCCGCGAGACAACTTCGCGGCGGAAGCACCTGATCCAACCGATACGACGGGGCGCCCGAAAATCGTTGCCTACGTGACGTCATGGTCGCCGCCGGTCGCCATCGACACGCGCCACATCACGCATGTGAATTTCGCGTTCGCGTTGATCGACGGCACCGGCCGCGTCACGGTGCCCGCCGGTGCCGCAGAAGCGCGCCTCAAGGAAGTCATCGCGGTGCGTCGCACGAATCCGGCCCTGCGCGTGCTCGCATCGGTCGGCGGCTGGGGTGCAGAGGGGTTTTCGGACGCGGCGCTGACCGACCAGTCCCGGCAAAGCTTTGCGCAGAGCGCGGTCGAACTGGTGCGACGCTACGAACTCGATGGCATCGACCTGGACTGGGAGTATCCAGGGCAGGACGCCGCCGGCATCAAGGCGCGGCCAGAGGATCGCGAAAACTTCACGAGGCTTCTCGCGGCCGTGCGCGCGCGCCTCGATGAGGAGAGTCGGCTCGTCCGCCGGCCGCCAGGCGACCAGTACCTGCTGACGATTGCAACCGCAGACCGCGAGTACTTCGATCACGTCGAGATGGACCGGCTGCACGGGTACGTCGACTGGATCAACGTCATGGCGTACGACTTCTACAACAGCCTGACCCGCACGACCGGTCATCATGCGGGATTGCACCGTGCGGAGTCCGCACCGTCGACCGACCGGTGGGGAGCTGCATCGATCGAGCAGCACCTCGCCGCGGGTGTACCGGCGCGCAAGCTCGTGCTCGGCGTTGCGTTCTACGGTCGTCGGTTCGAAGGCGTCACGCCTTCAGGCAATGGACTCAACCAGCCTTATCAGAAATATGGCGGCGAGCATTCGTACCGCGAACTGGTCGCGAGCTTCATCGACCGCAACGGCTACGCTCGGCACTGGGATCAGCGTGCGTCGGCGCCGTGGCTATGGAATCCCGCGACTCGTTCGTTCGTGACGTACGACGACCCCGAGTCGATCCGTCTGAAGTCGCAATTCGCGCGCAAACTCGGCGGCGTCATGTTCTGGGAGCTGAGCCAGGACACGGCCGACGGCGCGTTGCTCGAATCGATCGCTGTGGGGCTCGGAGTTAGTGAGCGAAGCGCCTCGCGGGCCCGCTTCGCCCGTCAAGGGGTCGATAGCGCTCGTGCTGCCCGAAACGTGAAGTCGGCGACGCGACCGCTTACAGCTGCCTTCCATGCGGCGTCGTCCACGTAGAACGCATCGCGCATTTCGCGGTTGATGGATGCCCGCAAGGGCGTCTCGCGGTCTGGCCTGGCGTGCAGCCAGTGGTCGGCCCGCAGCGCATTCAACACGGTCTGCATCGGTCGCGTTCCGAATTCGAGTGCCACGTAGGTAATCTCGGTCTGTGGTAATGCCGAGAACAGGCCGTCAGCGACCGAACCGCCCACCGTAGCCGATACCGACTTGTCGCCGGCCAGGTTCGTCACGTCGGGGCCGTACCACTGACGCGCTCGCTGTACGTCGGTATCGCTGCCCAGGCTGATCGGCTCGCCGTAACCGGATGGACCAAGGCCCGTATGAATGTCGAGTACCGCGAGTCGTTTGACTGCCGGCGGCAGAAAGTCTTCGAGGATCTTGCGTAACGAATCGGCGGACCACGTCGGTTTCGAGCCGCCAAAAAAAAGTCCCGTCGGTCGCGAGTATTGTCCCGACGATACGGCGGCTTGATAGGCACGCAGCCCATGTTGCGCTGCATACGCGCCGAGTTGCGCATCGGCGTTTTGACGATGCTCTCCAGTCCATTCTTCCGGAACGAGCCATTCGTGCAACCGTTCATACTCGGTCGACGCCGGCAACGGTGCGGAAAAATCAACGAAGTTGCGATTCAGGTCGACGCCGTCCTCGTTGACGCGTCGGCACCATGCGAAGCCGTACGGATTCAGGGCGTGCACGAAAATCAGCGCCGTGCGTTCGGAGAAGGCCTGGGCGAAACCGTTCTGCAACAGGCTCACCTGGCAACCGGATCCACAAAAGCCCTCTACGCCGTGCGTGCCGGAGATGACCATGAGCGCCCTGTCGGTATCCCGGCTCGCAGAGACGGCTACGTCAATCGACAGCTCTTCTCCCCGCGGACCTGACAAGCGACGGATGGGTGAGCGCTGCCAATCGTGCGCCTGCAGCGCGCGCGGCTTCGCAAAACTTCGCACGTGCTTCTGCATAGTTCGCGCTGAAGCAGCTTGAAATTGACATCGCTGTCCACTCCGTCAGGCGGTCGGGACGAGGCGGCCGATGAGGAGTCTGCGCTAATAACCTGCTCGCGGGTTGCGCTAATTAACGCTGATCAGCGCCCACGATCATTTCACCGAGACTGGAAGATTTACCGCGACGACGTGGTCCTGCCGATCGTCGACGAGCGCCACGAAGGTGTCATGCTGGTCGATACCGTCCAGTGTCACGGTCGCAACCTCTCTCTCGCCCGCGGCGACGGGCCGTTGCGTGAAGACGATGTGGTATTGAGTCTCGCGATATCGGTAATGGATCGTAAACGAGGGCCAGTGCGCCGGCAGGCATGGCTCGAATCGCAATTTATCGACTTCGAGGCGCAGGCCCAGCAGCGATTCGAGGATGAGCCGATACATCCAGCCCGCCGAGCCCGTATACCAGGTCCAGCCGCCGCGACCGGTGTGCGCGGACGCAGCGTAGACATCCGCGGCGACGACGTAAGGTTCAACCTTGTACGTCTCCGCGGCCTGCCTGTTCAGTGCGTGGTTCGCGGGGTTGATGATCGTCATCAGCTCCCACGCGCGCTGGTTGTCGCCCAGCGCCGCGAACGCCATCGACGCCCAGATGGCCGCATGGGTGTACTGGCCTCCATTTTCTCGTACGCCCGGGACGTAGCCGCGTATGTAGCCTGGATCGAGGTCCGACTTGTCGAACGGCGGGTCGAGCAGCTGCACGAGTCGGTCTTCCCGCCTGACGAGGTGCTCATCGACGGCATCCATGGCCCGCCGCGCTCGCGCGGGGTCGCCTGCGCCGGAAAGCACCGACCAGCTTTGCGAGATTGAATCGATGCGGCACTCGGGATTGCTCGCGGAGCCGAGCGGCGTGCCATCGTCGAAATAGGCGCGCCGGTACCAGCCACCGTCCCACGCATGCAGTTCGATATTTGCGCGCAGTTTCTCCCTCACCGCATCGCATTCGCCCGCGAAGCGCCTCGTCGGCCCGCATGCGCGCGAGACGCGAGAACTGCTGCAGGACCTCGCACAGGAAGAACGCGAGCCAGGTGCTTTCGCCCTTGCCGTGGATGCCTACCAGGTTCATGCCGTCGTTCCAGTCGCCGGAGCCCATCAACGGCAAGCCGTGTTCGCCGAACCGGAAACCGTGGCGAACGGCGCGCACGCAATGCTCGTACAGCGTTCGCGGACTCGCCCGACCGCACGGGCAGGTCGTAATAGGATTCGTCGCCGGGGTTGACCGGCCGGCCTTCGAGGAAGGGAGCCGTTTCGTCGAGAATTCCCGTGTCGCCCGTCGCGAGCACGTAGCGGCAAGTCGCGAGCGGTAACCAGAGGTAGTCATCCGAACATCGCGTGCGCACGCCGCGGCCTGCCGGCGGATGCCACCAGTGCTGCACGTCGCCCTCGACGAACTGCCGGCCTGCACACAGCAGCAGGTGCTCGCGCAGCAGCCTCGGTTCAGCATGGACAAGCGCCATGGCATCCTGCAGCTGGTCGCGAAAACCGAACGCACCTCCCGACTGGTAGTACCCACTGCGTGCCCACATGCGGCAGGCGAGCGTCTGGTACACGAGCCAGCCGTTGGCCAGCACATTGACCGACTCGTCCGGTGTCTCGATCTGCACGGCGCCGAGCGTGCGCTTCCAGTATTCCCATACCGCTTCGAGCGCGCCACGCGCTGCGGCGGGCCCCGGAACGAATTCACGTGCGCTCGGGCGTCATCGCCGCCGCGGCCCACGCCCAGCCGAAAAACAATCTGCCGTTCCTGCCCCGGCGCGATCTCGACGCCGACCTGGATTGCCGCGCACGGATCAAGGGCGGCACCGACTCTTCCCGACAGGCGCGTGCGCGCCATCGCCGCCGGCTTCTGCAGCGATCCGTTGCGACCGATGAATTCCGCGCGATCACCGCGTCACGGTGCGGTTCGTGTCATCGACGTCGAAGAATGCGGTTCGGCCGGGAAACTCCGAGTTGTACGCATTACGCGCGAACAACGCGCCGGTCTTCGAATCGATTTCGGTGGTCACGTGCATCGCCGTCTTGGCGCGCAGGTCGCCGAGCACCCACTCCGCGTAGCCCGTCACGCTGAGCCGGCGCGCCTGGGCCGAATCGTTGCGGAGCTTGAGCACGCAGAACTTGACCGGGGCGTTCAAGGCAACGAAGACCGTCATCTCCGATGTGGATGCCGGCGGTCTCGTGCTCGAACACGCTGTATCCGAAACCGTGCCGGCTGACGTACGTGCCGGGACCAGGAGCGGGCATCGGCGACGGCGACCAGAACCGGCCGGTCTCCTCGTCACGCACGTAATACGCTTCACCACTCGCATCCGTGACGGGATCGTTGTGCCACGGCGTCAGGCGGAACTCGTGCGCGTTCTCGGCCCAGGTGTAGCCCACGCCGTTTTCGGACACCACCGTGCCGAAGTGTGCGTTGGCGAGCACGTTGACCCACGGGGCCGGCGTCGACCGGCCAGGCGCGAGCGTAATGACGTATTCGCGGCCGTCGCGTGTAAATCCGCCGAAGCCGTTGGTCAGGATGAGGTCGGTGCGAGGCGAGGCCGGTTCTGCAGACGGTGGGGCTGCGCGCGTCGACCGGCTGACAGCAGCAGCGGAATTTTTACGTCTCGGGCGGCCGACGTCGCTTGAGCTGTTCGGAGAGCGTGCCGCGACTGTCGACGATGATGATGCGCGCAACGGACTGCAGCAACAGGCGGTCTTCCTGCGAAATATTGTCCGCAGGGCGCACAAAAATTCCACCGGGCCGGTCGATCACGTTGGCTTCGACACCTGCGGCGATCAGGCCCATGATTTCGTCGTGCAGCTGCTGGCGATAGCCCGACTGGTCTTCGGTCCAGATCACGAGATCCACGACCAGGCCTTTCAGTCGCCAGTACGCACGCGCCCGCAGCAGCTGGCGCACGAGGCCGACGTTGGCGAGGTCCGCGATCTGCAGCAGCACGATCGGCAAGTCGCCGGAGATGGCGTAGCCCCACAGCCCGGACTGATCGCGGCGGTTGCGCAGGATGACGCTGGCGTCGGCGCGCAACATCGCGTTGGCGAAAATCATCGAACCGGCCAGACGCTCGTACTCCTGCGCTTCCGCCTCGGAGATGCCGAACTGCTGCAGCACGACCTGGTTGTGCGTCCACGCAAGGTCGAATACCCGGTCGGCGAGGCGCCGATCCTGGTAACGCTCGACGAGGTGCTCCGCAGTGTCGCGCGCGGCCGCTGCGCCCGTCACCAGGTCGATCGTCGCCGTCTGGTCCGGCTCGAGGATGATCTCCTGGCGAATGGCGACGATCGGGTCGAGCACCGAACCCTGGCTGCCCGAAAGCGGCCCCGGGCGCAAGCAGCGCGTGCGGCCTCGCCAGCGAATGGCCGCGGCCGATGAAACGCGCACGATCGGTTTCAAAGGAGACGCTTCGCCGTTTCCGCGCCGGACACCGACATCAGGTGCACGAGCCAGCCCGGCTGCTCGCCCTGGCCGCGCGGGCGCCGCGTGCACAGCACGGCCCGCTTTGCCTGCACGATTTCCGTCTGCACGAACAGCTTGCTGAAGGCGGGATGCAGTGCGTCCGCGGCCGGCGGCGCGAGCGCAACTTCGACGTAGCTCGTGACCTCCAGGACGCGGCGCTCGTCGGAGCGGTTGATGAGCCGGATGCGGCGCAACTCGATATCGTCCTCGGGCGAGACCACGATCTCCGTGCGTGTCTCGATCAAGCAGCCTTCGACGCGGTCGCGGCGGTGGAACTCCGCGCGTCCTTCGGTGAACACCGCTTCGTAGCCTTCGGACTGGCTGTCGCGTCGGCTGCGAGGTGTTGGACCAGAACGCGCCACTCGCCGAATCGCGGATGTAACAGAAGCTGCCCCAATGGTCGCGCGTGGCGTCCTCCTCCCAGCGCGTGACGGCGAGGTCCTTCCAGCGGCTGTAGCCGGCGCCGGCGGCGGTGACGAGCACGTGATAGCGACCGTTCGACAGCAGCTGCACTTCGGGCACCGGCGTGTCGGGACTGCCGATGACGCGGATCGGTGGTGCAGCACGGCTCGGTGGCCGCGCGCGTCATCGGCAGCGCGGCAGGATGTGCATGGAAGGCTGTCGACCGCGGGATGCGTTCGTGCAGCAGCATCAGCGTCGCCTGGAACAGCGGATCCGCCGCGAACCGCTTCTGGAACGGATGATCGAGCAGCAGGTCCGCGAATCGACAGCAGGCTCATGCCCTGGTGGTGGGCCATGTACGAGCGGACGATCGCCTTCGACTGGCCGCGCGGTATCCGCGACGGCGTGTAATCGACGGCCTCGTGCATGCCGAACTGCCCGAGCACTCCTTCGGCCGCGAGTCGCTGCAGGTTCTCGCATGCGGCCTCGGGCTCGATCATCAGCGCGAGCGCCGAAGCATACGGCGCAACGACCAGGTCGTC
Organism: uncultured Gammaproteobacteria bacterium; assembly: GCA_963784225.1. Lineage (GTDB taxonomy): Bacteria > Pseudomonadota > Gammaproteobacteria > Steroidobacterales > Steroidobacteraceae > RPQJ01. The sequence goes on from CAWAQN010000010.1 coordinate 7,920, forward strand.
GCCAGTCCGCGCTGCAATCCGAGCCCCGGTACGCCGAACGCGCGGTACTGGTAATTGCGGCTCGCGTCGACCATGTTGTAGCCGGACTCGGACATGCCCCACGGCACGCCGCGCTGGTTGCCGTACTCGATCTGGCGCCGCACGGCCGCGCGATTGGTCTGCTCGAGCAGCGTGTTCGGATACGACGGCATGACCAGCTGCGGCATCAGGTACTCGAACATCGAGCCGCTCCACGAGACCAGCACCGGTTCGCCGCCGGCGAGCGTCAGCAGGCGTCCGAGCGCGAACCAGGTCTCCTGCGGCAGCTGCCCCTGCGCGACTGCGAGGAAACTGCTGAGCCGCGCTTCCGATGCCAGCAGGTCGTAGAAACTCGCGTCGCGCCGTCGTTCGGTGACGTTGTACCCGATCGCCAGCAAGCGACGGCTCGCGGTCGTAGAGGAAATCGAACTCGGGCGTTGCGAACTCGGCCGCCTGCGCGCGCCAGGTGCTCGATGGTCGCGATCTCCTGCTCGGCGAGCGCGCTGCCGGCCGACACGGCATCGCGGAATCGCAGCAACCACGCGCGCGCGACGTCGTCGGCGGTGCGCGGCAAGGGCTTGTTCGACCGCGGGCAGCAGCCGCGTCTCGAACCTCGGCGATCTCGCGCAGCGTCGGAATCCCTGCGTGCGGCAGCAGGTCCTCGAGGCCGGCCGGGGGTGGGGCAAGCGACGTCCATGGCGCGATGTAGACAAGTTCGTCGCGCGGCGGCGTGGCACTGGTCGAGCAACGCATGCGAGCCCAGTCCGCGAGGTCGTCGTTGGCGGCCGTCGTTGCGGCCGCGTCGCCACGCCGACGGCGCCTGGAACGATTTCGGCGGCCAATGCGACCAGCCGTTCGAGACGTCGCCGCGCATCGTCGAGCGACGTCACGCCTGCCGCAATCGCGGACGCGAGTTCGCGCCGCAACTCCGCCTGCAGCGGCGTCGTCTCCTCGCGCCTGCGATTCCCGCAGCACGCCGAGCGTGTCGGCCAGCCCATCGAACACGCGGGTCGCAAAGATCGGCTGGTCGGGCAACGCGAGCAGACCGGCGCGCAGCGTCAGCAAGTGCGCGGCGAGGTTGCCGCTGTCCACGGTCGAGACATACATCGGCAGCAACGGCTGCAGGGTCTGCGTGTCGTACCAGTTGAAGAAGTGGCCGCGGTACCGCTCGAGCGATGCCATGCTGCGCAACGGACCTGGCAGTGCGCTCGAGCATCGTCCCCATGACAGGTAGCCGAAGTCGTGCGCCGCCAGGTTGGCGAGCAACGCGAGACCGATGTTGGTGGGCGAGGTGCGATGCGCGACCGACGCGCTCCGGTTGCTCCTGGACGTTGTCCGGCGGCAGCCAGTTGTCATCGGGTCCGACGAATCTCTCGAAAAAGGCCCAGGTGCGCCGGGCCAGCGTGCGCAGGAACACCTGTTGCGTCGCGGTTCAGCTCGGCTCCGGTGGGAGCAGTGGACGGCTCAGCCACCACGTCATGGCGGGTGAGGTCAGCCAGAGCAGCAGGAGCGGCGCGGCCAGCAGCAGCACCGGCGGCCGCGCAACGGCCAGGTACGCGCCCGTCGCGAGTGCGAGCGCAGGCGCAATCCACATCGACCGCACGCGACGCGAGTCAGCCCTGGCGCACCGTTGCGCACGTGCTCGCCGAACGGCGTCCATTCGAGCAGCCGGCGATGCGAAGCGAGCGATGCGCCAGGTCGTGCGCAAGTATCGCGTCGGCGCTGAAACAGGCTTCGTGCGGCAGGCACGCGAGCGCGAGTCCCGCCTGGGCGCACTGCGTTGCCGCCGACTGCAGCGGTTGCCGCGAGGTGCTGCCGCAACGGAACCTCGCGCGGCTTCCGCACCAGCTGCAAGAGGGAGTTGAGCAGTGGCGGCACGCAGCACGATGCCGAGCACGACGAAGCGTCCACGCCAGCGCGGAGGGCAGCGTCGATCCAGCCCGCCAGCAGCAGCAACAGCAGCGCGATCGGCACCAGGCTGCGCCGCAGGTTGTCGGCGATTTTCCAGCGCGACAGCGCGGACAGCGGATTGCGGTACGACTCGTCCCGCGCCGCCCGGCACGCGAGGCAACAGCCAGCTCGCGATCTGCCAGTCGCCGCGGATCCAGCGGTGCCGGCGCGCGATGTCGGCCTGCATACGTCGGTGGATAGTCCTCGAACAGTTCGACGTCGCTCAGCAGGCCCGAGCGCGCGTAGCACCCTTCGAGCAGATCGTGGCTCAGGATGCGGTTCTCGGGAAACTTGTCATCGATCGATCTGCTCGAACGCGTCGACGTCGTAAATGCCCTTGCCAATGAACGAGCCTTCGTCGAACAGGTCCTGGTAGACGTCCGACACCGTTCGCGTGTACGGATCGATGCCCGACTCGCCGCTGTGCAGCCGCGCATAGCGAGAGCGGTTGGTGCCCGGCAGGCTCGGGCTCACGCGCGGTTGCAGGATGCCGTAACCCTCGCGCACCCGGCCCGACGTGCGTCGAACTGCGGGCGGTTCAGCGGGTGCGCCATCGTGCCGACGAACTGCCGCGCTGCGTCGCGCGGCAAGTTCCGTGTCGGTGTCGAGCGTGATCACGTAGCGGGTGCCCGCCAGCGCGGCAACGTCGCCGACGACGCAGTCGAAAACCGTTCGGACACACTCTCGGGTTTGGCTTCGCGCAACAGCCAGTTGAGGTCGCCGAGCTTGCCCCGCTTGCGCTCGATACCCCATCCAGACCCGCTCGGCGTCGTTCCAGCGGCGCGGGCGATGAAACAGGTAGAACGCAGCCGCCCCCGTAAGTCGCGTTCAGCTGCATCGATCCGGTGCTTGCGCGTGCTCGAGCAGCGCCGCGTCGCCCGGCAGCGATCTCCGCCGGGGCATCGGCGAAGTCCGTCAGCAGGCCGAAGCGCAGGTTGGCGTCGCGATTCGCGAGAGACCGCACCTCGAGCGCCTCGACCAGTTCGTCGATATTGCCGGTGCTGCTGAGCAGTCGTCGGCACGACCACCAGCGCGCGCGACTCGGGCGGGATGCCGCTCGAGAAATTCATGCGCGGCAGCGCACGCGGCGTCACGAGCAGGGTGGCGATCCAGTTCACGACCGTGACCGCGAGCTGGCTGGTGCCAATCACCGCGAGCGGCGATGAGCAACGCACAGACGCCAGCCGGCCACGCCCATTCGCCGTGCGCGATCGAGCCCAGATAGGTCGACAGCGCCGCCGTGAAGACAAGGATCGTCCCGAGGTACGCCAGCAGCGGCTTGCGGCGAACGGCTCGCGCACGCCGTCCGACAGCGGCGGGCGGAACCCCGTGGCTTTTTCCAGCTCGCGGCGGCCCGACCGATCAGGTAGTGCCCACGTGAGCCTCCCGCACCGGGTTTTCCGTCACCTGCGACGCCGGCCGTTCGCGGCGTCGCGGCGCTGGCCAGCTGCAGAACCGTTGTCGCCACCTGCGGTTCCGTTTGCCCGCTGCGCCGAGCGATGCGCTCGATCACGACCGCGGTACTGATTACGCGTGCCGAAATCCATCGAGGCATAGGCCGCGACGGGATCCTCGCGCAGCAGTCCGTCCACGACACTCATCGATTCGACGAAACCGCGCCAATCCACGGACGAGAGGAAGCGCAGGCTGCCGATCGAATTGCCGAGCGTGACCTGGTCGGCGGCCTGGCCCTGGTTGCCGGCCTGCACCAGTGTCTCGATCGTCGAGCCATCCTCGACCAGCCGCTGCTCGATCCAGTTCAACGCGAGGGCCAGCGCGGGGTTCTGGCCTTGCAGGTCACGCACAAATTCCGATACGAATGGCGCGGACATCGGCGGGTTCGAGCGCGCCATGTCGGCGATCACGAGAATCAGGCTTTTCGGATCCTCATCGACGGTAGTGATCATCTGGCGCGACCATTCGTCCGCCAGGTCACGGTCATTCCTCCCCGCCGCAATACGCAGCGCCACGCGACGCAGGTTTTCTATCAATGCCAGTCGCAACATGATCGGGATCGCCCAGAGCTCTCCCAGATTCAAGGTCGCGACGCTCTGATACGCAGTCAGGAAGCGATTGAGGCCCTCGAGATCGAATCGTCCATCGCCGTGCGATATCGTTTCCAGCGCGATGTCATAGACGCGGGGGAAGCCGGCCGATGATCCACGCGCCAGGCGGGGCAACTCCCGGCTGTAATTTTTCGGCAGGTGGCGCTTCGCCGTGCGAATCTGCTCTTCGATCAGGTAGAAGTTGTCGAGCAGCCATTCACTCGCGGGCGTTACGTGGCGGCCAGCCGTGACCGCCTCGGTCAGCTGGTCGAAAACCTGGCGAAGGATGTCCTCGTTCGCGGCCAGGCGCGGCAGCAACTGGTCCGCGGCTCGCCCCTGGGCGATTTCATGCGACCCGGCGAGATGCCGGCCATGCTGCTCCATCTGATCGGAGCTGAAGAGCTCCGACCGCAGGGGCGGCTCCTCGAGCGCGGACTCCAGGCTCTGAGCCTGCGGCCATAACCGCGTCAGCGCGTGACGGACACTCTCCACGAGGCTCGCGCCGGTCGATATCAACGGCAGAAACTCCCTTTGCGCCGACCGACATGCTAACCCGTCGCAAGGGGTGCCTGCGCGCGTGATCTAGGGGGAGCTCAATCTGCCCTGCGTGGGCACTACCGGCGAATGGCAACGCATTTCACGAAGGCCGCGCAAAGCCAGGCGCGCACTTTTTTCAGCAGGACCGCGCGCCGGGCCTTCGTTACCTGAAACGACGCCCGCCGTTACATCAGCGGATTGGGCACGTCAATTTCAACATACACCAGCACGCCGCAACGGGGGCAGGTGCTCGCCTTGACAGCGTCCAGTTCGAACCAGCGCCGGCCGCACTCGCAACGCACGTGCAGCACCCACTGGCCAAAGGCACTGCCCGCTCGGTCCTCGACCACCTCGATTCCCGGGTCCGGAGCCTTGAGCCGCTGGACCAACCATGCGGTGTCGAGTTCCTGGTCACGTAGCGATTCGCTGCCATTCGCGAGAAACCGCTCGGCCGCATCGACCAGGACCGGCGTTTCCTGGGTCTCATTCGCGGTGTCCGGCAAATCGTCCAGGGGGCGTGCGTTGTCCTGCCAGGCCGCTGGCGCGCGGTCACGTTGCATCCCGAATCGGCTCTTCATCAGTTACTGGCTCCCTTCCATTGCGGAAACGTCCGCTCCGGCATCAAGTCGCTGACAACCTTCCGCGAGCTTGGCTCGCTGGTGCTACAGCGAAGCCGACAATAAACACGATCGGACATGCGGCCCCAACCGCATGCGCCCCAGGCACGGATGCACCCGCATACTTTCACATTTACCGACAGCAGGAGGCCACGAATTACGGAAATACATCCGCACTGAAGATTTTCCCCCCAGCGCTCTGCGTGATTTCGCGCGAGGGGGACGCCGGAGCCTCGTTCAGCAGGGCAGGCTTTTTTTCTGCAGGGAGTGAACCTGTTGGCGCCAGGAGGTACCTACCGGTACCGGTGCCCGATTCCCGGATCGCTGTTGCACCGACGCAGGACGGGTACCTGCACCAGGGAAGGACACCCGCAGGAGACACGGTCATGTCGAGAGCCCGTTTGCGCGTCGTGGCATTGTTTGCCGCGGTTGCCCTGGCGGCCAGCGGGGCTCACGCAGCGCCTGGCTACACCTTCACGCGGCTGGTCGACCACGTGGACGACAACTTCAGCCCGCGCAGCCTGACCTGCGCGTCGATCAACGCGTCGGGCGACGTCGCCTTCAAGGGTACCCGCTCCGCACCGGATGGGCTGAGTTCCTGGGACGTGATCGCTCGCGTGAACCGCGAAGGCGTGATTACCACCATCGCCGAGGACCCCGAGAGAACACGATTCCAGTTCTTCAGCAACTTCGTCTCCATCAATGATTCGGGTGACACCGCATTCGCCGCGTTCCAGTCAAATGACGAAATCGCAATTTTCCGCGCGGACGGCACGTCGCTGGTCACGATCGCCTCGACCGCCGGAGAGTTCAGCTCATTCGGTTTCGATACCTCCCTCAACAACTCGGGCGAGGTCGCATTTACAGCGCAACTCGACAGCGAAGACAAAGGCCTGTTCTCGGGCAGTGGCGGTGCCGTCACGACGCATTACACGACTACGACGCCAGTACTGATCGACGGCGTGACGACGCGGCTCTCCGGGGGAAATTTCGGACGGCCGTCGATCAACGACCTGAACGGCGAGATTGCTTTCTGGGATCGTATCGACAGCCTGGGTTCGGGAGAAGAAGGGATCTTTGCGGGACGAGCCGGTGTCTTCCGGACGCTCGGCCCGACGGACCGGCTCTACAATGGCGCCGGGGACCGCGGCGATGCCAATAACAATGACGCGGGCATTGGCGCATTCGAAATCTCGTTCATGAACGAGAACGACGAATTCGTGACGGCGCTCGCAACCAGTAACGACGGCGTGCTCTCCATCGTTGCCGACACCCTCCATGGCTACAGCGGTTTCGGCTTCTACGCGCCAGCGATCAACACCCGCGGCCAGGTCGCCTTCAGGGGATTTCTCGCAGACTTCAGCACGGACGGTATCTTCACGGGCCCTGACCCGAAAAAGAACGCGATCATCACGAGCCGGGACAAACTGGACGGCGCGCGGATCGTCAGCGGCAGCTTCTCAGTCTGCGCTGAAGCTCTCAACGACGCGGGCGAGATCGCGTTTATCGTCGACCTCGTCGATAACACGCAGCTCGAAGGCCTCCGAACTGCAATCTATGTAGCATCTCCCAAGAAGGCTTTCTCGCCATAAGCAGCTGGTTTCGACCGGTCATACTCGCCGGAGGCGATAGGGAAAACAAAGGAAAATCCAGAGTTTCAGGAGAAGGAGACGTCCATGCATATGAAATCCACGTTGGGATTGTGCGTCCTTGGGTTAGCTGCTCTAACGGGGCCCATGTCCGCACAGGCGGAAACCGTGCACGCATCGTTGAGTGGGTACCAGGAGGTTCCCGCCGTTTCGACTTTGGCTTCCGGCAGTTTCCGCGCGACGATCGATGAAGCGGCGGGAACGATCCAGTGGCAATTGAGTTACAGCGACCTGCAGGCCGATGCGCAGCAATCGCATATCCATTTTGGCCAGCACAGTGTCAACGGCGGCGTCAGTGCATTTTTCTGCTCGAACCTGGGCAACGGGCCTGCGGGCACTCAAGCCTGTCCAGCCAGGAGCGCCGAACTTAGCGGCGTGATTTCGTCTACCGCCATCGTCGGGCCGGCTGCACAGGGCATCAGCCCAACCGAGTTCGCAGAGCTTGTCGCTGCGATACGAAGCGGAGTGGCTTACGTCAACGTTCACTCGGTGCTTTTCCCCGGCGGCGAGATTCGCGGCCAGGTCAAATAGGACGTCGAGTCATTGACTCGAATGCGCAGGCCGCCCTCCAGGCGGCCTGGCGCTCACGTCGCATCCGAGCAGATGCACCATTCCCGGTTGAGTGCTGACCGGGCCTTGACTACCGCTACGCGGGAACCTGGTCACGTGCCGCTGCGTGACCTCGCGCGAGCTTTTGGTAACCGCGCATGCCCACGAACAGGCCTGCGAGCAGCGCCACACCGACCACGAGCGCGTATGCAAAGACCGCGTGTCGCAGTGCCATCGGGTCGTCACGCCACAACCCTGCCAGCAGTGGTGGCGCAAGCGGCCCAACCCCGGAGCCGATGATACTGCCTGCAAGCAACGCCATCGCCATGAGCCGCGCATGCATTGCGGACGGCGTCGCATGCTGCACGATGAGTGCGCATAGCGGTGTGAAGCCAGCGGATCCGCCGCACATGAACGTCGCTGCGGCGATGGTCGCCGTGCTGCTGTGCCAGGTCAGCGCCGCGACGGCCGCGGCTATCGTGACGGCGACGCCGAGCAGCATCGTTATCAGCGGCCCCGAGGTAGCGAAGCCGATGCGGCCGGCCAACCAGCTCCAGAACAATGTACCAACGATGATGGCCGGCACGGCAGCCATCCCGAACGCGTACCCGGATTCCGCGAGCCCGAAGCCGTACGACCGGGCCAGGATCGTGGGCACCCACGAAAAGCCCGCAAAGCCGATCGAGATTCCAAAGCCGATGCACAGGTAGAACGGCACATAGAAGCTCGCGTGGGCGCGAAGATGGGCGACGACCGAGTTAGCTTCGCGCGGAAGTGGAGTCATCGGTATCGAAAGCGGCCCTGCGACGCGCGGGTTCGCGTACGGTCGAGAGCAGCAGAATGGCAAGAAGTATTCCGGGCAGGCCGACCAGGATCAGCGTGATTCTCCAGACAGGCCAGTCCGGCAGCAGGCTGCCCTGGATCACACCCGCCACATCGACGGCGAGGCCACCGATGACGAAGGCTCCGCCCGTCATGATTGTCCCGATGGCGATGTAGATGGACGTCGGCCCGCTGCGAGCCTTGGGCTCAAACAGGTCGGCGATCAGCGACACCATCGCGGGCGTGAGCACCGCCTCGCCGATGGCGACACTGGCCCGCATAACGAGCAGCTGCGAGTACGACTCGGCGAAAGCCGAGGCGATCGTGCCGACGCTCCAGACGAAGACGCCCATGGCAACGCCGCGCACGCGGTTTCCCCGGTCCAGGAAATAGGCAATCGGCAGACCGGCCAGCGCATACAGCGCGGCGAAGCCGAATCCCAGCAGCAGGCCCATCTGCCGGTCCGATACGTCCAGGTCCTGCGAGATCGGGTTCGCCAGCAGCGCGAGGATGAACCGGTCGAAATACGACATCATCAGGAGCACGGCGAATACGCCGACGATGTACCAGGCGCCCGCCCTGGTCGTTCCTCGCGTGCCAATCCCCACGTTCACCCCCAGGATGGATATGTTCCGCCGGCTGGACGAGCATAGCAGACCCGTGCCCCGGCCAACGAGTCCAGGCGTAGACTGTTGACAGAAACGTAGTTAATGCGCTGGTACAACCAGCTCGCGCGCTCGGCGAACTGAATGCGTTGCAGCCCGGCGCGATCATGCAACCCGCGTCGACTTTACGCGGATACCGAAGTCGTCGACCATGTCGCCGTCCACGGCGAGCGAGCACTGCAGGATGGAAACCATTGCGCGAGGTCAAATGACGTACTTCGGGGAGCTACGCACAAACTGGCGCTTTCTGGCGGCCGCAGCGATAGGGCAGGCTGCGGGATACTCGCTCGTCAACTACATCAGCAACATCTTCACGCCGCACCTGATGAAGGAATTCGGGTGGTCGAGGTCCGATTTCGCGCTCGTCGGCACGATGTCCTTGCTGGGCATCCTGGCGCAACCCATCGCGGGACGCCTGGCCGATGCCTATGGCGTCAAACGCATGGCCATGATTGGTGTCGTCTGTGCACCGCTCATATTTTTTGGGCTCAGCATGATGACTGGCAGCCTGTCCCAGTATTTTCTATTGACCGTCGTACAGATGGTCGTCGTTGGCGGTTCGACGACGGCAGTGATCTACAGCCGCCTGGTTGCCCAGCGATTCGACCGCGCTCGAGGCGTAGCGCTCGCCATCGCCGCTTGTGCGGCGCCGGCTGCAGCAGCGGCCTGCGTCCCGTTTCTGGCCGAATTCATCGATGCCAACGGCTGGCGCGCCGGCTATGTGGTCGTGGCGATACTGGTAGCGATGGGAGGGGCCATCGCATTGTGGTTGATTCCTGCCGGTGCGGATGTTCATCGGGGCGTTGGAATCCTGGGTCACAATCCGGTCCGGGACTACGGCGCCATCGTGCGAGATCCCGCGTTCAGGTATGCTCATACTCGCGATGCTGCTCTGTAATCTTTCCTTTTCGATGCAGACGTCCCAACTGAAAGTGATCCTGCTGGACAGGGGCGTCGACACGGTGACCGGGTCGCTGGCGATTTCACTTTTCGCATTCAGCGTCATCGTCGGGCGGCTGCTCTGTGGAGTCGCGCTTGACCGATTTCCCGCGTATGCCGTTTCCGCAATCTCCTTGGGACTGCCAGGCCTTGGTCTAGGCCTGCTTGCGACGGGATTGGCGACGCCGACATTGATCGCCGTGGCTGTCATGCTGCTCGGCCTGTCGTTGGGGGCCGAGGGCGACGTCATCGCCTATCTGGTCGCGAGATATTTCAAACCAGAGGTCTACAGCACTGTCCTCGGCCTGGTTCTCGGCGTGATGGCATTCGCGATTGCGGTGGGCGCATTGCTCCTGAGCGTCATGCTCAAGCTGACCGGCAGCTTCACGCCATACCTGGCCGTCGTGGCCGTCGCGGCGCTGATCGGCAGCGGAATGCTGCTGTTGCTTGGGCGGGTGCCTATTGATCGATAAAGCTGATCCACCAGCGTCGTCAATCGCGAATGCCGCCGACGTTCCGGGCCACGAGGAAGACAAGCACTGGTACACCGACTTCTTTTGATGCGCCGGACACCTGACCGGATGAGCCTCGTGTTCTTCGTGTCCCGGGACGAGAAAGTGTCAACAGTTGACGGAAGCCTATGCCTGATTTATAAAGTTCAAGTCCGCAGGCGAAGTTGTCCACAAATGTGGACAAATAGCGTCGCACTAAGCTTTGCTTTGCATCAGGGGGCCGAATGTACATCCATCGAGTCAAGTCGGGCCTGCTCGCGGGTGCTGTCGCCACGGCACTGGCCGGCCATGCCGCCGTCGCTGCCGAGACCGAAATAAAGGCTTCAGCTCCTCTCGAGGAGATCATCGTCACGGCGCAGAAGCGCTCGGAACGTCTGCTGGACGTTCCGATGTCGATCTCGGCGATCTCTGGCGACCAACTGGCCAGGGCCGGCGTCGGCTCTACGATCGACCTTGGGCAGGTTGCTCCAGGTCTATTGGCGACCATGGTTGGTACGGGGTACACGCCATCGGTTCGCGGCGTGTCGTCGTCGGGAACCTCGGTCGGCGACGAGAGCAACGTCGCGCTTTACATTGACGATGTCTATGTCGGCAACACCCTTGCGGGCCTCTTCGACCTGCCGGATATCGAGCGGATCGAGGTGTTGAAAGGGCCGCAAGGCACGCTCTTCGGCCGTAATGCCACCGGCGGCGCAATTCGTATCGTGACGCGCGCACCCTCGTTCGAGCCGGTTGCGAGCGTGACCGCAGACTACGGTTTCGATTTCGAGGACGTGAAACTCACCGGGTATGCATCCGGTCCGATCACCGACCATATCGCCGCCTCCGTCAGTGCCTTCTGGCGCAACAGCGACGGCTACGTCGAGGGCAGCGCCGGAAACGAAGGCCGGCGCTACGCCAAGGCTGACAATTACGTGTATCGGGGCAAACTGCTCTTCAAGCCGTCCGACACCTTCGAGTTGACGCTCTCCGCCGACACCTCGCAAACCGATAACGGATCCGGCGCGCTGCCGACCGCCCAGGGCGGGAATCCCTATTCGACGATCCCAGGGACGATCCCGAACACGCCATACCATTACGCCGGCGCGACTCAGCCGATGCAGGTCAACACGAGCGACAGCGCCATCCTGGATGCCACATGGAGCGCGACGGATTGGCTGACGATACGTTCGATCACCGCTTACCGTGATTTCGATCTCGACTACCGGGTCGATATCGACCGGACGAGTGCTGCCGTGTCTGCACTTGCCTTGAAGGCCGAGCAGGAGAACATCACGCAGGAGTTCAACTTCTTCGGTCCGGCCGACCAGACCGTCTCGTGGCTGGTGGGCGCTTATTACTACTCATCGGAGGCAAGCAACCCGTACTTCAGCTCGTACATTGGTGACGCCCCGGGCGGAATTCTTATAGCGGAATTCACGCCCCACGTGGATACGACTTCATACGCGGGCTTCGCCGACGTGACCTGGAACGTCAATGACAACCTGCACGCGACACTGGGCGCGCGTTATACGACAGAAACGAAGGAGTATCGGTACCGGGATATCGTGCGGCCGGGTGGTCAGCCGCTCAGGGACGAAAGTGACGAGGAAACCTGGGAAAGTCCAACCTATCGCGGTGTGCTGCGCTACGACTTCTCGCCGGATGTAAACGTGTACGCGTCGTTGAGCAACGGTTTCAAGAGTGGCGTCTACAACGCGTTCAGCCCGTTGCCCATCCCGGTGGACCCGGAAAAGATCGATGCGCTCGAAATCGGCGCGAAGGCGCGGCTCGACAATGGGCTGACGCTCACGGCGGCGGCGTACGCCTACAACTACGACGATCTCCAGGTGCAAGCGCAAACCATCATAAATGGTATTCCATTGCTCACACTGGCCAATGCGGCGAGCGCCGAGATCCGTGGTGGGGAATTTACTGTCGATGGGAACCTGACCGATCACTTTACGTTCAACATCGGCGTCAACTGGATGCCAACCGCCGAGTACACGGACTTCAAGACCGCTTCGATTACAGTGCCCATCACCGGCAGCGAGCCCATCGTGGGGCAAACCATCGTTCCCTACGACGCTTCCGACAGCCGGCTGGTCAAGGCACCGGAATGGATGGTCAACCTGGGAGTGACCTTTCAGGACAGAACTGATGGGTGGTTTGTTTGCTGCGACCGTCAACGACGGCTACACCTCAAGCTACAACTGGCAGGCCGCCGACCTGACCGAGGTGAACGGCTACAGTATCGTCAATGCGCGTCTGTCCTGGACCGATTCGTCGGACCGTTACACGGTCTCGCTGTGGGGCACCAACCTGACGGACGAGGTCTACAGCACGTACACCTCGCCAAACGTTCGTGGCAATACCCAGACTTTCAACCAACCGTTCCAGATCGGTGTCGGTGTGGCCGTAGATTTCTGACCGTAGTCAGGTAAGTTCGCAGGGATTCCGCGCCAGCTCGTTACCGGCTCGGGCCGGTGCGAGCCGCAGAGGCGCGGGCCGAATCCCGGGACCGTTGTGCGAGGTCAAATGACATATTTCGGAGAAATTCGCACGAACTGGCGGTTCCTGCTCGCCGCGGCGCTCGGACAGGCTGCGGGATACTCGCTCGTCAACTACATCAGCAACGTATTCACGCCGCATCTCATCAAGGCGTTCGATTGGTCCCGATCGGAAATTGCCTTGATTGGTGCCACCGCGTTCCTGGGAATCCTGGCCCAACCCATTGCCGGACGATTGACTGACGCATTCGGCGTGCGGCGCATGGCACTGGTCGGTGTCGTCGTTGCGCCCCTGATTTTCCTTGGCCTGAGCGCCATGACTGGCTCGTTGTTCCTGTACTTTCTGTTGTACCTGATCCAGATCGTCGTGGTCGGTGGCACCACGAGCGCGACAATCTACAGTCGTCTTATTGCGCAGTCGTACAACCGTGCGCGCGGCATAGCGCTCGCGATTGCCGCCTGCGCGCCCGCTGCCGCGGGAGCGGCTGCCGTCCCATTCCTGTCCGGTTACATCGATTCCAATGGTTGGCGCGCGGGCTACGTCGCGGTTGCCGCCGGCACGGCAGTGGTCGGCTTCCTTGCACTCGCGTTGATCCCGGCCAGCACGGATCGCAGCCCAAGCGTCGGACGCGTGGGTCACGACCCGTCAACCAGGTACGGCGTCATCCTGCGGAATCCGGCGTTTCTCCTGATCGTTGCCGGAATGATCCTGTGCAACCTGCAGTTCACGATGCAGACATCCCAACTCAAGGTGATTCTGCTCGACAGGGGAATCACCTCGGCGGTCGGATCGTCGGCGGTTGCGCTCTTCGCGTCCAGTGTCATCATCGGGCGATTGCTGTGTGGCGTTGCGCTCGACCGGCTTCCGACTTACGCCGTTGCTGCGATCTCCATGGGACTGCCTGGCATTGGCCTGGGCATGCTTGCGACGGGATCAGCCGAGCCGGCCACGATTACCGTCGCCGTACTGCTGCTTGGGCTCTCGCTGGGTGCCGAAGGCGACATCCTGGCGTATCTCGTCATGAGGTTTTTCAGGCTCGAAGTCTTCAGCACCGTTCTAGGTCTGGTGCTCGGCGGATTGGCTCTGTCGGTTGCCGGGGGCTCGTTGCTCCTGAGCCTTACGCTGAAGCTCACCGGAGGTTTTACGACCTTCCTGGTAATCAGTGGCGTTTCGTCGCTGATCGGCAGCGTAGTTCTGTTTCAGTTGAAGCGAGTGCCGACGGCCGATGGCGCAACTGCGCCTGCGCAAAGTTATCTGGAAGACGCGGAGACACTGAAATGACACCGTAGGTCGTCGCCAGGTTCAAGCCTCGATGACGATTTCGCGGGCGTGCCGCTGAACCCATGTTGCGAACGAGGTGAGCGGTATGCGGTAAGCGGCAAGCTCGGCGATATCCACGTGATAGCCGACCTCGTTGATCCATTCCTGCGCGCGCACCCACGTGGCGAAGAGCCCGGCCTGTTGCGCCTCCGCGGGGCTGACCGATTTCACGGCAACTGTCTTGCCCAGTGCCCGGCCCAGGACTACTGCGACGTCATTCATCGTGAGCGTATCGCCGGCAAGGTCGATGCTCTTGCGATCGAATCGCGCGGGTTCAGCAAAGGCGGCATGCGCGATCGCGCCAATGTCGTCACCTGCGATCAACTGCAGCCGGACGTCCGGAAGCACCGGCGTGATGATCGTTCCCTGCCGCAGGTGCGGGAACAGGAATTTCGCCTTGGAGTCAGTGAAATTCTCCATCAGGAACGAGGGTTTCAGCACAGTCCAATGCGCGAAACCGGCCGCACGGACCGCCTGCTCGACGTCCCACTTGTCCGTCCAGTACTTTTGCGACCAGTAACCTTCCTCCCAGCGAGGAAAGTTCGCGTGCTGGCCCGACTGGCAGACGGACGTGTGGACGAAGTGACGCACACCGGACTTGCGAGCGGCATCGATGAGTCCAAACCCGTGGCGACGCTCGCTGTCGGTGCCGTCTATATCGGGTCGCTGCACCGAGAAGACGCCGTACACGTCCCGCATGGCAGGGGCGAGTGAGTCCGGCTCGCCCATGTCGCCTCTTGCGACCTCGGCACCTAGCTGCGCCAGCGCGGCGGCGACATCGGCGTCAGGATTACGCGTCAGGATACGTACGCGATGCCCGGCGGCCAGCAGCGCACGCGCCGTTGCGCCGCCTTGCGTTCCAGTCGCGCCGGCTGACGAGAAACAGTGGGTTGTGTCTGTTCCATGGTGGGCTCCTTGCGTCCGCCGCTACCGAACGCCGGGCCGGTCAGTAGCTGCTGCCGGCACTGACCAGCGTGTCGCCTTCCTCGCCATACCAGGTCCTGAATTCCGACAAGCCGGGCAGCCCTGCCATGTTGTGGTTGACGGTCCGATCGATCACGACGTGCACGACGGCAGGCTTGCCGGACGCCAGCGCGCGTTCAACCGCGGGTGCGATGTCTTCGGAACGTCGACGTATTCACCGTGCGCGCCGAAGCTTTCGGCGGTCTTGTCGAGGCGAACCTGCGTGCCCCAGTGCGCTTCCGTCTCCGGAGTGTCCGGACCGAGACCGGCCTTGTACGACGCGGCCTCGATGCCCCAGGCGTAGTCGACACCGACGATGCAGACGATCGGGAGCTTCTTGCGCACAGCGGTCTCGAGTTCGGAGACGTGGAACAGGAACGAGGAATCGCCGGTCAGCAGCACCACGCGGCGTGAGTTGCCGACCGCAAGCTGCGCGCCCAACGGCATAAGGCAGGCCAGGGCCGATGCTGCCGTAGTTCTGGTTCCAGATGAAGTCGCGGGGCGGATGCTGCAGGTACGCCGTGAAGAACATGCTCGTCGCGCCGCCGTCGCGCACGATCACGGCATCCTTCGGCAGCACGCGTGTCGCCTCCACGGCGAGACGGGCGGGATGGATCGGCGATGAGCCTGTCGGCACGGCGTCCAGCATTTCTCGAGTGAGCGTCGCATGGGTCTTGCACCAACCCGCCAGTTCGGCCGGCGCGGTGCGCGCCAGTGGCTTGACCGCGGCGGTCAGTTGCGGAACGACATCGCGCAAGTCGCCTACCAGGGGCACATCGATCGGATCGGTTGACGCCGATCGCCAGTGCATCGCGCTCGATGTAGATCCATTTGCGATCGGTGGTGCCCTTGGCCCAATGCCGGCCCCTGCCATAGTGCATGGGCTCGCCGATTTCCGTGCCGACCGCGATGACGACGTCGGACTTGGCAACCGCCTCCGAAGCGACCGGCGAGCCATAGGGGAACGTGCGGTCTTCCAGCCCCTCGAGGACGCTGCAGCCGCCACTGGTCTGGATGACCGGGCACGCCAGTGCGCGCGCCAGCGCTGCCACCGATTCATGCGCGCGCGACACGAATGCGCCCTGGCCAACCAGTAGCAGGGGATGGCTGGCCGCCTTGACGAGCTTCACGGCCTCGGCAATGGCCTCGGCGCTCGCCTGCTGCTGAACCAGACGATACATGTGCGGGGCAGGAGCGGGCGGCAGATCGAGCTTTGCCTGCTGCACGCTCGCCGGGTATTCGACATAGACGGGTCCCGGCACGCCGCTCAGCGCGCGGCGAAAGGCTTCGTGAATGATTTCGTCGGTCTGCTCGGGATACTCGATGACACCGACGTACTTCATCATGGGCTCGAAGAGACGCGGCTGGCTCAGATACTGCATCTTGCCGCGTCGCACGCGCTGCTCGTAGAGGCGCTGGCGCTGGCCCCCGATGAAGATCGTCGGCATGTTTTCCTTCGCGGCATGGATTGCGCCTGCCGCCAGGTTGGCCACGCCCGGCCCCTTGTTGCCGACCATCACGCCCGGCTTCCCGGTCATGCGAAAGTACGCTTCGGCCATGAAGCAGCCGGCTTCCTCGTGATGCGGCGCGACGACGCGCAAGCCGCGTTTCTCGGCGGTGATGAACATGGCGAAGAAGCTCGGATCGGGAATGCCGAAGATCGTATCGATGCCTTCGGCCTCGAGCAGCTCTACGATGCGCTCGTGAATTTGCATGGTCATCTGGACGGGCCCCTGCTTGTCTTCGTCGATCCTGTCATGATCGCACAGCCGTACCTAGTGTCAACAGTTGACCGTTGGCAACCCGGTGCGGAGCCCGTAGACTACCATGCGTCGTCGCGTACGATGATGGCGCTACACGTTTTCGGTGCCCACGAGGACAAGATGGCCGATCTCTCACAGCTACTGTTCGAAGTCGTTGAAGGTGTCGCGACCTTGACGCTCAACCGGCCTGCTGAAGGAAACTCGCTTACGCCGGAGTTGCTTGTCGCGCTCGAGGACGCCTGGAATCGCGTCGAAGCAGACCCGGAAATCCGGGTGGCGATCATCACGGGCGCGGGAGAGCGGCACTTCTGCACGGGCGCCTCCGTGAGCGGTCTGAAGGTAGGATCGGGGACGTTGCACAACAAGCCGAATGCCGCGGTGAATCGCTTTTCGCCGCGGATGTGCCACGTGACCAAGCCAGTCATTTGCGCCGTCAATGGACTGGTGAATGGCGGAGGCCTGCATTTCGTGGCGGACAGCGACATCGTCATCGCCTGCACGCAGGCCGCTTTCATGGACTCGCATGTCAGCGTTGGACAGGTGTCGGGTCTCGAATCGATCGGCATCGCGCGTCGTGCCGGGCTTGGCGCCGCGCTACTGATGGGACTTGCGGGACGCTCGTACCGCATGCCCGCGGAACGTGCCTTTCAGCTTGGCATGGTCGATCTGCTCGAAGCGAATGCCGCCGCTATGATGAGCCGGGCGCGTGAACTCGCCATTGGCATCGCCGCCAACTCGCCACAGGCGATGGTCTTGAGCAAGCGCGCAATATGGGCTTCGACCGAGCTGCCGGACCCGGCGGCGCCCGACTATGGTTGGGAACTCCTGAAGTCGCATTGGTCGCACCCGGATTTCGCGGAAGGCCCCAGTGCTTTTGCCGAAAAACGGCCACCGCGCTGGAATAGCGATCCGAATGCGCGGCGCTGACGAATGTCATGGCACTGCCGCAGGAACTTCGTGACCGCCTGACCTTGCCTGCCTTCGCCGCGCCGATGTTCCTTGTGCAGCGGCGCCGATCTCGCGGTCGCGTGTTGCAAGGCGGGGATCGTCGGCTCGCTGACGCGCAATCACTGCCGCGACCTCGAGGAGCTGGAAGCGCAGCTGCAAACACGTCGCCGAAGCGCTTGACGCGCTTCGCCGACGAAAATCCGGGGCACAAGATCGGGCCGCTCGCGGTAAACATCTCGCCCACCTTCGGCAGCGATCGAGATTCCGCGACCATCTCGACATCTGCCGCCGCTACGGCGCGAGGATCATCGTCACGTCGGTCGGCGACCCGACGCTGAACGCGCCGCTGGTCCAGGAGTACGGCATGCTCCATTTCCACGACGCGACCACGATCCGCTTCGCGGAGAAAGCGGCGGCGGCCGGAGTCGACGGCATCGTCGCGATCGGCGCGGGCGGCGGCGGCCATGCGGGCACGATCAGCCACCTCGCCTTCATCCCGCAGGTCCGGGCGATGTTCGACGGGACGGTGGTGATGGCCGGCGCGGTCACCACCGGCGCGACGATTCGCGCCGCCGAAATGCTCGGGGCGGACCTCGCCTATATCGGCACCCGCTTCATCGCCACGAAAGAGTCCACGGCTCCCGACGCCTACAAGGCCATGCTCGTCGAAGGCGGCGTGACGGACGTGATCTACACGCGGGGCGTCAACGGGCTTGCCCGCGAGCTGGCTCAAGGCCTCGCTGCGCTCAGTCGGGCCTCGATCCCGGACAACCTGCTCATCCCCGAAGGCCGCAGGACCGATCACCTGCCGCGCAGGCAAGACGCCCTGGCGCGACATCTGGAGCGGCGGCCAGGGCATCGGCCTGATCCACGACATCCCGACCGTTGCCGAACTCGTGCGCAGACTGCAGCAGGAATATGTCGCCGCCTGCGCGATCCCCGACATGGCCGAAGCGGCAAGGGCTGCGCTGTAAGCCTTGGAGGGAGTTCCATGTCCGATCGCGTGATACGCCAGGACAGCGAAGGGCTGTGCACGCTGACGCTCAACCGCCCGGAAAAGCTCAACGCGCTCGACACGCTGGCGTTCGAGGAGCTCGACGCGCACCTGGCCGCGCTCGAGGGCGAGATGGACCGCATCGGCTGCGTCGTTGATTCGCGGAGCGGGGCGCGGCTTCTGCGCGGGCGCCGACTTGGACGCCATTGGCAAGGCGCCGGTGCCGCCGTCGTTCAAGCCGCGCGTGATCGAGCGCCTGGCAACTGCTGCCCCAGCCGGTGATCGCGGCGGTCCACGGGGTGTGCTTCACGGGCGGGCTCGAACTGGCGCTCGCCTGCGATTTCATTCTCGCCGACGCGACCGCACGATTTGCCGACACCCACGGTGAGTGGGGGCTTCGTCGGCGCCTGGGGCATGACGCAGCGCCTGCCGCGGCGCATCGGCATCCAGGCCGCCAAGCGGATGATGATGACCGCGCGGCCGCTCGGACGCCGACGAAGCAAAGGCGATCGGGCTCGTCGACCTGCTGGCGCCCGCCGGCGGGCTCGACGAACTGACCCTGGCTTTCGCCGCCGACGTGCTCGCGAACAGCTGGCACACCAATTTCGCGACCAAGAGGCTGATGCGCGAAACCGACGGCATGTCGCTGGCCGAGGGCCTGGCGCACGAGCACTAACCGGCATCCGGGGCATGCTCCCGACTACCAGGAGCGCATCGCCCGCTTCAAGCAAGAAGTAGCGCCGGTGTTCTCCGAGCAGGCCTCAATCGGTGACTGATGAGGCAGCACGGTGCGTCTCAGACTAACGAGGCAGCACGGTGCGTCTCACGGGTTTCCAGATCTCGTGGTAGTGCCCGTGCGGCCCAGAAGAAATGCAGCGCAGACCAGGCCATCGTAACCGCAAGCAGGCAAAGCGCGTAGCGAAGTGACAGCGCGCCATGTTTCGGGGCGAGCCAATCGCTCGTCCACCCGATCACGTAAGGGCCGACCGAAGAACCCACGAGCGTCAGGCAGAAGAGCAGCAGTGCCGCGGCGGTCGCGCGCATATCGTCGCGCGCCAGTAATTGCGCAGCCGTAAACGTCGGCGCGTAATAGAGCAGGCCCAGCAGATACACCAAAGTCAGCAACAGCAGCGAAGCACGCGGATCAGGCGCGAGCCAGGCACCCAGCGCAATCGGCACGCACAGCGTCATGCCGATCGCGGGCACGAGCTGGCGCCAACGCGGATCGGCGCGACCGAGTTTGTCCCCGAGTACCCCGCCGGCGAAGGTGCCTACCAAGCCGCCGAAACCGCTGACGACGCCCAGCCAGAGCCCGGTCTGCGCCGAACTCATGCCGTGCGTGCGCATCAGGAATGCCGGCGCAAATACGTTCATGGCGTAGCTGCCGATCGCGAACAGTGAACTCGCGGCCGCCATGTGTCGGAAGGACCGGAACCTGAAGAGATACTTGACCGAGTCCACGAAGTGGCTCGGCCGGACATCTTTTTGCGTCGTTCGAGCCGCGGCTTCCGGAAGAAAAGACCACGCCAACAAGGCGACGACGACGCCGGGCAGGCCCACCATGAAGAACGCCTGGCGCCACCCCATGGCGTCGTTGATCCAGCCGCCGAGCATCAGGCCCAGCATGCTGCCGATCGGCACGCCAAGTGAGAACAACGCCAGCACGATGCCACGGCTCGTGACCGGGTACACGCGCGAGATGAGCGCGTGCGCGGCCGGCGTGGAACCGGCTTCACCGGCGGCGACACCGATGCGCGCGAGAATCAAGTGCGTGAAACTGTGCGCGAAGCCGCTGGCGGCGGTGGCGAGGCTCCAGAATGTCAGAGTTCCGGTAATCACCCACCGCGCGCCGAAGCGGTCAGCAATTCGCGCCAGCGGCAGGCCGGCAAACGAATAAACCACGGCGAAGGCCACGCCCGCCATCAAGCCGATCTGCGCATCGTTGAGCCCGAGATCCGCGCGGATCGAGTCGACGAGAATGTATGGCAGCTGGCGGTCAATGAAGTTGAGGACATTGATCAGCACGAGCGTGATCAGAATGAGCAGTCCTCGTCCCCGGAAAGGCTCAACCTGCAAGGAACACACCTCGCCTTGTGCTGAAGGTTCGAACTCAGCGCGGCTCTTTTGGCAGACCGAGCACGCGTTCCGCGATGATGTTGCGCTGGATCTCGGCGGTACCGCCCGCGATCGTTTCAGAGAAGGTGAACATGTATTCGTGGCCCCACCCGTGAAGACCGACCACTTCCGGCGCATCGATGCCGTACAGGTCGATCGCGGCCGCCGTCACGCGTTGCGCGAACTCGGCGAAACTCAACCTGATCATCGAGCCGCTGGCGTCGGGCGCCGTGCGCTCGGAGTCGAGCGCGAAGCGATAGCTCGTCGCCATGACCGACTTGCCTTCGGCAAGCAGTGCGCGCGAGACGGGCACGCATCACCGGGCGACTTGCAGGGCAATCGGCCAGAAGGGTCTCGACCTTCGACACCGTCTCGATCAGCAGCGCCAGTGAGGCGGTGCCGCGCTCGAAACCGAGCGTCGACATCGCAGTGGCCCAGCCTTTGTTGAGCCCGCCCACTACGTTCGCGAGGGGCACGCGTACGGAATCATAGAAGACTTCGAAATACGTGACCGTGTCCGCCATGTTGCGGATCGGTCGCACCGTAATGCCCTTGGCATCCATCGGGCAAATGATCCATGACAACGCCGCGGAGGTCTTGGCTTCGGGATCAGTGCGGATCAACAGCTCCTGAAAATCGGCGATGTCGGCATAGCTCGACCAGAGTTTCTGGCCGTCGATGACGAGTTCGTCGCCCTCGACCCTGCCGCGCGTCCTGAGACTCGCGAGGTCCGAGCCCGCGCCCGGCTCGGAAAAACCCTGGCACCAGATCACCTCGCCGGAAAGGATCCTGGGCAAGTGGTAGGCCTTCTGCTCCGGCGTGCCGCACGCGATCAGCGTCGGGCCAGCGTGATTCAGCGCGACGAAGATGGGACTCATCGGCGAGGGCGCCCTGGCCCGCGCATATTCCTCGTACCAGACGATCTGTTCGAGCACGGAGAGGCCGCGGCCGCCGACCTCCTTCGGCCAGGACAGCCCGGCCCAGCCGCCCCGCGCCTGTGTCTGCTGCCAGGCGAGCGCAAATTCCCGCGCCTCGGGCCCGTCATGTGGCGGTGTCTTCGCGGGTACGTGCGCCTCGAGCCAGGTGCGCGCCTGCATCCGAAATGCCGTCATCGAGCTGGTCATGCCGCGTGGTCCGGCCAGGTGGTTACGGCGGCGTGGCGCGCCTGCATGCTCGCGCCACCAAGTTCGCCCGCGAGCGCACGCAGGCGGTAAGTCCAGAGGTGCAGCGGATATTCGAGGGTCAATCCCATTGCGCCCGTGAACTGATGCAGGTCATAGGTTATCTGCGCGATCCTGCTCTGCGCGAAGCCCGCTGCAATTGCAGCGTCAGCCTCATCATCGGACCATGCGGCACGCAAGGCGAGCCACCTGGACGATTCAACCGTTTCGGACGCCATCGCCAGGCGATGCTGAATCGCCTGGAACGCGCCCAACGGACGCCCGAAAGCGTGGCGCGTCTTGACATGCTCGACGACCAGCGCCAGTGCGCCCGCCATGCAGCCAGCGGCCTCGACGGCTATCGCGATGCGCCAGCGCCGCCGCAACGTGGCGACATCCTTTATCTCGCGTGTGACGAGGCCATCCAGGCTTTGCAGCCGCCCGTACGAATAGGCGAACAGGCTCTCGACAGGGATCACCTTCGACTGATCAACCTCAATCATGAGCGCGTGGCTTCCGAGATCGAGAAGAAGCAACCTGGCCTTGGTCAGAAACCGCGCGGGCCTGGTTCCATCGCCGGCCAGCAGCGCAATGGGGCGCACCCCCGACGGAATGGAAAGCGCGGGCGCCACGATCGCAGAAGCGGCCGCCTCGACGATGTGGGGCTGTCGCGCGAGGGATTCCGTCACGAGCGCCGCCTCCAGCGGACCAAAGCCATCTTCGCGCGCGATGTCGAGAAAACCGGAGTCGGCCAGGGCGCGGTCCAGGACGTCGCTGTACGGCGCGACCACGGGCTCGGTGTGCGGCGCCAGGGACAGTCCCGCCACCAGCCGTTCGACCTCGGTCATCACGCTGGCCTGGTCGTCGGTCAAACCAAATTTCATTGTCTTGCACGCTCCCCAGGAAGCTCCAGCCAGCGGCGGGCGATCAGGTTGAGCTGGATTTCCGCCGCCCCCGATGCGATGCCGGCCGCGATGGCGCGCTGATGATGAGCCTGCTGCACCGGGTCTTCGCCGAGCAGCCCTTCGGGCAGGAACTCGGTAAGGAAATCGTTCACGCCGTTGTCGGCCACGACGACGGCCCAGCGTGCGACGCTGCCAAAGGCGTCGGGCGCCAGCCCGCGAGCCTTGCCGTCGACGATGCGGTAGACCAGCATGCGGGCCGCCTCGCACAGCATCAGCGCGCGTCCGGCCTTGTCCTGCACCACCGGGTCGCTCCATCGGCCGGAAGCCTGCAGCCTCGCGACGGCCCGGTCGAGCATGCGGCGCGAGAACTCGTAGCGCGCAATGCCAACGCGTTCATTCTGCAAAGCGAACTCGATGATCTCCCAGGCCTGGCCTTCGTTGCCCAACCGATTCTCCACGGGCACGAAGACGTCGTCGAAGAACACTTCGTGGATGTCGCCCTCGCCAATCACCGCCGGGATCTGCTTGACCTGGATGCCCGGAGATTTCATGTCCGTGAGAAGGATGACGATACCGGCCTTGCCTTGTGCGCCACCCTCCGACGAGGGCACGCGTGCCAGCAGGAAACAGGTGTTGGCATGGCCGGCGTAGGAGGTCCAGATCTTGGCGCCGGTGACCCTGTAGCCGCCCTCGACCGGAACAGCGCGCGTGCGCAGAGCCGCAAGGTCGGAGCCGGCGGAAGGTTCGGAGAAACCCTGGCACCAGATGGCCTGGCCGCTGCGGATCGGTGGCAGGTATTTGTCGAGTTGGGCCTTGCGTGCCG
The DNA here is from genome assembly GCA_963784225.1 of uncultured Gammaproteobacteria bacterium. Lineage (GTDB taxonomy): Bacteria > Pseudomonadota > Gammaproteobacteria > Steroidobacterales > Steroidobacteraceae > RPQJ01. The sequence goes on from CAWAQN010000010.1 coordinate 31,704, forward strand.
AACCGGATCAGCACCGGGCCCACCCAGTTCACGTTCATGTATTGAGGCCCGCGCGGCTCGCCGGCGGCCCACATCTCCTCGCCGAGGATGAACTGCTGCCAGACCGTGGCGTCTTCGCCGCCGAAATCCCGCGGCCAATGCGGCACGAGAAGATGCTCCTTTTCCAGCGCGGCGCAGAATCCACGCGAGAAGGCCGTCTGTTGATCGCTACCGGGCCCGTGCACCGAGATCTGTTCCCAGCCGGGCGGCAACAATTTCTTCAACACCTCGCGAACGTGCGTGCGATGCGCTTCCTCGTCGGCCGACCATCCGAATTCCACGACGTCTGATCTCCTGTATCGAGCCCGGGAACGATGCAACCAAAGGGGCATGAGGATACCCGGCGATACCGGCAACTGGTCAACTGTTGACAATGCCTCGGCGGTACGGCCAATCATGCCCGCTGCAGCGAAGCCGGACAAGTGAGCCTTGCAAACACCCGGTGGGTTCTACATTATGTCAGAAAGTTCATGTTAATGGTTTAGTGGTCCACATATGTGGACAAATTATGGCCGAAGCCGGGGATTTTGAGCATGCCGGTGCTGGTGGGCGAGCGGGTCAATAGCGACAATGGGTACTGAATCGAGACGGCAGGTGGCGGTCATCACGGGCGCCGGCAGCGGGATCGGACTCGGCTGCGCGCAGAAGCTGGTCGAAGCGGGCATGGCCATCGTCGGTGTCGGTCGTGACCGCGCAAAACTGGAGAACCTGGCAGGTGTGATCGGCGATCCCGATCGGGTCGCTACGCTCGCCGTGGACGTCACCGAAGACAGCGCACCCACGCGGATAGTGGACCTGGCTGTCCAGCGTTGGGGGCACATTGACTATCTGATCAACAACGCCGGAATCGGCCGCCCTCAACCGCTCCTCGAAACAGACGATGAGTCGCTCGATCATTTCCTGGGTGTCATGTTACGCGCGCCGTTTCGTCTCTCGCGCGAAGCACTGCCGCACATGCCGCCGGGTTCGGCGATCATCAACATCTCGTCGACCTTCGCCGTCGTCGGAGGGCTGCGCGGAGGTGCCTATTCGGCCGCCAAGGCCGGGCTGCAAGGACTGACGCGGCACATCGCCTGTCAATACGGCGCGTCGGGCGTCCGCGCCAACAATGTCGCGCCCGGGGTTATTCTGACTCCGATGACCGAAGGGAGGATGAAGGACGAAGCGTTCCGCAGGATGAACGTGGAGATGACGCCCCATACGCGCATGGGCACGGTGGACGACGTCGCGAGCACGGTGGCATTTCTCTGCTCTGCGGGCGGAAGCTTTATCAACGGCCAGACGATCGTCGTCGACGGCGGTTGGACCTCGACGAAGTACCTTTCCGAGTTCGGGCGGAACTCGGCATGGACGCCTCGAGTCACTTGAATCAAGAGGAGACCTTCGATGCGCAATTGCCTGAAGTTCTATATCGATGGCCGTTGGGTGGATCCCACCGGCTCCCGCAAGTTCGACGTGATCGATCCGACGACTGAGCAGCGGACCGGACAAGTCAGCATGGGAGAGCAGGAGGACGTGGACCGCGCCGTCGCGGCTGCCCGCAAGGCTTTCGAAAGCTATTCACACTCGAGTCTCGAGGAGCGCGTCGATTTGCTGCAGCGGATCGCAGCGGAGTATGAGGCTCGCAAGGCCGACCTCGCCGCTGCCCAGAGCCAGGAATTGGGCTGTCCCGTGTGGCTCGCTGAGCAGGCGCACGTGCCGCTGCCCGCGACGCACATCAACGTCGCGATCGACACGCTGAAGAGCTATCCCTTCGAGACGTTGCGCGGCAATACCCTGTTGCGCAAGGAGCCGATCGGCGTCTGTGGCCTGATCACGCCGTGGAACTGGCCGATTCCGCTGATGATCACGAAAGTGATTCCGGCGCTCGCAGTTGGATGCACCATGGTGTGGAAGCCTTCCGAGTACGCGCCGTATACCGCGCAGGTACTGGCGGAGATCCTCGATAAGGCGAAGGTGCCCGCAGGCGTGTTCAACATGGTCTTCGGCGATGGGCCGACGGTAGGTGCTGCACTCAGCGGCCACCCGGATGTCGATGCAATCTCCATCACCGGCTCGACCCGCGCCGGGATCGAGGTGGCGCGAAATGCCGCCGCGACGGTCAAGCGCGTGCACCAGGAGCTCGGCGGCAAGAGTCCGAGCGTCATGCTGGAGGACGCCGACCTGCAGAAGGCCGTCGCGTCCGGCGTGCGCTACATCTGCATCAATTCCGGGCAGACCTGTTCGGTGCCGTCACGAATGATAGTGCCGCGTTCGCGCCAGGCCGAGGTCGTGGAGATCGCCAAGGCGACGGCCGAGTCGCTGGCAGTCGGTCCTCCCGACAGCGGCGCTTTCGTGGGGCCGGTCGTCAATGCTTCGCAGTGGAACAAGGTGCAGGGCCTGATCCGCAAGGGGATCGAGGAAGGCGCCACGCTCGTCACCGGCGGTCCCGGCAAGCCTGCGGGGTTCGAGCAGGGCTATTACGTGAAGCCGACGATTTTTTCCGACGTCACCAACGACATGACGATCGCGCGCGAGGAAATCTTCGGCCCCGTGCTGGTGATCGAGCCGTATGACACTGTCGACGAGGCTGTGCGCATCGCCAACGACACGCCCTACGGACTCGCTGCCTACGTGCATTCGGGCAGCATCGAAAAGGCGCGCGCAGTCGGCAAACGGATCCGTGCGGGTCAGGTCAATCTCAACGGCGACCTGGACCTGCTCGATCCCTACGCACCCTTCGGGGGCTGCAAGATGTCTGGCAACGGCCGGGAATGGGGTGCGTTCGGCTTCGACGCCTTCCTCGAGGAAGTGGCCTACGTCGGCTACCAGCCTGCCGGCGCGGCCGCATGAGCCGGCGCGCGCGTGCTCGCGACATGTGGCATCAGTTAACTGTTGACAGATGGCACCCGTGTGCGATCATGCATCATCGGGGCGATACCGATCTGGCCGATCAAGTGTCGACAGTTGCCATAGACGACGATCAGCATCATTGGAGGGGAATTTGATGCGTAACCATGTTTTGTTGCCGCTCGCTTGCGCCGCGGTCTCGTTGCTCGATACGACAGCCGCAATGGCACAGGACGCTCCGGCAACCGCCGTATCGGCGCAACCTCCTCGAGCGGGTCTTGAAGAAATCATCGTCTCCGCCCGCAAGAGGACGGAGTCGCTGCAGGACGTGCCGGTGGCCGTTTCGGCCATCTCGCCGATACAACTCGAAGGCAATCTGGCGACGGATCTCAACAAAGTTGCCGAGCTCGCACCGCAGGTCATGATTGGACGAGGTACCAATGGTACGGGCGGCTTTCTCACGATCCGCGGCATCAGCTCGACGGCAACCGACGCCGGGCTCGATCAAAGCGTGGTGGTCACTATCGATGGGGTGCCGCTGAGCCGTGGCCGCGTCATCAACGCAGCCATCTACGACGTGGCGCAAGTCGAGATCCTGCAGGGACCGCAGTCGTTGTTCTTCGGCAAGAATTCCCCCGCCGGCGTGATCTCCGTGCGCAGCGCCGATCCGACCGACACCTTCGAAGGGAATGTGAAGGCCGGTTACGAATTCGAGGCTGACGAGCGTTACGTGGAAGGCGCCGTTTCCGGTCCACTAACCGATACATTGAACGGACGGTTGGCTTTCCGTGGCAGCCCTGATAGACGGCTGGATCAGGAACATCGCAAAGCCCACACAGGATCCACGCGGCGTGTGGGTGCCCGGAGCCACGTTTGGCGATGAGGGTCCGGAGGGCGACAACTATTCCGCGCGCCTGTCGCTGCTATGGGCACCCGCGGAAGATTTCGATGCCAACTTCAAGCTGACCTGGGACCAGCAGACGATGAACGCCATGGATGCGTACGTCGAGCTGTTCTGCGCCGACGAAAACAAGGTACCGACGATGCTGGGTGCGCCCTTGCCCGGTGCCGATTGCAAGAAAGACCAGAAAAAAGCCGAAAGTTCGCTGGCCACTCAATACGCCGTCAACTGGCCCCGCGGCAATGGCGGCGTGCCCTATTACGAATCCAAGTTCTGGCTCTCGTCGTTGACCCTCAACAAGAGCTTCGACGACATCACGCTGACCTCGACGACGGGGTACTACGACCAGACCATCGCCGGCGGCAATACCGCCGACTTCAGCCCGTTCGCTTTGATCTGGAGCACGCAGTACGAGGAGTACCAGCTGATAACGGAGGAGTTGCGACTGAGCAGTGACTATTCGGGCCCCCTCAATTTCATGGGCGGCCTGTTTTTTGAGCACTCCAGTCGCCAGTGGGAAAATTATCCGGACATCTTCCACGCCGGCTTCAACACCGCCGCCCAGAACTGGACGACGGTCGAAACGGTGGCGGACGTGACGACGGATAGCTGGTCCGCTTTCGCCCAGGTGCAATGGGACATCGTTGAGAATCTCGAGTTGTCCGTCGGCGCGCGCTACACCAAAGACGAAAAGGATGGCGAATTCAAAAACCTGACCATCGGCGTCAGCGCCATTCCTTTCTACCCGGCCGGCCAGGTACTCAAGAGCGACTACAGTGACGACAACGTCTCGCCGGAAGCGACGCTCACCTGGAAGCTTACGCCTGACCACACGCTGTATGCCGCATACAAGGAAGGCTACAAGGCAGGCGGCATATCCAACGGGGCTCTCCTCCAGGCATCGGCTACCCCTGAAAACCTGCAGTTTGGTCCCGAAGAAACCGATGGCTTCGAGATCGGCTACAAAGCGCTGCTGTTCGACGGCACATTGCGTATGGACCTCACGGCCTACAGCTACGACTACGACGGTCTACAGGTGGGGTCTTTCAACTCGCAGACCTTCAGCTTCACGATCGGCAATGCTGCGGCGGCCAGTACGGAGGGCGTCCAGGCGTCGTTTGACTGGATGGCGACGGACAACCTCACATTCAACGGTAACCTTGGCTACAACCGCGCGCGTTACGAGGACTACCGGAGCGGCCCGTGCTATGTGGGCCAGACCACGGACACGGGCTGCGTAACAGTCGGCACGACGCGCACGCAAGACCTTTCCGGTGAGGCGCTCAATCGCGCGCCGGATCTCATGTTCAGCCTTGGCGCCGACTACCGGGCGACGTTCGCGGGCGGTTGGACCGCCGACTTCACGGCCGACGCCGCGTACACGGACGAGTACATGACCGCGGCCGATAATTCTCCGGGTGGCGTACAGGAGGATTACTGGCGCATCAATGCCGGCGTGCATGTCATGCCCGAGAATGAAAAATACCGGATCTCGCTGATCGGCCGGAACCTGACCAATGAGTACTACCTGCTGAACGCGGTCAATCATCCGGGCGGCACCGCCGACCAGTTCGTTGGCGTATTCAACCGGCCGCGTGAGCTCGTTCTCCAGGCCGAGTATCGGTTCTAGCCCGGACGCGGGGCTCGGCAGGCATCTGCGGTTCGTCTTCCCCCGACGCAAACCGCCGGTGCCTGTCGAGTTCCAGCTTGGCTACACGACTCACTGCTGAACCAGCCTTATTTCAATAGAGCCCAGAGAGACAAACGTGGCACGCGTAAAACTAGTGTTGAAGCCGAGCGATTTTCCCGGCACCCCGGATGAGTCGACCAGGAAGGCCCTTAGCGAACTTTTCGAACATATGTTCCCGGGGCAGGCAAACCCCGAGATTCCGGGCAAGAGCGGCGCTTTTGGTCTGGTGGCGCGCGACCCGAAACTGGCGCTGCGCCTGATCAAGCTCAGTGACTACATCCTGCGCGAGATGCCCTGGACGTCCCAGCGCAATGCCGTCAAGCAGTTGGCGATCCAGACGCTGAACCTGCACTTCAATTGCGATTTTTCGTTTCAGTCGCACATCGCCCCTGCGGCGGCGGCCGGCATCAGCGTCGAACAACAGGCGTTGATTCCATTCTGGCGGACGACCAACGCGTTCAGCGATGAGCAGCGCCTGGTGATCGAATACACATTCGCCGTCTGCAAGGGCGAAGTGCCGGACGAGCTCTTTGCACGTGTCGTCAAACAGTATGGCGAGCAGGAAGCGGTCGACTTCTCGGTGGCCGTAGCCTGGTGGTCCTTCTGGGCAATGATCATCAACGCAACCGGTACGGATTTCGATTTCGGATTTGGCAAGAAACCGTAGGCACTAGAAGCAAGACCCGCAGCATTCGAGGCGACGTGTTCCAGGTGTGGCGCGTCGCGAGTCAGGCAGGTGCTTTGCGCACGTCGCGCCACCGCCGCACGCCACGATAGAAATGTGAGGCTTAATCATGTCGGTATTAGTTGGTGAACGAGTCCTGCAACTGCTGGAAGCCGAAGGCATCAAGACGCTCTTTGGTATTCCGGACCCGAGCTTCTTCCGTATGTTCGTCACGGCGGAGCAGCGTGGCTGGCAGGTGATTGCGCCGCATCACGAAGAGGCGGGCGCGTTCATGGCGGAGGGCATGTGGCGGATGACCGGGAAGCCGGGCGTCATCGTCGGCAACCAGGGCCCGGGCGTGGGCAACCTGGTGCCAGCCGCAATCAACGCCATGAAAGAAAACGCGCCGGTCATCTTCATCGGCGGGCAGCGCAAGCAGATCGCCGCCCAGCGCGTGCGCCGGGGCCGCATTCAGTACACCCATCAGTGGCGCTACTTCCAGGAGGCGGTGAAGTACGTCGGCATCATCGAATATCCGGAACAGACCGACGAGATCCTGCACGAGGCGTTTCGTCGCGCGCTCTCGGGAACGCCGGGGCCGGTGTACATCGAGATTCCGATGAACTCGATGCACGCCGAGGTGGACTTGCCGCCGCCACCGCCGCCCGAGGCGTATCGCCTGGTCCACCAGGGGGCAAGTCAGCAGGGCATCGATCAGGCCGTCGCGCTCATCAAGGATGCTCGGCTGCCACTGATGCTCGTGGGGCAGGGCGCCTTCACCTCGCGTGGTCACGATACGGTCGGGGCACTCGCGCGCGTGCTCGAATGTCCGATCCTCCACACCTACCCGGTGAGTTCTTTTTCCGAAGGCCTCGAGGACCGGACATTTCCGTTCGGCTTCACGCCCGCAAGCATCGATGCGGTAGCCAATTGCGATCTCGTCATCGCGATCGGCACCGAGATCGGCGAGCCCGTCCAGAACGGCACGGGTGGGCACTGGGCCAAGGGCAATGTCGACCGCAAGTGGATCTATGTCGAGCGCGATCCGCTCGCCATCGGCGTGAACCGTCATATCGACGTGCCGCTGGTGGGTGATTTGCGGGACGTGGTGCCGCAACTGGTCGCAGCGCTGAAGGGCACCAAGCGCACGCGGCCGCCGGAAATCGACAAGTGGGTAAAAATGCATGCGGACTGGAAGGCGGGGTTCGTCGCGTCTGCTCCGACCCGCTCGTCACCCGTCCATCCGGCGCGATTCATGATCGAGGCAACGAGCGCCATCCCGAAGGATGCGGTGTTCATCCGCGACGGCGGTGCCACCAACATCTTCACCTGGACCAACGCACAGGTGACGCCGCGCGACTCGTTGTGGAACCAGAACTTCGGTTGCCTGGGCACGGGCATCCCGTATGCGATCGGTGCGCAGCTGGTGGTCGGTAACGCACGGCGCGTGGTGCTGGTTACAGGTGATTCGGCGTTCCTGTTCCATACGACGGAACTGGAAACGGCGGTGCGTAAGAACCTGCCGATCATCTGCATCGTGGCCAGCGATTTCGCCTGGGGCCTCGAGGTGCGCGGCTACCGCGCTGTCCTCGGCAAGCAATCTGCGGAGACCGAGGCGCATTGGGGCAAACAGGTGCGGCTCGACAAGGTCGCCGAAGGCTTTGGCGCGCACGGCGAATACGTCGAGCGTGCCGAGGACATCGGGCCGGCGATTGCGCGCGCGCTGGCCAGCGGCAAACCCGCTGTCGTGCAGGTCGTGATCGACGGCGTGGCCAATGCCGCCGACGTGCCCGGTCACTCCGAGTATAAGGACTGGTACTCCGACTTCATGTGATTGTCATCGACAGCACGGAATGAATTCGATGTTGGCATGGCAGCGCCGACCAGACGTCGGAGTCGAAGTCGGCCTGTCTGCCGACACGGCTGCGGCCCGGGCACACGCGTGAGCGTGGCCGCGTTCCGCAGCGTGCACGCCCGCGCGCGGTCTATCGTGCCGAGTGGCTGCACGAGCATCACCGCCGACGAGCTTGCCGCCCGTCTCGGCGACACCAACCTCGCCATCGTAGATGTGCGCCCGGTCGCCGCGTACAACGGCTGGCGACTCAATGACGAAACGCGCGGTGGCCACATCCCGGGCGCGATCTCCTGCCCCGCCAACTGGCTCCGCTTCGAGAGAGGCCGAGGTGCGCCGCGTGCTCGCGGCCAACGGCATCGCCGGCGAGCGCGATGTGGTGCTCTACGGTTACGAAGCTGCGCCTGCCGCCGCCCTCGCTGCGAAACTGGCCATGTACAGCGAGCGCGATGTGCGTCTCCTCGAGGGGGGCTGGGACGCCTGGTCGGCGCGAATCGAATTACCGGTCGAGCGGCTGCCAAATTTCCGGCAGCTGGTACATGTGGACTGGCTGCGCGATCTCATCGCGGGACGCAAGGTACACGCCGGGCCGAAAGGTCCGTGGCTGCTGTTTCATGTCAACGTCGACGTTTCGGCGGAGTACGCAGAAGGATCACCTGCCGGGCGCCTTGTGCCTGGACACGAACTGGCTGGAGTCGGCGCATGACTGGAACCGTCGATCGCCGACGGAGCTGGAGCTCGTGGTGCGCCGCTTGGGCATCACGAAAGACACCACGGTGATCATGTATGGCCGGGATACCGAAAGAACACCGAACGAAGGTGGACCGGATCGCCGGGCAGGCCAGATGGCGGCGGCTCGCGCGGCGTTGATCTTGCGCTACGCGGGCGTGGACGATGTACGACTGCTGGACGGAGGTTATGACGCGTGGGCCCAGGCGGGAGGTCCGCTCGAAACACGAATGCGCGAACCAATCCCGGTCGGTTCGTTCGGGGCGACGATCCCGGTGCGGCCGGAGATCATCGTCGATCTTCCGGAGGCCAAGCACATTCTTGCCGAACGGGACGGCGCGGCGCTGGTCAGCGTTCGCTCATGGAACGAGCACATCGGTATCGACAGCGGCTATGACTTCATCGGCCCGGCGGGGCGCATCAAGGGCGATGTGTGGGGCAACTGCGGCACCGACGCGCACCACATGCAGCACTACCGGAACATCGACAACACGATGCGCCCGTACCCAGAGATCGCTGCCCACTGGTCGGCAGCTGGAATCACTGCTGACAAATGCGTCGCGTTTTACTGCGGCACCGGCTGGCGAGCATCGGAGACCTGGTTCTATTCGTGGCTGATGGATTGGCCGCGAATCGCGGTATACGACGGCGGCTGGTTCGAGTGGAGCGCGAACCCGGTCAACAACCCAATCGAACACGGTGAACCGACGAACGTGCATCGTGATGCTTCACGCCCCGATGCGACCGTTGCCGGGCCAAGCGCGCCAGACGGGACCGGATGAATCGACCATGCGCAATGAGCTCCGTTATCACCCGAGCGCCGAGCAACTCGAGCTTGCGGGCACGTTTAACGAGTCGCTGGAAGCACTCCTTCCTCCTGCCCGGCTGCATCGATCGCCGCAGGAAAGCGACGAAACGTGGTCGTCCCTGGAGTCGCTCGGGCTGTTCGGGATCGGTGTCAGCGAGGAACACGGAGGCAGCGGTCTCGGGGCAGCCGAGGAAACGCTGATCGCGATGCAACTCGGCCGCTGTCTCGCCGCGCCCTCGGTCCTCGCGACCGTCGGTGCAGCACACGCCTCGCCCAGTGCAGGCACGGGTTTGACGGCCGGCGCGCGTCGTACGGCTGCCGCTTATCAGCGCGGCGACCGAATCGTGATCATCGAGGACAGCGAGGCCGAGCTCATCCTGCTGCGCGCGGGAGAGGAGACTGCGCTTTATGACAATGCTTTCCTGTCGAAGTGCGTCGACGAACGACTATGGCTTGTCCGGCTGCAGGAATGCAGATCGCACCCCGAACCCATCGCGCGTTTCGACGCTTCGGGACTCTTGCGGCTGCGGTTGATCGACGCAGCCGCCTTGTCCGGAATAGCTGAAGCCGCGCTCGCCATGAGCGTCGCCTATGCCGGGTTGCGCAAACAGTTCGGCCGTCCGATCGGCAGCTTTCAGGCCGTGAAGCATCACTGCGCCAACATGGCGATCTCGGCCCGTCGCGCGCGGGACCAGACCAGTTTCGCTGCCATCGCGGTCGACGATGGCCGGCAGGATGCTGCGCTCCAGGTGGACTGCGCCCTGCTGGTCGCTGGCAGCGCCGCGCTGGAGAATACCGGCAAGAACATCCAGGTCCATGGTGGTATCGGTTTCAGTGACGAGGCCGATCCGCATCTACTCGTGAAGCGCGCACAGCTTTTGATCACGCTGGCCGGTGGGCTGGAAGCCGCGAATACCCGTATCGCCGATGCGGTGACGCATGGGTAGATGGGAAATCCAGCGACCCGGTCTTTGCGGCATCAACCGCTCGCGAGCGGAGCATTCCTGATGAAACTCTATACAAGTGCAGCATCTCCTTTCGGCCAGCGCATCACGATCGCGGCACGTGCCAAGGGTATCGAAATCGAGTCTGTCCGCCCGCCTGCCGCCGGCGTCAAGTCACCTGAGTTCCTGGCGATCAATCCGATCGGCAAGATTCCCGTGCTTCTCACGGAGGCCGGTGGCGTGATTCCGGAGTCGCAAGCAATTCTCGAATATCTCGAGGACCGATTTCCGACGCCTTCGTTGCGTCCGCGTGATCCGGAGCAGCGCGCGCGCGTCAATGTCGCGATCCAGATCGTCGACACCTACGTGATGGCGCCCGTTATCCGATTATTCCCGCATCTGGATCCGGCCAAGCGCGACGACCGGATCGTCGAGCAAGAGCTCGGTCGCTGGCAGGACGGGCTGGCCATACTCGCGCATTTCATGGAGACGCCGTTACCTGCGGCCGAGGCAGGACTCTCGCTGGCGGATTGCGTGTTGCCGCCGTCGTTGCATCTGAGCGCGCGTATTTCCAGGATGCTGGGCGTGAAGGCAGATCTGCTGCAGCCCCATGACGAGCTAGTTGCTTATTACGTTCGAATGAGCGAACACTCGATCGTCGGTCCGATCCTCGAGCACATGACGGAGACGCAGGCTGCATATGATGCGGCGAAGGCAGCCGGTCACTGAGCGATGAGCGATGCCCACATCCCAGGACGAAGGTCTATCGGGGATCATTCGATTCGCTGGGACCCCGCGCGTGCGCGCGCGGCGTACGACGAGGGGTGGTGGACGAAGGAAACCCTTGCCGACGCTTTGCACGGCGCCGCCACGAATAGCCCCGAGCGCGTGCTCATCGTCGATGGAGAGCAGCGGCTCAGCAGCCGATCACTGCACGCGCAGGCGAGCTCGCTCGCGCATGCGTTGTTGTCTCACGCGCCGATCGGCAGCGTGGTCTCGTTCATGCTGCCTAACTGGCACGAGGCCGCGGTCATCTATCATGCGATCACCCTCGCGGGGATGGTGGCGCATCCCATCCTGCCATCGCTCCGTGACCACGAGTTGCTGTTCCAGTTGCGGGACGTCCGTTCCCGACTGATCTTCGTTCCTGCCGAGCACCGCAAATTCGACTACGTGGCGATGCTGGATCGCGTCCTCCCGAAGCTGGATCCGCGTCCGACGGCGGTTGTGTTGAGAGGAGCGGCTGGTTCGCATTCCGCGTACCTGGACGTGCTCGCGTCTGGGGTTGGCGGGGAGCTGCCGACGCTGGACCCCGACGCGGTTCGCCTCGTGATGTATACGTCCGGCACGACAGGCACCTCAAAAGGCGTGCTTCACACCCACAACACCATTCATGCGCTGATGCGACAGATCGGGCGGAATTGGCTGGTCGAGCCGGGCGATTGCTTCCTGGTGCCTTCGCCGATCAGTCATATCGGCGGATCGATCTACGCGTTCGAAGGCCCGCTACTGCTCGGCACGACGGCCGTACTCATGGACCGTTGGGATCCGGAGGTCGCTCTCCGGATAGCGGCGTTGGAACCCTGCACGCATATCTGCGGCGCCACGCCATTCCTGGAACAACTGCTCGAAGCAGCGCGTCGATCCGGCGAAAATCTGCCGGCGCTGAAACTGTTCGTCTGCGGCGGTGCGTCCGTGCCGCCGTCACTGATTCGCACTGCAGCGGCTCATTTCAAGAAGACCGCCGTCACTCGCGTCTACGGGTCGACCGAAGTTCCGGTCAGTACTGTCGGCTGCCCGAATCGCGCGGACCTGCGCCATGCGGCTGAAACGGATGGGCGGCCAGACATCGCAGAGATAAAAATTGCGGCGGCGTTGCTGGCTGCGAGCGGAGAGGGCGAGATCCTGGTTCGCGGTCCGCAGATGCTCGCCGGCTATCTTCACGCGGAGCAGGAAGCGGCCGTATTCGACGAGGACGGCTATTACCGGACCGGCGACCTGGGCCGTTGGGTGGATCGAGATTACCTTGTGATCACCGGGCGGGCGAAGGACATCATCATTCGGAATGGAGAGAACATCTCGCCGAAGGAGATCGAGGACATCCTGATCGGTCATCCACAGATCTCGGAAGTCGCCATCGTTGCGATTCCCGATCCGCGGACGGGCGAACGTGCCTGCGCCGTGATCGTATCGGCCAGCGTCGCCCGGGCCCGACGTGCCGACGCTGCGCGCATTCCTTGCCGACAAAGGCGTGGCCCCGTTCAAGTTCCCGGAGGAGGTAGTCCTCTGGGATGCCCTGCCGAAAAACGAGGCGGGCAAGGTACTCAAGCATCGTATACGCGCAGCGCTGACAAGCGAGCGCGGCACTCCTGGAACAAAGGCCACATCATGAGCACTGCAGTGAGCAACATGAGTAATGGACCGGAAGCAACCCGGCAGGTGGCCATCGTCACCGGCGCCGGCAGCGGGATCGGACTGGCCATTGCCGTAAAGCTGGTTGGAGCCGGCATGACGGTTCTTGGCGTCGGTCGAGATCCCGAGAAACTGAAGCGCCTCGAGAGCGAAATCGCAGATCAAGAGCGGCTCGCGACGCTCTCCGTCGACCTCATGGAAGACAGCGGGCCCAAGCGCGTCGTCGATTTCGCCGTGCAACGTTGGGGGCATATCAATTTCCTGGTCAACAACGCCGGCGGCGGAACTATCCGCGCGCTGCTCGAGACCGACGATGAGATCCTCGACTATCTGCTGGGAAGCATGTTGCGTGCGCCGTTTCGCCTCGCGCGCGAGACGCTGCCGCACATGCCGCCAGGCTCGGCGATCATCAACATCTCCTCGACGTGGGCGGTGCTCGGAGGGCTGGGCGGCAGCGCCTATTGTGCCGCGAAAGCCGGGCTGAGCGGACTGACGAGGCACATCGCGTGCCAGTACGGCGCGTCGGGAGTGCGCGCCAACGACGTTGCGCCGGGTGTCATTCCCACGGCGATGACGGAAAGGGGATTGTCACTCGAGTGGTTCCAGAGGCTGAATCACCATATGACGCCCCATACGCGGATGGGTACGGTCGACGACATCGCAAGCACGGTCGCATTTCTCTGTTCTCCCGGTGGCAGCTTCATCAACGGGCAGACGATCGTCGTCGACGGCGGTTGGACCACCACGAAGTACCTGTCCGAGTTTGGGCGGAACTGTGAGTGGAAGCCTCGCGAGGCTGGATGACGGTGCGGCGGCATACGCCAACCGTCTTCCGGCCTTGCATTCGGGGGGCGGGTTCTACATCATCCCGATGGTCCATATCTGCAAAGATTTGGTCCATATATGTGGACATATAAGGATGCATCGTGGATCTTGGTCTTGCCGGTAAACATGTGTTCATCGCGGGCGCCAGTCGCGGAATCGGGTTGGCGACTGCTTACAAGAGGACTTACCTGTGACTGACGCCTCAACGCACGACTTGAATCCGGTCCTATGGGCCTGGGGCACACACAACAGCAAGCCGCGGATGCTGCACACGATGATCCGTGTCAAGGACTTCGACGCGGCCCTGCGCTTTTATGTGGACGGGCTCGGCATGAAGCAACTGAGCGACCGCTTCGACGTGGAAAGCAGGAGGGTGACCGCGGTGTATCTCGGATTCGAGGACTACGACGCCGGCGGATGCCTGGAACTGGTCAGCAGATGGGACGTCGATGAGCCGTATACGCATGGCTCAGGTTATGGCCACATTGCGGTCGGTGCGCCGGATATCGAGGGCATGGTGGCCAAGCTCGAAGCCATGGGAGCCGAAGTCACGCTGCGGCCCACGGTGTTGATCGAGGGTGGGCCACTCGTTGCTTTTGTGAAAGACCCCGAGGGCTATGCGGTGGAGTTCATCCAGACGCGGAAAGGGTAGGAGTGCAGTGCAGGCGCGCACTCGCCTCTCATTGCCTTTTACATTGAGACTTTGACCTGGGCAGGACCGGCGCGGAATTCGCCAATGCGAGCCGCGTGCATGAAGCCGCGCTTTTTCAGCAGGTCGAGCACGACGGTCGATTCATCCTTGCTGCAGGCGATCAATAGTCCGCCGCTCGTCTGCGGATCACAGAGCAAAGTGCGCTGCCAGTCAGGCATGTTCGCGGGCAGCATGACATCCTGGCCATAGCTGGCCCAATTGCGTGTAGAAGCACCGGTGCTGACTCCGGCTTCGGCCAGGCGCGCCGCGGCCGGGAAGACCGGCAGGCTGTTCCATGCAATCTCGAGCGACAATGCGGACCCTCTGCACATCTCGAGCGCGTGACCCAGCAGGCCGAAACCAGTCACGTCGGTCAGGGCGTGAATACCTGAAAACCCCGGCAGCTCGGCGCCCACATTATTGAGCTGGGTGGTGGAGGCGATCATTGCCGCATAAGCCTCTGCGTCGAGCTCTCCGCGCTTCAGGGCCGCGCTGAAGATTCCTATCCCAAGCCGTTTGGCGAGAATGAGCTGGTCGCCCGGCTTCGCCGTGCTGTTGCGCAACATGCGCGCGGGATCCACCAGCCCGATCACGGCCAGACCGTAGATAGGCTCCAGGGAATCAATGGAATGACCGCCTGCGACGGGGATGGATGCGTCGCGGCACACGGACTCGCCGCCGGCCAGAATTTCCTGCACCGTTTCCGTCGGGATCTTGCCGACGGGAATACCCACGATCGCCAGTGCCAGGATTGGCGTGCCGCCCATGGCGTAGATGTCCGAGAGAGCGTTGGTTGCCGCAATGCGGCCGAAGTCGAAAGCATCGTCGACCACAGGCATGAAAAAGTCCGTGGTCGCGACGACGGCCTGACTGTCGTTGATTCGATACACGGCGGCGTCGTCCGACGTTTCTGTACCGACAAGCAGGTTCGCAAACTGACTTGTTACTGCGGTCCTGGCAAGGATTTCCTTCAGGACAGACGGTGCGAGTTTGCAACCACAACCGCCGCCATGGGCAAGCGACGTCAATCGGAATTTGCTGTTGGCCATCGGTTCCTTGAATTTGGCGGGAGAGGTGGGAGTCGAACCCACCAAAGACGCCTGGCGCCTTCCAACGGATTTGAAGTCCGCGCGTCCCACCGGGGTACGATTCTCTCCCGCCACGATGCTAACGTGCCGGTAGCGAGATTCAAAGGCGATCCAGGTTCAGCACCGCAGCCGCGGGCCTGAGCACCCGCCTTTGATCGCCGAGCCGCTGGGTAAAGCCGATGCGGTCGAAATGTTCGAGCACCCGGATCGAAATTCTGCGTCCAAGATCGGACCGGTCGCGAAACGCCGCCGCATCGAACAAGCCGTCCGTGGAGTTCTCACCCAGAGCTTCGGCTTTGGCTGCGAGTTCCAGATATGCCAACTTGTGCAAGAACCGATTGGGGGTGATTCGCACGACATGGCCAGCCCGTGCCGCACGCTCCAGCACACGCTCGACGTTTCGGGGATCGAGCTTCTCCTGAGCGGCGATGTCGTGCACGGTCATCGGCCGGCGGTCCGGCCCGAGCAGCGGCGCAATCCGCCGCCAAAGCACCTTCTCGGACAGGGATAACTCAATCTCGTGCGAGGGGCGGCGAACCTGGGCGCCTTCGCGAATCAATTCCTTGTCATGGATCAGCATGTCCAGCATCGCGCGCCGGAACTGGCGTCCTCCGGTCACAACGTCGGATCGCAACAACTCCGCGGCCGAAGGGCCGAAACTATCGGGATGCGCGGCATGGAACCGCGCGACTTCTGCCACGAGAGTTTCGCGGCCCTGTCGCCATTGTGCGGCGTCGTATCCCCGGCCATCGACGCGAGCGAGTTCGACGCTCTCCCACAGGGCCGCAACTTCGTCGGGCCGTACGTTCCACGCCTGCACGAACCGGTCGAGTTCGATTCCGTCGGGCGCGACCGTCAACACGCACGCCAATGCGCGCCTGGCGTCGGACTGATCGAGCGCGGCCAACATCGCGGTCCGTTCAGGTCGCCGTCGTCCGCGGATCGGTGGAAACGGGTCGATCACGATCCCTCCGGCCAGGGTCTTGTGTCCGCCTGCATGACGCAGGATGAAGGCATCCCTCGCGAGCGCATGGACCGGCTCGTCCAGCACGATTTGCACGTACGGCGGGTTTGGTTCGCGGGACAAAAGCACCAGGTGGCCACCTGTACTGGCCGCGCCATGAAACAGGTGAACGCGCGTGCCATCCTTCAATACGGCACCTGCGACGGGTCTGAGGCGGGCATCGAGATGCTGCGTCGTAACCGCGATTTCCGGCGCGACGATCCAATCCCCGCGTTCCACTTGCGAACGATCGAGTTCGGCCGCCACCACATTGAGAGCGCAGCGTTCGCCCGCGCCCAGGCTTTCGACCACGCTATGGTGCGTATGCA
Organism: uncultured Gammaproteobacteria bacterium; assembly: GCA_963784225.1. Classification (GTDB taxonomy): domain Bacteria; phylum Pseudomonadota; class Gammaproteobacteria; order Steroidobacterales; family Steroidobacteraceae; genus RPQJ01. Next base: position 48,508 of record CAWAQN010000010.1, read on the forward strand.
ACCCGCGCACGCGGATCGGCTTGCCCGACGGCATCAAGGTAAGGCGATCACCGACAGCGGCCCTGCCCGAAGCAATCGTGCCGGTCACGACCAGACCGGCTCCTTCCACTGCGAAACTTCGATCGATCGGGAGGCGGAAGAATGCGCCATGCCGGGACTTGCTCGCGTGCGGCACCCGCGAAATCAGGTGGTTCCGTAGCGCAGCAATTCCGATATCGTCGGGAGCCGACACTGCAAAGATCGGCGCACCCGAGAGATGCGTGGGTGCAAGCAGGTCCGTGATCGAGGTGGCGACATCTGCGAGCCGCGCCGAATCGACTCGATCGATCTTGGTGAGTGCAACCGTCGCCTCGGTCACCTCCAGGAGGTCCAGAAGCTCCAAATGCTCGCGCGTCTGCGGCATGATCCCGTCGTCGGCAGCGACGATCAAGAGCACGAGATCGACTCCGGTGATGCCTGCAAGCATGTTGCGCACGAATCGCTCGTGGCCAGGCACGTCGACGAAGCCTATGAAACCCCCACCCGGCAATGCCAATGCGGCAAAGCCGAGGTCTATGGTCATTCCGCGTTTGCGCTCTTCCGGGAGATGCGTCGTGTCCGTTCCGGTCAGCGCCTTGATCAGCGTCGTCTTGCCGTGATCGACATGACCTGCGGTCGCGACGATCATCGCTGGTGTGGAACCACGAGCCGGTCGAGTTGCGCGAGGAACGTCGCTTCGTCTTCGAGGCAGCGCAAGTCGAACACGAGGGCGCCGTCCTGCAGCCGTCCGATCACCGGTATCGGCAACGCCCGGAATGCCCGGACGAGGGCATCCAGTCGCTTTTCGCCGCCCCGCTTGGGGCCGACGGCGCGAACTACCAGCGACCAGCTGCGCAGGAGATTGACCGGCAAGGATCCGCTGCCGATCTTGCTCGAGCAGGGCTCGATCGTTACGTTGGCGACCTGGCAGAGCGCATCACCTACCGGCTTCGAGATGCGATGGGCGAGTTCCCGGATCACATCTTCCCCGCGCGCAAGAATACGCAAGCTCGGCAACTTCTCGACCAGACGTTCGGGATCATCGTAGAGGCGCAACGTCGCAGCCAATGCCGCGAGGATGATCTTGTCCAGCCTCAGCGCACGCTTCAGCGGGTTCCGCTGTAATTTTTTTACGAGATCCTTGCGGCCGACTACGATGCCCGCCTGCGGACCACCCAGCAACTTGTCGCCGCTGAACGTTACGAGATCGGCTCCGTGACCGATGCTCTGCCGGGGTGTCGGTTCGGGCGGCAATCCGAATTGCGTCAGATCGGTCAGCGTGCCACTGCCCAGGTCCACAATGAATGGCAGTTCGTGCCGGTGCGCGAGTGTCGCGAGATCCCGCTCGGGCACGACCGACGTAAAGCCACTGATTGCGTAGTTGCTCGGATGCACTTTCATCAGCGCCGCGGTTCGCGGGCCGATCGCATTCTCATAATCCTCCACATGCGTGCGATTCGTGGTGCCGACCTCGACCAGCTTGCAGCCGGCGCGTGCCATCACGTCGGGCATGCGGAACGTGCCCCCGATCTCGATCAGTTCGCCACGCGAAACGATGACTTCGCGCCGGTTGGCCAGGCTGTTCAACGCCAGCAGGACCGCTGCCGCATTGTTGTTGACGACCAGGGCGTCTTCCGCGCCGGTCATGCTGCACAGCGCAACGGCGACGTGGTCATCCCGCTCGCCACGGCCGCCACCGTCCAGGTCATATTCGACGTTGCAGGCTCCAGCCGCGTTGCGGATGGCATCGACTGCCTCGAGAGCCAGCGGCGCGCGACCGAGATTGGTGTGAAGAACCGTGCCTGTCAGGTTGAACACGCGCCGCAGCGAGGCGGTGGCGCGCTGCTCCAGCAACGCCAGCGCGCGCAGCTCGACCTGTTGCGCGGCAGCATCCCGATCGGACGGCCGCGGCAGAGCTTCGGTGAGGATCGCGTGCCTGAGGTCCGACAGGCCTGTGCGTACCGCTGCCAACAGACGGGTGCGTCCGTGCGCGACGCAACCCGCGACGAGGGCCGGCCGGCGCATCAGCGCATCCACGGAGGGCAACAGGCTGCCGAGGGATGATTCTGCTGTCATGGTCGGAGATTATGCCGTGTTCGTTGCAACCCCAGAACCATCGACAGGCGGCCATGGAAAACTGTTGACATTACGACAGGTCGTGCCTATAAAGTTCAAGTACCTGTGTAAACAGTCCATATACATGGACAACTGCTGGCGTGCCAGAGGCGCAACGGCATCGGCAATCGAGTCGAGCATCAAAACCAATGCGCATGGCGAGTAGTGCGGCGCAAAGATAGAATGCTGCAACATCTCACGCGAACTTCAGATGGAGAACTCATGACGACGATCGAAGTTCTGGACGCGGCAGGTCAGGTCCAGAAGCTGGCTGCGCTGCAGTGCAATCCGGTCGGCCTCCTCGAAGGCCGTCGGCTGGCCATCCTGGATAACGCAAAGCCTAATTTTCACCGGCTCGCGACCCTGGTCGCGGAAAGACTGCGCGACGACTGCTCGCTCGGGGCCATCGGATACTTCCGCAAGGAAAACCCGGCGGTCGGAGCGAGCGCCGAGCTTCTCGACCAGATTGCACAGTCGGCCGACCTCGTACTGACTGGCTCAGCCGACTGAGGCTCGTGCACGTCGTGGAGTCTCCACGACCTCACTGAGCTCGAACGCCGCGGCATCCCGACCGTGGTCCTGACGTCGTCTGGCTTCCATGCGAAGGCGCTGCATGACGCGCGTGCTCTCGGATTACCGGATGCACGCATTGCCGTGTTCACGCATCCGCTAGGCGGCCTCTCCGACCAGCAGGTCGTCGATCGTGTGGGGAAATTGTACGAAAGCCTGCGCGGCGCACTGGCGAAGGTGCCGGCGCCTGCCGCGGCGCCGCAGACAAGCAATGCCCAACGCATGCTCGCGCCGGCAGATCCGGCCGAACTGCAAGCATGGTATTTCGAGCGCCGATTGAGCGACGGATTTCCGGTCATCGCGCCGACGCCCGAGGCGGTCGCCAGGATGGTCGAAGGGTCCGGCCGGCGCGGCCAGGATCTGGTCGGAGTAGTGCCGCCGCGCGGTGGTGTCGCGACCATCGAGCAAATCGCGATAAATGCCGTCATGGCTGGTTGCAGGCCGCAGCACATGCCGGTTCTCGTGACGGCAGTCCAGGCGATGCTCGAACCGCGCTTCAATCTCGCTTCGCTGCAGGCCACGACGCACCCTGTCGCGCCGCTGCTCATCGTGCATGGACCGATTGCGAAAGAGCTCGGAATGAACGCGGCTGCCGGGACCTTCGGGCCCAGCTCGATGGCCAATGCCGTCATCGGTCGCGCGATAAGATTGATCCTGTGGAATATCGGCGGTGCTTTCCCAGGTACTGTCGACCGCTCGACGCAGGGCTCCCCAGCAAGTACAGCTTCTGTATCGCGGAGAACATGGATGCGTCCCCATGGGGCTCATTCATCACGGACCGCGGCTTGCCGGATGGTGCAAACGCTGTGACCGTCTACGGTGGCGAGCCGCCGCACAATGTGAATGACCACGAGCATGGCGACGCCGAAGGCATTCTACGACTCGCGGCCGACGTCTTCAGAACGCTTGGCGGCAACAACTGGTATATCGCCTGGCACGGCCAGAAAGAGTTGATGTTGATTCTCGGCCCCGAGCATGCAGCGAGCATCGCGGGTTCGGGCTGGTCGCGGCGCCAGGTGCGCGAGTATCTGTACCGCGCCATCAGTCGAAGGCGAGACGAGCTGGCGTTGGGCGGGATGTACGGCATGCGCGACTGGCCGCCCGAACTGAATGCAATGGCTCCGGACGCGCTGATTCCTGCGGTCCCGAGCGCGGATGACATTCTGATTCTGGTTGCGGGCGGCGAGGGCAAGCATTCCGCCGCGCTGCCTAGCTTCGGGGCGACGGTCTCGGTCACTCGTCAGATTTCGTAATTCTGAACTGGCTCTAGACGAGCACAGGGCCTGGGTCTTCTTCGGGAGCCGTATCAGCGGTTTTAACGGTGCCGGCCTTGATATGAGCCTCGACCTCGGCGGGCGTGAAGCCGACTTCCTGCATGATCGCGACCGTGTGTTCTCCCAGCAGCGGCCCGGCTTCACGAATCTGGCCGGGCGTCCTCGAAAAACGTGTGGGGATTCCGGGAAACCGCAGCTTTCCCTCCTTGGTTTGCCTGGCTACGAAGAAGCCTGTCTGCTCGAGGTGCGGATCGCTCATCAGGTCCTTCAGGCTCTTCAGCGGAACCGCCGGGATGCCTGCCTCCTGCAATGCCTCGATCCATTCAGCCGTACTGCGCGTCGGCATCACGTTGCTGATGGCGGCGTAAACGTCGTCGATGTGCAGGGAACGCGTCTCCAGCGTGCCGAAACGTGGGTCCTGAAGCTCGACCGGCTCGCCGGCGATCGTTACGAATCGGCGCCACTGCTTGTCATTGTAGATCAGGGCGGAAATGTAACCGTCGGCGGTCTTGTATGGGCGCCGGTTTGGCGCGACCGCACGCCGATAGGTTGGATCAGCGATGGGCGGATCAAACAACGACCCGCCGATGTGCTCGACCAGAAGGAAGGAAACCATGGTCTCGAACATTCCGATTTCGATTTCCTGCCCTTCACCCGTTCGCGCGTGATGAAACAGTGCCATCGCGATCGCATATGCAGCGGTGAGCCCGGCAACCTTGTCCGCCACTACGGTCGGCACATACCGTGGTTCTCCCATCACTTCGGCCTGCAGCATCGCGAGCCCCGAAATGCCCTGGATGGTGTCGTCATAGGCCGGCCAGTGAGCGTACGGGCCCTGGCGGCCGTAACCATAGAGGTTTGCATAGACGACGTCCGGTCTGGCTTCCTTGACATCTTCGTACGCGAATCCGAGGCGCTTGATCGCCTCGAATCGCATTGAGTGGACGAAGACATTGCTCTGTCGCATCAGTCTCGCGAGTACTTCACGACCATCAGGGCTCTTGAGGTCGAGCACGATGCTGCGCTTGCCGCGATTGAGATTGACGAACATCCCGGACATCGCCGGTTTCTTGCCGTCCGGGAGGTAGCGCGTCGTGTCGCCATGCGGACTTTCGACTTTGATCACGTCCGCGCCCATGTCGCAGAGAATCTGGGTGCAGTACGGCCCCATCAGCGTGGACGTCAGGTCGAGTACGCGAATGCCAGCGAGTGGACCCTTGATCGAATCGGTACCAGCGAGCACTTCGAAGTCTTTCATTTGCGTGTGTCCCGGCCAGACTCGCTATCCCAGACTGGCAGCCGACTTTCGCACATGTTCAGGTACATGTACATATCGTTCGTACATCTGGACGATTAAAATCGTTGACGAAATGCAGGCGCTGGTTGACAGTGACCTGCGTCCAGTTCCCCGGCGTGGAATTCCGAACAACTGATCGAGGTTCGAGATGATCGTACGACAGGCCGCCAATGTCCTGGACTTGCTCGAATACTTCGCACAGGTGAAGAGACCATCCAATCTTGCCGAGATATCGGTGGCTCTGGGATGGCCGCGCTCGAGCACGTTCAACCTGCTGACGACTCTCGCCCAGCGCGGATTCCTTTATGAACCTCGACCACGCGGAGGCTATTACCCGAGCCCACGGTGGATGTCGCTGCTACAGGGCATTGCCGAAACCGAACTGCTTCCCGAAAACGTCTGCCGGGTCGTGGACGAGGTGGCGAAGGCGACCGGAGAAACGGTAGCGGTCGCGGCCCCCGCCGGAACGAACGCCGTATTGCTCTACGTCGTGGAGTCGCCTTCCGTGATTCGTTTTTCTGCCCAGGTCGGTCACCAGGTACCCATACAGGCCACCGCGACCGGCCGTGCTTTGCTGGCGCAATATTCTCCACGTGAGCGCGCGTCGGTACTGCGCAAGGTGAAGTTCGAGAAGTACACGACCCGGTCATTGGCGAGTGCCGAACGTGTCGAGGCGGAGATCAAGCGCGCAGCAGCTATCGGCTGGCATGAAAACGTGGAAGGGCACACGTCCGATCTGACGGGCATCGCGGTGCCCGTTGGACTGCGCGACCGCCGGCTCGCCATTGTCGTCGGCGGCCCGACCAATCGCATGCGAACCAAGATTCCGCAGATTGCCGCATCGCTCAAGCGTGCGCTGAAGCGTCATCTTCCCACGGGAAGATTGACCGAGACGGACTGAGACCCGGCATCAACGGCGCACTAATAGCCTCGCCTAAGCAGCTCGTGTGCGTCACGCTCCAGATTCTCGCGGAACTTCGGATGCGCAATGGCGATCAGCCGGCGCACACGCTCGCGCAGCGGTTGCGCCCGCAGGTCGGCCGCACCGTACTCGGTGGCGATCACATCCACGTCGCTCCGGGCCGTCGTCACGGGACCGCTCAGGCGCCCACAGATGCGGCTGATTTCTTCGTTTTTCGCTGTCGAAGCGAACGCGATGATCGACCGGCCGGCCGACGACCGATGACCCGCGCGAACATAATCGACCTGGCCGCCGGTGGCGCCCAGGTATTGTCCGCCCGCCACTTCGGCATTGACCTGGCCGGTCAGGTCCACCTCGATCGCAGAATTAATCGAGACGAAGTTGTCGAGCTTCGCCAGGGTCGCTTCGCCATGGGTATACGCCGACTCCCGCATCAGCAGGGACTTGTTGCGGTGAGCGAAGTCGTACAGTCGCTTCGTGCCCATGAGGGCGCCGCCGATGGAGATGCCACGGTCGATGGGCTTCCGGGCGTTGGTCAAGGCGCCGGATTCGATGAGATCGACGAACGCATCGCCAACCATGCCTGAGTGAAGACCGAGGTCCTTGCGATCACCGATCGACTGCAGGATCGCATCGGGAATGCCTCCGATGCCAATCTGCAGGACCGCGCCGTCCCCGACATATGTGTGGGCATGCCGGGCAATGGCGAGTTCGATGTCTCCGACGACTCCGCCCTTGAGCTCGAGGACCGGTCTCGAAGTCGGCACGAGAACGTCGAAGTCGTCGATACCGAGCGAGTTGGCACCGTAGGTCCAGGGAACCTGGTCGTTCACTTCGGCGACGACCACGCGCGCGACAGAAACGGCCGTTGGAATGTAGTCGTGGATGACACCGAAGCTGTACCTGCCGTCGGGGCCCGGTGGACTGACCTGGACAAATGCGACGTCGCAGCCAATCCGTTTTTCCGAAATGTACCGCGCGACCTGGCCAACGTGGCACGGCACGATGTCGAGAACACCGGCCTTCGACAGCTCCGTAGCCGTACCGATCGCGCCAAACCCCGTGATGTGAAGGCAGTCGGCATGCTCGGGGCGCAGGGTTCGCGAAAATGTCGAGCCGATGAAAACGTCGACGTTACCGAGCTCACGCCGCTGGCGAACCAGGGCCTCCGTCAGCGACAGAGGTTCGCCGGTCGCCTGGCCCCAGACGATATGGTCGCCGGCCTTGACGATGCCCTTCAAATCGAGCGCGGCTGCGTCGAGCTCGCGCGCCATTATGGGTGCTGCCCCGCGAAGGCCGCCATGCGTCCGCGCGCGAACAACAGGGTTCCTGCCATCATCATTGCGGTTCTTCAGTAGGACTTCGGCAAGCCGAGCGCCTTTTCACTCAGGAAGTTCAGGATCATCTGGCTGCTGATAGGTGCGATCCTCGGAATCAGGCATTCCCGGAACAGCCGCTCGACGTGATACTCCTGCGCGTATCCCATGCCGCCCAGTGTCAGAACGGCGCGCTCGCAGGCCGTGAATGCATATTCGCCGGCCAGGTACTTGGCCGCGTTCGCTTCGATTGCGCAGGGGTGTCCCTGGTCGTAGAGCCTCGCAGCCTCGAACGTCATCAGGTTGGCGGCTTCCAATTGAGCCCAGGAGTGGGCGAGGGGATGCGCAATCGCTTGATTCTGCCCGATCGGACGGCCAAAAACTTTCCGATCCTTGGCGTACTGGCTCGCTCTCTGGATGGCCGCCCGGCCGATGCCGACCGCCTCTGCGGCCAGCAATATGCGCTCGGGGTTCAGTCCGTGGAGGATGTACTGGAACCCCTTTCCTTCTTCGCCGATCCGGTCTTGTTCCGGCACGACCAGTCCATCGATGAACAGCATGTTGGAGTCGATCGCATGACGCCCCATCTTGTGGATCAGTCGAACTTCGATCTTGCTGCGGTCGAGGTCGGTGTAGAACAGTGACATCCCGTCCAACTTCTTGCGGACGCGGTCCAGGGGAGTAGTGCGGGCCAGTATCAGCATCTTGTTGGCCACCTGGGCCGTTGAAATCCAGATTTTCTCCCCCGAGATCACATAGGTGCCGTCCGACTGACGGTCGGCACGGGTCGAGATTTCGGCCGTGTTGTGACCTGCGTTCGGCTCGGTCACGGCGAAGCATGCCTTGTCCAACCCGCCGATCAGCGGAGGGAGCATTCGCTTCTTCTGCTCTTCAGTGCCGAACACCACGACGGGATTCAAGCCGAAGATGTTGATGTGGATCGCCGACGCACCGCTCATGCCAGCGCCGGATTCCGCAATCGCCTGCATGATCAAGGCTGCTTCGGTAATGCCGAGTCCGGAACCGCCGTATGCGCTTGGCATAGCAATGCCCAGCCAGCCTGCGTCAGCCATCGAGTGATAGAAATCCGCAGGGAAGGCTGCATCGCGATCGCGAGCAAGCCAATAGTCGTCACCGAAGTCCTTGCATTGCTTGAAGATGGCGTCGCGGAGTTGCTGATGATCGGCGTTCAGCAAAGTCATACTTCAGAACCTGTGAGTCTGCGTTGGGAAATGCGGGAGCATGATCCTGAAAAGCAACTCCGCGCCGCGTCGGACGGGCAAGTCAACTCTCGCATATGTCCATCGCTATGTACATGTCGTTCTTATACGGGAATGCATGACTGAGAGGTACGCCGCGACGAGCGCATGGCGCTCGCCAACCGGCGCCGCTTAGAGTCCCGTGAAACGCGGCGACGTCGCTCCGCACGTTGGGCAACTAGCCGTGCACTTCGCGCGGCAATCTTCCGAGGGACTTGCGCGCGCCCGGGGGTTCGACGCAGTCGCTGACAGGTTGACTTCCGCGAAAATCCGTGCGTATATCATCCACGTTGGTGTTGCTATTGTCCACATATGTGGATTTACATGTGTAGCAATACTGCAGGATCGCGCCGCCTGCCGGTGCGCCGAAAAGCCGCAACAGTTGGGGGATCCAGATGTCCGTGAAGCAAACCGTTCTATTCACAATCGCCGCCAGCGCTCTGCTGCAAGTCACTCCAGCGGCGACGCAGGAGGTCAGGGTGGCGGGGACAGGGCCCGCGGCGCTCGAAGAAATCGTCGTTACGGCGCGAAAGCGGGAAGAGTCGTTCCTGGACGTACCGGTCATCGCAACCGTCCTGACGCAAGACACGTTGGAGCGAACCAAGACGGACGACCTCTATGCGTTGGCTGCCAAGGTCCCGAGTCTCGCTGTTGGGGAATGCGGTCAACTCGACCGGCACCCAGGTTTCCTTGCGAGGCATTGGCACCACCGCACTCAACGCGACCATGGACCAGTCGGTCTCGCTGAACATCGACGGTCTTACGCTGACCCAGGGCGTGGCCTATGGCATCGGCATGTTCGATGTCGCGCAGGTCGAGGTATTGAAGGGCCCGCAGTCGCTTTTCTTCGGCAAGAACAATACGGCCGGCGTGATCTCGCTCCGCAGCGTCGACCCGACCGACGAGTTCGAAATGATTGCGCGGGCTGGCTACGAAGCCGAAGCCGAAGAGAAACAAGTCGACCTGATCCTCTCCGGACCGGTGACGGACTCGCTGAAACTCAGGTTGGCCACTCGCTATTCGGACCAGGAGGGCTTCTTCACGAACGATGCCGTGGCCACGCCAGGGCTCGGCGGCGTGACGCCGAAATACCGGAACTACGCGCCCGCGGATAACTTGATGATCAGGGGTACTGCACTTTACGAGCCGAGCGATGAATTCACGGCGCGTCTGAAGCTGGGCTACGCCGAATACCGCATGGACGGAGGCGCCTCACCGCTTCAGGTGGCCTTGTGTCCGGAAGGCACGGGCCCCGTCGCTCCCGTTGCGAACATCTCGTTCATCGCCGGCGACGATTGCAAGACCGGCGATTCCGTCACGACTCTCCTGGGCGGATCCAGCCGCGTTCCCGGAAGGCGTGCCGAACGGCGGCGTCCAGTTTGAAGACACCTCTCAAGCCCTCGGATCGTTTGACCTGAACATCAATCTTTCCGAAGACCTGACCTTGAGTTACCTGACGGGTTATTTCGACAACAGTTTCGCGACGGCGCACTCAGGCAGCACGACCGGGACGACAGTCCCGTTCATGAACGTCATTCATTTCGACAACACCCAGTTCACTCAAGAGGTGCGGCTGACTTCGGACAGCGACAGCCCGGTGAATTTCATGTTGGGAGCGTTCTATCTCGACGCCGACCAGCGCAACGAAGTACGAATTCCGTTCAACACGAGTCTTGGATTTCCGTTGCCGTCTCTGCTGGCTCACGTCATCCACGAGGTAGACATCCGCTCGACTTCAGTCTTCGGCCAGGTGCTCTGGGATATGACCCCGGAGTTGGAGCTTGCAGTGGGTGCGCGGTACACCGACGAAGAGCGCGACCATGCCCAGATCAACCGCAACCCCGGCAATGGCCCGGTGGGGCCGACGGTGCTGCTCGTACCGGAAATCCGCTCGTCGAACGTCTCACCAGAGCTTTCGTTAACGTACAAGCCGACGGAGGATTTCACGGCCTTCGCCTCCTACAAGACGGGATTCAAGTCGGGCTCGTTTACGTCCCAGACGTTCGTCCCGCCCAATCGGGATGCGTCGTTCAGCGACGAAGAAGCGAAAGGTGGCGAAATAGGCCTCAAGGCCCGCACGGCTGACCACAGGCTGACGGCGAATCTCGCCGCGTACTATTACGACTACGACGATCTGCAGGTCGGTGGCCTCGAACTGACCCAGGTGCCGGGTGGCGGCTTCATCTTCGCAGTTCGCACTCTCAATGCAGCCTCGGCCAGCGTGAAAGGCGTCGACTTCGACGTCAACTACACGCCCGCCAGCATCGATGGGCTGACGCTGACGGCCGCCGTGAACTACAACCGCGCGCGTTATGAGTCGTTCCCAAATGCTCCATGCGGCAACGGGCAAACGATCTCTCAAGGGTGCGACCAGCTCCTGAACCCCTCGACCGGCAGGTACCTGGCGCAGGACTTGACGGACCGGAGCCTCGTTCGCGCACCGGATTGGTCGGGCTACGCGGGCTTTAATCACACGATGCCGATCTTCACCAACATGACGCTGGACTTCGGAGCGGGCGCAAACTACATGGACGAATACGTCACGACGCTGGTCGATCTGCCAGGTTACGAGCAGGAATCGTTTGTGAAATTCGACGCCAACATAGCCCTGAGAGGCAAGGACGACGCGTGGGAGTTAGCCCTGATCGGATCCAACCTCGGCGACGAGCTGACCAGGGGTTGGTGCGTAAACTCGAACGTGCAGAACGGAACCGTCTTTGGCGGCCAGGTCTCCGGCGCAGCATTGCCCGGGCCTGCGGGCGACGATGAAGCGGTCTGCATGATCGAACGCGGTCGGGAAGTCTGGGCTCGACTTTCGGTGAGATTCTAGTTGCACGCTGGCGGATGCCGCTGGAGAACTCTGTTTACCCGAAGTGGCAAGTGTCTGTCGACCAAAGCAATCGAGGTGGAAAATGTCCGTCGAGGGAAACAAGAAGCTGGTGCTGGAATTCATCGACTGCCTGATGCAGCAGGACTATGAAAGGTTGGCGGGCATCCTGTCCGACACGTTTCAGTGGGTGATTCCCGTACGGGCAGAGACTCTGAAGAAAGGTGGCATGCCCCTTCTCAGGACCGGGGCGTTCGCCATCGAGAGAATGAAAGCGAACAGGGACCTGATGCAGGGCGGCATGCAGTTCGAAGTGCTCGAATGGACAGCGGAAGGCGACCGCGTGGCTGTGGAGTGCGAAGGCCATGTGGTCTGGAAGAATGGCAAGCACTACGACAACCTGTACCACCTCGCATTCGTGATGCGCGACGGCAAGATCGACAAGTTCACGGAGTACTGCGATTACCTGTACGCGTGGGAAACAAATCCACTTCTGCCGAACCAGGCTGCCAAGATCGGCGGCAGCGGCGGCTGATCACGCGCTGCGTGGATCGATAACGCGCTCAAAGTAGTGCGCGAACGGACGGACGGAAGAGAAGGACAATCATGGATCTTGGCATCAAGGGTCGAGTCGCACTGATCACCGGTGCGAGCGATGGCATGGGCAGGGGAATTACCCTGGCCTTCGCCAGGGAAGGCGTCGACGTGGCGATTTGCGCGCGTAGCGAGGACCTTCTGCAGCAAGTTGCCGAGGAGGCGCGGGCGCACGGCGTTTCCGTCTTTGCTCAGCGCGTGGACGTCACGGACGCCAGGCAGGTCTCGGCCATGGCCGCGGCGGCCCAGCAGCGCCTGGGCAAGATCGACATCCTCGTCCACTGCGTCGGAGGCAGCACCAAGATCGGCCCCCTGGTCGCGATCGAGGACGAGGACTGGACGAAGAGCCTCGACCTCAACCTGCTGAGCTGTGCCCGGGTCACGCGGGCGGTACTGCCGGGGATGCAGGAGCGGAAGTGGGGCCGCATCGTGTACATCTCTTCGATCGCCGGCCTGCAGGTCACCGCGGCACCGGCCAACGTGTTCGTCGAGTACGGGACCAGCAAGTCGGCAATGATCGCGCTCACGAAGTACTCGTCGGAGCACGTCGCCAGCGATAACGTCCTGATCAACTGTATTTGTCCGGGCCCGATCATCACGGCGCGTTCGTGGGGCGGGATGTTGCCCGAGGAGGTTGTCCGGCAACGGATCGCGATGGTTCCAATGAAACGCCTCGGAACCGTGGAAGAAGTGGCGGACCTGGTTCTTTTCCTCTCGTCCGAACGATGCTCGTTCATCACCGGGACAGCCATCCCGATCGACGGCGGATTGTCGCGAGCGATTCCCTGAACGCGGACGGCGTGATTGAATCGTCCCGGATATCGAGGCGATGTTCGTTTTGGAGAATGAAGCGTGGCACATGAGAACGAGACCGTCCGCGGCCGGCTTTTGATCGATGGCAGATGGCGGGATGCTGAACGATGGGAGCCAAATCGAAATCCGTCCGACCTCGGCGATGTGATCGGGCACTACGCCTGGGCGTCCGTTGCCCAGGCTGAGGAAGCGCTCGCGGCGGCAAGGCGTGCCCTGAAGGGCTGGTCGCGCAGCAATCCGCAGTTGAGGTCGGATCTGTTGCGCAAGGTCGCGAACGCTCTCTATGACCGGACCGATGCGCTGGCCACGCTGATGGCGCGCGAGGAAGGGAAGACCATCAAGGACGCCAGAGGTGAGGTCATCCGCGCCGCGCAGATTTTCCACTACTACTCCGGCGAGTCGGTACGCCGTCACGGTGGATTCTTCCCGAGTCTCAGGGACGGCATCAATATCATCGTGGACTATGAGCCGATCGGCGTCGTTGCATTGATTACGCCATGGAATTTTCCGCTCGCAACCCCGGCCTGGAAAATTGCGGCGGCGCTCGCTTACGGTAACACCGTCGTATTCAAGCCTTCCGAGGTGACCCCGGGGTGCTCCGTCGCGCTCACGGAAATATTGATCGAAGCGGGCGTGCCCTCCGGTGTGTTCAACCTGGTCATGGGATCCGGCGCGGAACTCAGCGATGCATTGATCGCCGGCGCGAACGGCGTCAGTTTCACGGGCGCCACGCCGATCGGACGCTCGGTCCTGGAACGCGCCGCCAGGACGATGACAAAAGTTCAGCTCGAGCTCGGCGGCAAGAGTCCACTCGTCGTCCTCGACGATGCAAGCCTCGACCAGGCCGTTCAAGTTGCGTTCGACGGCGCGTTTCCCCAGACGGGCCAGCGCTGCACGGCCTCGAGCCGCCTCATCGTCACGCGCGGCATTCATGACGCTTTCGTGGAGCAGCTGACGCAGAAAGCCATGGCGGTTCGCGTGGGCCATGCGCTCGAGCCAAGCACGGAGATCGGTCCCGTCGCCACGGAAGCGCAACTCGCAAAGGACCTGCGCTTCGTGGCCGAGGCGAAGAAGGAAGGAGCGGACCTGTTGTGCGGCGGCGAGCGATTGCAGCGTCCCACGGAGGGCTACTACTTCGCGCCGGCTCTTTTCGCGAAGACGACGAACGACATGCGAATCAACCGCGAGGAGGTCTTCGGGCCGGTTGCCGCCATTATTCGCGTTGACGATCTGGACGAAGCCATCGCCGTCGCCCGCGATGCGGACTACGCGCTCTCTTCGGCCATCTGCACCACGAGCCTGACCGCCGCCGAAAAATTCAGGCGCGAATCATCGGCCGGAATGGTCGTCATCAACGCGCCGACTTCCGGCGCCGAATATCACGTTCCGTTCGCCGGACGTGCGCCTTCGGGGTACGGCGCTCCTGAGCAGGGCACGGCCACGGCCGACTTCTTTACCGACGTCAAGACGACCTACGTAAATCACGGCGTAATCTGAGCGTGCACGGACTGCATTGGCTGCCCAGAGTCGTGAAAGTGAGGCCAGGACCGTGAGATACCGAGCGTTGGGACGCAGCGGCCTGGCGGTGTCCGAGATGTGCCTCGGCTGCATGACCTTCGGGGGCAAGGGCTTCTTCAAGGTGGTGGGCGAGCAGGGCGAAGACATGGCCGAGCGATTGGTGGGCACCGCGCTGGATGCGGGCATCAACTTCCTCGATACCGCCGACGCGTATTCGGAAGGCGAGTCCGAGGTGCTGCTGGGCAGGGTGCTCAAAAAGCTGGCGCGGCCGCGTGACCAGATCGTCGTGGCCACGAAGGTGCGTGGCCGCATGGGTCCCGGTCCCAACCAGGCCGGGCTATCGCGCGTGCACATCATGCATTCGGTCGAGGAGAGTCTCCGACGCCTCGCGCTTTCCCACATAGATCTCTATCAGATTCACGGCGTGGACCCGCTGACGCCGTGGGAGGAGACGCTGCACGCGCTGCATGACGTGGTGCAGCAAGGCAAGGTGAGATACCTCGGCTTTTCGAATGTTCCGGCGTGGATGGCCATGAAAGCGCTGGCCATGCAGGACGCCAGGGGTTGGCATCGGTTCATCAGCGCACAGGTCTACTATTCGATTGCCGGCCGCGATATCGAGCGCGAACTGGTCCCGCTGGCTGAAGACCAAGGGCTGGGCATCATGCCGTGGAGCCCATTGGCCGGCGGCCTGCTCAGCGGCAAGTTCGATGTCGACGGCCGGGGACCGCAGGACGCCCGCCGCAGCCGATTCGATTACCCGCCCGTCGACCGGATGCGTGCGCAGGCATGCATCGAGGCCATGCGCAACGTGGCCGCGGCCCACGATGCCAGTGTGGCCAGAGTGGCATTGGCATGGATGCTGGCGAAGCCGCACGTGACCAGCATCGTGATCGGCGCCAAAACCGAAGCGCAGTTGCAGGAAAATCTCAGCGCCGCAACGTTGACGCTGACCACGCAGCAAATCGCGGAGCTGGACCAGGTCAGCGCGCTGCCGGCCGAGTACCCAGCCTGGCAAGTGGCCTGGCAGAACCGCGAACCCAGGTTGTGATCACTTGAGGCGCGATTGCGAGAAAGGACTGCCCATGGAACCAATACTGCAAGAGATCGTCGATCATCACGAAATCAGGAAGTTATTGAGCGTGTACTGCCACGGTTGTGACCGTGGCGACGAGCATCGCATGGCGAGTGTCTATCTCGAGGATGCCGGGGACGATCATGGTCCGTACAAGGGCCCAGGCAAGGGCCTCGTCAAGCGTGTCATGGACAACATCGCCACCAAGGGACAGAAGCTTACTCACCTGCTCGGTCAGTCCAGCATCAACGTCCACGGTGACGAGGCCGGTGCCGAAACCTACTTCATGGCTACCGCGGTCATGACGAACCCGGCAGGACAAGAGGTCGTGAACCTGATGGGTGGCCGGTACGTGGACACGCTGCGCCGCACGGCTGGCCAATGGATGATCTCGAATCGCATCTGCGTCCGCGACTGGTCGATCTCGCTGGATGTCGACAAGGACTGGCTCGCGAACACCAATTTCGTGCAGGGCCAGACGTCTGGCGAAGATCCGTCGTATGCAGTGCTTGGCCTGAAGCACCCGGGACTGCCGGCGGGATCCTGATGGCTTCAGCACTAAAGCGGTGGCGCCAGTCGTCGGCACCGGCCGGAGTGCTATCATTGTCTTTGTCCATAGACAATGGTGGAGCCGCATTGACAACGCCAGAACGCAAAGGAACAAAGGCGCCGAAGCCGCGAATCCGCGACGTTCCGGCCGTGTCACGAGCAATCGCGATCCTGCAACTGCTGGGAAGCTCGCCCGACCCGATGGGCGTCAAGGCGATTGCGACATCCCTGTCGCTCGTCCCCAGCACGTGCCTGCATATCCTGCGCGTCCTGGTCGCGGAAGGCCTCGTGACGGTGGACAGCGATACCAAGCGCTACGCACTCGGCAGCGGGATGTTGAGTCTCGCGCGCAGCGTGATCGAGCGCAGCGGGTTCGCGACCCTTGCCCAGCCGGTACTGGATCGCCTGTCACAAACCTGGGCCCTTACGAGCATGGGCGTGGAAATCCAGGACAGCGAACACATGATCGTGCTCGCGATCTCCCGGGCGCAGACGCCGTTTGGGTTGCACGTAGAAGTGGGCAGTCGCTTTTCGACGCTGGTGAGCGCCACCGGACGGTTGTTCGCGGCGTTCGGCGATCAGCCCTGGCCGCAGCTCCGCAAACGCTTCGGGGCCCTGCGCTGGGGCAGCCCTCTCGATTTCACCACCTGGATGAAGGAGGTGGAACTCGCCAGGAAGAGGGGATTCGGAGTGGATCGGGACCGCTATATCAACGGTGTCACTGTCGTGGCAGTGCCGCTGCTCAACGCCGCCGGCAGGATCACGCATGCACTGGTCGGCGCCGGGCTGTCCGAGCAACTCGACGCGCCCCGTATATCGGCACTCGCCGAAGACCTGCGGCAGGAGGCCACGCGTCTGGCGACGCTGATCCTGCCCAAAGGATGACGCGGACCGAAACATGAACGATCGCCGAGCCGGGCTCCAGCAGCGGGGTGTACTGTCGATTGCCATCAAGAAGATTGTACTAATACAAATGTATAACGTATTTGACAACTTCATCCAGCGACTGCATGATGCATTCACCGATAGCCCGCGCGACCGGCATGCCAACACTCACTGACTTCACCACGTACGCTGACGCCCAGGAACACTTTTCCCGGGACGGGCTGTGGAAACTCTTCGACGGCAACGTCGAGAGCTTCAACATCGCTCACGAATGTGTCGATCGGCATGCGAATTCCGGGCGCGACGCGCTGATCGTCGTGCACGCTGAAGGGCACGACGAGATCATCCGGTACGACGAGCTTTCTACGGATTCGTCCCGGTTCGCGCATTATCTAGCGGCGAGCGGCGTGAACCCCGGGGACCGGGTCGCAATCATGCTCGACCCGTCGCGCGCGTTTTATGTCGCGATGTTCGGCGCGCTCAAGGCCGGTGCGATTGCGGTGCCGCTGTTCACGCTTTTTGGGCCGGACGGCGTTCGACTCCGTGTGCAGGACTGCGCGCCGGTCATGCTGGTCACCAACCGGGACAAGGTGTCAAAACGCTCCGGACATGGATGGCCTGCAGACTGTGGTTTTCGATGCCGAGTTGTTCAGTGCGTTGCGCGGATTTCCGTCGACTTACTCCGTCGCGACGAAGGCGGACAGCCTCGCGGTCTTCCAGTACACCTCCGGTACGACACGGGAACTTCCCGAAGCGGTAAAGCACAACCACCGCACGCTGGTCACGCTGATGGTCGCGGCGCTGTATGGAACGGGCATCCGCCCCGGTGACCGGTTCATTTGTCCGTCATCGCCCGCCTGGGGCCACGGCCTTTGGCACGGCACGTTCGCGCCGCTCGCGCTCGGCCTCACCGTCGGCGCTTATACGGGGAAGTTCGACCCGAAGAGACTGCTGCAGGCGTTGCACGACCACCGGTTCACCAATATGTCGGCCGCAGCGACACATTATCGGATGATGCGTAACTCGGGGCACGGCCCAGACTACCGTTACTTCCTCGAAAAGCTCTCGTTCACGGGCGAGCCGATCGACACCGAATCGGCCGACTTCGCGCGCGAAACCTTCGGTCACGAAGTGTGCAGCATGTACGGCACCACCGAGATCGGCGTGGTGTTGGTCAACTATCCCGGAGCAAGCGATTTCGTCGTCAAGCCCGGCTCACTGGGCAAGGCGACACCGGGCGTGCAAGTCCAGGTGCAGGACGAAGCCGGAGCACCCTGCGCTCCGGGCGTCACCGGACACCTGATGGTGTATCGCCGTGACAAGTGGATACCGACCCGCGACCTCGCGCGCGTCGATGAGGACGGCTACTTCCACCACGCCGGGCGCGCGGACGACGTAATCATTTCCGCGGGCTGGACCATGAGCGCGGTCGAGATCGAGAACGCAATTCTTGCGCACCCCGACGTCCGCGAAGCCGCCGCGATTGGTGTCGTGGACGAACTGCGCGGCCAGGTGGTCAAGGCGTTCGTCGTCAGCGAACGTCCTGGTGGAGACGATTTCACCAAGGAAATACAGGACCTGGTCAGGACCAGGTTGAGCCAGCACGAATATCCCCGGCACGTCGCGGTCGTGCGCGAATTGCCCAAGACCCCGGCCGGCAAGATAAACCGAAAGGTGCTGCGCGAGCGCGAGCAAGCGGCCACTTCCGTTACCTAGAATTACTGCAGAGAGACAGACATGACGACCACAGCGACGGCCAGAGAATTTCCGAAGATCACCGATAGCGGCCTCGACGACCTGCGCCGGCGCATCGGCGCCAGGATCGGCGATACGGTCGAGCCGTGGTGCCACGAGGCGACACGCGACAATATCCGCCACTATGCCCACGGCATCGGCGACGACAACCCGCTGTGGTGCGATCCCGATTACGCTGCGAAGAGTTCGCACGGCGGCATCATCGCGCTGCCGAGCTTTCTCTTTTCCACCAGCCGCATTATCTCGGGTTACGTGGGCGGCTTGCCCGGTGTTCACGCGATGTGGTCGGGTTCGGACTGGACATGGCACAAGCACGTTCGCCGCAACGACGAGATCTCCACGGAGGCGCAGCTCAAAGACCTTGTCGAGCACCAGACCAGGTTCGCCGGCCGGGCAATCCAGCAGATCTATCACGTCGATTTCTTCAACCAGCAGGGCGACAAGGTCGCCGAGGCGGACAGCTGGTGCTTTCGCACCGAGCGCGACCACGCCCGCGAGCAGGGGACCAAGTACACCCACGTGCGCGGCAAGGCGCCGCGACGCTATACCGCTGAAGAGCTCGAGAAGGTCTACAAGCTGTACCGGAACGAAGAGGTCAGGGGTTCGAAGCCGCGTTACTGGGGAGACGTGAACGAAGGCGACGCGCTGCCAGAGATGGTCAAGGGGCCGATGACCGTGACGGGATTCATCGCCTACGCGCAGGGCTGGGGCGGTCTCTACATCCGCGCCAATAAGCTCGCGTGGAAGATGATCGACGCGCACCGCGGTCTCGGCATCGAGAATCGCTTCAACATCCTCGACGTGCCCGAGCGCGTCCACTGGGAAGAGGACTTCGCGCTCGAAGTCGGCGCGCCGGGTGCATACGATTACGGCCCCGAACGGGCATCCTGGCTGACGCACCACCTGACCAACTGGATGGGCGACGACGGCTTCCTGCGCAAGGCCAGCTGCAAGGTTCGCCGGCACAATCCGGAAGGCGACATGCTGTTCATCAAGGGCAAGGTGGTGCGCAAGTACGTCGAAGATGGCGAGCACCTGGTCGAAATCGAACAGGAAGCACGCAACCAGAACGACGAGCTTTCCGCCATCGGGCGCGGCGTCGTGCGCCTGCCCGTGAAAAAAGCATGACACGGAGACCATGACCGCGACGCCCGAAGCCTCCATCGGTCAGCGCGGCGCGCTGCAGGGACTCGTCGTCGTCGACCTGACGCGCGTGTTCGCCGGTCCGCTGTGCACGCAGATCCTCGCCGATCACGGCGCCGACGTGATCAAGGTGGAGCCGCCGGCCGGCGACGAGACGCGTGGTCTCGGTCCGCCGTTCGACGCGACCGGGAACGCGGCGTATTACTCGGCGCTGAATCGCGGGAAGCGAGGGATCAGCCTGGATCTCAGCGTTCCGGACGGGCGCGAAGTTCTCGAACGCATGCTCGCGAATGCGGACGTGCTGGTCGAGAACTTCATTCCCGGAACGATGGAACGTTGGGGCCTCGGCTACGAGGACAGCCTCGCATCGAAGTTCCCGCGACTCGTCTACTGCAGCATCAGCGGCTTCGGCGCGGATGGGCCTCTCGGCGGCCTGCCGGGTTATGACGCGGTGCTGCAGGCGATGTGTGGCCTGATGAGCGTCAATGGAGATACTCAATCCGGGCCGACGCGCATGGGCATTCCGCTGGTGGATCACCTGACGGGCTACGTGGCACTGAACGGCATCCTGATGGCATTGCGCGTGCGCGACCAGACCGGGCGAGGCCAGCGCGTCGAAGCAACGTTGTTCGACACGGCATTGAGCATGCTCATTCCGCAGGCAGCCAACTGGCTTGCATCGGGCAAGACGCCTGGCCTGCTGGGCAGCGCGCACCCGAACATCGCGCCATACGACAAGTTCGCCGTCAGCGATGGCGAGATCTTCATTGGCATCCTGAACGACAGCCAGTTCAGGCGATTCTGCGATCGCATCGGTCGCCCGGCACTGAGCGCCGACCCGCGCTTTGCATCCAATTCGCATCGGCTCCAGAACAGCGCGGCGTTGAAGAAGGAAATCGAGCACGCGCTACGCGACGTTTCCGCAGGCTCACTGTGCGAAGCCTTGATGAAAGTCAACGTGCCGGCAGGCGTCGTCAACTCCGTGCCGCAGGCGATCGACCAACCGCATGCGAAACACCGGCAGATGCTCGTCGAACGCGACGGTTACAAGGGCGTCCGTTCGCCCGCGCGATTACACGGAACACCCGCCACGCCCGGGTGCAGGCCGCCCACCTTCGCCCAGGATTCCGTCGCGTTGCTCAGGGAACTGGGATACGGCGATGCAGACATTGCACGATTGCAACGTTCCGGCGCCGTGCCGGCCGAGCGGAGCAGTTCTTCCAGGCCTGCCTCACGCGCAGGCGCATAAGAAACCTCTAGACGCAGGGGAATTCAGTCATGTCAGCGTATCTCGTCATCGTCCGCAGCAACACGAAGGACCCGGCCGGGCTCGCGAAATACGCGGAACTGGCACGGCATTCGCCGCACGAGAAAATGGAAATCCTCGCGGCCAAGACTGGCCGGTTCGAGGTACTCGAGGGCGGAGAGACGGCCGAGGCCGTCGTCGTCATGCGCTTTCCCACATGGGATGACGCGCTCGCGTGGTATCGCAGCGATGCCTATCAGAAAGCGTTGCCGCACCGGCAGGCTGCCGCGAGCTACAGGGCGTACCTCGTCGAGGGCGTGAGCTAGCCCTGACGGCACGCCGGGCCAGGGCGTCCCAGCCGGGAATTTATCCCGGCTCCGAAAGCCGATATGTCGCCGGGACAACAGACCCCGGCTCGTACGCTCAATACACGTCTACAGCTTCCGCCGGTTCGCCTGTGCTTCCTTCAGCAGCGCTTCCCAGTTTTTAGGCAGCTCGACCCGGTGGGCCACCTGGAAACCGAGGTGGCCATTCGGCGCGAATGCGTACGCATTGGTCCGCAGCGGATCCCCCGTCACGAAGATCATGAAATCGTCCGGGCCAAAGACGATCGGCACGAGGCGGTTCGGGTCGTCGGACTCCTGGAAGATCGCCGGCACTTTGCGCAGGCGCACGTGATCCTCGATGTTCCACGGACCGGGATTCTCCCAGTCGCCGAAGTTCAGGTACCGGTTGAACTGATATGCCGGCATCCGCGTGTGTTCGAAGAGGTAACGCTTGACGTCGGCCTTCGACCATCCGGCCTTCGCGATCTGCCGCGCGAGAATCGGCGTGATGAGCAGGAGCGGACGCAGCATCCCGTTCGCCATGCCCATCGTGAAGATCACGTGCCATGAGATCTGGCGCAGCACGGCGTCCGCGATGTACGGGAGCATCTCTTCCGGCGTCGATCCGCCGACACCGGCGAACAGGTTGCCGCCGGTGTAACGCCCGATCGTCACGACGTTCTCGCCCGACTTGAAGCCCATGTCGACCGAGTTCGGCTGCCAGCCGATCTCGGCGAGCGCGTCCTCGTTCTCCGCGATGACGACACGCCACGTGTTGCCGTAGGTGCCCTTGTCCGTCTTGTGCGGCAGGAACCCCGCGATGTTCCTGAGGTACAGCCGCCAGAAGCGCCCGATCGACGTGTTCGCCTGGAACCCATCGCGCATGACGCCTTGTTCGTAGTTGAAACCGAGCTGCTTGATGAGCGGCCCGTTCAGCATGATCAGTGTTTCCGCGCCGGGCGTATTGCTGCTGTGTTCGTTGCCGTACTCCGGATCGGACATCGCCTGCACGAGCGCGACGAGGATCGGCATGTACTCGGGGCGACAGCCCGCCATGACGCCGTTGACCGCCACGCTCCAGACCGTCGCGGCCCGACTGTCGGGCAGCAGGATGCCCAGCACTTCGTCGGGCTTGCGATCGGTGAATCGCAGGAACGCCTCGACGCGTGCGATGGTCGGCGGCACGACCGGAAGACCTTCGCTCCACTCGTGCTCATAGAAGTGGGCGTTCACCTCGTCGAACGAGCCCGTGAACACGGTCGTGCGCGGCAAGATCTTTGCTTCCGCCGTTGCGGCTTGCGGTTGACACGTCAGTCCGGCGACGACCTGGTCGAGTGTGACCGTCAGCAGGTTCTGCCGCAGTTCGTCCTTCGCCTGCACGTCGATGTGGCCCGGCACCATCGCGCGACAAAGGTTAGGCATTCCGAGCCCCACCGACGTGGTGGAAGCCTGGGTCATGAAACCCTCGCAGATCAGCGAGACCGCAGGGAAACCGGCTTTTTCGCAGACGGAGCTGGCCCGCAACACGGCAGGCGTACAGCTCCCTCAGCAGCCCATGCCCGAGATGACTGCGTCGACACCCATCGCCTTCAGGCGTTGGGGCAGTTCGGCGAGCACCCGCGCTTCGTCCTCACCGTGCGTATTGCCGAACTCGCGCCACGAGACGAACTCGATGTCCGGATAGCGCTCGCGCAATCCCGCCTCGAGGTGCTCGAAGACTTCGTCGCCCCGGAACAGATAGTCCCAGAGCTGAGCTATTTTTACGCCGCGCAGGGAGTCGAGGCGCGGGGCGAGCGGTCGGAGTTCCGACATTTGCTCGCTTCGCGGCCAGACGACCTCATGCCGGTCATCGCCGGTGTCCGTCATGACTGTTTCTCCTGTTGGCTCGACGCCCGAGTGTCTCGCCGGTGTTCGATGATATGAAAGTTCGAAGCGCATCGCGACGCAAAGTCTCTCTGCTATAAGGTTCGTCGAAGACGACCGGTCCTCGAACTATTTCCTGTGGCGCCGCGCGATCGCCTCTGCCACCGCAGCGCCTTCGCCCGCGGCGCTCGCTAGTGCGCCACAGTAGCCGTCGCGCACGGCTCCGATGGCGTAAATGCCCGGCACGCGTGTTTCAAGGTCGGGCCCGGTGCGGATGTGCCTATCGGCGGTCAGCTCGACTGTCTTGGCGGCGGCCTCGCTGTTCGGCAATACACCGATGAGCGGGAACACGCCGAAGCAGGGGATCTCGGCCGTTTCCCGGTTCTGCGATTCCGCACGCGGACTCCCGTGACGCCGTCGTCGCCAAGAATCGCGTCGACGGTCGAGTCCCACAGGAATCGCAGGTTGCTTCGCTTCGACGCGGCGTCGATGTAGTACTGCCTGGCGCGAAGACGGCTGCGCACGACGATCGTGACGCTCTTGCAAAGCCGCGCGAGTTCGAGGGCTGCCTGCAATGCGGCGTCGCCGCCACCAACGACAACGACGTCGCGGTTACGATACAGCCCGCCGTCGCACGTGGCGCACAGCGATACGCCGCGGCCTTCGAGCGCCGACGCCTCCGGCAGCTCGAGTCGACGCAGTTGTGCCCCCGTCGCGATCACGACGCTGCGGGCGTTGAGCGTGTGTTCGCGTGTTTCGACCGTGATGAGGGAGCCGCTCGGTCGAATCGCGACGACCGCGTCCTCGGTGATGGCTGCGCCCGACGCAACGGCGGCGCTCTGGAGCTGGGCCGCGAGCTCAGGGCCGGAAAGATCCGCGGTGGCCGGGTAGTCGTCGATCGTACCGACCGTCGCCACCTGTCCGCCGAAGAGCGGACCCTGCTCGATGAGCGCGACCGAGATGCCAAGCCTTGCACCGCGCCAAGCGGCGGTGAGACCCGCGATGCCGCCGCCCAGCACCAGCATGTCGAATCCCTTTTGCCGTTGAAAGCCGGTCCCAGGTGCGACGCTCAAGAATCTCTCCTGCTGACCGGTCGTATCGGGGTGCTATGCACGTCAACTCACCATTTCAACGTCAAGTTGGGTGCGTTCCAATCGAAGGACGAGAATAGCAGACCAACGCCCATAGTAAACTGTCGACAGGCAGGAACAGCTGGCGCCTCGACACGGGGCGCGGCAGGCCATCGAGTTGATAGTCGACTGTTGACAGTCAGGCATGCGCCGAGTAGTCTCGCGACGCCAGAGAGCGTACTCGGCAAGTCGAAATCGGTCTGGTCCCTTTCCGGGGATACTCTGCATACTGTCCAGTGTATTTGACCGACTGGCCGGGCCGGTGCCAGCGCCATTCCACGTAGCGTGGCGCGGTTCGCTCCGGCAAGAGCCATCAACGGGGCTACAAAGCGAGAAAAGGGACGATGACAGGTTCGCTGAATTACAAGGTGCAGGCGCAATCGCTTGTCGATGCCGTCACCGAACGAATTGAGGCAGCCATCGTCAGCGGGGTCCTCAAGCCGGGTAGCAGGCTGAGCGAACAGGCGCTCGCAAAGTCTCTGGGCGTAAGCCGGGGGCCGCTGCGTGAAGCGATTCGCCGGCTCGAGGGGCGCAAGCTCCTGCAACGCACTCCCAACATCGGGGTGCGCGTGGCTACCCTCTCCGTCAACGACCTGAGCGAGATCCTCCAGGTACAGGAGGCGCTGCAGGGCATGGCTTGCGCGCTGGCTGCCAAGAATATGGACGATGCCGAGATCGCGGCGCTCAAGCAGTTGCTCGACCAGCATCGCAAGCAAAAGAGCGTACCGGCGGGCAAGGGAAACGACCAGGAATCCAACCTTGATATGGACCTCGATTTCCACCTGCTCATCGCCAGGGGAAGTCGAAACAAGCGGCTTTCGGAGATGCTGTTCGAAGATCTCTCGTACCTGATCTGGGGTTACCGGCACAGGTACGGATCCAGTCACGCACGCGACCGCTGGATGAAAGCCCTCGATGATCACAAGGAAATCGTCGCTGCGATTTCACGCCGCGACCCGGTCGCCGCCGAGCAGAAGATGCGCCAGCACATCCGGAGCGGGCGGATATACATGGAAGAGCAGCTCAAGGCCGCAGGGGCGGACCGCGCGCAAGAGCTGCCGGAGGCGAAGACCAGCACTCCTGCCAAGGTTGTTCCCGCGAAAAAGCGGGTGCGCTCCCTGAATCCGACATCTAATGAGCGGCAACCTGACGGCGCCGCAAAGGCGGCGCCTCGACCGCGATCGCCATCTTCGCGTACCCGCAAGTCCACGAGTCGCGAGTCAATCGGTAAGCGGGTTTAGCGTGCCGCTAGTTCGCGCTCCCTTGATCAACCGGTGTGGCGCCACGCGTAAAACGCGATCAGCGAGGCGATCGTGAGGACATAAAAAGCCTGTCCGGCGTGCGCCAGCGTCGCGGCCTCGCGTTTCTTTTCCTGGAGCAACAGCGCGTCATGCGCGATGCCGATCAACATCGAGGCGAGGCACAGGCCGAAAAAGGCATAGAAGATATATTCGATCGTTATCGTATAACCGATGTCGCCGAGTTGATTGTTGACCGACAGCAGCAACACCGCGCTCGTGAGGATGGCAGTGACGGGAATATTGATCCGTTCGCGGAACAGATTCGCCGGCATGAATAAGGTCGCAAAGACGACGAGAGCCAGCAGCATCAGCGGTATCATCGTCTTGATGACGTAGATGTCGGAGTTGCGCTGCAACAGGATCGCGAGATTGAACCCGGCGAATTCGGTACTGACCCTGCTTCCGAACATGGATGGCTTGCCGAATGTCGAATTGCTCGAGAGCGAGTCGACGAAATAGCGTAACTCCGTAAGGTTCCACTGCTGCAGCGCGCTGTAGGCGACTGCGGTCGACGGGTACGACGCTGTTGCCGTTGGACAGCTCCAGCCCGAAACGGTCGACGACATACGTGACGAGCTCGTGCCGCTGTTGTCGGTTCTGCAGCCGGATCAGCAGTTGCTGCTTGTCGAACGGATAGTCGTGCAGGTCGTAGTTGTTCTTGAATTCGCCGGTAATTCGAAACAATCGATAGTTGAGGCCACCTTCCTGGCTCGATTCGACCGGGCGTTGCGGATCGAACACGGCACGGTCGAGGAGGGCCGGGAATTCGACGCGCGTCGGCTCGTCGTCGTCCCCACTGAAGCGCATCCATACATTGAGGTCGATGTTGAAGCTGCCTTCCTTGACGTCGAGCCGGTTCAGGCGATTGATGTCGACGCCGGTGTAGACCACGCGTTGCTTCCAGTAGTAGCGGTCGCCTGCGGGGACGATGTGCCCCTTTTGAAATTCATCGGCCAGGTCGAGCAACTCGGGGTGTTCGACCTGGACCAGCTGCCGTGGTGCGCTGACGAAGCGTCCCTCGCCGAAAAAACCGAGCCGGATCGGGCGCGGCATGTTGCGCTCGGCGTCGAAATAGAGGGTGCGGAGAAAGCCCGGGACGCCGCGCTCCGGACGGTTCATCGCGGCGAACGCTGCACGCACGCGCTCACGATCCCCGGCGATGCTGTCCGGCCGGCCTCGCACGTCGGCGCGGCGCAAGGCTGCGATCATCATGCGCGCGGCGTCATATTCGGCGGCCGCGATCCATCCTGGCCTGCGGCCCGTCTTCTTCAGGTAGGCGGTGCCAAATGCCTGCGCCTCGGCCCCTGCGCTGTCAAAGATCAACGGCGCGACGGCGTAGAGATTGTGGCTGAAAAACCCGGGCCGCCTTTTTTCTTCCGGTTCAGTGTCGAGCCGGTGCAGAAACTCCTCGTAGCCGGCTCCGGCAGACGCGATAACCAGTGTCGCCATGTCATGCCGTCGGACTGCCTTCAGCACGTCCGGAAGGCTGTCTTCCCCCGTGCCAATGATGATGATCCCTTTTTCCGGCGCTTGGGCCATCGCCGCGGCCATGCGGTCGACAGAATCAGCGCGTAACGCCGGATCGGCATTGAAATCCCACACCCGGAAGTTCGTGACGCCATAGGCCGCCGCAAATCCCCGCAAGAAGCTCCGATCGAACCTGGCGTCCGACGTCACGAGATGAACGAAGGGGGCTTCCCATATGATGTTCAGGTATTCCGCAATCGATCGACCTTGCATCGAACTCGTGTTCTGGGCACGGAAATACCAGGGGTTGTCGGTCGTGAGTTCGTCGACGTGCGTCGATCCGGTCAGTGCCGGAATCCCGGCAGCCTTGTAGCCGGGCGCCGCGGCCAGCGACGTGGTGCTGAGGCGGTGGCCAAGCACTGCGAGGCAAGAGCTGTTCGCAACGACCGGCACGTTGGCCCGCGCAATGTCGGCGCTACCCTGGTCATCGATCCGCACCAGCTCGATCCGATGGCCGTGAACTCCGCCGCGTCGGTTGGTCTCGTCGACATACAGCTGCATGGCTTCGACAGCCTCGAGTCCCGCAGGACTGGACGGACCACTCAACGTATTGTGGGCGGCGATGCAGATGGGCGAACGGTGGGTCGCGAGCTCGTAACCAAGCCCGATAACGATGACTGCGCCCAGCAGCCCAAGGGCAGCCCACCAGCCCGGGCTTACACGCGGCGTTCGGACCGGCGGTTCTCGCACCAGTTCATCTGGCGGCTGTCCCATCGACGGAGACCCTGCAGGACGATTGCTTTGTCGCCTGTCCTACCAGAAACGGAGTTTGCCGTCACGCGGCGTCGGCCGCGCGGACCGCAGGGGTCCTGCCCACATTCCTGCGCTCCACGAGCCGGAACGTGGTCGCTGCGGTATTCAACCCGCCGCTGAACTGGGCCAGAGTTCGGCTGCGCGGTAGCGGCCGGTGGCGGTCAGGTCGGCCTCGTCCATGCGCTCCGTGCGTATTCTGGCGCGGCGTGCCATGAACGGCGTCTTGCCCACGGCATCCAGCGAGCTCGAACTGGCGAACAGGAATCCCTGTCCCGCGACACAGCCGAGGTCCAGCAGCGTGGCCACCTGGTCCTCGTTTTCGATGCCTTCGGCGACCGTTTCGAGGCCAAGCGTAGTAGCAAGCATCACGACGGCGCGCGCGAGTTCCGGTCCGCCATCCTGCTCGGTCAGCCGGCTGACGAACGCGCGATCGATCTTCAGGATGTCGATCGGGAATCGGTGCAGGTACGACAACGAGGAATAGCCGATGCCGAAGTCATCGATTGCGAGCCGGACGCCGAGCGCCTTCAATTCCCGGAACCTTTCCAGGTTGAACTCGGTGTTCTGCATGATCGTGCTTTCGGTCAGCTCGATCACGAGGTTGGCGGGATCCAGGCCGGAGATCTCGAGCGCGGCGCGCACGTCCGCCACCAGGTTCCCCTGCTGCAGATGGCGGCCGGAAATGTTGATCGCCACGCGGAGCCCTTTTCCGGCAGACACCGATTCGCTCCAGGCACGAACCTGGGTGCACGCGTCGAGCAGGACCTGGCGACCGAGTTGCGTAATCCGGTCCGATTCTTCCGCGATCGGAATGAACGTTCCGGGCATGACGACACCGCGCTTCGGGTGCTGCCATCGCACCAGGGCTTCGACGCCAAGCAGCTCGCGGTGCGTCAGGTCGACGACCGGCTGGAACTCGACGAAGAACTCCTTGCGTGCCAGCGCAAGGTCGATGTCCTGTTCCAGCAGCAAGGCGGTCGTGCAGTTGTTCCTGCATGCGTGGCTGGAACATCACGAGCCGCGCCTTGCCGGCGGCCTTCGCGTTGTACATGGCGATGTCGGCGTTGCGCAGGAGCTGTTCGGCGTCATCGCCAGGCCGCGAGCAGGCAACGCCGATACTGGCAGACGTTTCGATTTCCCGGCCATCGAGCAGCAAGGGCTTGTTGAATGTCGAGTTGATCGGCTTGGCGATGCGCTCGATATCCGTCTCGCTGCGGATGCCTTCCAGCAGAATTGCGAATTCGTCGCCACCAAGACGCGCAACAGTGTCCGAAGGCCGGGTCGCCTTTACCAGCCGCTGCGCTGCCGCCTGCAACAGGCGGTCGCCGGCATCGTGTCCAAGCGAGTCATTGACGTTCTTGAAGTTGTCGAGGTCGAGGAACATGACCGCCACGCGCTGCTGCGAGCGATGGGCGAGCGCCAGCGCGTGCTCGACGCGGTTCCAGAACAGGCTGCGGTTGGCCAGCAACGTCAGCGGGTCGTGGAACGCAAGCTTGCGCAACTGCTCCTCCAGTACCTTGCGCTCGCTGACATCGCGGAAGTTCAGCGCCAATCCGGAAATCGCCGGGTCGTCCACCAGGTTGCTTCCCACGCATTCGAGCGTGCTGCGGCGGTCGCCGGTCTCCACTACCAGCTCGATCGGTCCAATGACGTGGCCGCGCGTCGCCGCCACCTCGACAATGAAATCGGCCAGCCGTTCTCGTTCGGCACCCACCACCAGATCGAAGAGGTTGCGGCCCATCAGCGCATCGGGATGGATCGCAAAGGCGCGTTCGGCGGCCGGCGAGGCGAATTGCAACTGGCCATTGGCGTCGGTGATCATGATCACGTCGGAGGCGTTCTTGATCAGCGACGCGTAGCGGGCCTCGACGATTCCGGCCGCCCGGCGCTCCCGCAGCAACGCGGTGTCGCGAGAGAGCACGCCCTGGCGCACCATGACGAGCGACGTCAACACGAAGATGATCACGGTCATCGTGTTCACGGGGCTCGCATCCGTGCTTCGGTCGACGTACAGGAGGACCATGAACGAAAGCATCATCGCGATGTAGGGCAAGCCCTCCACGAGCGCGACACTGAGTGCGCTCGGCACGCCTCGCACGGCGGGTGCACCGCGCAGATGCTCGCGTGCCGCGGCTGCCAGCCAGACGTAGCATGAGAGATACATGACATCCGAGGCGCCGCCCGGAATATAGCTGCCGTCGACCTTTGACATGGCCCAGACGATGTCCGCCAGCGACATCGACGAGAAACCGAGCGTAATCAACATCAGTGCCGGGCGCTGGATGCACGTGGCACCGGAGTGCATCAGCAAGATACCGCAGGCCAGCAGCATGATGCAGTTGAGGGCGATATAGCTTTGCGCCAGCACGTACTTCAGCACGTTCGGGTCGTGCTGGGCGGCGGCGGTCGGCTCGATCACGCAGAACCAGAAAAACGCGCCGAGGCCCAGCATCAGGATCGTCGTGTCGAGCCCGAGCCGGGCCCATTGCACGCGCACGTCTGCGGCGCGAATGACCGTCAGCACCGCCGCGAAGACGAGTGGATAGAAGCCGAGGAAAAAGACGTCGCCGATCGAAGGGAACGGATCGACGCCGAACAACCAGTAAGTCGCGTTCAACAGGTTGCCCGTGCTGTAGACGCCCTGTGCGGCCGTAAGCAGCCACCAGGTGCGTTGCGCGGCGCGGTCAGTGGAGCCGAGCGCTGCGGCGGCTGCCAGGATCGCCACGCCGATGCTCGCAACCGAGTCCGAATACAAATTGAACAGGTCGAGGCCGCGGGACCCGGTGGCGTCCACGAGAATCAGTGCGATCGCGAGCGCGACGTACCCGAACAACACGACCGAAACGGTACCGGTCCAGCCCGAACTGAAGGGCTCGCGCCTGGTCATGCCGTCCCCTGTTTGTCGCACTGGCACCATATTCTTCGGCGCGCGCCCCCACCCGCGTCTGTACTTTGTAAACCTGACGTATCTAGCCTCAGACGGCCCCGATCCATCTGTGAACCCGGTGCGAAAACCCCGGCCACGAGTGTGACGTGATTCACAAACGAATCCGTCCGTGGACTGGCGCCGTTTCCGCGCTGCAGCAGGTCGCCGAACAGTCGGCCTGGGTCGTCGTCTGAGGTCGAAAATGCCCTGGTCGACAATACTTACATGCTTTGGCGCGGCAGGGCTGCGACACACTCTGTCAACCTTGAAACCCGTCGCTCGTTCGTCATCTGTTCGCCCAGTTTGGAGCAACCGGGAGTATCCACATGAAACGTGCAGTGCTCTGGGTAAACGTGGCGTCACAGCTGGGCGAGCGTGGGGCAGCGCTATGCTTCGTTGCGCTTGCGGTTACGGCTTGTGCGGCCAACCCCGGTCCGATCGTCGATCGCAAAGGAGTCGACCCTGCTGCGTACGAGCGGGATCTCGCGGAGTGCACCAGCTATGGCGCCGAGGTGCAGGTCGCGGCGGGCGCGGCAAAAGGTGCCGTCGCAGGCGGTGCGTATGGGGCCGCGGTAGGCTCCATTAACGGAGACGCCGCAGAAGGTGCTGGGGCGGGCGCCATCAGCGGCGCAACCTGGTCCGCGCTCGAAGCGGACCGTGAAAAACAAGAGGTCGTAAAACGCTGTCTTGCCGGTCGCGGCTACCGGATATTGAATTGAATACGCTTCGTCGCACGCGAGCAAAGTTCATTCACTGGTCACTGAACTCCATCAGCACCCAGTCACGGAACGCGCGCACTTCCGTTCGGTGAAGGTCGGACTCGCGTGCGGCGAACCAGTACGACTCGCCGATCCCCACTTCATTGCCATCGAGCCGCATCAGCGCTCCGCCTTGCGACCACGCCTCGCCGAGGTGGGCGGGCACCAGCACGAGGCCGGGCCCATGCTCGGCGGCTCTCAGCATCGAATATGTCGTATCGAACTCGACGCGCGTGGCATGGCGCGCCACTTCGGTGCCGGTTGCCTCGGCCCATCGCAGCCAGCCGTCCGGCCAGCTCTTGTGCGTGAGAAGGACGGTATCGGTCGGCAAGCTGACCGTTCAGCGGGCCGATAGCGGACCGATACTTCGGTGAACACATCGCGGCGAGGCGAAGTTCGAACAACGGAACCGCGCGCACGCCATCCGGTCGCTCCGCGGAAATCAGGATCGAGGCGTCGGCGTCGGCAGGGTGTGCACTGGGCCGCGGTTCCATCGAGTCGAGCCGCAAGTCGACCTGCGGCCAGCGCACTCCAAATCCCGATAGTTTCGGGATGAGACTTTCGCTCGCGAAAAACTGAGGTGCGGTCACGCGCAGACGCTGCTTCTGCAGGCGTTGCGCGACGTTGGTCAACGATTGCTCGACGGCGTCCAGCAGTGGCGCGATCTCGTTGAACATCGTGCGTCCCGCCTCGGTCAACTCGACAGCACGGACACGGCGCTCGAACAGTTCGATGCCGAGGTCTGCTTCGAGCTCGCGGATCCTGTGGCTGACGGCCGACGGCGTCAGGTGGAGCTGCTTGGCTGCCTGCTTGAAGCTGAGGTTGCGCGCCGCGGCGCAGAACACCTGCAGATGCCGAACGGATGTCGGCCGAATACTTGCCATGCCCGCAGTGTTGCAAGCGCTGTGCCATGCACCATCCCCGCGCCCTGCGGACGCAGCGCAGGCTCGTAGCGGACCGTCGATGTCATAAAACTACTTCTTGCGCGCCTTAGCAGTGCAATCACGCTCGACGATGGATGACTTCGGTGCGACGACTCGACAAGTTTTCCGTACCGCCAGGAACCGGCTAGCCGGAAAAGTCACGCCCTAACGTAATTTCTGCAGGGCATGTCACGCTAACCAGCGTGGGCCAACGGCTATCGTTCAATGCGGTGGGCCGCGCGTGACTTGATAGCGGTTCCTGATATCAACCCTGCGAGTTACGAGACGCGCCTCATGCACCTGGGCAGGACAGCTGGTTCGATCATGCATGCTTTCGTCGTGCTGGCCGTGCTCGCACCGGTTGGGACGTCAGCTGCGCCGCAAGTCGTCGCCGAGCCACAGGGCGTGGCCGTGCCGCAAGTGCAACCGCAAGTGCGCTCCCATGCGTTCTACATTCTCGACGAGTCGGACTCGTCAGTGCTCGCTGCCCGCCACGAGCGAGTCCCGGTTCCTATCGCGTCGATCACGAAGTTGATGACTGCGATGGTCGTGCTGGAAGCCGGTCAGCCGCTGGACGAGATGCTCACGATCACGTCCGATGACGTGCGAGGCACGGCAGGGTCAGGCTCTCGCCTCGCGCCCGGGTGTCCGACTGAGCCGCGACGATCTGCTGCGCCTTGCGTTGATGTCTTCCGAAAACCGTGCCGCTCACGCGTTGTGTCGTTCCTATCCCGACGGTGAGCCGGCTTGCGTGCAGGCCATGAACGAGAAAGCTGCGGCGCTCGGCATGACCACGGGACATTTCGTCGAACCCACCGGCCTGTCCAGCCGCAACGTTGCGAGTGCCGAAGACCTGGCGAAGCTCGTGCTCGCGGCCGCGCAAAGCCCGACGATCCGCGATTACTCGACCGCTGCCGACCACACGGTGTACGCCAATCGGCAGCGACTCGAGTACCGCAACACCAACCTGCTGGTCGCGAATCCCGCGTGGCACGTGAATGTCCAGAAAACCGGCTACATCTCGGAGGCCGGCCGCTGCCTCGTGATGCAGGCTGACATAGACGGCCGTCCGGTCGTGATCGTGCTGCTCAATTCCCTGGGCAAGCTCACACGGATCGCCGATGCCAAGCGGATCAGGACCTGGGTGGAGTCGAGGCGACGAGTCGCGTCGATCTGATTCGGCGTAACCGCCGAGACTCTAGTCGAGACCCACGCAGTTCGCGAAGTACGTCGTGGTCGCCGGCCAGTCACTGAATACGGCCCGCACCTTCGCCTTGTTTGCGAGCACGTCGAGCACGTGGAACACGTCGCCTTCGCCTCCGATCGCGGTGTCGACGCTCTGGTAGTACCAGCCGTTACTTCCGGCACCAAGCGGGCCTGAACGCTCCAGGGTCCAGGCAATCAGTTCCAGCCCCGCGGCGCGGGCATCCAGCGCGGCCTGCGACGGGACGATCGAGCCGCGGCCATCGAGCGACAGCAGCGCAAAGAGTGGCGCGGCCCAAAGGCGTACCCCCTGCGCCTTCAGTGTCCGTAATGCCAAAGCATCAGGCAGGTCGCGGACCGTCTCCGCATCCTCGAGATACACGGCCTGCCGGGCGAATTCCGGTTCCTTGTCGAGCCAGTAGAGCACGTCGTCGAGACTGAACGATTGCGGCCAGACCCGATCGGGTTTCACGCCGGCGGCTCGGTACTCGATCGATCATGCGTTGCGCAAAGGCCTGTTGAGTCATGCCGTCGTAAGGCATCGTGACCGCCGGACTTTTCAGCTCCGGTGTCATGTCGACGCCGAGTTGCTTGAACAGCGCAATACTCTCCGCGTGGGTCATCAATGTGCCCCGCGTCGGGAAAGGATCGTCACCGCCAGGGGAGACCGGAGTATCGCGTGTGTACTGCTGCGACCGACGTCGCCCGCGGGTCGAATCCGTCGCGTTTACCGCGCAAGGTCCGGAATTCCGCTAACGTAATGTCGCTGGTGCGGCACTCTGCGGTGGCGGGCTCGAGCATGTTGCCGTCGTCGTCGATCTTCGCCGGCCGGAACGGCACGGAGCAGCGCGCGGCGAGCGGCGTCAGCAGGATGTCCGTCGAGGTGTGCAGATCGTTCTGTGCGTGACGGCAGACGAGCTGTTTGTCTTTCGTGAACGTGACGTCGCACTCGATGACGCCGGCACCCATCGCAGCAGCGGCGCGGTACGACTCGAGCGTGTGCTCCGGGTAGTGCAGCGGCGGCCCCGCGGTGACCGATCGAGAACCTGGTACGACGCAATGGTTTACCGGCGCAAGCCGCCAGTTGTGTCTTCAGCGGGCTATCCGCCATCGTGGCGATCAACCGCAGCGGCCGCTGATTCCACGGCGGCGTCGGATCCGTTCCTTGTGCCGCATGCGTCGCGTCGGCCGCGGCCGCGCGAGCGAAAGCCAATGCGACCATCAGGGTCGCGAGCATGGATCCGGTATGGCGACGCAAATCTGCCCTCACTCGTACGCGGCGATCGCCTTCAGGTCGGTCGCGTCGAGAAGAGCACGCACGCGCGCAGGGTCGCCAATGACGACAACCGTTGCCTGTTGAGGGGCACCCTGGAAGGACACGCGAACGTCGTGCGTCGGATTGCCCTTCTGCTCGTACGCGGTGAGCAGTGCCTTGCCGGCAGCGGTGCGGTAGGGCTGTCCCGTCGGAGGCTCGCTGGACGGCCCGTCGAACCGGAGCGAAAAGCTCGCCTCGGTGTCGCGCGACTGCTCGGCCTCGACCTTCGCGGTCTGCGCACCGATGTCGTCGTAGCCCATGAGCGCCGCCTTTTGCTTCATGAGCTTATCCATCTCGATATTCAGCGGCTCGATTTCATCGAACTTCTGGGCCGCGGCCGCTTTTTGCGTCTTCGCGATGATGACGTTGATTTTCGCATCGATCGAATCGACCGCCGCCTTGTTTGCGGCAGCCTTGGCTTGTTGAGTTCTTTATCTGCTCCGAGTAAGCCTGAACGGCTCTGTCGTCGCGTTCCTGACGCCCGCGCTCGAGATGAAAGGCTCGGTCGAAGTGCCTGCGGATCGGTGTATTTCCGGACTCGACACAGAGCAACGGCAAGGTGCCGGTACGGGGATCGTCTGTTGCCTGCCAGCCATCGGGTGCAGGCGGTGCTGCGCGCACAAAGAGGGCGTACGCGTCGCCGTACATTTTTTTCTCGACTGCGGTCGGGGCTCGCGCTGTGCAAACGCCGTCCGCCCACGCCCCCAGATTCATTATCGACAACAACAGCATGACAGCCGGTGCGGTCCATGACGTTGCGTACTTACCCATGGGCAGAAACCTCGTGCAAATCGTCACTAGCGAGGAACAGGACGCGAAGGCTCATCGCAGTATCACTGCTGGTCGGTGGCATCCGCACGCGCAAATTGTTTCAGGCAGCACATCGAGCACTAGAGGCGAGCCAGTTCGGCCAGCCGCGTGCGATTGCCCGTCATCGTGTAGACGCGCATCGCACGCTGCATGGCGTCGTGTCCGTAATAGGAATCGGCAGGCCATTTCTCGATCAAGACCGGCACGCTGCTCGCGATCAGCGGCTCAGCTTCGGTGGCTTGCCCGAGCTGCGCGAGACAGCCCGCGCGCACGTTGTCGACGAGTGCGACGCGCCAGGGTTCATCCGGGTAACGTTCGGCAACGATCGGACGCGCCGCATCCAACCTCGCGAGTCCTGCAGTGGCACGATCGGTGCTGCATTCGAGACCGGCCAGATCGGTGAGGATCGGTCCCTCGAGCCGATGCTTCGTCGCAACCGCGGCGCGCAGCGCCCGCTCCAGCAGCGGTTCCGCAGCGTCGACGTCGCCAAGCCCGATGTCGGCAAGCGCAAGATTAGTCCATGCGAAGATCTGGCCTTCGTGCGTCTCGCTTTGCTGCGCGGCGTAAATCGATACGGCGTTTGCAAGACGCTCCTTCGCCCGGACAAAATTCCGCCGCTCAACGTCCAATCTGCCGAGATTGTTCAGCGTAACGGCCAGATCGGGATGCCTCGGCCCAAGGATACGTTGATCGACCGCGAGTGAGCGCAGCCAGTACTTCTCAGCCGCGTCTGGTCGTCCTGCGTATAAGCGATTGATCCGAGCGCAGTCAGCGATTCCGACACCTTCGGGTGCGTTTCTCCCGAGCGGCGAATTCGCACGGCAAGCGCGTTCTCATACGAGCGCCGTGCCAGGTCCATGTCACCCCCGTAGAACGCCGCAAGCGCGATGCCCTCGAGTGCTCGCGGCGTCACGTCAGCAAGGTCATGTGTTTCGCCGACGCGAAGGGCCTTCTGAAAATATTGCCGCGCATCCTCGTCGCGCTCGAGATACGCGGCGACGTCGCCA
Source organism: uncultured Gammaproteobacteria bacterium (assembly GCA_963784225.1). Lineage (GTDB taxonomy): Bacteria > Pseudomonadota > Gammaproteobacteria > Steroidobacterales > Steroidobacteraceae > RPQJ01. The sequence continues at coordinate 85,526 of CAWAQN010000010.1, forward strand.
CGATCGAGCAGGATTCTCGCGCGCAAACCCGGGGCAGTTTCGTCGTCACGGGTTGCCGCGAGTTTCTCGGCCGTGCGTAACAATTCGTCGGCGCGTGCGTCGTTGCCGCGCTGAAACTCGAGTTCCGCCAGTGCAATCGTCTGGCGCAGGCGCGCATTCGGGCTTTGACCTTCGATGCCGCCGGCCTTCGCGAGCAAGCTCGTGTGCGGAGTTGTACAGGCCCAGCCCGGTGTAGACTTCGCCGAGGGTAGTCGACAAGTCGGCGCGAACCTGCGGTTCCTCGCGCAGCGACTCGTCGATTTCGCGTGCACCGCGATCGAGGATTTCCCGCGCGGTCACGGCATTACCACGCGCCTCGCTCGGGTCGGAGACCCGGAACAACGAAATCATGAAATCGGCTGTCCGTTCGGCAGTCAGCGTCTTCTGTTCCGCGAGCTTGCGTTGCCGTTCGGCTTCGTTGCGTTGCAAAAAGGCGGAAAGCGCCAATCCCGCGAACGCGATACAACCGATGACCGAAGCCGCAACAATTACGGCCAGTTGTCGCTGCCGGCGTGCATGGTCGCGTCGACGAAGTTCGTCGAGCCCGGTACCTAACAGCCCTGCGATGACCTTTGAGCTTGGCGTCACGGCGCGTGTCGGCGCCAGCACGCAAGTCGGCGGCCAGTGGTTCCGGTGCCGCCCGATCCGTGACGACGCCGTTTTCCACGATGAACCGCAAGGCCGGAGGCAGGCATTCCTGGTCCGCTGGCAGGCCTTTGTCCGCTGCGCGAGGTTCGCCGGCGACAACCAGGCAAATGATTCTGGGGTCTCGGCCCAGTTCCTTGAAACGCCGCACTTCTTCGTTCACCCAACGCGAGCGGGCCGCAATGGGTGAGCAGACGACGATCAGTGCATCGGAATTGTCGAGGGCGAGACGGACCGACTCGGCGAGGTCTGTCGAGGACGGCAGGTCCTCACGGTCGAGAAATACCGGAGTCAGGCGCCCACTTTCCATGCCTGACGCAGCGAGCGGCGTGCGCAAGCGCGGCGGCAGGCGGTACCTTTCGATGCTGCGGTGCAGCCAGCGCGCGATGTCACGATCGACGTGGCTGTAGCTGATAAAAGCTACATAGCGTCGTGACGCGATGGGGACGGGACCGCTCATTTGCCGACCCTTCATCCTCCTTGACGGCCCGGGGCAACGAGTAGCATCGTAACCCAACCGATGTTCCCAGGGAGCGGGTCATGGATGTCCAGGGATTGGGCTGGTTGCGCGACAGCACGCGGCTGTTCAGCATTTTCACCTGCCTGGCGCTCCTGCTGTTGAGCGCTGAAACCCAGGCCAGGCGAATTTCCGTCGACTTCGGCGCCAACTCAGAAAGTGGCGACGCATGGGCATTCGATTCCACGGGCTGCGATATTGCCGGGTCCACCGCAGTGCATTCGTGCGGAATCACCTACGGTGACGATGGCACGACCGCGGCGGTCAAACTCGGCTTTTCGGTCAAGATCGGCGATCAGCTGTACGACGAGCTCTACATCAACAAGTACGGGTTCGTCACCTTTGGAATCCCGTTTGCCATTGCCGACGGCGACTTCGTTGCTGCGACGGATATTGCGGGTGTGCAGGCCGCGATCAGCCCGGTCCAGAACCGGCCGTTCATCGCGCCTTTCTATTCGAACCTGACCATTCCTGAACGCGACATACGTGAGTTCAATCTCGCGCTCTTCGACGAGACCCTCGGCGGCCCGTTCGGTGACTTCGTCGGCGGCTCGAGTTACTACCGGGCCACGTCGGATCCGACGCCATCCGATCCCGCGGAACGAGTGCCCGCATTCGCCGTCACCTGGGTGGACCTCGACTCCAGCCCCGATATCATCTACACGCAGATCGTGCTGTACAAGAACGGCGACAGCGGCGACTTCTTCCTGCGCTTCCGTTACGGGCGGAATACTCCTGGCGGGGATGCGGACCAGTACAACACGAGCGTCGTGCAGGGCGTTGCGGGTTTTTCGCTCGAAACCCTGGTTGCCGCGGACACGGTCCAATTGCCGAATCCGCTCGGTGGGCTCGACGCGAGTAACGTGCCCAAGGACTACTTCTTCAGTTTCGTGAACGGGCACCTCGCCACCGGTGCGCCGGTCGATACCGACGGCGACGGTGTACCGGATGCGACTGACAATTGTCCGAATGCCACGAATCCAGGCCAGGGCGATCTCGATCGTGACGGAATTGGCGATGCGTGCGACGGCGATCGCGATGGCGACGGCGTTGCCAACACGACAGACAACTGTCCGAACACGGCGAACGTCAACCAGGCGGATCTGGACGCGGATGGCATCGGCGATGTCTGCGATGCCGATCGCGACGGCGATGGCGTGGCGAACGGCACCGATAACTGTCCGAACAATGCGAACGCCAATCAGTCTGACGCGGATGGCGACGGTGTCGGCGACGCGTGCGATACCTCAACCACGCCGCGGAAATGCGATGCGGACGCCGACACCGACATTGATCTTCGTGACCTCGAGGCCATCCTGCGCGCGCTCGGACGTACCGCAACGGGACCGGATGATCCGCGCGACTACGACAGCAACGGCAAGATCCGGCTGTTCGACCTGGCGAAGTGCGCAACGCAGTGCACGCGAAGGTACTGCTCCGTGCAGTAATCAACCACGCGCGTCCGCGCGTTAGAGCAGGGCTTCCAGCAGGTCGGGGTCGACGGGCTTCGTCAAATGATGGTCGAAGCCCGCCGCAAGTGCTCGTCGCTTGTCGTCCTCGCCGCCCCAACCCGTCAACGCGATCAGTTTGATGTCGCGGGCCCAGGGTTCGCTGCGCAGCGCGCTGGCTACGGCGTAGCCATTCAGGTCAGGCATGCCTATGTCGAGCAGCACGATTTCCGGTCTAAATTCCCGCGTGCGTTGCAACGCTTCCTGGCCGCCGTTGGCAATGACGACGGTGTGGCCGGACAGTCCCAGCAGCATCGCCAGGCTCTGCGCTCCGTCCTGGTTATCGTCCGCCACCAGGATCCGGCGGGGTGATCGAGCGCCGACGACAGTCGATTGGAGGCCCGGCGTCGCGGCGACGGGAACCGCCACGTGGATTGGCAGTACCAGGCGAAATTCGCAGCCTCGGCCGGCTCCTTCGCTGCGAGCCTCGATTCTGCCGCCATGCAGCTCGACGATTCCTTTTACCAACGCCAAACCGATCCCAAGGCCGCCTTCCGAACGATCCAGCGCCGACTTCACTTGTGAAAACATCCCGAAAACGTGAGTAAGCGACTCACGGGCGAGGCCAATACCCGTGTCGGTGACGGCAATGTTGACCGCGTCGCCCTCGGCTCTTGCTGAAAACGTTATCAGGCCGCCCGGGTCGGTGTATTTGGCGGCATTCGTCAACAGGTTCGAGAACACTTGCGAGAGCCGCAGCGGGTCGGCTTCGATCTCGATGGGGGTCGCAGGCACGTCGATGATGAGCCGGTGCCGCCGTGCCTCGATCACGGGCCGCGCAACTTCGAGCGCAGCGTCCACTACGCCCGACAACCCGACGAGTTGCCGGGAGAGCGTGAGCGTGCCGTGAGTAATCCGCGAGATGTCCAGCAAGTCGTCCAGCAACGCGCCCATCGTTCGGACCTGGCGATCGATGACCTCGGACGCCCACTTGCGTGATTTCGGCTCTGCTTCCTGCGCGCGGAGGATCCTCGCCGCGCTGCGAATGGGTGCCAGCGGATTGCGAAGTTCATGGGACAGCGTGGCGAGGAACTCGTCCTTCCGACGGTCCGCCTCATGCAACAGTGTCTGCGACGAAACCATCTCCGTGACGTCAGGACACATGCCGATATGGCCGAGGTACTCGCCATCCTCCGTCATCCTAGGAGATCCGGTCGGCTCCATGTACCGCCATTCGCCGGACGCATGCCGCATGCGGATGCGCACGCTGAAACCTGTCTTGTCGGTGTGTGCTTCAGCCAATACGTCTCGGCTGCTTTCCAGGTCATCCGGATGCACGAGCCGCTGCCATCCGTCCGTCTGCAGTTCCTGCAGGGTCACGCCGAAAAACTCGCAACTGCGGCGGTTGACGAATTCAATGGCTCCGCTCGAGTCTGTCATCCAGACGAGCGTTGGAACGTCGTTCGCCATGCGGCGAAAACGTCGCTCACTCTTGTGCAGCGCGGCCTCGACCTGCTTGCGCTCATGAATGTCGATCAGCGCTCCAACCATTCGCTTCGATTGACCAGGTTCGCAAACGACCAGCCCTTGCCCATGCACCCATCGCACCGTGCCGTCGGCGCGCACCACACGATACTCCGCGGAATAACGCTCGCCGGTCTGCAGGGATCTCGTGATCGCGGTCGTCACGCGCTCGAAATCCTCCGGATGGACGTGGCGGCGCCAGAGGTCATAGGTCGGTTGGACCTGCCCGGGTGCGAAACCCAGCAATGTGTAGTGGCCATCGGTCCAGTGAACCTGGCCCGTGTCGATGTGCCACTCGTACACGCCGCCGCGCGCCGACTCGAGACCGATTCGCAGCCGACGTTCGCTTTCTGCCAGCGCGTTCTCGATGAGCTTGCGGTCCGTGACGTCGTACCCTTCGACGAATATTCCCGAGATGCTGGCGTCAGGTTCCCGTATCGGCTGGTAGACGAAATCCAGGTAGCGCAGTTCGGCGGGGTGACCTACCGCGCGGTTGAGCAAGATAGGCGCGGCAAAAGCGACGTACGCATCGCCCGTGCGATACACGTTGTCGAGCAGGCCCGTGAAATGCTGCTCATTTGCTTCCGGGCTGATTTCGTCAACCGTTCGACCGACGATCTCGCGCTTGCCGATCAACTGCAGGTAGCGGTCGTTGGCGTACTCGTAGCGATGCGAGGCGCCGCTCAGCACACACACGAAGCCCGGCGCCTGGTCGAAGAGCGTGCGCCAGCGTTGCCCCGCTGCCTGTAACTGTTGCTGTGCTAGAACCTGGGCGGTCGTTTCCGTGCAGATGACCAGCACGCCACCGACCCCGTCCGGCGCGGCCTCGTCGTCGATGGGACCGTAGCTATAGGTCCAGTAAACCTGGTCCAGCCAGCCATTGCGCGTGATGGGTACCAGTTGGTTCTCATTCCACGTGGCGCCGCGACCCGCCATGACCTGGGCGATTTGCGGACCGATGATTGGCCATATTTCATCCCAGACCTCTCTACCATGCGCGCCGAGCATGGATGGATGCTTTTCGGGCCCCAGCGATTTGCTGTAGGCGTCGTTGTAAAAACAGATGCAGTCCGGACCCCAGAAGATAAAGATCGGATGATTGGTCGTGAGCAGGATGCGGACCGCCGTGCGCAGCGGCGCGGGCCAGCGCTCAGGCGGCCCCAGTTTCGTGCCTGCCCAGTCGTGTGCCCGGATCCGCGCACCCATTTCGCCGCCGCCAGTCAAGAAGGACAGCGGCTCCGGTCGGCTGTTCAAACGAAACCTCACTCGCGCGTGATTGGCCGTTGCCACCTATGCAGCGATTCGCCGCTGCACGGCGATATGGATTCGGCATCGCTGTCGAACCAACCACCTGTTGTCACTGTTATACGCGGCTGGATCGATCACAAAGGGTAGTTACGTTGGGTCTCGGTTTCCATAGGAATATGCTGACATAAGTCAACACTGGCGATTCACCCTGGCGGCGCGAACCGCAGCCCGCGCATCAGATTCAGGCGCGAATTCCGAGTAGGGTAACCAGTCCAATCATGCGTCTGCGCTTTGGCGGCAAAACCTCGGCCGCCCGGCTGACAGAGATTTGGCGCAACCGCAGTAAGGTCAGTGCGACCATGTAAACAGGAGTACAACATGGCGAGTCGTTACGGCCCGAAGGCGAAGCAGAAAGTGGCGCGCGCGATGCATGAGCGCAAAAAGGGTACGCTCAAGAGCGGTCGCTCCGGCAAGCGCGTCACCAGTCGCAAACAGGCGATCGCGATCGGACTTTCCGAGGCGCGCAAGGCGGGCGGGAAGGTGCCGCGAAAAAGCAGCAGTTCACGCACATCGGCAAGTCGTAGGCGCAAGACTTCCGCCAAGCGTAAGAGCAGCCGCTGATTCGGTCTGACTCGAGACTGCGTCCGGGCCTGGTGATCGTAAATGGAGGATTGGGCGTGTTCGAAGCACTCAAGGAAAAAAGCAGGCTTTCGGCCGACCTGGACGCGGCCAACCTGACGATCGAGGCCCAGGCCCAGGAGATTGCGGTGCTGGCACAGGACATTGCCAAGCTGCGCGACGCCGTGAAGGCACGTAGCGATTGCATCCGGGAACTCTGCGCGTGTCTCGACGAAGCGGCACCCTGGTTAGACCCGATCATGGTCGGACAAGTGACACGGACCGGTGCCGCGGCACAAAGCAAGCTGCTGGAACGCGTGGATGCGGCGCTCACGTGGGCAGGACACAGACAGCCGCCTCCATGAACCGTGTTCCAAACGCTGCCAGAACGCGGACTATTTAGGTCGCGGATCCCTGAGTTCGAGGTCGCGGCTGTCTCGCTTACCCGGTACGGTCCTGCTGCACGGCATGTATCAATGATTTGGCAGCGTTGCGAACCTCGGCGTGCAATGCCACGTCCTTGTCGAGTGCTTCGTGACTCGTGGCATACGGCTCGTAGTAGCCAATGTAGCGATCGATGGTCGCGGCGGGGCTCGCCTGTATCAGGTGCATGTCCTGCAGCCAGTCGGTCAGCGAGCGGCGCAGGGTCTCGGTCCCTGCGGCATCGCCATGCACTACGATCGAGAAATAGCGCCCAGCCAGGTGCCGCGGATAGTCCCAGCCCTTTAGTTCCAGGGCTTTCGCCCTGGCCGGATCCTTGCCGTGCGTGGTCGTCGGGTCCGGGTTGCCGCCGTCGGCGCACACGAGTCGATCCATCATCAGCTTGAGCACGCTCGGCGCCTGGTACCAGTACACCGGCGTAACGATCATCACGCCATGCGCAGCGACCCAGCGCGGATAAATCTCGTTCATCCAGTCGTTGACCTGTCCCATGGCATGGTTCGGGTAACACGAACACGGCCAATGACAGAGCGGCATGGCCGTCGACACACAGGCCTTGCAGGGCAGTATCTGCCGGCCGTATTGCGCCGTGAGCATGCTCAGGTCGAGCAGGTCGCATTCGAATCCCGCCGTGTGCTCGATTTCTTCGCGAGCCATCGAGGCGAGGCGAAACGATTTGGACATCTCGCCCGGGCAGGTCTGGTCGTGACGCGCGCCGCCGCAGACGAGCAGGATTCGTGTCGGCCCCAGCGGTTCGCGCCGACGTTGCTCGGCCGCGTTAATTTCTGCCCGCGCTGCAAGCCATTCCAGCGGCAACTCGAAATCCGGGTCGGCAAAGCCGGCGCCCGCACTGCGCTTGCGCGGACTCTTGCGGTATTCGTCGTAAGCGGTCCACGCCACCTCGACCAATCGGTCCAGCTCGGATCGCACCGAATCAAATATGGGGTCGTAGAATCGCTCGCGAAAGCGCCGGCCAAACTCATCCCGCGTCAGTTTTACATCGCCCTGCCCCTTGCGAGGTTCAGGACCGGACTCTGGCGTCGATGGCATGGCTCGTCAGCAGAGGCGTGTTTTCGCGATCGTTGACTGCGAGCATGCGGCCGTCCAGGGCGGGCATGCTCGTCGGACCGGGGCCGCCGACCCAGGCCGCTCGAATGTTTGCGGCCGTGGGGCCCCTGCCATCCGGTCGCCACCCCGGTGGACCGAACACGTAGCCGACAACTTCGCGCACGCTTCGCGCACGCCGCAGGTCGTGGAACATCGCGATCCATTCGTGGAACGCGATTCGCAGCGGATTGTAGGTCTGGATGTTGTTGATGAGGCCGTATTTCGGGGGATCGTCGTCCGTCTCGGCCGCGAACGTTCCGAACCAGCGATCCCAGACCATGAAGGTCCCGGCATAGTTGCGGTCCACGTACCGCGGGTTGGCACCGTGATGCACCCGGTGATGCGACGGGGTGTTGAACAGGTACTCGAACCACGCGGGCATGCGTCGAATGGCCTCGGTGTGCAGCCAGAACTGGTACAGCAGGTTGAGGCCGCTCTGCAGGAAGATCATCTCCGGTGGGAACCCGATCAGCGCGAGCACGAACCACGGTGCCCACGTGCCCACGAGCACGCCCGTCCAGGGCTGCCGGATGGCGGTGGAGAGGTTGTACTCCTGCGACGAGTGATGATTGACGTGCGCGGCCCACCAGAACCGGCATTCGTGGCTGATCCGATGAAACCAGTAGTACGCGAAGTCGTCGAGCACGATGATGGCCACCCAGGCCCACGGTGAACTCATCGAGATGTCGAACAAACGGAACTGGTAGAAATAGGCAAACGTCGCGACGGTAACTCCGGCGAGCAGTATGTTGGTCGCGTAATTGCCGGCCCGCATGCTGACCGAGGCCAGGGTGTCCTTGACGGTATAGCGTCCGCGGACCAGATGAGCGCGTATCAGCGCCATCTCGATCAGCATCAGCGCAAAACGTGCCAGCACCAGCACCTGCGCCGTCGACAAGGCTTTCGTGAACATGCGAGTTTTCCTGGTGGGAGTTGCACCCGGCTCCACGATTTATACCAAACCACGGCCCGGGACGCATCGTGCCCGTCGGGAGCAGGGCGTCCGCCCAACCGACCGATGGGGCATACCTGGTGGCCCGTCTTGCACCCGTCGCTAGGCACCGGCGCCGCGCCTATACTTCGGCAAGATCTACAGCAACCTGGGGAATCAACAATGGATCCGCTGCTCGTCGTGGTGCTTCTGGCGCTGGCCGCCACCGTCCTCACGTTGTTCCTGGGCCTGCTCTCGATGAGTGGAGGCGAAGCGTCTGACCGCGAGTTCAGTACGCCACTGATGTGGGCGCGCGTCGGCCTGCAGGCGTTCGCCGTCGTGTTGCTCTTGATTGCGCTATACCTGCGCTGACCTCGATCAACCCCCGACCGGCAACCTCTCGATGCCTGGATCGAACGCGGCAGCCGCCGCGGCCCCTGCCTGTATCGCGGATTCCAGTGACGAGGTGAAGTAGGGCGAGCGGCCATTCAGGTTTGTGGCGATGTACACCTCGGATCCGGCGGCGCGCACCGGCAAGGCGCCGTGGTGCACGATTTGCGTGGCACTGGAAATACCCAATGCACGCGCGTCGATGGGCACGGGCAGTGTCGGGTCGGCTCGTCGCTCGTCTTCCCAGATGATTCGCAAGAGTTCCTCGGGCGAATGGTCCCTCGTGGTCGTGTGATGCACCGGATGCACGAAGTCCGTGGCGAGGCTCACCGACCCCACGACCGCGGTCACCGCGGGCGCGCCGAGATAGGATCTGTATTGCGAGTGCTGCACCAGTATCGGGTGCCAACCCCTTCGCACGTTGTGTCCGCCCAAGGGCAATTCACGTTGTATCGGCCGGTCGAAGAACCACGCGAGCCCAAGGTGCTGGTAGACCGATTCGCTGAGCACCACGTCAAGGTGCTGACGTGAATGCCCGAAGCCGCTGGCGATGCGATTGCTGCTCTGCGCAAATAAGTCTCGCAGTGCTGGAGGCGGCACGGCCAGGAAGACTGCCTCGGCGCAACGCCGAACCCCGTCGGCGGTCTTGATGACGACACGGTGCCGTTCCTGCTCGAGACCGGACACCGCGGCGCCCAGCCTGACTTCCACGCCCAGTCGTTCGAGCGCCTGGTGCCACAGCGTGACGAATCCGCCGCAGGTGTTGGGCGGTTGCTTGTTCCAGTACAGGACGCTGGCCTTGTTGCCAAAGACGGAGCCGAGGTTGCTGCGAAGTCGATGCAGCAGTTCCCAGAGGGTCATGCGCAATGTGCCGGCGATGCCACCCAGTGCGGTCGCCCGCAGCCACGCCTGGCAGGGCTCGGTCAGCCTGTTTCGTTCGAGCCAGTCCTCGATCGAGACATTTTGGTACGACCGGAGCCCGCTCAGGTGGAGCGCGAACGCGTAACCCAGCTTCGCGAGGTCCGTGACCGTGCTGTCGGCGATAAAGGGGTCCAGCCACTCTGATTTCAGGTCATGTCGCGGCAGGAAGTGATCCTGCCAACGTGTTCCAATCAGGCCGAACAGTGCGGGCACTGAGTGGTATGTCGACTGGTATACCTTGCAGGAATTCTCGCCGACGTAATGCCCGTTTGCGTCCAGCCGGGCTGCCCAGAGCCCGCCCAGTCCCGTAGCCGCTTCGAACAGACGCACGCGATGTCCGGCGCGCGCCAGCAGCAGCGCTGCGGTCATGCCACTGGGGCCTCCACCGACAATCGCAATATCTCTCGGCACTTTCTTCCTGCGGGCCTGATGCGGCCCGTGCAGGCCGTCCCGCCGAACTCTGCGCGCCCGGCATTGCACCGTCCCACCGCTTGCGACGAACGGCGTCGACGACCGCGCCACTCACGTTGGCGGCGGACGGCCGGACGTGTGATTTCCTGGAACTGACATTCCGCCGCAAGGCACGGTTGCGCGACACCGGCCTGCCCAGAGGGCCGTTCTGCTTCAGTGCTCGATCCGCAGGTGCAGTTCGCTGCGTCGGTAATCGATGATCAGCGTGTCGAGCGCGCCGAGTATGTCCATGCCAATGAGCAACGCCGGCCTCTGCTCGAGCTTCCAGTGATTGAAAATGTGCAGGTCGCCGAAGCTGATTTCGGCGTTGCGCACGATCAGCTGGCCGGCGGCGATGCTGGGGATGCGCATCCGCGCCGTTTTCTGGATGTCCTCGGTGACGCCGATGATTACGTCCTCGAACACGTCGCGCTCGCCACGTCGGCGGGCCAGCGCCTGACGTAACGCCAGGTTGCCGATCGTGACCTGGCCGCCCGTATCGATCATTGCAATCGCATTCACCTGGCCGACTTTGACATTCACCCGCATGCCTCGACCAGCGGAGTACTTGAACGGCACAACCCAGAACCCTGGCGGTGCGGTCTGCCGATTCGAACGCGCTATGCTGATCCGATCCTTGTGAAACTCGATGACTATCCGCTTGTCCTTGAAGCCCTCGCCGCCCAGCACGCCCTGGGCGCCGCCGAAGGCGTCTGCGACGATCGGTACCGTCGTGTCCTCGATCAACAGCTCACCGAATCCGAGCGTATCGATCTTGACGGCCGATGAGATCGACGAGCCGGTCACACCCCGCAATCTCACCGCGTCTGCCAGGATGGGCAGCGCCAGCTCGTCGGCCACTTTCTGCGTAATGGCCGAACGGCTGGCTCCCGTGTCCAGCACGAGCCGATACGGCCCCTTGCCGTTGATCGATACCGGCGCCCAGATTCGACCGATGCCATCGCGCGTGGTTGGCGCGACGTAGCGTGGCTCCGGCGCGGTGACCAGCACTTCCTCCAGGCTGGGCATCAGCGCCGGTATTACCGGAATCAGCGCGGGGTGGGCCTCGGGGGCTGTGTCGGCGAAGCTCAAGGTGACACCGAGGACGAGCACCACCAGCACGGTCGACGCGAACCGCGCGGCGTCACTCCAAATGCATGACGCCCGGGCGAGCCGAGAGCGGCGATTACGACCGCGGCGATTACAGGTGCAGCGAAGCACGGACTCCGACCTCCAAAGTGTGATTGTACGCCTGGCGCCGTGACCGCCATTGCCTGGCCTCACCGATTCCAGAACTTCGGCCACCCGCGGCTTGTCTGACAGACCCAACTGGCGCTATATCTAAAACTGCACGCGGTGGTTTGTGGCTCAAGGGCCACCCGCGTTGCGGCGCGCCGCGCGTCTTCCGGTGGCATCGGAGTCCGATAAGAACATGTTTATTCGAGGAATTGGCACTGCCACCCCGGCAACGCGTTATACGAAGGCCGATTGCCTGTATGCGTTTCAGCAGTCCGACTGGTTTGCGCGGCTGGATGCGCGGTCGCACTCGCTTGCCCGCACCGTGCTGCAACGGGACAACGGTATCGAGGCCCGCCGGCTCGCCGTCGATACGCTTGCCGAGGTGTTTGCCATCGACCCGGACACGCTCGCACAGCGGTTCCTGATGCACGCGCCCGCGCTGGCCGGGGAGGCCGCAGGGCGTGCACTCGAGAATGCGGCAATCGCGCCTGCGGATATCGACGCCGTGGTCGTCAGCACGTGCACGGGCTATCTGTGTCCTGGCCTGACCGGATACATGATCGAGCAACTGGGATTGCGTTCCGACGTACAGGCCTTCGACCTGGTCGGGCACGGCTGCGCTGCCGCGCTGCCCAACCTGCAGCTCGCGCGCGCGTTGCTGGAGTCGGGCTCGTGTCGTCACACGCTCTCGGTCTGCGTCGAGGTCAGCAGCGCGGCGATGTACCTCGACAACGACCCCGGTGTGCTGATCAGCGCCTGTCTTTTCGGTGACGGCGCGGGCGCGGCGATCCTGTCGAACGAGCCGCGCCCCGGCGCGCGACAGGTCGAATGGCTCGACAGCACCTCGTGGATCGATCCCACGGCACGCAAGTCACTGATGTTCGAACAACGCGCCGGCATGCTGCGCAATGTGCTGACACGGGCCGTGCCGGCGTTAGCCGCGGAACACGCGCACGATGTCCTGCACACGGTGCTGGGTCGAGCGGGCCTGGATCCGACGGACGTGAGCACCTGGCTCATGCACGCCGGCGGACGCGATGTGCTGCTGGCACTCGAGCGCCGCCTGCAACTGGATCCCGACGCACTGCGCTACAGCGCGGCGATGTTGCGTGAATACGGCAACCTCTCGAGTGCGTTCGTGTTCTTCGTGCTCGAGGCCGCGCTCGCCGATGCTGCGCCTGCCGGCCCATGGTGGCTGTCGTCGTTCGGTGCCGGGTTCAGTTGCTACGGCGCGTTGCTGCAGGTGCAGTGATGAACTGCACTACCCGTCGTTCGTCCTGAGCGCGCGGCAAGTCACGGACATGACGCTGCCGAGAAAGGTGGAACCGGAATTACTGGACGGGCTCGCTGCAAGCGACCCGGTCGCCGCGCGGGCACGTCGCGACTTGCAGCGCGTGCACCGGATCATGGGCACTTGCCCGATCCTGGTCACGGGACTTCGCGAAATGATTGCCGAGCGTTCGCGGCACACCGCGTTGCGCATACTCGAACTGGGCGCGGGCGATGGCACGCTCATGCTCCGCGTCGCAAATGCGCTCGCCACGCAGTGGCCGGCAGCAGAGCTGACATTGCTCGATCGACAGCCGCTGGTCGGCCACGCGACTATCGCGGCATACGCCCGGCTTGGCTGGACCGTGGAGACCAAGGTCATGAACGTCGCGGACTGGGCCGACGCTCCTGCACACGAGCGAGTCCCGGGCAACGCCACGCAGCGATGGGACTTCATCATCGCCAATCTGTTCCTGCATCACTTCGCGGGGGGCGAACTCACGGCGCTGCTCGATGCAATCGCTTCGAGCACCGATCGGTTCGTTGCTTGCGAGCCGCGTCGCGACTGGCTCGCGCTGGCGGGAAGTCACCTGGTCGGCGCGATCGGCGCGAGCGCCGTGACACGGACCGACGCCGTGCTGAGCGTACATGCGGGGTTCAACGGCAAGGAACTGTCGACTCTCTGGCCCCACACCGGGGTCGAGTGGCGCATCGACGAGTATGCGGCCGGTCCGTTCAGCCACTTCTTTCGCGCGCAGCGCGCGGCGCAGCACTGATGCGCACCACTTTCGACGTCGTGATCGTGGGTGCCGGACCAGCCGGATCCACGGCGGCCATCCTGCTGGCGCGAGCGGGTTGGTCAGTTGCCCTCGTTGAAAAGGAAACCTTCCCGCGCCGTAAGGTCTGCGGCGAATGCGTTGCCGCCAGCAACCTGGCGTTGCTGGATGCGGTCGGCGTCGGTCCGGCATTCAACGCAGCCGCCGGCCCTGCCTTGCGCCGGGTCGCCCTGCTGCAGCGCGATGGTTGCGTAGAAGCCAGCCTGCCCGCCGCGGCCAATCCGGGCTACCGCTGGGGTAGGGCGCTCGGCCGCGAAACGCTGGATACGCTCCTCGTCGAGCAGGCGCGGTCCGTGGGCGCCACCGTCCTGCAGCCTTGGGCGATCCAGGCGCTGGCGGGCACGCCGGGCGATTGGGTCTGCAGCATCCGCTCACCGCAACTCCGGGGTCACCGCAGTTCTCCGCGCGCCCGTGGCTATCGATGCGCACGGCTCCTGGGAAGCGCTGCCATCGGACCGGCCGTTGCGGCCGTCCGAGCGTCGTCCAGGCGATCTGCTTGCGTTCAAGGCGAATTTCCGCGACACGTCGCTCGCCGAGGGCTTGCTGCCGATCCTCGCTTTCGACGGCGGATATGGCGGCATGGTCGTGGCGGATCGCGGCGTGACGACCGTCGCCTGCTGCATTCGCCGCGACCGCCTCGACGCGTGCCGGAGGGCAGCGCCGGGAATGCGGGCTGGCGAGGCGATCGAGCTGTTTCTGAAGCGTCAATGTCGTGGCGTGCGTGCCGCATTGGACGCGGCCACGCGCGACGGACCGTGGCTCGCGTCCGGACCGCTCAAACCCGGCATCCGAATGGCCTCGGAGGACGATCCCTATCGCATCGGCAACGCTGCAGGCGAGGCGCACCCGATCATCGGGGAGGGCATGAGCATGGCCATGCAATCGGCAGCATTGCTCTGCAGGCATTTGTCGGGCGACGGAGCGACGTCGCCGATGCCGACGCGGACCCGGCAACGCGAAATCGCACAACGCTATGCGGCCGAATGGCGCCGATGTTTCGTGCCGCGACTCGGCCTCGCGGCTGCATTCGCGCACGCGGCGATGCGCCCCCTTGCTTCGAGTTCGTTGCTGGCACTCGGCCGGGCATGGCCCGGATTCATGACGCTGGGCGCACAATTGGCGGGCAAGACACACAGCGTCGCAAATACAGCGGCAATCGGCAGGCTGGCGGAACGCGCCGCGCAGGCGAGCCTGCCGCAGGCGAAATCTGCTGCAACGCGCCGCATGTAGGACCGATCAGAAAGGACTGGCCATGAACGACACCTTCGAACGACTCCGCGTGCTGCTCGTGAAAGACTACGAACTCGATCCGGCGACCCTGACGCAAGATGCAACGCTGGAAACCCTCGGGATCGATTCCCTGGGCGTTGCCGAGTTGATGTTCAATGTCGAGGATGAATTCAAGGTCGCGATACCCGGCGAGCCGGTGTCGCTGGCGACCGTCGGCGACGTGGTTCGCTACATCGACGGTCTCATTGCGGCCCAGCATGCAGTCGTTTCTCCAAGCGCATGAGGCGAGTCGCGGTCACTGGCATCGGAATCGTCTCGCCGCTGGGCAACACTGCCGCAGACGCTATTGCAAATGCACGCTCCGGACGGTCCGGCATCCATAGGCTCGAGGAGTTCGCAGGCCGGATGCCGGCTCCACTGGCGGCGTCAGCGGACTTCGCCGGTGAAAAATGGTTCCCGGCACCCAGGTTGCGGATGCTCGACCGGTTCAGCCAGTTCGCACTGGTGGCCGCAGACCAGGCGCTTGGCACTTCGCAGATCGACCTCGCCACGATCGACCGGCAGCGGGCAGGCGTCTTTCTCGGCACCGGCATGGGGGGCACGCTCACCAGCGACGATGGCTACAAGACGTTGTATGGCGACCAGTCGGACCGTATCAAGCCATACACCGTGCTGATGGGCATGCACAACGCAGCCGCGGCATGGATCGCGATCGAGCACGATCTGCGCGGACCAAACTTCACGTATTCGACGGCATGTTCGTCTTCCGCCGTTGCAATCGGCGAAGCATGGCGGCGCGTTGCGGGCGGCGATGTCGACTTCGCAATCGCCGGTGGCGCGGAAGCTCCGCTGTCGCTGGGCTCACTGAAAGCCTGGGAGGCCTTGCACACACTGGCCGCGGTCGATGCGGAACGAGCCATCCGCGTCCTGCAAGCCGTTCGCCGGAAACCGAACCGGCATGGTGCTGGGCGAGGGCGCGGCCATGGTCGTGCTCGAACCGTGGACGGACGCCATTGCCCGCGGCGCACCTGTGCTGGGCGAAATTGTGGGTTATGGTTTTTCGAACGACACCAGCCACATCACGCGGCCCAGCGTGGAAGGGCAGGTTGCGGCGATGCGCGCGGCGCTGGTATCTGCGGCAATCGAGCCCGGGGCCATCGACGCGATCAATGCCCACGGTACCGGCACGCCGGCCAACGACCGCGTCGAGACCGCTGCGATCAAGATCGTCTTCGGCGAACACGCCTACGGGATTCCGATCAGCGCGACCAAGGCGATCCATGGCCACCTGCTTGGCGCCGCCGGGGCCGTCGAATGTGTGCTTTCGCTGCTGGCCATGCAACACACCGTCGCCTTGCCGACGATGCATTTGTCGGAGCCCGATCCGGAGTGCGATCTCGACTACGTACCGAATGCGGCTCGCGACGGTGTTGCCGCGCGCACGATGCTGTCGAACTCGTTTGCTTTCGGGGGCGCCAATGCCGTGCTGGTATTGCGGGCGGCTCCGCGACCGCAAGCCGCAGTCTGACGCAGGCCATGCATCACCGATATTTTTCCCTGTAACAAAAACCATGACAACAGCAAAGACCAGCGGCAAGGACGAACTTCGCCGCATTGCTCACGATGCAATGCTGAAACGCGGGTTGTTGCCCGAGTTCTCCAGCGCCGTGCGTCGCGAGACCGATCAGGTCAAGCAAGCGGCCGTTGCTGCCGATGCTGCGGTCCGCGATCTGCGCGAGCTGGCCTGGTCGTCGATCGACAATGACGATTCTCGTGATCTCGACCAGCTTTCGGTCGCCCAACCACTGGGTGACGGCAAGGTAAAAATCCTCGTCGCGATCGCCGATGTCGATGCCCTGGTCCCGCAAGGGTCTGCCACCGATGGTCATGCAGCAACCAACACGACGTCGGTCTATACCGCGGCGCAGATCTTTCCGATGCTGCCGGAAAAGCTTTCGACCGACTTCACTTCGCTGGGCGAGGGCGACGACCGTCTTGCGATTGTCATGGAGATGACTGATTGCTGCCGACGGCACGATGCTGGAATCGGACATTTATCGGGCGGTCGTCCTCAATCACGCCAAGCTCGCCTACAACGACGTGGCGGCGTGGCTCGAGGGCACCGGGCCCGTGCCTGCGAAGGTCGCGACCATGCCGGGGCTCGACGAACAATTGCGCATCCAGGATCGGGTGGCGCAATCGCTGAAGCGCGTGCGTCACGCCCTGGGTGCGCTGCGACTCGAGACGCTGGAAGTCCGCGCAGTTTTTGCCGACGGTGCGCTCGCGGACCTGCGGCCGGACAGGAAGAACCGCGCCAAGGAACTGATCGAAGATTTCATGATTGCCGCCAATGGCGTCACCGCGCGGTATCTCGAGCAGAAAGGCCTGCCCTCGTTGCGACGGGTGCTCGGCGCGCCAAAACGCTGGGATCGAATCGTTGCGCTCGCGACCGCAGCCGGCGATGAGTTACCGCCCGCGCCGGACGCTACCGCGCTGGATGCGTTCCTGACCAGGCGACGGCTGGCAGAGCCGGCGCGATTTGCGGAGCTTTCGCTCGCCGTGGTCAAACTGCTCGGAGCCGGCGAGTACGCACTCGAGGTGCCGGGTCAAAAGTCCGAGGGACATTTCGGGCTGGCCGTACGCGATTACACGCATTCGACGGCACCCAACCGCCGCTTCCCCGACCTCATTGCGCAGCGATTAGTGAAGGCAGCGCTCACCGGAGCGCCGTCGCCCTATGGCGATGACGAACTCAAGGCGCTCGCGGGGCACTGCACGCAACAGGAAAACAACGCCGAAAAGGTCGAGCGACAGGTGCGCAAGTCGGCCGCCGCACTGCTGCTGGCCGGCCGGGTCGGAGCGCGGTTCGACGGCATCGTAACCGGCGCCTCCGACAAGGGCACCTGGGTGCGGATCTCCGGTCCCGCCGCCGAAGGCCGAGTCATACGCGGATTCAGCGGTCTCGACGTAGGCGAGCGTGTCCGCGTCGAGCTCGTGCACACGGACGTCGAGCGCGGCTTCATCGACTTCGCAGCCGTGAGTCCGGTCTGAGCCTCCGTATCGTCCCGGACCTATCTCGAGGCGACTGGCGGCGGATTACTGATGATGATCTCGACGCGACGGTTCTGCTGTCGCCCGGTTGCCGTGCCGTTCGACGCGACCGGCACACCCTCGCCCATTCCCGAGGCCTCGATGCGTGACGCATCGACACCTTGTTGCAGGAGATAGGAGCGTACCGCGTCGGCGCGACGCTGTGACAAGCCGAGGTTGAAGTCCTCGCCGCCCACGTTGTCCGTGTGGCCTTCTATGATCACGGAACGCTCGGGATACTTGCCGAGGAACGTGACGAGTTTGCCCAGGTCGGCAGTTGCGCCGGCCTTAAGGTCCGCCCTGCCGGTTTCGAACAGGACGTCGCCCAGCGTCAGCACGATGCCACGATCCGTGGCCTGCGCTTGCAATGCGTCGATCTCGCGCTGCAACTCCACGTTTTTCTGCCGCGCGGCATCGGCCTCGCTCTCGCGTGCAGTCAATCTCGCCTTGTCGCGATCCGCGGCGATCGCTTGGCGCTCTTTTTCCGCCTGACGTGCTTCGGCGAGCGCTCTCGCGATCTCTATTCTTCGAATCGCAAGATACACCCGGTGATCCGCGACTGCTTCCTCATCTGTCGGCGTCTCGGCCGCCAGCACCGCGGCATCCGCGTCGCGTAGTTCCACGGTCACGAGCGGCGCCAATTGCGGGTCGGATTGCAAACGCGTTAGATCGGCGCGCACCTGTGCCGCGCCATCCGGCGCGACTGGTTTTGATGCGCAGCCGACAAGCAACAATGAAATCAGTGCCATGCCGGTCAACTGGCCGGCGGCCCTCGTCGGTGTGGCCATTTCTTTCATTGCGGGTTTCCTGTGTTGCGCTGCATTTCCTCGACTAACGCCTTCGTGCTGCGTTTCATTTCGTCATTGACAGCGAGCGCTTTTGCGGCCGCGGTCCTGGCGGCGGCCAGTTCAGCGTCGACCCGCGCCTCCTCCGCCAATCGCGCCGCTTCTTCCATCTGCTCGTCCTGCACGGAGGTATTGGCGGACGCGAGCCTGGTTCGGGCTTGAGTCAACTCGCCTGCGGCATGTTCGCCTGCCTCGGCTCGTTCCGCGTCGGCGATGGCCTGTTGTGCGGCTTGTATCTGCGCGGTTGGCGCGCGGTGTCGAAGCACAGCCGCCAAGAAGAAATACTGCTCCAACGCTGGCAGCAAGCGCCGCTCGAATTCCGCTGCGTTTGACGGTGCTGCGTTGGGCAGCGAGGTCATCAACCAGGTTTGGGTTCATGGTCAACTCTTCTTGTACCGGGCGCATGGCCCACCTAGTTGCTGACTATGCGTGGCCGGAGGGAAAGTCGCTGTCCGCTATTGTTCCTAGAAGCCGGCGCAATTTTCCCCCGAGCCCCGGTTAATAAGCCCTACGAAACGAGCCCTACGAAACGCCACGATTCGAACAGTTATCATGCTGCTGCAAATTTCGCGGCCCAAATGAAGGCGATGTCAGCCAAATTTGCGCCGTGGCCAAGTTAATTTTGTCCTCGCAGGCCTATTTTTTCGGTACTTTTCAGTCGGCTTCGCTTGCGACGCAAGGCAGGCGGGCCGTATGTTTTCCTTACCCCCTCGATTCCGTATCGGAGTCTTCTGACCGCCGTTGTCGGCGTTATTGCATTTCTTTTCTCGTGCTGGCGTGAGCCTTGGTTGATGCCGAGCACGTTCATCCATCAATGGCGCCGCCGCCCCCAGGGCGAGGCGCGATGTGCCGCTCCATCGACTGTGTCGCTGGCAAGCGGGCTACCTGGAAACGACACACTGATGCTCTTTGCAATTCGACCCGCGTTCCTCGTCATCGCATCCTTCGCTTTCTTCACAGTCGCCTTCCCCGTCCAAGCCGCCAACGTCGCCCCGACAATCAGCGGCACGCCCCCGAGTTCTGTCTTCGTTGGTTTTCGCTATCGTTTCGTGCCAACGGCTAGCGATTCGAACGGCGACCGATTGAGATTTTCGATTGCAAACAAACCGGCTTGGGCGAGCTTCGATTCCGCTACCGGGACGCTGGCAGGCACACCGGCCACGACGGGCCTGTACTCGAACATTGTCATCAAGGTCAGCGACGGTCAGATCAGCCGGTCGCTCCCTATGTTCTCGATCCGGGTTCGCACGAATCATGCCCCTACGATCAGCGGCACGCCGGCCAACACTGTCGTCGCTGGCTCCCCGTATTCCTTCAAACCGACCGCCGCCGACAGCGACGGTCAGGCTTTGAAGTTCTCAATAGTCGGCAAGCCCGCATGGGCGTCGTTTTCAACCGCGACAGGAAAACTCTACGGCACGCCGGGAAATACCGCGGCCGGCACGTACTCCGGGATTCGCATCACCGTGACCGACGGCAAGTTGTCCGCGACGTTGCCGGGCTTCTGGATCACGGTCACGAAGTCGACGGCGACCGGCAATCGCGCGCCCAGTATCTCCGGAACCCCTGTGTCTGCGGCTCGGGTCGGCCGCCCGTACGCGTTCAAGCCGACTGCCTACGATGCCGACGGCGATTCGCTTACGTTCAAGATTTCAGGTAAACCCGTATGGGCCAAATTCGACACGTCCAACGGCACGTTGTACGGCACGCCAACTTCCTCCAACATAGGTATTTACAAGAACATCGTGATCGGCGTCAGCGACGGCAAAGTCTCGTCGTTCCTGGCCCCGTTCTCGATCACCGTCAGTACCTCCACCACGGGGTCCGTGACACTGAAGTGGACCGCGCCGACGCGGAATACGGACGGCACGGCACTGACCGACCTCGCGGGGTACAAGGTGTTTTACGGTACCGCTTCACGCGTTTACTCAAAGTCCGTGAAGCTGGCAGGTGCCGGCGTCACTTCGGTCGTGATCGAGGGGCTGACGGCGGGCACGTGGTATTTCGCGATGAAATCCTACGACACCTCTGGCGTCGAGAGCGCGTATAGCGGCGAAGTGAGAGTTTCGCTCTGACCGGCACGGCGGTCTGCTCATTCCCTGGCAGCGTTTAATCGCCAAAGTTCGCGCACCCGCTGCAGGACGGCGCCTTGGGCGGCGACGCGCAGGGCGAGCCTCGAACCTTCGAACGCGGGCGTCTCCACCACGATCACGGTTTGCGCCGCAGGTCCCGGGGCTTGTTTGCCATCGATGAATACGTCCTTCGAAGCCAGCAACTCGTCGATCGAGCCATCTCGTATCGGCATGCCTTTGTCGTCACGACTGATCACGCCATTCACGATCGGCTCGCCGAACCGCGTGCGACCCGACTCGCGCAGCGGGATACCGGCAGCCTGCAGCAGCCTGACGATCTCGGCACCGACGAGGTTGTCCGATGTCTCGCTGCCTTGTGAATATATGTAGCCACCCTCGCGAGAAAGCTCGTCCTCGTGCAGGTCCAGCACGAGTCGCGGCGGGTACGACTTCACCAGTCGCAGGACATACTGCGTCAGCGCGAGCGTCTCCGGGCCCGGCGCCGCCGCGGCGCGCGGCTTCGTGCCGCTTTCGAGATCGGGCAACAGGTACTCGGCGTCGCCGACACTGTATCCGCCCTTGTGCCAGTCGCGCTCAGCCGTATTCGGGTAACGCCAGTTGTGGCGGTAGGCCTTCGGATTGCATAGCGGAATCACGACAATGGGCACGCCGGACTTTGCCAGCGCAACGATGCTCGCAAGGTTGGCAGCAATGGCGTTGGGGCCTGCCGGCTCTTCGCCGTGAATCCCTGCAAGAATCCATAGCGCCTCGCCTTGTTGCGGCGTGCGCCATCCCTTGATCGCAAGGTCGTCCTCGTCAGGGTACGAATAGATCGTCTCCGGCTGCCAGCCGTGCGATTCGATCCAGCGCCGAGTACGCGCTCGACAATTGCGCCAGCGAGCTGCGACCGTCGGCCACGAAGTCACCAGCGCGATCGGAGGCCGGCTCCGCGTGGCTTGCAAATGGCATCGCCGTCACGGCCAATACCAGCAAGGCCAGTGCCGGACGTGCCCAACCGGGGCGACTCGAACGATCATGCGCAGGCAACTGCCGATGCATCGAGTAACCGTCCATCGTTCGCTCCTGCGCCGCATCGGCTAACGCCGACAGACGCTCAAGTGCTATTCCGTCTCCGCATCAGCCAGTACAACGGCAGGCCAACCGCACCGAGCACCAGTGACCACAGGAATGGTTCACGGCCCAGCCCGACAAATGCGAACACGGAGTACGCCGTGCCGAGCAGGCCCAGCACGAGCACGTCACCGGGCAGCCTGGCTTGACCGCGACGCGCCAGCACGACCAGCGCAATGGCACAGAAAAGGTACAGCGGCAGGTTCGCGGCCGTCACCACCAGCGTCAGGAACGTGAAGCCTTCAACCAGCGACTTGCTGAAGTTCATCATGATCATTGCCGTTGCGAGCGCGCCCGTGAGCACCAATGCAACGACCGGGGCGCCACGAGAGTTGAGGCGTTCGACCGGGCGCGGCAGGAAACCGTGACGCCCCATCGAGGCCGTGAGCTCGCTGACCAGCAGCGTCCAGCCATTCAGCGCTCCAAGACCGCTGATCACGACGAAGATCGAGAGCAGCCGGCCATTGCCCTCGCCCATGAACGTATCGAGCAGGTCGGCGAATGGTGCACTCGACTGCGCCAGCTCTTCCTGCCGGATCAGCAGCAGCGCGATCGACGATACCGCGATGTAGATCGCTGCCGTCAGCAGCGTGCCGACCATCGTCGCTCGCGGGATGGTGCGCTCGGGGTCGCGCACGCGACCCGCCGGCACCGCGGCCGATTCGATGCCGAGCATCGCGAACAACGCGATCGTCGAAGCCGCCATCAGGCCTTCGAGCGTTATCGGCGTCGACGGCGGGTGGCTCGCATAAGTCGCGGGCTCGGTCACGAGCAGCCATGCGCCGAGCAGGATGATCGCGGCCATCGGCAGCAACTTCAGCACGGTCGTCACCACCTGCACCCTGCCGCCGGCCCGCACACCGAGCAGGTTTACTGCCACGAGCAACCAGAGCAGTGCCAGTGCCTGCACCGCAGGCGAGACGGCGTCGAGGCCCGGCACGACCTTGCTGATGTAGCCGACGAGACCGATGGCGATCGCGGCGTTGGTGATCCAGCAGGAGACCCAGTAGCACCAGATCGAGAGGAACGCGGCCAGGCGCCCGCTGGTCGACTCGATGTATGTGTGCGGGCTGTCGGCGGCGGGAAACTCCCGCGCCAGGCGGGCGAAAACGCGCGCCAGCACGGTCATGCCGAGCACCGTGATGCCCCAGCCGATCATCGCGTTGAAACCGTAGGGTGCGAGTGACGCAGGCAACACGTAGATGCCGATGCCGATGGTGTTGCCGACCACGAGGGCCGTGCACATCCATACGCCGAGTTCCTTGCGCTGCTGCATTTGTTCTCGCTTGTTCGTTATTTACGCGCGTGTCGCGCGTGCAGAGTCGGGTAAAGTCCGCGCAGACATCGGCTGCTCGAAGAGTTCGCAGAGCTTTACCATGAAACAGTGCGTTTCTGCCTGATTTTTGCGTGTCTGGTTGCTGCCAGTGCCTTGCTGCCGCGTGCCGGCCACCGGCCCGTGCCGCAACTTCCACGACTGCCGCGTCCGCCCCGCGAGCACGCGACCTCGGCGTGCCGTTCGAAGGCACACCCGGTCCCGCTGAATGCGATCACCGATGTGGCGGGATTGACGGTCGGGCAGGTGACGTTGATCGAGGATCTCGCCGATGGCCGCAAAGTGCGGACGGGGGTCACCGCCATCCTGCCGCGTGGCGCCGACTCGCTCGACACCAGCGTGTATGGCGGCTGGTTCGCACTGAACGGCAATGGCGAGATGACCGGCACTGCGTGGATCGACGAATCCGGTGCGGTTGAAGGGCCGATCCTGATCACCAACACGCACAGCGTCGGCGTCGTGCGCGATGCCGTCATCGCCTGGCGCGTGCGTGCCAAGGCCGCCGACGCCTCGGGCTACTGGTGGTCGCTGCCCGATCGTGGCGGAAACCTGGGACGGGCACCTGAATGACATCAATGGTTTCCACGTGCGGCCGGAGCACGTCTTTCGCGCGCTCGACACGGCAACGGCCGGTCCGGTGGCCGAGGGTAACGTCGGCGGTGGCACCGGCATGATCTGTCACGAGTTCAAATGTGGCATCGGCACGGCGTCGCGCGTCGTCACCATCGCCGGCCAGTCGTTCACGCTCGGAGTGCTCGTGCAGGCCAACTACGGCCTGCGCGACACGCTGCGCATCGCGGGAGTGCCGATAGGACAGCACCTCCGCAACGATCGCATCTATACGGACGTCAAGCCACCGGTCCCGGAGACGGGCTCGATCATCATCGTGATCGGTACCGACGCGCCGCTGCTGCCGCATCAGCTGCGGCGCATCGCGCGCCGTGCCGCGCTCGGCCTCGGTCGCATGGGCAGCATCGCCGGCAACGGTTCCGGTGACATCTTCATCGCGTTCTCGACCGCGAATGCGGCTGCGCTGCAGGGGCCGACGATTGCGCAGTCCGCGTCGATCGGCAACGACCATCTCGATCCGTTGTTCGGCGCCACCGTGCAAGGCACCGAAGAAGCGATCGTCAACGCGCTGGTCGCCGCGCGTGACATGCAGGGCAACGGCGGCACGTACGCGAAAGCCTTGCCGCATGCAGACCTCGTGCGGCTGCTCGAGCAATACGGCCGCCTGGTCAAGGGCGTCCCGCGGCGTTGACGTCACGCTGCCTTGCCTTGCAGGGCCTCGTCGAGGGCAGTGCGCAGCATCCCGATCGCTTCGTCGACTTCTTCGATGCTGACCGACAGCGGTGGCATGAAGCGCACCGTGCTGACGCCGCAGGAGAGCAGCAGCAGCCCGTTGTAGAAGCCGCGCGTCACCAGCCGGTTGCACAGCGCCCGGGCGGGTGTCCGTTCGGCGTCGTTCTCGATCAGTTCAATGCCGATCATGAGTCCCTTGCCGCGGACTTCACCGATGCATGGGTAGTCGCGCATCATCTCGCGCAGCCGGGCCATGAAATGCTCGCCGACGCGCGCCGCGTTGGCCGCATATTCGGACTGCACGAGGTCGAGCGTCGCGAGCGCCGCCGCACAACTGAGGGGATTGCCGCCGAACGTGTTGCCGTGCGCGCCGCGCTTCCATTGCTCCATGAGGCTTTTCTTCGCGATGATCGCACCGATCGGCATGCCGGAACCGAGGCCCTTGGCGCTCGTCAGGATGTCGGGACGCACGCCCGAATGCTCGCAGGCAAACATCCTGCCGGTGCGACCGATGCCGGATTGCACTTCGTCGAAGATCAGCAGGATGCCGTGCTCGTCGCAGAGTGCGCGCAGCCCCGCAAGGAAGCCGTCGGGTGGCCACAGGTAGCCACCTTCGCCCTGCAGAGGCTCGATCATGATCGCAGCGACTTCCGATGCCGGCACGTTGCGCTCGAACAGCATGCGAATGTAGTCGAGCACCGCCTTGCCCTGGTCAGCTCCCACGAACAGAGGGCGGTACGAATTCGGGTATGGCACGTGCGTCACGCCTGGCATCGTCGGGGCAAAGCCTTTCTGCTGCGTGTACTTGCTCGAGGTGAATGCCAGCGAACCCATCGTGCGACCGTGAAAGCCGCCGAGGAACCCGATGTAGCGCGGACGCCCGGTCACGTAGCGGGCAAGCTTGATCGCGCCCTCGACCGACTCCGTGCCGGATTGGCACAGGAAGGTCATCACCGGTTCACCCATCGGCGCCACCTCGGCCAGCCGCTCGGTCAGCCGCGTCATGTTCTCGTGCCAATAGTCGCTCGAGATGTGCAGGAACTTGTCGGCCGCCGCCTTGATCGCGGTCGACCACCTTCGGGTGCGCGTGGCCCGTGGCGCAGACGGCGATGCCTGCGACGAAATCCAGGAACCGGTTGCCGTCGACGTCCCAGACCTCGGTGCCACGGCCGTGCGACATCACGAACGGATAGTCACGCGGGTACGAGGGCGAAGCGACCTGGACGTCGCGTGCCAGCATGGCCCTGGCATTCGGGCCGGGAAGTTCCGTCTTCAGGTGGGGGTTCGAGACAGTCTTGGGGTGCGGGTTCGACACGGTGGGCTCCTGGGAATGTGTTCCCGCGTCACGCGGGAACGTGCACGAGGCGGTTGTGTGCCTCGCGCGTGCGCGCCTGCAGTGCGCGCAGGGTTTCGAGTTCGGTGGGCGTCGGCGCTGCGATCGCTTCGACTTCTGCCGCCGACCTGCAGCGGCCAGCCAGTGGCGGCGCGAGCCTGGTCGACCGTGACTTCCGGAAACACGGCGGTCAACTGGAGTTCATCGGTGCCGGGCTCCGGTGTCAGCAGGCCGAAATCCGTAATCACGGCGCGCGGCCCGGCACCGCGCATGGTTGATCGAGCCCGCGAGCCATGGCCTTCGAGAAAGCCGGCGCTGGTGCGGAAATCGAGCTTGGGGACGAGGCTGCGCGGCGTCGCCTTGAGCATCACGAATGTCTGCCGAGCGTGCGCGGCGATTTCAGGTGCGCCGCCAGCGCCAGGCAAGCGTGTCGCAGGCGCGTCGTATGACCCGATCACGGTGCTGTTCAGGTTGCCGTACCGATCGACCTGCGCGGCGCCTAAAAAGCCGACGTCCACGCGTCCGGCCTGCAGGTAGTAGCTGAACACTTCCGGCAGCGGCACCACACAGGCCGCCGTCTCGGCAAGTTCGCCATCGCCGATGGACAACGGCAGCACGTCGGGACGCGTCCCGAGCGTGCCGGATTCGTAGATCAGCACGATGTCCGGCGCGTGGGTGAGGCGCGCGAGATTGCAGGCCGCGCTCGGCAAGCCGATGCCGACGAAGCACACGCAGCCGTCCCAGAGCAGCCGCGCAGCCGCAATCGTCATCATCTCTTCGGGCGTCCAGTCGGTCACGCAGCCCTCCGCAGGCTCGCCAGGAACCCCGCATGGTCGCTGGCTGCCGAGCACGTGCCGATCCATCCAGGCGCAGAAAATCCTCGCGGTCACGAGCGATCGCATCCCAGCGCTGATAGAACCCGTTGTCACGAGCGTAGTGGTCCTGCACGTACGAAGGATAGGCACCCCCCGGACAATGCACCACGGCGGCCACGACCCAATGCGGCAGTACGATACCGTTCATCGCGGGCGGCAGTACGTCGACAATTTCCTCGACAGTCACGATCAGCACCCTGGCGGCAAGCGCCGCCTCGCGTTGCGCTCCGACGATGCCGTGGATCGCGACATTGCCGCGGCGGTCTGCACGCTGCGCGTGCAGGATCGTCACGTCAGGATTGATCGCGGGCACGGCGGCCAGTCGTTCGCCCGTGAACGGGCATTCGACACTGCGGATGCGCCGGTTCACCGACGGCAAGTCCGTGCCGAGGTAACCGCGCAGCACCGCGAATGGCAGGCGGGCTGCGCCAGCGCAATAGGCCGCCGCAATGCCCGGCGTGGCGTATGCTCGTCGATTTCGAGCGGCACGGGCCAGCGATGCTCGACGGCATCGCGCAGGCGGTGCAGGGAACCGACGCCGGGGTTGCCGCCCCAGGAAAACGTGAGCTTGCCCGCGCAGCCCATGCCGATCATCTGGTCGTAGATCAGGTCGGGCGTCATGCGCACCAGGTGCAGGTCGCGACGGCCCTGGCGAATGATCTCGTGACCGGCGGCAAACGGAATCAGGTGCGTAAATCCCTCGAGCGCAATGCACGCGCCGTCGGCCACGTGGAGCGCGATCGCTTCCTGCAGCGTTTTCAGTTTCACGGGTTCGGACTCGACCACCGTGCGCGACTGCTCGCGCAGGTACTGCGCGAGGTAATAGTAGCGACGCGATCGCCTTGCCGGTTGAGCTCGAGCCCTTCCATCCGGCGAATGGCTGGTAACCCGGCCAGGCGCCGGTCGTCGCGCCCTGGCGACGGTTTGCATAGGTGACGCCGGCCTCGATGTGGTCGTGGAACCAGGGCACTTCATCGGCGGCGCCGTAGAAACCCGCCGTCAATCCGAGGTCGGTATCGTTCGCCAGTCGCATCGCGACATCGCTGTCCGCCACGCGGTGCAGCATCAGGATCGGTACGAACATCTCATGCCTCCACAGCGGATGCGCCAGCGGTGCCTCGGCGAGGACGGGCTCGACGTATGGCCGCACGCGAGAAATCCCCGTCGTGCAACTTGGCGCCCACCCGCAATCAACGTGGCTCCGCCCGTCGTTGAGTTGCTGCACGTAACGCGCGTGATTCGCGGCCGCATTCGTGTTGATCACCGGGCCGAGCCAGTTCTCGCGCCGGCAGGGATCGCCGATGCGGATCGCGGCAATCTGTGCGTGAAGCCGCTCGATCAGTTCGTCCGCGACGCCATGCGATCCACATACAGTCGCGACAAGCGCGGAGCACTTCTGGCCGCCCATGCCATAGGCCGAGCGCACGATGCCCGCGGCCGCGTCGTCGAGGTTCGCGTGCGCCGTGACGATGCATGGATTCTTGCCGCCCATCTCCGCGATGCAGGGGCGCGGCCAGCGTCCCGAGGCCATCTGCCGCAGCAACTGCGAGCCGACGGCGACGGAGCCCGTGAACGTGATGCCGGCGGTCGCGGCATGCGACGCGAGTGCTTCGCCGACTTCGCGACCCGAGCCGGACAGGTAATTGAACACGCCTGGCGGCAGGCCGGCATCGCGAATGCAGTCGGCGAGCAGGCGGCCGGCCCAGGGAGTATCGCTCGCGCCCTTCACGACGACCGTGTTGCCGGTGATCAGCGCCGCCGCGGTCGGTCCGCCGGCGAGCGCCAGCGGGAAATTGAACGGCGCGATGACCACCCAGACGCCGTAAGGCCGCATGACGCTGCGGTTGCGCGAGACGACGTCCCGGCAGAGGATCGTTCGGCAATTCGTGCTCGTAGCCGGCGTGCTGCTCGAAATCGTCGGCGTAATGCCGGAAGAAATCGACGGTCTCCTGCGCTTCGCCGAGCGCCTCCATGCGGTTCTTGCCGACCTCGAGCGTGAGCGCCGCCGCGATCTCGTAGACGCGCTGTTCCATGATGTCGGCGACGCGACGCAACAGCCGCGCGCGCTCCGCGACCGGCGTGGCGCGCCAGGCCAGGAAATGCACGTTGCGCAGCCTGCATGGCAGCTCCGCGTCGGCGGGGCTGGCGACGCGAACTCGCCGAGACGCAGGTCGCTGTCGATCGGGCTGACGCGAGACGCATAGTGTGCAGCACGCGACGTCGGCGCCGTTGATGAACAGGTCGTGACGATCTCCGAGCCGTGACACGCACCTTGGCGTGCGCGGCGTCGAATTGCTCGTGCATCGCCTCGGGCGGATCGAACATCGTCGCGTAGGTCAGGCGAAAGCTCATGATGCAGGTCCGGTGATGTCAGGCGGGAAAGAAGCGTGCCAGCAGCCGATCGAGCAGGGCGAGTGCGCGCGGCAGGTCGTGCTCGTCGATCACGAGCGGCGGTGCGATCAGCAGCAGGTTGCCGCGCGAACCAAACGAGACACCTTCGGCCATGCGCCGCCTGCAGCAACGCCCTGAGCGGCGCGGGTGTTTGCGGCCAGGGCGCGAGCGGAGCACGCGTTGTGCGGTCGGCGACCAGTTCCAGCACGGCGAACAACCCATGGCCGCCGCGCACGTCGCCGATGACCGCATGCTGTTCGGCAAGCCGGTCAAGATCATCGCGCAAGACGGAGCCAAGCTGGCGCGAGCGCTCGATCAGGTGCTCATCTGCGATAAGCCTCGATCGCCGCGAGGCCAGCCGCGCAGGCAAGCGGGTGGCCGCAGTAGGTGAGACCCGTGCCCAGCACCTCGTTATCGAGACGTGCGGCGATTTCGCGCGACACAATGACGGCGCCGAGCGGCACATGCGGCGCCCGTGAGGCCCTTCGCCAGGGTCATGATGTCCGGTTGGCCGGCCTGCGCCGTAGCGTTGCCAGGCGAACCATTCGCCGCAACGGCCAAAGCCGCTCATGACTTCGTCGGCGATCAGCGGAATGCCGCGCGTGGCGGTGTGATGGCGCACGGCCGGCCAGTAGCTGTCCGGCGCGACGATGCCATTGGAGCCGGCATTCGGCTCGACGATAACGGCGCCGACGCGATCCGCGGTACCGAAGTGGTCGATGCGATCGGCGATCGCGGCGGCCGCGCGCTCGCCGCATTCGGCGTCGTCCGCGCTGTCGAACGGGCAGCGATACGCATACGGTGGCGCGACGTGACTGACGTCCCATCGCATCGGGATCGACCATCGCCCGCGTGCGCGTGTCGCCCGACAGCGCCATCGCGAGGTGCGTCGAGCCGTGGTAGGAGCGGTCGCGCGCGATCACGACGCCACGCGGCTTGCCAAGCGCTTGCCGCACGATCTTTACCGCGTGCTCGTTGGCGTCGGCGCCGCCGAGCGTGAAGAACACGCGGCCGCCTTCGAACCCCGACAGAGCTCGAGCAGGCGCTCGGCGAGGTCGGCCCGCGGCTGCGCGCCCCAGGCGTTGGTCACGAAGCAAAGTCGCTCGGCTTGTGCGCGGATCGCCGCGACGACGCGCGGATGCTGGTGGCCGAGATTGCTGCACTCGGCGAGGCTGCTCATGTCGAGAATCGAGCGACCGTCTTCGAGGTGCAGGTGTGCGCCGGCGCCGCCCACCACGGTCGGCGCGTTCCATTGCGACTGCGCGCACCAGCTGTGCAGGACGGAATTTCGCTCGGCGACCACGACTTACCCGCAGCTTGAATGGATCAACGTTGCGCGCTGCGCGCACAACCGTCCGCATTGCGTACCATCGTAACGCAGCACGGCACGCGTTGCGCGACGTGTTGCCGGGGCTGCGCTCGACGGCGATTGCGATCGCGCGCTGCCTGCCTCCAACTGCCTGCCACCGTTTCGATTCACCGTGAGACGGAGCACCGCTGAATCTGGCGCAGCAATGCAGCGGGCGCGACCGCCCGGCCGAGCAGGCCCTGCATCAGCGAGTGCGTGTCGCGCTCGGATCCGAACTGCAACAGCCGCTCGCTCGTCCAGCCATACCACGCCGTATTGCCCGCGTCGAAATCGCCGAGTTTTTCCTGCGTACGGGTCCGGATCTCCGCAGTGAGCACCGCGCCCAGTCCGTAATTGACCATGTACCCGGGATTACCCGCGAGCTGCACGCGCATCGCCCACCACGGCACCTCGGGATGCGGCACGATGCGAAGATACTCATGTGTAATGTCAGTCCAGACCACGTTCGGGTCCGCTGCCGGTTCGCGCAGCAGGCGCATTTCGAACAATGACCATGCGATATCGAGCATTACGTTGCTGAACAACGCTCGCATCGAGGCAGCCTCCGGGACCGTCGTGCCGAGGTAACGGCGCTGCCACGCCGGCTCGTGCACGCTCCAGGCCGGCACGTCTGCGAACGCCTCGGCGAACAGCGTGTCCGGCCAATCCATGTACGCGGCCCGCGTGTGGATCGCGCTGACGTGCACCGCGTGACCGGTCTCGTGTATCAGCTCATTCAGCGAGAACAGGCCGCCGGTGGGATACGTGCCGAGCACCCGAGCGATCGGCCGCCGCCACTCGCCGCGCACGAGCCTGCCGCGCGTCAGGAAATCGGAGTAGGCGAGGGGCGACTTGTCCGGTCGTGGTGCAAGATCGTAGATCACTTTCAGCTGGCCGAGATCGGCGCCGAGATCGCGGTAGAAGCGCTCGTTGACCGGCAACAGCATGGCTGCCGGAATTTGAGCCTCCAGCTGGCGATTGGCAGCGCCGTTGACGTAGCGGAAGTCCCAGGGCTCGATCGGATCGGGTGGGTTCGCGTCACGCCAGGCGGCGAGGATCTGCAACAGCCAGCGTTCGACCTCCGCGGGCGGCACACCGATCGCCCGTGCGGCGGCATCCACCTCCGAGCCGTTTATCTTCGCGTCGGCCGCCGCCAGCGCAATCATGCGACGATACGGACTTGCCGTCTCGTTGCGTCCGTTCAGCGCGCCCCAGAGCGGATCGAACGCATCGAAGAGGGCCTTGCGGCGGGCCGGCTCATCCACCACGTGCAGCAATTGCAGTGCGGTACCGCGATCGATCGTGCCGCCTTCGAAACGGAGCTGGTTGCCATGCTCGACGAAACAACTGACCAGCGCTGCACGCAGAGAGGCGAAATCGAGATCGCGACGTTGTGCGTCCTGACACACCGGCGTCGCGGCCGCCGAATCGTCCGACTCGAGTGTGGCGATCGACTTGCGCATCGCGGCGATCGCGCGCTGGTCGGCCGGTCCGGGTGGGTCGGACCGAGTGGCTGCAAGTGCGGCATCGAGTGCTTTGCGTCGAGCCGCCTGGACGTGTGTCCAGGTGTCGCGATCCTTGTCTTCGAACCGCTCGGTTCCTCCAGACTCGAGATAACCCACCGCGCCGACAGCATCCATGTAGTCCAGGAATGCATGCTCGGCGTCAACGACCTTCCGATTTTCTGGACCAACCGCGTGTGTGGCAGTTGCGAACAGGGCCAGCACGAGCACGCCCAGGGATGCGCAATACCCCCGATCCTGGCGTCCTAGCCCCTGCCTCACGGCCAACCTACGGTTGCGCTCGTCATCGCGATAAACCTCCGGACAGCCGGCAACGTACGCCGCGGTCCTCCTGACCGCAACCATCTCGACCTCGATGGAATGTGCGATGAGACGTTATGCGCGATTGCGTACCACGCACGCGTTGCGGCTAAGATTACTGCAGGAGGACGCACGCAATGAGAACGTCACGACCACAGATGCCGGGTCTGCCGGCGCGGGCGCTACCCGTGTTGGCACTGGTGTTGCCTACGTGTGCAGCACTGTTCGCATTCTCTCGGGCACATGCCGCGGAGGCACCCACTGCTGCCTGCAAGTCCACCGTCAGCGGTGACCTGCGACTGCACGAGTTGAACAGCAAGATTTTCGGCAACACGCGCACGATCCGCGTGCTCCTGCCGCCTGGCTACGACGCGGCCGAGAACCGCGCCCGTCGCTACCCCGTGCTTTACATGCTCGACGGCCAGAACCTGTTCGACGCATGCCTCAGCGACGTGAGTCATCACGAATGGGGTCTGGACGAGACCGTCTATCGTCTGACCAACGCAAAACAAATCCCGGCGATGATCGTCGTGGGCGTGGACCATGCGGGCAAGGATCGCGCGCACGAGTATCTGCCGTATAAGGACTACGTCGGGAACCCCGACATGGCTGAGCCTGCTGGCAAGCGGTTCCCCGATTTCCTGACCAGCGAAGTCATGCCGTTGATCGATGGCACGTACCGCACGCTTCAAGGGCATCCGAACACTGCACTCGGCGGCTCGTCCTATGGTGGCGTTGCGACGCTGTACGCGTTGATGGCGAAGCCAGGGTCCTTTGGCTACGGCCTCATCGAGAGTCCGACAATGTGGGTAGGTATGGGCCAGCTGGTGCGCGACACGAGTCCGCTGATCGCGATGCCTGAAAAGGTGTTCGTGGCCTTCGGCGGCAAGGAAGCCGACAACCCGGCGGGCCGTGAGAAAATGATCGGACTCATCCGAATCGTCGAATCGAACTTCCGTACCGCGGGCTACGACGAGTCGACCTTCCGCTTCGTGCTGGAGCCGGAGGCGGTGCACACCGAAACGGCCTGGGCCCAGCGGTTACCCGGCGCGCTGACGTTCCTGTTCGGCCAATGGAAAGAGACGCCAGCGCAGGGTCGTTGATGACGGCTACGGAGCCTCGCGCAGTTCGCCCATGATCCGATAGAGCCGGCCCTGCGCATTGCCGTGCAGCGCGTCGACGATCATGCCCTCGGGGTCGCACGCCGCCGCGCTGCGCAGCAGCCGCTCGAAGCTGTGCATGTATGTTACGCAGTGCTGACCGCGGACTGCGGTGCCGTAAAAGAGCGGTCGGGCCTCAGCATCGTCAAGCCGGACCCGCAGCAGGATCATGCGTCGGCTGAACACCGATGACTCTCCCGAACTCAGACGCGCAAACATCAGGTCGACTTCCTCGTCTGGCACGACGCCGTCCCCGAACGATCCCTGGCTCGAAATGAACAGCATGCCGGCGATCACTTCGAGCTGGAGCATGACCATCTGGGAGACGTCGATGAACGTGTCCTGGCGCGCGTGCAGCTCGTTGGCGGCAATGGCACGCGTCTGGATCTCCGCCTGCTCGGCCGTACGCTGCATGAGTTCGTACTGGCGCTGGATGGCGACGTTGTTGGCCGCGAGTTCCTGCTGCTGCAGGAACAACCCCAGCACGAGCCACATGAAGGCCAGTGGCGCGAAGGCACCACCGAGAAAGTCGCCGAGATCGCCAAGTGGCAGTCGTACGAACGCACTCCAGCCCAGCGAGGTGGCCACGTACAGGACGCCGGCACCAAGCCAGAGTGCGGTCACCACGAGCCCGAGCTGAATTTGACGGTGGCGCCGTGAAGCCAGGTTGCCGGCCATGTGTTCGTCGGTCATATGCCGATTACATCTCAGTGTGTAGAGCCTCGAGCATCAACCAGGCCACGACGGCGTAAGCCGCCGCGACGCGAAATACCTTGCGTTTCTTGAGCTGGCCCAGCAGCGACATGCCGGGAGGATCGCACAAAAATCGCGGAATGCAGCATGAGGCGGGTGGCAGGATGCCCGGCCGGCACCGATGGCCGGATCGCCGACGCAGTGCGAACACGACCGACTACGGCCGGTCCGGACGCTAGTCCCTACGCTCACGGCAGAATAGCATTTGCGGCCTGCGCGTCTGGCGCGGTACGCGTCCAATACAAGGCTCGACCATGCACTTCGCAATCTGGGCGTTCATCATCGGCGCGCTGCTGACCACGATGGCTCTCGCGGGCACGCTGCTGCAACGGCTGCCGCTCAGCACGGCCATGCTCTATCTCGCAGCCGGTTTCGGACTCGGGCCGGCCGGACTCGAGCTCATGTCGCCCGACCCGATCAAAAATTCCGTGCTGCTGGAACGGGTGGCCGAGGTTGCGGTCCTGATCTCGCTCTTCGCCGTCGGCCTGAAGCTTGGCCTGCCGTTCTCGGACAAGCGCTGGCACCTGCCGGTCCGTCTTGCGATCGTGTCGATGATCATCACGGTCGGGCTGATCACCGTCATTGGCGTCGCAGGTCTAGGCTTGTCGCTGGGTGCGGCGCTGCTGCTCGGCGCGATTCTCGCCCCGACGGACCCGGTCCTCGCGTCGGACGTCCAGGTGCTCGAGGCGAATGACCGTGACCGTCTGCGTTTCAGCCTCACAGCGGAGGGAGGCTTGAACGACGGAGCGGCGTTCCCGTTCGTGATGCTCGGGCTCGGTCTGCTCGGCCTGCACGATCTCGGTACGGGCGGCTGGCGCTGGATCGCGGTCGATGTGCTGTGGGCTGTTTCCGGTGGTCTCGCGATCGGTGCTACGTCCGGCGCGCTGATCGGCAAGCTGGTGATTTACCTGCGCAGTCGTCACAAGATGTCCGTCGGGCTCGACGAATTTCTTGCGCTGGGCCTCATCGCGCTCGCGTACGGGCTCGCGCTGCTGTGCCGCACCTACGGTTTCCTGGCCGTGCTTGCGGCGGGGATCGCGCTACAACGCGTCCAGGGACCCGCGCTCGATCGGGCCAGTGCTGCGCCGCGCAACCTGGCCCTGCAGGCGGGACGGGGCAATGAGGAGGAACTTGCCACCGATTCGAAGTTCGCCGGGGCTTACCTGATGCAGGAGGTGCGGGCATTCAATGACCAGTTGGAACGAATCGTGGAGGTCGCGGTCGTCCTGGTCGTGGGCGCGATGCTGGTTTACGTACCGTTCGATCGCAGCCCCGCCTGGTTCGTCGTACTGTTGCTGCTCGTCGTGCGTCCAATTGCGGTCGGCGTTGGATTGCTCGGTGCGTCGGTATCGCGCGACCAGAGGGTGCTCATTTCCTGGTTCGGTATCCGGGGCATCGGCTCGATCTATTACCTGATGTACGCCGTAAATCATGGCCTCGAAAGAACTTTGGCGCGGGATTTCATCGCCATTACGCTGCTGGTAGTAGCGACCTCGATCGTGGTGCACGGCATCTCCGTCACGCCGTTGATGAACCTTTATGCGACACGAAAAGCGCGCCGGACCGTATCTCGCGGGCCGTGACGGTTCGGCATTCGCGTCCGCATGGAGCGGGTACGTCTCGCACTGCAAGATGACCGCGCGCGGCGAGGCGCATAGTCTGGCCCGGCCGCCGGCGCCACGACCGGCACAGGTCTCGTCTAATAAGAACAGGACCCCATGAAGCACATCGCAGACGTCGCGTATTCGATCGGCATCGATCCGGAGATCATCGAACCCTACGGTCGCTACAAGGCGAAGCTGCCGTTCGAGGCGTTCCTGCATCGGCCACCACGCGGCAAGCTCGTGCTGGTCTCGGCGATCACGCCGACGCCCGCCGGC
Organism: uncultured Gammaproteobacteria bacterium; assembly: GCA_963784225.1. Lineage (GTDB taxonomy): Bacteria > Pseudomonadota > Gammaproteobacteria > Steroidobacterales > Steroidobacteraceae > RPQJ01. The sequence continues at coordinate 121,715 of CAWAQN010000010.1, forward strand.
GAAGGAAAAACCACTACGACGATCGGACTCGTACAGGGCCTCGCGCGAATCGGCTCGTTGAGCGCGGCGGCATTGCGTGAGCCGAGCCTCGGTCCGGTCTTCGGCATGAAAGGCGGGGGTGCCGGCGGTGGCGCCTCCGAGGTCCTGCCGATGATGGACATCAACATGCACTTCAACGGCGATTTCCACGCCGTCTCGAGTGCACACAACCTGCTGGCGGCCCTGGTCGACAACTACCTGCACAACGGCAACCAGACGAAACTCGATCCGCGAAGAGTGACCTGGAAGCGCGTCATGGACATGAATGACCGTGCGCTGCGCGACATCGTCGTGGGGCTCGGCGGGCGCACGGAAGGCATCCCGCGCGAAACCGGCTTCGACATCACGGCGGCGAGCGAGGTCATGGCGATCCTGTGCCTCGCCAACGATATTCCCGATTTCAAGGTCCGGTTGGGCCGCATCGTCGTCGGTTACACCGCGGAAGGCTTGCCGGTGACCGCGCGGGACATGAATGCGGTCGGCGCGATGGCTGCGCTGATGAGCCAGGCGATCAAGCCAAACCTCGTGCAAACGACTGAAGGTGTGCCGGCATTCCTGCACGGTGGACCGTTTGCCAACATCGCGCACGGAACCAACAGCATCACGGCGACGCGCGCCGCGCTGTCGTACGCCGACCTCGTCGTTACCGAGGCCGGGTTTGCATTCGAGCTCGGTGCCGAAAAGTTCTTCAACATCAACTGCCGCTACGGTGGCTTTGCGCCTGCGTGCACGGTGCTGGTCGTCACGATTCGTGCGCTGAAAATGCATGGCGGCAAGCCCCTGGCCGAGGTCGCCCATCCCGACGTCGCGGCGATGCTGCGCGGCTTGACGAACCTGGAGAAGCATCTCGAGAACATCCGCAAGTTCGGCCAGCCCTGCGTGGTTGCGATCAACGGTTTTCCGACGGACACGGCAGCGGAGGTGACCGCGCTGCAACAGCACTGTGCCAGTCTCGGTGTCGTCGCAGTGCCGGCCCAGCCGTTCAGCGCAGGCGGGCTCGGGTGTATCGAACTGGCGGAAGTCGTTCGCGACCTTGCTGCGCGTTGCGAGCCGCAGTTCGTCCCTCTCTATGACTGGAACGATCCGATCGAGAAAAAAATTGCTGTCGATCGCGCGCGAAATGTATGGCGCGCACGCCGTCGACTACACGGCGCGTGGCCGGCGCGATCTCGAGCATCTCGAGCGCCTTGGTTTTGGCAACCTGCCGATCTGCATCGCCAAAACACAGCAATCGCTCTCCGATAACCCAACGCTGCTCGGGCGACCGAAAGACTTCCTGGTGACCGTCCGGGAAATCCAACTCGCCGCGGGCGCCGGTTTCGTCATTCCGATCACGGGCGAAATCATGCGCATGCCCGGGTTGCCGAAGGAGCCGATGGCCGGTCGTTTCGACCTGACGGATCGCGGCGAGGTTACTTTCGAGCGCGTCTGAACCACGATCCGGGCGGCCAGCCGACGGTGGCGACGCGTGTGGCCGCATCGTTGCAGGTCACGGTCGGTACCCGAATGCGGACGGGCCGGGGTTGCGCAGCGGCGCCGCGATCTCCGCAAATTCGCATAGCAAGCGCCGCGTGTCGCGCGGGTCGATCATTTCCTCGATCTGGAATCGCTCCGCCGAACGGAACGGCGAGCGCATCAGGTTCAGGCGCTGGGTGATCTCCGACGACAACGCTGCACGATCGTCCGCCGCGTCGAGTTCAGCCTTGTAGGCCGCCTCGATCCCGCCCTCGATGGGCAGCGAACCCCAGTCGGCGGACGGCCATGCATAACGATAATGGAACCGCGTGTGGTTCTGGTGTCCCGCACCGGCGACGCCGAACACCTTGCGAATGATGACCGTGCACCACGGCATGGTGGACTGGTAAATCGCAGTCAGCGTCCGCGCGCCGGCGCGGATCGTCGCTTCGTGCTCGGCCTGCTTGCCGATCATGAAGCCCGGGTTGTCGACGAAGTGCACGACGGGCAGGTGAAACGTCTGTGCGAAGCTCACGAAGCGCTCGAGCTTTCGCCGAGCTCGCCGCTGTCCACAGGCCACCGATCACGAACGGGTCGCTGGCGATGATTGCGACCGGCCAGCCATCGAGGCGGGCGAGACCGGTGATGACGGAGCGGCCGTGCAGGCGACCGATCTCCAGGAACGAACCGGTATCGACGACGGCTTCGATGATCGGCCGCATGCGATACACCTCCCGCCGATCACGGGGCACCGCCGACACGAGAAATTCTTCGCGGCGCCCGGGATCGTCCCCGCTGCTGACCCGCGGTGGCAGGCTGTATACGGAGGAGGGCAGATAACCGAGGAAACGCCGCGTGCGCTCGAACGCTTCCTGCTCGCTGTCGACTTCGTCGTCGATCGCGCCGTTCGCAGCATGGATCCGGCTGCTGCCGAGCTCTTCCTTGGTCAGCTTCTGGCCCGCCGCCGCGACGACCGGCGGGCCGGCGACGAACATCTGCGACTGACCGCGCACCAGCAGCGAGTAGTGGCTGGCCACCACCTTCGCCGCGCCAAAACCCGCGATCGGACCGAGGCCGAGGCTCACGACCGGCACGGTCGCGAGATTGCGCACCATGTGCTCCCAGCCGGGTAGATATGGCACGTAGGTGTAGCCCAGGCTCTCGAGCGACTTTACCGAGCCACCGCCCCCACTGCCTTCGACCAGCCGCACCATCGGCATGCGCAACTCGTGCGCCATCTGCTCGGCAGCCACCTGCTTTTCGATGATGCTCGCGTCGGAAGCACCGCCCCGCACCGTGAAGTCGTCGCCTGCCACGTCACGAATCGGCCATCGATGCGGCCCCGGCCGAAGACGAAATTGGTTGGCATGACCGACTGGAGGGCTCCGGTGTCGTCGTATGCCGCGGTTCCCGTTATCGAGCCAATTTCGCTGAAGCTGTCGCTGTCGAGCAGCGCGGCGATGCGTTCGCGGACCGTCAGGCGCCCGGCCTTGTGCTGGCGCGCGACCTTCTCCGCGCCGCCCATCTCGCGGGCCATGGCCTGGCGTCGTCGCAGTTCCTCGATCTCCGGCTCCCAGCTCATGCCGTGCCCCTTGCTTGCACTAAGAAACCTACGTGTACATCCTAGCAGGATGAGCGACTGCTCCAGGATTCCGGCCCGCGATGAATGTGTCGTGGGTGACTTATTGCGGCGCTGGGCGCGCGAGCGTCCGGGCAAGGACTTCCTCGCGTTCGAAGACGACACGGCCTGGACATTCGCCGAGACGCTCGATCGAGTGCAGCACGCCGCCGGTGGCCTGCGCGAACTCGGCGTCGATCGCGGCGCCCACGTCCTCAACTGGATGCCCAACGTGCGTGAAGCCGTGCTGGCGTGGCTCGGAACGAACTACCTCGGCGCGGTGCACGTGCCGTTGAACACCGGTTACCGCGGTGGCTTGCTGCAGCACGCGATCGCGCTGTCGGATGCGAAGCTGATGGTGACGCATGCAAGCCTGTTGCCGCGTCTCGCCGAGGTCGATACCGGGCAAGTGTGCGACGTGATCGTCGTGGGTGGCGAGCCGCCAGCTTTATCCGGGACGTTGCGGTTTCATTCCGCAGCAGCGCTCGAGAGTCCTGCGACGGCCGAGCCCGCCAGTCCGGTCGAGCCCTGGGACACGAACTACATCATCTTTACGTCCGGCACCACCGGCCCCTCGAAAGGCGTCATCTGCACCTATGTGCAGGCCTGGTCGGGCGGCGCGATGGGCATGGATTATTTCGGCGCCGACGATCGCGTGCTCGCGAACCTGCCATTGTTCCACGTCAGTGGTGCGGGCGCCGTCATGGATCGCCTGACCAAAGGCGGCACCTGCGTGCTGGTCGACGGCTTCAAGCCGGCAAGCTTCTGGGACACCGTGCGCCGGTTCAATGTCACCGGCGCGTGTCTGGTGGGGGCGATGACGCAATTCCTGCTGCGGCAACCGCCGTCGCGATCGCGATCGCGACCATCCGTTGCGCAATGTCGTGACGGTGCCCTGGAACCAGGACTCCCGTGCAGTCGCCGAACGCTACGGACTGCAGATGCATACGGCGTTCAACATGACCGAGACCGCCGTGCCGATTCGCTCGCCCGCGAATCCCCTGCAACTCGGGACGTGCGGCCAGCCGCGAGCCGGGGTCGAAGCGCGCGTCGTCGATGCCCACGACATCGAAGTACCGCATGGGATCACCGGCGAACTGATCCTGCGCACGAGTCGCCCGTGGGAGCTGACCCAGGGTTACTACAAGAATCCGCAGGCAACCGCGGACGTGTGGCGCAACGGCTGGTTCCACACGGGCGATGCCTTCCGGCGCGACGACGCGGGCAATTTTTATTTCGTGGACCGCATGAAGGATGCCATCCGGCGTCGTGGCGAGAATATCTCTTCGTTCGAAGTCGAGGCCGAGGCGTTGTCGCACCCGGCCGTCCTCGAGGCCGCCGCTATTCCGGTCGGCAGCGACTCGGTGGAAGACGAAGTAATGTTGATCGTCACGTTGAATGACGGTGCCAGCCTGGATCCGCTGGCACTGCTGCGCTTTCTCGAGCCGCGCATGGCCCACTTCATGCTACCGCGCTACATACGCGTGGTCGCGGCGATGCCGAAAACCCCGACGGCCAAGATCGAGAAGCATCGCCTGCGAGCCGCCGGCGTGACGAGCGATACCTGGGATCGCGAGTTGCATGGAGTGACCGTACGTGGCGGCGTGCTCAAGATCGGCGCCAGCTGAGTGCATCGGAGCGCCTCGCACCGGATATAGTCACGCCAGCCGTCCCGTTGCGAAGCATCGCCCCATGTCCGAGTCCGTAACCGTCGTCACGCCTGCCACTCATGTCGCGGGGCGCGACCTTACCTTGCTGCTGGCCATGAACGTGATCTGGGGCCTGAACCTGGTCGCCTGCAAGGTCGGAGTCGATGAGTTTCCGCCGGTCTTCGTCACGGCGCTGCGTTTCCTGACGCTGTCGGTCATGCTGATGCCCTGGTTACGACTGCAGCGCGGCCAGATGAAAATGCTGTTGCAGGCCACCCTGCTGACCGGGCCGGTCACGTTCGCATTGCTGTTCCTCGGCATTGCCAGGGTGCAGGACGTCTCGAGCGTCGCGATCGCGAGCCAGCTCGGCGTGCCGTTTTCGACGCTGCTCTCGGTCTGGCTGCTGGGCGAGCATATTCATTGGCGGCGGCGGCTGGGCATTGCACTGGCGTTTGCAGGCGTCGTCGTGATCAGCCTCGATCCGCGCATGTTTTCGAGTCGTGTCGGCCTGCTGCTGGTCGCGGCGTCCAGTTTTACTGGTGCACTCGGCCTGATCTACATCAAGCAACTGCGGCAGGTGCCAGCACTGCAATTGCAGGCGTGGGTGTCGCTGACGGGGGCGCTGTTGCTGCTGCCGCTGAGCCTGTTCCTCGAGTCAGGGCAATGGGAGGCTATGCGTACGGCGAGCGCGCAGGCATGGGCCGCGCTTGCCTTCACGGCCCTGATGTCCAGCCTGATCGGGCATACCGCGTGGTACTACCTGATTGCGAAATACCCCGTCACGAACCTTGCGCCCATCACGTTGCTGACGCCGATTTTCGGCGTCGCATTTGGCGTTCTGCTGCTCGGCGACCTGCTCACGCCACGCATGATCCTGGGCGGCGCGATCACGCTGCTGGGCGTCTATATCGTGGTCCGGCGCGAGCGGAAGATTTTCGACACCGGCACCTGATCGCGGATCTCGACACGTCACTCCGGACACTGGCACCGGTTCGGGCGCGCGGCGGCCTTCGGATATACTGGTGCATTCCGCCCGGCCAGCACTCACCCGGGCCACCATTAGAGAGACGACATGACCCAAAACCGTTTGTTCGGCGCATGGATTGCGCTGCTCTTCGCCGCACTGCCAGTTTCCGCCTGGACCGCCGAGGCGCCGATGACCGACATCCTTCCTTTCAAGGCAACGACCCGCACGCTGCCCAATGGCCTCGTCGTGATCGTCGTGCCGACCGGTTTCCCGAATATCGTCTCGCTGCAGATCCCGGTGCTGACCGGATCCCGCAACGAGATCGAGGCCGGCAAGTCGGGCTTCGCGCACTTCTTCGAGCACATGATGTTTCGCGGCACGCCAACGCTGTCGCCCGACGCATACAACGCAATCATTACCAAGGCAGGCGCCCGGCAGAATGCCTACACGACCGACGACTACACGAACTATCACGTCACGTTCGCGAAGGAAGATCTCGAGACGATCCTGAAGATCGAAGCCGATCGCTTCCAGAATCTCTCCTACCCGGTCGAGGCCTTCAAGACCGAGGCGCGCGCGGTGCTGGGTGAGTACAACAAGAACTCCGCCAATCCGCTCCGGAAACTGTTCGAGGTAATGCGGGCGAACTCCTTCACGACGCACCCCTACCGTCACACCACGATGGGCTTCATCGCCGACATCGAGGACATGCCGAACCAATACGAGTACTCCAAGACGTTCTTTTCGCGCTGGTACCGGCCGCAGAACGTCGCGGTGATCGTCGCTGGCGACGTGGAGGCGGACAAAGTCATGCCGCTCGTCGAGAAGTACTGGGGCCAATGGTCGCCCGGCTCCACGGAAAAGGTCGTGATTCCGCAAGAGCCACCCGCACGCGGGCCGGTGTACGCACACGTGCCGTGGGAGACGCCCACGAATCCATGGGTAGCCATCTCCTTCCGCGGTCCCGCCTTCAGCGAGACTGAAAAAGACGCCGCGGCCATCGACCTCTTCATGCGACTGAATTTCGGAAGCACGTCCGAGATCTACCGCAAGCTCGTCGAGCAGGAACAGTCGGTCGACGAGTTCATGGCGGCCGGACCCGACAACATCGACCCGGAGCTGATTTATATCCTCGCCCGCGTGAAAAAGGCCAGCGACGCGGTCCATGTGCGGGACGAAATCCTCCGCGCCGTTGCAACGACGCGCGCCGCCGCAATGGACCCTCGCAAACTCGAGGAGGCGAAGTCGAACGCCCGTTATTCGCTGACGGCGGCACTCGACAACACCGACGAAATTGCCGGCACTCTCGCGCGTTTCGTGCGCTATCGCCGCTCGTACGACACGGTCAACAATTTCTTTCGTGTTTACGATTCGCTGACCGCGGCGGATGTCGAAACCGCGGCCCGGAAATACTTCACCGACGACTCGCTGGTCGTCACGACGTTGTCGAAGGATTCGCTTGCGGCCGACATCGCACAGTTGCCACCTCTCGCAAGTTTCGCGTCCGCTGCGCAGGCTTTCGACTCCGGGCAGTTCATCGTGCAAAAAACGGAACTGCCGCAGCTCACTATCAAGCTGTTGTTCGATGTCGGTTCGGCCTACGACCCGGCGGGCAAGGAGGGCCTGGCCCAGTTGACCGCATCGATGATCGCCGAAGCAGGCTCCAAGTCGCTGCGGATCGACGAGATCAACAAGGCGTTCTATCCGATCGCCGGGTCGTTCAAGGCGCAGGTCGACAAGGAATTGACGTCCCTGACGATGTCGATTCACCGCGACAACTGGCAGGAATTCGCGGCGGTCGCACTGCCGCAGTTGCTGGAGCCGGGCTTCCGGCAGGAAGATTTTGACCGCCTGCGCACGAACCAGCTCAATGCGCTGACACTCGACCTGCGTTCGAACAACGACGAGGAGCTCGGCAAGGAGTCGCTGCAGAACAGCATCTTTGCAGGCACGCCGTACGGGCACACGACGCTCGGTACGGAGGCAGGTCTCGGCGCTATCACGCTCGACGACGTCAAGGCATTTGCGAAGCAGCACTACACGACCGGAAACCTGCACGTTGGGATCAACGGCGGGATCACCGAGTCGGTCGTAGCTTCGCTCGCCACCGAGCTCGGCAAGCTACCGGCCGGCACGACGCCACGAGTCACCGGAATCGTCGTCAAGGCGCCACGCGGTTTCGATGTCGACATCATCGCCAAGGACACGCGGGCGACTGCGATCTCGTTTGGCCATCCCATCGACGTAACGCGCACCTCGTCCGACTTCGCGGCGCTGGATGTCGCCCGCGCCTGGCTCGGTGAGCACCGCGCGTCGATGTCGCAGTTGTACAAACGCATCCGCGAAACGCGTGGCATGAATTACGGCGACTATGCCTACATCGAGGCATTCCCGCGCGGCATGTACCAGTTTTTCCCGGATCCCAACATTGTGCGCCAGCGCCAGCTCTTCGAGGTGTGGATCCGGCCGGTCGTTCCGGAGAATGCGCAGATGGCACTGCGTATCGCGCTGCACGAGGTTGACCAGCTCGTCAAGAATGGACTCTCGCAGGAGGATTTCGAGACGACGCGCGACTACCTCATGAAAAACGTCTACGTGAAGACGGCCACCGCCAATCAGCAGATCGGGTACGCGCTCGACTCGCAGTGGTATGGCATGGGGGATTATGCGGAGTCCATGCGCGCAGCGCTCGGCAAGCTGACTCGTACCGACGTCAACGATGCGATCCGCAGGCACATCCGGCCGCAGGACATGAAGATCGTGGTGATCACGAAGGATGCCGAAGCATTCAAGGCGCGACTGGTCGGCGACCAACCTTCGACCATGCAGTACGAGGCGGAGAAACCGCAGTCGCTGCTCGACGAAGACAAAGTCATCGGCGCGACCAGGCTTGGCATCCCGGCGGCCGCCATCAAGGTGATCCCCGTGGACGAGGTCTTCAAGCGATAACCCCGCTGGCTGTCCAGATGTCTGGACCGCCGAGGCAGGACGTCCCGCAACTTGCACTCGCACACGCTGGTCTGTATGTGGATGCTTGTGCGGGCTAAGGGAAAGAGATGAGCGCACAGACGACTACAGTCGGCAGCGACCCGCGCCTGGTTGCCGCCTGCCATGCCGTGGCCGCGTTGGCCGCGGCTGTCTGCATGATCGCCGGGGCAACATCACTCCTGCTGCTGGCGTTCGACCTGGGCACGTCCGGCACTGCCGTGTCCGTCATCCCGCTGCAGGCAGATTCGGCCGTGGGATTCCTTGCGGGCGGCCTGGCGCTGGCGCTGCTGCAGTCGTCTCCGATCAATAACTGGCGGCGTTCCGCGGGCGCAGCGGCCGCGTCCGTGGTCGTGCTGATAGGGTTGCTCAGTCTCGGCCAGACGAGGGGTTTGCTCGATCCGTATGTCGGCCGCTACGTCGTGTCGGACGCCACGGCCGTCGGGATGCTGTTGCTCGGCCTGGCACTGGCTTCGATCGACCTGACATCGCGCCGTGGTCTGACGCGTTGCATCGCTGCTGGTCGCACCGCCCTTATTCGTGTCGCTGGCCGCAATGCTGTTCTTCCTTTACCTCGAGCCGGACGACGAAGCCGGCCTCTGGTTGACGTCGGCCGGCCCCGGCGCAAGCGCCTTGTTCCTGGTCCTGAGCGTCGGCCTTCTGTGTGCACGACCCGACCGCGGCAACATGGCGCTGGCGACCAGCCGCACCACGGGTGGGCTCATCGTCAGGCGGCTCATGCCCGTCGCCCTGCTGCTCGTTCCGTTTGGTTTCTGGTTACGTCTGGAGGCCGAGCGAAGCGGACTATACGGTCCGGATTACGGCGTGGCCTTGATGGCGCTTGCGAACGTGATACTGCTCGGTGGGGTTGCGTGGTTCGGTGCCCTGTATCTGGATCGTCTGGACGCTCGGCGACGCCGCGCCGAAGCCAGCCAGCAAATGAGTGAGACCCGCTTCGAGGCGACGTTCGAACAGGCCGCCGTCGGGATCGCGCTCGTGGCGCCCGACGGCAACTGGTTACGCGTTAACGAAAAGCTGGCATCGATCCTCGGCTATTCGACCGGCGAAATGTCGGCGCTGACGTTTCGCGACATCACGCACGCTGACGATATCGATGCGGACGCGGCACTGGTGCGACGCATGCTGGCCCGCGAGATCACTTCGTACTCGATCGAGACGCGCCTGCTCCACAAGGACAAACGTTGCGTGTGGGTAACCCTCACCGTGGCCCTCGCGTTGCGGGACGACGGCGAGCCCGACTATTTCATATTCGTGATCGAAGACGTCACGGCCGCCAAGGCGGCTCGACAGGAGGTGCTGGTCACCAAGGCGAAAATGGAGGCGGCCCTGGCCAGCATGACGGACGCGGTCTTCATCTCGGACGCCGCAGGGCACTTTCTCGAATTCAACGATGCGTTTGCGACATTCCACAAGTATCGTGACAAGGCGGAATGCGCAAGGACAGTCGGGGAATACTTCGCCATTCTCGACGTGCAGTCCATGCAAGGGAAGTCACTTCCCCCCGAGCAGTGGCCTGTCCCACGCGCGCTGCGTGGAGGATCCGCGACGAATGCGGAATTCATCCTGCACAGGCGCGATACCGGTGATCGCTGGGTAGGCAGTTTCAGCTTCGGGCCGATCCGCGACGAACAGGGCGCGATCGTTGGGGCTGTCGTTGCTGCACGCGACGTCACCGAATCCAAGAACGCCGAGGCCCAGGCGCACCTGAATGAAATGCGGTATCGCGCCCTGGTGGATCAATCGGCCGACGCACTGTTCGTACACGACCATTCCGGCCGGTTGCTCGAGGTGAGTCAGCGCGCCTGCGACAGCGTCGGGTATTCACGCGACGAACTGCTGGCCATGAACATCGTCGACCTCGAGCAGGATTCCGGCCTGGCCGAAGCGCAGGCAGTGTGGGCTCGAATCGAGCCCGGGAACCGCGACCACGCTGCAGGGTCACCATCGTCGCAGGAATGGCAGCCGCTTCCCCGTGGAAGTCCGGTACGGCGTCATCGTGCTTGGCAATGAACGGCTGTACATCGCAGCAATCCGTGACGTCACCCAGGCGAGGCGTGCGGAACTCGAGCTGGAACTGCACCGCTATCACCTCGAGGAACTGGTCGAGAGTCGCACCGCAGAACTGGCGGTTGCAAAGGCGCAGGCCGAGGCCGCCAACGACGCGAAAAGTCTCTTCCTGGCCAACATGAGCCACGAAATCCGGACGCCGATGAACGCGATCCTCGGTCTCACACACCTGGCCCGGCGCGAAACGTCGAATCCCGCCACCGGCGCGAAGCTGACCAAGATCGAGGGCGCCGCGAATCACCTGCTCGCCGTCATCAACGACATCCTCGACATTTCCAAGATCGAGGCCGGTAAGCTTTCGCTGGAACTGAGCGATTTTTCACCCGCCGCATTATTCGACCAGGTGCAGTCGCAGATGGTCGAGCGCATCCAGGCGAAGGGCCTGTCGCTCGCGATCGACACGGGCGACTTGCCTCCGGTGTTGAGCGGCGACGTCACGCGACTGCGCCAGGCCCTGCTGAATTACCTCGGTAACGCCGTCAAGTTCACGGAGCAGGGTGGGATACGGTTGAGCGCCTGCATCGTCGAAGAGAGTGCCGAGGAAATGCTCGTTCGCTTCGAAGTGACCGACACCGGGATCGGCGTCGCAGTCGCGAGCCAGGCGAAGCTGTTTACGGCATTCGAGCAGGCGGATGCGTCGCCGACGCGCCGGTACCGCGGCACGGGTCTTGGGCTCGCCATCACGCTGCGATTCGCGCAATTGATGGGCGGCGATGCGGGTGTGCAAAGTGCGCCCGGCCTCGGCAGCACGTTCTGGTTCACCGCCCGGCTGCACAAGCGTACGAATGCAACCTTACCGTTGCCGACGCCCAAGGCCGACCTCAGCGCAGAAAATGAATTGCTGCGAACCCACCGCGGCACACGCGTCCTGCTGGTCGAGGACAACGAAGTGAACCAGGAGGTCGCGAGAGCGCTGCTTGGCCAGGCCGGTCTCGCCGTCGCAGTGGCCGCGAATGGCACGCAGGCGGTCGGCATGGCGCGCGCGTGTCGGTACGCGCTCGTCCTCATGGACATGCAGATGCCCGAGATGGACGGACTCGAGGCAACCCGGGAAATCCGTAAACTGCCCGGCTGGGCCAGCATACCCATTCTCGCCATGACGGCGAATGCGTTTACCGAGGATCGCGAGCGCTGTCTCGCCGCTGGCATGAACGATCACGTCGCGAAGCCCGTCGATCCCGAGGCGCTCTACACGATGTTGTGGAAATGGCTGCCGCAGGACGGTGGCGAACTGCTGGACCGGAACGCGCTGCTGCGGCGATTCGAAGGACAGGAGGATTTCATCACGGAGCTTCTGGCCACGACGGTCACGTCACAAGCTGAAACACCCGCCAGGCTCCGAGCCGCTGCCAATACTGGCGATCTCGCGACCGTGGGTTTCATTGCGCACACGATCAAGGGCATGGCGGGCAGTCTCGATGCGCCGCGTCTTGCTGAACTCGCCAGGGATGCGGAACTTGCCGCCCGCGCCGGACGCGAAGACGGCCTCGCATCGGGCCGGGTGCTTGCCGACGCGATGGACCGCCTGCTGGCGGAATTGTCCGTCAGGCAGGCGTAGCACGAGAGCCCGCTCAGGCAGGCTTCACGTTTGCATTCAACCGAAACAGGTTGGCCGGATCGTACTTTTTCTTGAGTTTCTGCAGGCGTGGCAGGTTGCCCTGGTAATTGTTATCCACGATGCCCTGGGCTTCGTCGGCCACTTCGTTCGTGTAATAGCCGTCAGTGAACGGTTCGAGCGTAGCCCAGTAAGCCTTGACGTACTTTATCTGCGGCGCGGCATCCGCGGTCAATGGCCACGAAACCGTCGAGAACATGTTGTGTGTCGCGCGCCGATGCGGAAAGGCAGTGGCGTCCACAGGCACGCGACTGATGGCTGCACCGGCATGCTGGAAAAATACCGTGGTGCCGCGCTCCGGGTTCGGCTCGAATCCTTCGATCAGTGTGCGGCTCAGCTTGTCCGGAAATACGTCGATGAAACCGGACTTGAGGTAACTGCCTTCGTTGCGCGGGTCGCTGCGGTCATTCCGGCGCTGGATAGCCACGTAGTCGATCGGCGCGATGGTGTCCGATAGCGGCTTGCCCAGCTTGCGTAACGGCGCGAATGCCGCGTCGGCGAGTTCCGGCGGCCCGGAGTAACAAGTGTCGAACAGGAAAACTCCGGGTTTGTCGCCGCGTGGCGCCATCATGATGGCGTCGATGTACATTTCCGGTGGCGCAACGTGCGTGATTTCGGCATAAGCCGCGAGCAGGTCGCGCGCGCGGGATATCGGGTAAACCAGGCTGCCGCCCAGCACCTCGCGGTCCATGGGGTGCAGCTGGAATTCGAACGACGTGACAATTCCGAAATTGCCGCCGCCGCCGCGGACCCCCCAGTACAAGTCAGGGTTGTCCGTGGCACTGGCGTGGAGGTACCGGCCGTCCGCCGTGACGATGTCCACCGCCTTGACGTTGTCCAGCGCGAGTCCGAAACGCCGCGCGAGACGACCGAAGCCGGCGCCGAGGGTCAACCCGCCGACGCCAGTGTGCGAGACGGTGCCCGACGTCGTAACGAGCCCGTTTGCCATCGACTCATGATCGATTTCACCGAGCAGGCTGCCGCCGGCGACATATGCCGTGCGGCTGGCCTGGTCGATGCGCACATTGCGGAAGCGCGACAGGTCGATCTGCATCCCCCCTTCGCAGGTCGCCTTTCCCGCATATCCGTGGCCACCGCATTTCACCGCGAGCAGCAGGTTGTGCTCGCGCGCAAACACAACTGCCGTGCGAACGTCCGCGACACCGGAAGGCTGCACGATCAGCGCCGGGTGCTTGTCGATCGACTCGTTCTGCACGCGCCGCGCCTCGTCGTAGCCGGGATTGCCGGGTAGCAGCAGTGCCCCTCTCAGGCTTTTTTTCAGCTGCTGCAGGTCGCTCGTGCTGAGGAACGTCGCGGCCCCGTCAAGTTTGATCGCCGGAACGTCGCCCGTAACCTGCTGCATCTGCGCCAGCACGCGACCGAACGGCACGACCGTGCCTGCGGCAGCCGCCAGCGACCAGCCCACGAATCCACGTCGGTTCATTCCGGATTCCCCCGTTTTGTTTTGCCTGTGCGCCGGGCAGCAAGCATACACCGCCCCCGAGCGCGCGCCGACCACGCGATGGCTTTGCTGCACCGGTGCGGATTCGACGCAAGACGTCGCACCATTTGGTACAAAAGAACCAGGGTGCTTCGCTATAGAATCGCGGCTACTCGCATGCCCGCACGCAGACCGCGTCTGGCCAGCTGCGCACGGCGAACTTGAAGGAGTCATGCATGGGTCCTGTTGCCTCGTCCCGTATTACGGTTGCAGTGGCGGTCGCGCTGGGTACGGCAGTACCGGTGTGTGCAGTTCGCGCGCAGGACCCGCCCGAGACCGGAGCGCCGCTCGAGGTGATCATCGTCACGGCGACGCGCCGTGAGGCCAGCGTGCAGGACGTGCCGTTCAACATGGTGGCGCTCGGTCCGGAATCGCTGCAGAAGTTGCGCGTCACCGAACTCGCCGAATTGACGCGGGCCGTGCCGGGGCTTTACCTGGCCGACCAGGGACCGAGAAGCGGCAACTTGTTGACGGTGCGTGGACTCAACGTGAGTTCGATCACGGCCAGTGAATCGGTCGGCAATGGCACCGGCGGGACCGTGGCGACTTACCTCGGCGATATCCCGTTATTCGTGGACTTGAAGCTGCTCGACATGGAGCGCGTGGAAGCACTGCTCGGTCCGCAGGGCACCCTGTACGGTGTGGGGACACTGGGGGGCGCCATTCGTTACCTGCCCAATCGGCCCGACCCGGCTGCGCCCGATGCGGAGTTCGGCGGTCGTCTCTATGCGCTGGACGAAAGCGGCGGAGCAGGCCTCGACGTCCATGGCATGGTCAACCTGCCCCTGGTCGACGACCGCCTGGCCTTGCGCATAGGCCTGGGTTACACGGACGACCCGGGCTTTATCGATTACGACTACATCGTACGCGAGGCGGGCGTTTCCAACCCGCAGCCCGATTTCGACGATCCGGCCGACGTGGCGGCAAACCTGCGCGAGCAGGAGGACGCGGATACGGAAGAAACCTGGAGCGGACGCGTCGCCCTGCTCTGGCAGCCGAGCGACGCCGTCGTCGCGAACCTGACGTACTACTACCAGGACCAGCACGTGGGTGCACGCACGGTAAACCACGACGAGGCCATGGGCAGTGGCCGCTATGTTTCGGCTCACCGCTTCCTGGAGCCGAACGACCAGAAGAACCAGCTACTCGCATTGGAACTGAATTGGGACTTGGGGTTCGCGGAACTCACCTCTGCTACCGGTGTATCGAAATACGAAGCCTCGGGCCAGCGTGACCAGACGGATTTCCTGATGGACCTCGGTTACGGTTACGAAGAGTTTCCGGCGTTCGCGGCGTACGTGCGCGACGACTGACGAGGAAGAGACCTTCAACCAGGAGGTGCGACTGGTCTCGCAGGGAACGACTCACTGGAACTGGATCGCGGGCGTCTTCTACAACCACTTCGACGGGAAATCCTCCAGCGCCGAGCACACGCCAGGAATTCCGGACTGGTATGGATTTCCACCCGGCACGCCCGACCTCGAATACCTGGCCAACTCCGAGGAAACTTTCGAGGAGAAGGCGCTGTTCGGCGAACTCGGTTACCGCGTCACGGACCGCTGGCAGATAACGCTGGGCGCGCGCTGGTTCGACTACGACGACGACCTCGAACTGCTGACGGCCTTTCCGTTTTTCGCGTCTGAGCCCGGGGCCATCGAGTTCTCGGGCAACCGCAACAAGACCGGCGACGACGACGTGATTTTCAAGTTCAACAGCTCGTACGAGTTCAACGACGACGTGATGGGCTACGTCACGATCAGCGAGGGTTATCGTCGCGGCGGGCTGAACTCCGGCCCGGCCTGCGAAGTGCCGCCCTCGACGGGCCAGAGCTTCTGCCTGGAGCCGGACGAGATCCTGATCAAGCCGGATACCACCACGAACTATGAAATCGGCCTGCGCAGCACCTGGTTCGACGAGCCGGCTGCAGGTGAACGCGGCGCTCTACCTGATCGACTGGGAAGACATCCAGGTCCTGGGCACCAGCGATACCGGCAGCGTGCCGATCACTGTCAACGGCAGCTCCGCAGAGACCCGGGGCATCGAACTCACGGCCCGCTGGAGCATCACCGACTCGCTCGAGCTTGCGGCGAACATGTCGTTCAACGACGCGCAGCTCACGGCCTTCGCGCCGGGCCTCGTGGACGGCGAGGATGCCTTCGACGGCGACCGCCTGTCCGGCTCCCCTGAGCAGCAGGGCACGCTGTTGCTCGCGTATACGCGCCCGCTCGCCAACGACCTCAGGTTCGAGGCGGACTATACTTTCTCGGCCGTAAGCGACGTGTACACGAAGGTGGGCCTGCGCAACAACGGTGAGGTATTGCCGGGATTTTCCCTCCACGGTGCATCGGTCGGACTTACCGGCGGACGCTGGACCGCGCGGCTCTACGCGGACAACCTGTTCGACAAATATGCCGTCACCTCGGTACGACGCGACCCGAGCTACATCCGGACGCTGGGCAGCAATAATTTCGAATCGCGCACGTACTTCCAGGCCATGTTGCGGCCGCGCACCATTGGACTGGAGTTCGATTACCGTTTCGATCTGTAGGGGCACGTGACGGCGCCGATGCACGGACTGCTGCAACGCGGTGTCGTCGCGGCGGAGCGAGGCCGCGTCGCAGAAGGACTCGCGTTGATCCGTGAGGCCTGCGCGGCAGATCCGTCAGACGCCGAAGCGCAGGCGCAGCTCGCACGCTGGCTGTCGTCGCTGCATCGCGCGAACGAAGCCGTGGCAGCCGCAGAGCGGGCGCTGGCCCTCCGGCCACGCCTGGCCAGGACATTCGACACCGTCGGCGTCGTCTTCAGCCATGTGCGACAGCACGAGCGAGCCGCCGAATGTTTCGAGCGCGCGCTTCGGCTCGAGCCACAGCTCGCGAACGCACATTTCAATCTCGCGGCGTCGCTCAAGTTCCTGGGTCGCTTCGAGGCCGCCGAGCGCGCCTACGAATCCTGCCTTCGCTGCGAACCTGATTTCTGGCGCGCACATTCGGCACTCGCACAGACGCGCACGCAGACCAGTGAGCGAAATCATATAGGTCGCCTGAACGCGCTTGCTGGCGGGCAGCGACTTGACGCCTGACGCCGAACTGCACCTGCGTCATGCCCTGGCGAAGGAACTCGAGGACATCGGCCGCTACGCCGAAGCGTTCGAACAGCTGGTAAGGGGCAAGGCGCGCAAGCGGCCATCGCTCGGTTATGACTTCGCGCGGGACCAGGTGCTGTTCGAGACGGCGGCACGTGTGTTTGCGGAGGACGTCATTGCGCCGCCAGATCCAGTCGATGCGGCCGAGGCACCGGTTTTCGTCGTCGGCATGCCTCGTACCGGTACCACGCTCGTCGAGAGGATCCTGTCGAGTCACCCGCGCGTTGCGTCAGCGGGCGAGTCACAGAATTTCGGCATCCTGGTGAAGCGGGCGGCGGCGACACCGTTACGCCGCGTGCTCGATGTCGGCAACCCTGGAACGCGCGATCACGCTCGACCTGCCCGCGATCGGCCAGGCATACCTTGCGCAAACCCGGCCGGATTCGCCAAAGCCGCGGTTCGTGGACAAGATGCCACTCAATTTCTTCTACCTCGGGGCACTCGCACGCGCGCTGCCGCTGGCACGCTTCGTGGTGCTGCGGCGTGATCCGCTCGATACGTGCCTCAGTAATTTTCGCCAGCTGTTCGCGCTCGGCTTCTCGTATTACGACTATTCGTTCGACCTGCTCGACACCGGCCGTTACTACGCGGCGTTTGACCGGTTGATCGAGCATTGGCAGCAGGTGTTGCCCGGGCGGTTGCTGCAGGTGAAATACGAAGCGCTGGTCGACGACCAGCGCGGCGAGACGGCGCGGCTATTGCGACACTGCGGCCTCGAATGGGACGCACGGTGCCTCGATTTCGACCGCAATCCGGACACGGTGTCCACGGCCAGCGCCGTGCAGGTACGCAAGCCGATCTACAAGTCGGGCGTCGGCCGCTGGCGTCATTACGCCGCCCAGCTGGAGTCGCTGCGCACTCTGCTGCGCTCGGAAGGTATCGCCATTGGCTCGTAACCGCGGCAGCAGGTGGGGGCGCGGTCGGCTAGACTTCGTTCTTCCTGCCACGTCTCGACTGGATTAACGCTCGTGCAGACAGCCCCGGAAATCTACCGCGACCTGCAACAGAAGCTTGGCGACGTCCTGCCGGACGCGGAGCTTTTCATCAAGGCGGAGGTCGCCGCTGACGTGCTGCGGCTCAAGGTCGAGCGCGACGCGGTCATTCTCGGCCACAACTACATGGAGCCGGCGCTGTTCCATACGGTTCCCGATTTCCAGGGCGACTCGCTGGAACTCAGCCGCCGGGCAGCCGAAACCGACAAGTCGGTCATCGTGTTCTGCGGCGTGCGGTTCATGGCCGAGACCGCGAAGATCCTGAACCCGGGCAAGACCGTACTCCTGCCTACCGAGAAGGGCGGCTGTTCGCTCGCCGAGAGCATCACTGCGGCAGACGTTCGCGCGCTGCGTGAGGCCTATCCCGGCGTGCCGATCGTTACGTACATCAATACGTACGCCGAGGTGAAGGCCGAGTGCGACATCTGCTGCACGTCGAGCAACGCCGCCGCCGTCGTCGAATCATTGCAGTCGGATACGGTGATATTCCTGCCGGACGAGTTCCTGGCGCGCAACGTTGCGCGCGAGACCGGCAGGCACATGATCGTGCCCGAGCGTGCTGCGCAAGGCATCGCCTGGCACCGCCGGTGGCGACACCACCGTGGAGCACACGATGGTGGCGTGGAAAGGTCGGTGCGAAGTGCACGAGTTGTTTACGCCCGAAGACATCGACACCGTACGGCAAGCAGTTCCCGGACGTCATGATCCTGGCGCACCCCGAGTGCAGCCCGGAAGTCGTGGCCAAGGCGGACTTCTCGGGCAGCACGACGGCCATGATCAAGGCCGTCGAACGTCGAAGTCCCAGCGGTTCCTGCTGCTGACCGAGTGTGCGATGGGCGATAACATCGTCGCCGCCAATCCCGACAAGGAAATGCTGCGTCTCTGCAGCCATCGCTGCCCGCACATGCACGAGATCACGCTCGAGCAGACTCGGGACTCGCTGCGCTTCATGCGCTGGGAGATCGACGTGCCCGAGCCGATCCGGATCCGCGCGCTGCGCGCAGTCGAACGCATGCTCGCCGTCGGGCCGAAAATCGATTGAGCGATCCGCTGCGCAGCGACGTACTGATCATCGGTTGCGGCATCGGTGGCGGCACGGCTGCGCTCGAACTCGCCGAGGCGGGCTTGCAGGTCACGATCGTTACCCGCGCCGATCGCGCGGAGGAGTCCAACACGCTCTGGGCGCAGGGCGGCATCATCTGCAAGGGCGATGAGGATTCGCCCGAATCGCTGGCCAGCGACATCCTCAGCGCCGGTGCGGGTCTTTGCCGCGACGAGGCCGTGCACCTGCTGGCCACGACCGGGCCCGCGCTCGTGCAGTCGATCCTGATCGACAAGCTCAAGGTGCCGTTCGATCGCCGCCCGGACGGTCGTCTGGCGCTCGGGCAGGGAGGGCGGGCACTCCGTCCCGCGCATCGCGCATGCGACCGATGCCACGGGTCGCGCAATCGAGACGACCATCATCGAGTCGCTGCAGCGGCACCCGAACGTGCGCCTGTTGACGAACCACACGGCGGTGGATCTGCTGACACCGGCACACCACGGCCGCGATCGTCGCGCAGTCTACGAGCCACTATCGTGCGTCGGTGCGTACGTCTTCGACCAGGGCACCGGCGCGATCGGCCGCTGCCTGGCGCGGGCCACGATCCTCGCCACGGGCGGGCTCGGGCAGATCTTCCTGCGGACGACCAATCCGGCCGGGCTCCCGCGGGGATGGCCTGGCGATGGCATATCGCGCCGGCGCGCGCGTGATCAATACGGAATACGTGCAATTCCACCCCACGGCGTTCTACCACCCGACATTGCCGTGCTTCCTGATTACCGAAGCGGTGCGCGGGGCAGGGGCGACGCTGGTGGACGAGCGCGGTGTGCCGTTCATGGAGCGCTACGACGCGCAGTGGAAAGACCTTGCGCCCCGCGATGTCGTGGCGCGCAGCATCCACGCCGAAATGCTGCGCCGGGGCGTGCCGAATGTTTTCCTCGACGTCCGTTCGAATATCCCCGCGGAGCGTATCCGCGCCGAGTTTCCGGAGATGTATCGCAGTTGTCGCGAATACGGCGTGGACATCACCCGGGACCTGCTGCCGGTCGTGCCTGCCGCACACTACGCGTGCGGCGGTGTCTGGGTGGATGGCAATGGCGAAACCACCGTCGAACGGCTTTTTGCGGTCGGCGAAGTGGCCTGTTCCGGCCTGCACGGCGCGAACCGGCTTGCGAGCACTTCGCTGCTGGAGGGGCTCGTCTGGGGCCATCGATCCGCGCTTCGCATCGTGGAACTTCTGGCCACGTACGCACGAAGCCCCGTTAGATGAGATTCCGCCGTGGCAACCGACCGGACGGGAACTGCCCGATGTCGCCCTGATCGCGCAGGACATGAGTTCGATCAAGCACGTCATGTGGAATTACGTGGGCCTGGTTCGCACTACGCGACGCCTCGCGCGGGCCATAGAGGCCCTGCGCAACCTCGAGGTGGAAGTCGAGCGCTTCTACCGCGCCGCCGCGATGACCGACGAACTCATCGGTCTGCGTAATGCCGTACGGGTCGCCCTGATCATCACACTGGCCGCCTGGGCCAACCCGGAAAGCCGCGGCTGCCATTACCGGGAATAGACCTCGGTCACGCGTCCTGGCTCAACTTCGTCCAGGACGGCTTGCAACAATGAGGCTCAGCGCCCGAGACCGGCCTGCAATCACGGCGGCGAGCCGGTCGAGGTCCACCGGCTTGGTCAGGTGATGATCGAAGCCCGCTTCACGCGCGCGCTGCTTGTGCTCCTCCTGGCCCCACCCCGTCAGCGCCACCAGCGTGATGCGCTGCAGTTCGGGGTCTTGCCGCAGCAGTCGCGCCAGGTCGTAACCGCTCAGGTCCGGCAACCCAAGGTCGAGGATCGCGATTTCCGGCCTGAATTGCTCCTTCACGATTTCCAGGGCCTGGCGGCCCGCATACGCCACGCGCACGTCGTGGCCGTCGAGTCCGAGCAGCAAGCCGAGGCTGTCGGCGGCGTCGCGGTTGTCGTCCACGACAAGCAGGCGTCGGCCGGGCGGAGCCGCCGGCTCGGATTGCACGCGACGATCCTCCTGTTGCTGCTCCCCAGCGGCCGGCACGCAAGGCAGCTTGATCGTGAAGCGACTGCCGTGGCCCGGCCCATCGCTGTGCGCGCTGATGATCCCGTTGTGAAGTTCGACCAAACCTTTGACGAGCGACAGGCCGATACCGAGACCGCCCTCGCTGCGGCTCGGCGTGCCCTGTACCTGGGCGAACATCTCGAACACCGAGCCGAGCGCTTCCCCCGGTATGCCTATGCCGTGATCGGTCACTGAAATCTCCAGGATGCTGCCGTCGATTTGCGCTGCAAGCATGATCTCACCACCATCGTTCGAATACTTCGCGGCGTTCGTGAGCAGGTTCGAAATGATCTGGGCCAGGCGCAAGGGATCCGCCTCGAGCACGGGAGCCGGCTCGGGCAGGTCGACCACGAGGCGATGATAGTGCGAGTCGATCACCGGGCGCGCCGCCTCCACCGCGGTTTCGACGACGGTCTGCAGGCGTACCCATTCCTTGCGCAACTCGAGTTTGCCCTGCGTGATGCGCGCCACGTCGAGCAGGTCGTCGAGCAGGGAACTCATGTGGCCGACCTGGCGCCGGATCACGTTGCGCGCCCATGCAATTTCGGCGGGACCGGCAATCGGGGACCCGAGCAATTCCGCCGACGTGCGGATCGGCGCCAGGGGATTACGCAGTTCATGCGCCAGCGTAGCGATGAAGCGGTCTTTCTTGCGGTCGGCCTCGCGCAGCGCCTCCTCGACCTCCCGGCGCCGTGTGATGTCCATGGTCAGGCCCTGCAGGCGTTTCATGACGCCCTGCTCGTTGAACTCCGCCACGCCGCGTTCCTGCAACCAGACGATCTTGCCGTCCGGCCGGCGCGAGCCGTAAGTCGTCTCGTACATCGGGCGCTGCGGCGTGCGCGACGCGATCAATTGCTGCAGGCGCGGCCGATCCTCCGTCAGCACGCGCGCAAAGAAGCTCCCGCCCGCTTCCTGCATGAACGGAGCCAGGATGCCGTATGGATCCGCACGCCGCATGAAATCGTCACGTGGATCGTACTCGAACGTGTAGCCGCGGCCGGCAGCGAGAGCGTGCCGCATGCTGCGCTCGCTGCGCCGCGCGCTGTCCATTGCGCGACGCTGCTGTTCCATCACGACCGCAAGCGTCAACGACCAGAAACTGCTGACCAGCAGGAATGCCTGGGCGACCTGCACGTTGCCGCGCAGCAGACCCCCTTCCTGTCCGAGACGCAGGATCAGGATCAATGTCACGAACAGCAGCGCAAAATAGGTCCAGGCGGGCTCGCGACGCGCGGCGAGCCAGAGAATGAACGGATACACGACGACGAGCAGCACCAGCAGCGCCAGCAACTCGCTCTGCGCAACCTCGACCCGGAACACCACATACGCAATGAGTGCCATGCCGAGCACCATGCCGATGGTGCCCTTGCCGTCCTGCCATGCAACCGAAAACGACTGCCGGGACATCGCGCCGAGAGCGATGACCGCCGGCGTGATCGTGAGCATGCCGAGGCCTCGCGAGCTCACCCAGATCCGCCACAGCTGCCCGAGCCCAAGGCCCTGGCCCGCAGGCAGGTAGCGCAGCACGACCGAGCCAAGGAACCCGCAGACGCAGACCGTGCAGCCGACTGCCGCGACGAAATACCCCGCCTCGGGCAGAGACTCGATTTTTATCGGCCTGCCGATCCAGCGTTCGAGCAGCACGCCGACTACCCATGCTTCCCCGATATTGGTGACCAGGGACAGCAGGATGACGGACCAGGACTTCCCAGCGAGCAGGCTGCTGACGATCAGCGCCAGCGCGACGCCGGCGAGCGCGGCTGGACGAAGTGCGCGAGGCGTCACGAGCCAGATACCGGTGATCAAGCCGGCTGCGGGCCAGATCACGGCCAGGAAGCGATCAGTCAGCGCGAACCCAAGCCAGGCGGTCGCGAAGGTCAGGCCGAAGGCGCCAACGAAGACTAGCCAAGCCTGGCGCTGCGCAAGCACCCGAGCTTCTTCATTGCCGAGTTGCGTCACCGGCCCGTCGGATACCACCGTCACGCTTGTCTCACCCGCGACAGCCGCTTGGACGTAAATCATAGCCCGTCCTGCAACAGCGCGGCAGGGTGGAGGGTTGCGCTACGATACTGATCCGCCATTCGATCACTGCTCAATGGACAGTTCCCTCCCTGAACTGCTGCCGGCACTGCAGCGAGCCCGGCTGCACCGTGCTCCGCTGGTGCTCGGCACGCTCGTCGCGGCGCGCGGCTCGACGTACCGAAAAGCGGGCGCACAGATCGTCATTGCACGCGATGGGACCTGCACAGGGTTGTTGTCGGGTGGCTGCCTCGAAGCCGACCTCGCGGAACATGCCACGCGCGTTTTCGCATCCGGTGAGGCGCGACTGGCGACCTACGACCATGTAGGCGACGAGGGCGCCGTTCTTTGGGGCTTGGGCTCCGGCTGCGTGGGTGGCATGGATGTCTTGTTGACGCTACTGCGGCCGGATACCGATTGGTACCCGTTGTCGGCGCTCGCCGACGCGACCGAATCCAGGACTCCTACAGCGTGGTCTGCGGTCACGCACTCGAGTGAGCCTTCGCTTCCGGCCGGGACGTTTGCGCTCTACCAGCAAAATCGCGTCATCGGCTTGCCTGCCGGCGTCAGTGATGCCGCACGCGACTGGGTGCACGACGAATTGCAGGCTGAATACACCGTGTCGATGACCGCCGCTCGTGAGCGACCGATTCCGTCAGTCCGCATGTTCGTGACCCGCCTCGCATTCGCGCCGGCAATCGTCGTGTTCGGCGCAGGCATCGATGCGATTCCAGTCGCGAGCTTCGCAACCGCGCTCGGCTGGAACGTCACGCTGGTGGACCATCGCCCGGCTTTCCTGGAGGCCGCTCGCCAGCAATATCGCCTTCCGCTGGAGCGCCTCAACAGTACGTATTGCTGCACACTGGAAAGTCGGACCTTGGGAGATGGGTGCCGCCACAACCGCTGAGTCGCTTAAGCACGCCAAGGCTGGGACCTGACAGAGATTGAGCGATTGCTAAAAGAGGCAAAAACGAAGCTTTGGATCTCTCGTGGCGAGGTTCAACCGCATGAGCTCGTCTACCCGCATGTCTGGACCCGGCTGGCCCGGACATTGAACTGAAGCGTGAATGTCGCCGGAGAAACCGGCACGGAAATTATAAAAATGACCTTCCCTGCTATGGAATGATGGTCTCCCTGCTCCTTGAATTAGGGAGAGACCTATCCAACCCATTGAGATACGAGGGCCTTTTGCTGGGATAAGACGGCGCTGTCCCTGCAATTTGGCAAAATCACCCTGCATTTCCCCAATTGCAGGGAGAGACGGGTTGGCTCTAGACTGCCAGCACAGCCACCCAGTCGCGGGTTTTCTGCCTCTCTGCCCACATTCACTTGACCAGCCCCGAGAAAAGCCCGGAAATGCGCCACCAAATAGCAGTTGCTCCTACAAAAGCGGAGACGAGAAACTCGCAGACGTAGCCAGCCAGCAGGGGATTTATCGCCATTTATCTCTCTGAGCGCAGTTTTGGAAGTCACACTTGACCATCACAAGCCCGTAGGCCGCGTCAGCCGAAAGAGGTGCAACGACAGGCTGAATACTTTAAAGATTTCCCGTTGGGGGTTGCATTGCCACCGAGGAACCAAGGCCCCGAGCAAAAAGCCCGCGACAACATCGACAAGATGTTGGAGGCGGCAGGCTGGAAGGTTCAGAGCAAGAAGGCAATCAACTTCGATGCCGGCCCCGGGGATTGCCATCCGTGAGTATCAGACGGACGTAGGCCCGGCCGACTATGTTCTCTTCGTCGATAAGAAGGGCCATCGGCAGTCATCGAAGCCAAATCCGCCGACTGGGGGCAGAATATCACTACGGTCGAGGAGCAATCGGCGCGGCTATGCAGAGGCCAAGCTTAAGTGGATCAATGACAACGAGCCCCTGCCGTTTCTCTATGAAAGCACCGAAGTCATCACTCGGTTCACCGACGCCCGTGATCCCAGGCCCTCGCTCCCGCGAGGTCTTCAGTTTTCACCGGCCGGAAACGCTGAAGGAATGGCTGACCCATAGCGCTTCGCTGCGTGGGCGCCTTCAACACATCCCGCCGCTCAACCACGCTGGTTTGCGCGCGTGTCAGATCACGGCCATCAGAGAGAACTAATCGACCTACATCGTCAATGAAAGCTGCATCAAATGTAAGTACATGGACTGTGTTGAGGTCTGTCCGGTCGACTGCTTTTATGAGGGTGAGAACATGCTCGTCATTCACCCGGATGAATGCATCGATTCCGGTGTTTGCGAACCGGAATGCCCGGTCGATGCGATCAAGCCGGACACCGAGCCCGGCCTCGAAAAGTGGCTCGAGATCAATATCCCAATATGCTCAGGTTTGGCCGAACATCACCGTAAAGCGCGAGCCGCCGCCAGATGCCAAGGACTGGGAAGGCAAGCCTGACAAGGTCAACCTGTTATCTCCAAATCCTGGCACAGGTGATTGAGCGCTGGACAGCGCAATGTAGTCGCGTGCGATCACCCCCCGCGCTTAGCCACGTAATCCCGGTGTGAAAAGCAGTTCACGAGATGCGGCACGCGCGTCGGCGGCGCCATCGAATGCGGGTCCTGCCGGTCCTTAGCCGCGTAGACCTGCCACCATCTTCCAAGTACTGCCGGGCGACTTCTAACCCGAGCCCGCGATTGGCTCCGGTGATCAAGGCCCTTGGCATTGCACTCTCCCCACTGGCCGCTGGCTCAGCTAATCAGAAGTGGTGTCGTGCCACTGGTGCCGGGTTAGCAGCCGAGTGCCCGGCTGTCACCTCCACAATGAAACTGATCGCTTCATTCTTTACGCGACGCGGCATTTACCAGAGGATTCGCCGTCTGCCAGATAAACAGCCCATGGGTTCCTTTGAACACGGCTTCGGCATCTCGCCTGCGTTCCCGTGGCCTTATTTATAATCCTACTAGCTCGTGAACCTTGGGCAGCCTTTCGCGCGATTAGCCAATATGACCTACACGATCCCAGAGCCGCTAACCTCCTGATGGCGATCTTCTTCGTGCTCTTTGCTGGAGCACTAGCGATTGATCTCCTTACGTATTGGCCCAGCGTTATCGCCAGTTGGTAGGAGCGTGGCCCTGTCGTTCAGAGCCAATTACCACCATTCGCCAGCGCAGATTACTCAGAGTTGGTCAGGTAAACGTTGTCCGGGGTCCAGAGTGAAGCAGCTGGCAAGCTCGAAGAACGTTCAGCAAGGGTAGTTTTACAGAGACGCTGCCGCCGGAAACATAAACCGCAGGCCCCTAAACAATGAGAATGCCGGGCGAGGGAGCAGACGGTCTTCAAGCTCGCTGGCGCATCTTTTCTGGGCCCAGGCCACACGTTTACTTTGTAATCCTGAAGTGGTAGCGCTGAGTGAGACGAGTTCCGAAAAGGGAAAAGATAGAGAGGAATGTTGCCAAGGCATTGGCTGACGTTCCGATAGACAAAAAACAAGAAGGAACGCGGGACAGGGGGGGGATCCGCGCGCGGCTTCGCCGAAAGTGGACGCCGCCCTCAAGCCACTAAAGGTTGGGCATGAGCCCAAAGGACCGTGGCCGGTTTGAAGAGCTCGGGGAACTCAGTGGATAAGCTCGAAGCGTGCCAACCGTCCGCCGGAGACTGCGCTCTCTGACCCCAAAGCCTTAGCCTCAGGTTGTACGTTAGCTGGAGCCGATGGCGCGGGCGTAGTGGAAACCGTCATCTCAACCCTGTCATAGCCGTAAAAGACCAAGAGCCCAAAAATCAGCGCGAAGAGAAATGTTGATGCAAGGGCGTTGAGAACAGGCCGACGGCTGAAAGCAAGCATCCCGCCTAGCACATTGATACCGAAGACGATGAGCGCTGCGAAAAGAACGGGCTCAAACCAGGTGTACTGAGTGGGCAAAATCATTTGCACATATCATCGCAACGCCACGATCAATGGAGTGCAAGCTTCAGGTCCGTTATTCAACATGAAGCAAGAAGGCCCAATGTTGCGTGGTTGGACCTCAATTTCCTCAGCCCTCGGCAAGCGATGCCATGTGAGCGGGTCGGCGTACGACAAGTCCACTGTTATAGGGATGTCGGTTACAGTCGCATGCAGCCCTGCGCGGCTATGAGTGTGGGAGCATCGCTAGCGATCGCCTGTGCGGCTATCGCAAAAGATACACCCATTAACGTCAGCGGAATTATCTTCATGGCAGCCTCCAATCGGCACGCCAACCCGTCACATAAACAATTCCCTGCGTCTTATTGCGTTCCACGCGGCAGCGGTGAACAACATTATGTTGGGGAGACTCCCTGAATTCAGAAACGCCCCGCGGGGCGGAGGTTCGATTTGCAGATAAGCCCACGACGGCAAACTTCCGGTTTGTGCCAACCGCTCTGGGCGTGTTGTTCCGACTACACCACCAAAGCCAAGAAAAGACCCCTCCACGGCAGCTTCTGCGACCTTCTGGCTGATCTCGCGGAGCCAGGTTTTGAAGGCCGCTGCCTAGTCAGGCGCCTTGGCATCGACGATGGCGGAAACTTCCCGCAGGCTCGCTAATGAACGCTGTACACACATTCCGTGGGCTCCGCCTGGGCAAAGCGTTCGCGCATTGCAAGAATGCTTCCATCGTCGGATCTTTCAAAATCAGCAACTGCTGCCTTGATGAGTTCGGTAGCATTGGGATCGCGCTTAACTGCAGCGAGGCTGGGGTGCCTGCAGCGGCTTCTTTAAGAGTACCCCACAAGCCGCTTGGATCGACTGCCGAAAAGGCAATGCCGGCAGCTATGATGCTCTCCAACACCTTGGTCCATTCTTCCGGTGTGAAGTCATTTTTATTAGCCATGGCTGTTTCCAATGCCTCCGCTGGACTGGGTAGCATCTCCTTGATCATCTTGCAGTCACGCTCCTGCGACACGTGTCTCACTCTAGCCACTAACCGAGGCCAATTATCGTTTCAAACGTGGGGACGGGTCATGCTGGCACGGCTGCCTTGGCTCGTAACGTGGGATGCTATCCTGTCGGGGAGCTCGCCCGCATGGCTCGGGGTTGTTGCCATGTTGGCAGTCCTGAGCTCTTTATGCCCGCGAGAAGCAAAGACAAAAACAGAGAGAAGACTGTCACCACGACCGCCGATCGTAGACATCCCCAAACGGCCAACCACTTGCGATTGTCATCTCCTTGAACGCTCAGAAAGTGGATGTGTACCGCGGCACCACTCCTGGTCGCGGACTCTAAAGTTTCGTCAGGCAAGCCTGGCTACGCAACTCCAGTGGGCGTATACAGCATCCTTGAGAAGCAGAAGGTGGCACGAGTCAAACATTTATAGCGGTGCGCCGATGCCTTGGATGCGGCGACTCACGTGGTCCGGGATGGCGCTGCGTGGTGGAGTGGTGCCGGGCTATCCTGCGTCCCATGGCTGCGTTCGCTTGTACTCTTCCTTTGCAAGCCAGCTGTTCCAAATGACCAACAGGAGGAGAGAATGTAGTCATCGCCCGGGACAGACCGGCGCCTGTAATCATTGAGCATCGGACTCTCTTCCAGCCTCTGCCCGAGAACGCTAGCTTCCAAGCCCAATGTAAACCACGAGAATGGAGCACGCGGCCCCTCCGGTTCTGCCGCGGCAGGTATCGTTGGCGGTGGCCGAGGACATGCGCCGCACGGTCGGACTGAGAGCCCGGGAATCGACTGCCGCTTCGAAAGGGGAAGAGAGCGTCGATGCCGGCATCGAGGCTGCAGCCATCAAGCTGCCGAACCCAGATCCACTGCACCCTTACGCATACTGGTGACGCGCCAAACCCGGCAAGCTCGGATTATCGGTCTCCAAAACGTCTTCGCGTCGCTTGGTTATCTGAAGCATCAGAACTTCGACGGCACCATAGGCAAACTCACCGTCGCGGCGATCAAGACTTTTCAAAAAGCGCATGGGTTGGACGAGACGGGAGCCTTCACCGACGACTGGAGGAGGCAGGTTTACGCGGCGGTTAAGAGCGAGCCGCCAGCGGGTCATGTTTTTGTTCGTCAAGGGTTTGAACGTGTGTTCGACACTCCCGCCACCTTCAAGAACCCCGAACTTCCGCTTGGTATCCAGGTTTATACGGCGCTGAAATTCGCACCAGGCGACACTCGACGACACAATGGATGGCGGTCACTGTCGAGGGAGGTGATGCCGCAAGCACGCTCGACCGCGTCGAATTTCCGGACGAGGTTCACCAGAAGATCGAGGAAAGGCTAACCCCCGGATCCACTCTCATCATCGCCGACACGAGTATCAATTCGGTAAGCCTGCCCAAAGGGGGCGATTTTCTTGTGGTGGCCAAGGACACCGCCAAATTACCTCCAAAGGCATTATACGCGCCTCGAGGCCACGCCCCAGACGTCACTACTCTCCACCGTGGTTCCCCTTTCAACCTGGGGTGGGGCGGTGGTAGGTAGAGAGTGCCGATCTTGGCAGCAGTAAAGCCGACATCCGTGATCCGCGCCCCAGGATCTGCTAATCGCCCAAAGCGGACATGCCCGCTCAATTGGCGCGGGTGCTGACGGTGCTGCGCTTCTTCGTGCCGCCCTTGCGACTGACCTTGCGGCGCCTTGCGCGTACCGGACGGCTTCAGCTTGGCGACGCCGCAGATGGCGTCCTTCAAATGCGCCGGCCCCTCCGTCAACGAGGCTTGTTGGATTGCCAGCCCATTGATGCTGGTGCCGAACATCGACTTCCAAAAATAGCGCTTGAAGCCGTTCTCCAAGAGATCGGTCGCGCGCACGCGGCGCGTGGCCAACGACTGCTCTCCCAGCACGACGGCGACCAGCTTGCGGCCGTCCCGGGTCGCGCTCGCCACAACATTGTATCCGGAGTTGCAAATGAACCCGGTCTTCATGCCGTCGGCGCGGGGAACTCACCAACAGGCCGTTATGCGTGCGCATGATCTGCTTGCCGACCTGAACCTGGACGGTGGTGAACAGATCGGCGTGCTCGGGGAAGGCGATAATGATGGCGCGCGCGAGCTGGGCAAGGTCGCGGGCGGTGGTGACTTGGCGCTCGTCGGGCAGGCCATTGACGTTGGCGAAATTGGTCCGCGTCATGCCGAGATGCTGTGCCGCCTCGTTCATGCGCTGGACGGACGCCTCCTGATTGCCGGCGACCCCCTCGGCGATCATGACGGCGACGTCGTCGGCCGATTTGACGATGAGGAGCTTGAGGGCGACGTCGAGTGTGATCAACTCACCCTCTTTCAGCCAGAGCTTGCTTGGGGCCTGCTCCGTCGCCTCCTTGGAGCACATGAGCTTGGTGTCGGGCGTGACGGTGCCTGCCTTCAGCGCCTGGAAGGTGACGTAGGCCGTCATCAGCTTGGTGAGGGAGGCGGGAAACCACTGGGCGTCGGGATCTTCGGCGTAGAACACCGTGCCGTTATAGGGCTCGAAGACAAGGGCTGGACCGGCGGACGTGCCCGACGAGGCCATCAAGACCGCTCCGACGAGAAGGCCAAGGCCCGCGCGCCTTAGCATCATTCTTGTTCCCTCATTAAATCGACGCCTAACGCCAATCCTTCAATAACTCAGGTCGCTGCTACACAATGCAGGGGCAAAGTTCGTCATAAAAAATGTCGTTTTCTGGGAAGCGGACATCCCTTGCCAGCCTTTGACCGACTAAACTTACCACTTACAAAGCGTCAATCCGCGCGAGATGATACGGCCGACGTCGGCAGGATCGTCGCGCTCTTCCGAATTGGCTGCATGGGCGCATAGCGTGTACTAGCCATGCCGTTGACCGCATAGTCCGTTCCTCGCGCTGTCAAAATGATAGCACGAGCGCCCTCGCAGCGAAGCCGGCCCTGCTGGATTGCGAACGGCCAACGGTCGCCGTACTCAGTCTTCCGAATTTCGATACCGTCGCGCGGGTGCCCTGGGAGCAGGGCCATAACAGAAAGGAAGCCGAATATAAGGCCCACGATGGATGCCAGAGTGACGGGATTAAGGATCCTTCGCATAGTGCTTATTCTCGCTAAACTCCTTTGCAAAACGTTTACCGCCATCCGCTTGTGAGCTCGCCTGTGCTGATGGGGCAAGTGAACGCCCACTGGCTCGGCTTGGAACCCAATGTCCGGCAGTCCAAACTCTTACGAGAAGATGGTGCTCTCTCACTTGGAGAAAGTTGAACAGCTGCCGCCTGAGGTGCAGGCCGACATAGCGAAGCGGGTGGGCATCCATCTCAAACTAGCCAGCGCCGCCAAGACCGACGAGTTATTAGCGGCGCTAGCAGCGGGTGCGATGCAAGAACAGGCCAAGGCAATCGGGAAGGGCGCTAACTCCACGATGGACCCGCAATGGGCTGGACCCGCTGTCGCCGAGGCTTGGTGCTATGCTACGATCAGTCTAGCCAATGGAAATTTTGACCGACCCAGCGCCACGGCGATCATCACCGCCATCGAAGGCTTTGCAGCAAAGCGTTCCGCTAATGATGCTGTGGACGGCTCCCGCCACCGGCACATGAGTGCCAGGATGTGGGTGCTGTTAGGCTCCCACGATTCGGAGGAGCCAATCATGCAAAAGGTCACGACGATCGGTCTCGACATTGCGAAGTCGGTATTTCAGGTGCACGGCATCGATGCGGAAGGCAATGTGCTCATCCGCCGTAAGCTGAAGCGCCGCTACGTGCTGGCGTTCTTCCAGAAGTTGTCGCCATGCCTAGTTGGGATCGAGGCCTGTGCTACGTCGCACCATTGGTCGCGCGAGCTCAAGGCGCTTGGGCATACCGTGCGTCTGATGCCGCGGCCTATGTGAAGCCCTACGTCAAGCGGCAGAAGAACGATGCCGCTGACGCCGAGGCGATCTGTGAGGCGGTGACCAGGGCCAACATGCGGTTCGTCGAGACCAAGACGCCCGAGCAGCAGAGCTGCCTGATGCTCCATCGCACACGCCAGCTCTTCATCCGCCAGCAGACCTCAGTGATCAATGCCATCCGGGCTCACATGGCTGAGTTCGGCGTCGTCGCGCCGGTCGGGCGCCGGGGCGTGGAGATCTGCTCGAGGTCGTCGCTGATGTGGGCGACAATCGAGTACCCGAAGTGGCACGGGCGTGTCTTGCCGTGCTCGGCGCCCAGTTGCGAGCCTTGAAGGCGCAAATCCTGGAGTTCGACCGCATGATCCTGGCTTGGCATCGATCCAATGAGACGAGCAGGCGGCTCGATGCCATTCCTGGCATTGGTCCGGCGCTAGCCACCGCTCTGGTCGCCAGCGTCGCCGATCCAAAGGCCTTCCGCTCGGGACGGAACTTCTCAGCCTGGATCGGGCTCGTGCCGAAGCAGCACTCAAGTGGGGGCAAAGACAGGCTCGGCAGTATCAGCAAGCAAGGCGATCGCTATCTGCGTAGCCTGTTCACTGCCGGAGCTCTCGCCGTGATCCGCTATGCCAAGATCCACGGCACGAAGCATCGGCCCTGGCTGACGGCATTGCTGGCGCGGCGTCCGACCAAGGTCGCCGCCATCGCCAACAAGCTTGCCAGAATGGCTTGGGCCGTGATGGCTCGGGACGAGCATCACAAAGAACCCGTCGCGCTTGCGGCGTAAAAGGATCACGCCGGATCCGGCGTGATGTGAAGGTTGGGAGGGCGAACAGCACGTAATGCAGAGCCGGTCGATCCGGCGATCGGGACAACCCACTGGGTGCCAGTGCATCACAGAATGCGGGCTAATGACCGGGACCCGATCCGCGGAGGGCATTATGGCCAGCGGTCATGCGAACCGCGCTAACAGGCCGAACACATGGCTGCACCGACCAGCAATGCGACGTGACGTTTTGACTTGCCAGCCAGGAGCCGTCCACACATGACTTGCCAACCAGGAGCCGTCCACACATGGCACTTAGCGGACATTGGTGCAGAAGCTGAGCGTCTCCGCTGGCCGGGCCCTCGCGGGTTTGATCCGTAAACGTAACTCGACAAAATTTAGATTGCCCGTCGCAACCTCGTCGTGTCTGTGACGACGGTGGGCGCAAAGCTTGCGTTCGGCAGTTGCTGTATCTGGCCTGCTTTCACGGCTTGCATAAGCGTCGCTTGCACCTCCTGCTCAATTCTGTCGCCCTCGGCAAAATAGCCCTCCTGAAGGGCTAAACGACAAAGGTTCTCGCTCGACATGGGGCCGGTCTCGGTCAGTTTGCGAGCGAGAAAATTGATAAGCGGCTGCTGAGGCTGCGGTTGCTTTGACTGCAGCTGAGGTGCGGAGGTTGCGCTGCGAAGCCGCCGATGCTCGAGCTCCATGACCCTGTTCACGGATTCAAGCTCGGACCTGAGATCGTTACCTCTGCTGTTCTGTTCCCGTTTGAGCTGTTCGATCGCCTGTTCGAATTGACTTCGCGCAGCATTGATCTGCTGCCCAAGGAGGTTGGCCCGTTCTTGCAAATCGCCACGGATGTCACGCATTGATTATTCCCTCGTTATTAGCCCCATGCTACGACCCCAGCCGCCACGTTCCGGTGGCGGCACTCCCTCATCCTCTGACCTGTATTCAGACTGCGTTTCAGTTCGGAGAAGTTGCGAAACCGCTGCCTTACGCCAGCTCTCTCAACCTCGATTGAGCCGTCGTCAAAAGCAGAGAAGGAACCCCAGTCAAACGTGCCTTGTTTGGTGACGCGATTTATTGGTTCGTGCACTGGCTGGGAGGTTTTAAGGTGCGCACTCGCAGCAGCAGCTTCGTCTTGGTCCTGCGGCGCGCTGGAATGCCTAAGATGAATGCGGCGAACGAGAGACTTGCAGAAACTCCGGATTGGGTTCCCGACTAATCTTCCTTCGGCGCAATTGAATTTCAACTCAGTATCATACATGGATGCCCCCCCCCCCCCGGCTATGATGAGACAAGGTTCCTCAGCACGAACCGCATGTTTAAAGTGCGCTCGTGGGTTCTGCTGATTCCAAGACCACTTTCGAATTATCCCCGATATCCACAGCACATGTCTGCGAGATGCCGGGGCTGCAGTGCGCCCGGTATTAAAATTGGGGTGCTACTTGATACGCCAACAGCATTCGCCTTGGTGAGGGGATGGTCAAAGGCAGCTCAGACGCGGAAGTGTCGCGCGGCGGGACGCAAAGCAGCGGCAACCC
>CAWAQN010000011.1:0-35315 GCA_963784225.1 uncultured Gammaproteobacteria bacterium
CGGCTCGGCGTGTTCCGAAGCTCGGACGGCGGAAACAACTGGGAGGAGATCAATAACGGCGTGACCAACACGACGATGGGGCGCGCAGCGCCGGTCATCGTCGCTTCGAACGACGCCAAGGTGCTTTATGTCGGTAGCGAAGGCGGTGGTGGCGTGTTCAAGAGCATTGACGCGGGCGACTCATGGTTCAACGTCAACCTCGGACTCGGCGACACGTCCGTGCTCGGACTGGCACGGGACCCGAAGGTGGCCGATAGGTTGTACGCGTCCGGACCGCACGGCATCTGGACGACGACGACCGGCGGCCAATAGTCCACCCCTGGATCTCGATCCGGCATTTGATGCCGTCCGCGCCACCGCGGACAACAACTTAGACAACGGAGAACCATCCATGCTCATTCACGTTCCATACAACGCTCGCCGCCGCTGGCTGGCGTTGACCGGCCTGCTGGTCGCGGCGATCCCGCTCGGCTGGACGAATTCGACCCTCTCTAACCGTGAGGAACACCCTGCAACCAGGACGCCGGCGGGTCCTACTCCGGCTACCGCTTAGAAGAAATCCAAGATGGTTACGGTTCAAAGGAGGCGGCC
This sequence comes from uncultured Gammaproteobacteria bacterium, assembly GCA_963784225.1. GTDB lineage: Bacteria > Pseudomonadota > Gammaproteobacteria > Steroidobacterales > Steroidobacteraceae > RPQJ01. The sequence goes on from CAWAQN010000011.1 coordinate 592, forward strand.
AAAAATGGTCAGTCGTCAGTTCCGCGTCCCGCTTCGGAGCGCACGTGGTTATATCGTTGTGTTGTCTTCACTGTTCGGAATTGGGACCGTGCTGGCGGCGCCCGGGAGTCTCGATCCGAGCTTCCGCAACAGCGGCCTCCTGTCCATTTTGATCGGCGATCCCGCAAGCGCCGATTCGTTTTCCGGCGGCGGCGCGTCTGCCGTCGTACAGCAAAGGGACGGCAAGCTCGTCTTTGCTGGCTTTCGCGACGACCATGGCGGCATCGACTTTGTCGCCTTGCGAGTGGCAGTGGACGGAACGCCGGATGAAACATTCGGTTCGCATGGTATTGCGAGCGTCAATTTCGGTGGTGCTGATTACGCACGTGCCGTCGTTCAGCAAACGGATGGAAAGCTGGTGCTGGTCGGCACAACTTCTTGCGGGAACGTGGATATAGCGCTGGCACGCTTGAATGCCGACGGAACGCTGGACTCGTCCTTCGGCCACGGCGGCAAGACCACGCTGGGTTTGGGTGGTAGCTACACTATGCGTCCGACTTGATCCAGCAATCTAACGGCAAGTTTGTCGTTTTGGGCTTCACTACTCCTTCGCCCGGGTCCGGGTCCGGGCTCATCCCTTACCGTTTTTTTTTCGCGAGATTCAACGCCGACGGAACGCTCGACGCGACCTTTGGCACCGGCGGCACGACGGTGGTCCGCTTTGGGAGTGCTAGCATCCTATCCCTCGACCTTGTGCAGGAACCGGACGGCAAACTCGTGGCGGTGGGTAGCGTTGCCCTCCAATCCGGGGGGTCGGACGTCGGCATTGTGCGCCTGACGCCAGATGGCGCACTGGATCCCTTGTTCGATGGCGACGGCAAACGTACCGTCGATGTCGATGGGAATTACGACAGTGCGTACGCGGTCGCCGTTCAGCCCGACAACACGATCGTTGTAGCGGGTAGCACCGACTGGGACCGCGCACTGTTGTTGCGAGTCAATGCCGATGGCAGCCTCGACAGCAACTTCCATCCTGCCATCGTGCCCGATATCTATCTGCGTTCCATCGTCGCGCAGGCAGACGGCAAGCTGGCCGCCACCGGAGAGCGTCACACCGGAAGGCGGTACATCAATCGGTTCCACAAGATTCAGACCGCCTTCGACATGATCCTGGTGCGTTTCGAGTCAGATGGCGCGCTTGACACAGCGTTCGGAACCGACGGAGTTGCCACGGCTGATTTCGGCGAGCGCAACATTCCGCCAAATTCGTCGGGCGTCGCCCTGATCCAACAGTTCGACGGCAGGTATGTCGCGGTCGCAAGGAATTCCATCGGTTCCTTTGGTGCTGCTCGATTCGACGATGATGCCGAATTTCCGGGCTTTATCGGACTGGCTGCTTCTCTCACCGATCAGCGAGTTTCCGACGTAACGGCAAGCGTCGTTACCTACACTGTTCGTCGAACGGGTGGTATGACGGGAGCAGTCAGCGTGGAATACGCGACGTCACCCGGAAGTGCCGAGCCGGGATCTGACTTTGAGAGTCGGTCCGGGACGCTCACGTGGGCCGACGGCGATGCAAGCGACAAGACAGTCGAGGTCAGCATCATCAACGATACCCTGGCCGAGGTAGACGAAGACTTCTCGTTGACATTGTCGGCGCCCACGGGCGGCGCACAGCTTGCCGCAACGGACACCGCTACGACAATTGTCAGCGGTGATGTGTACGGAATTGTCGGCCTGGAACGGTCCGCAGAGACCATCGCTGAGAGCGTCGGATCGGTCACCTTCACCGTACTGCGGACCGGCTCGGCGAGCGGTGCCGTGAGGGTGTACTACGCGACGTCGTCGGGTTCGGCGATCGCGGACTCGGACTTCACGAGCGTAAGCGGGACCCTCTCCTGGGCGGATGGAGACACCACCGTCAGGACCATTACGCTCAACCTGACGAACGACAGCACGGACGAAAGCGACGAGACTTTCACTTTCACTCTCTCGAATCCATCGGGCAGTGCGGTTCTGGGGTCGTACTTCCAGGCGACCGTGACCATTGTCGACGACGATTCGCCAGCGCCACTGCCAGCGGGTCTTGGCTTCACCCTCGCCAACGCGTCAGTCGGTGAGGCCAGCGGCGTGGTCGTGCTCAACGTCTCGCGCAGCGGCGGTGCCAGCGGTGCCGTGAGCGTGAGCTACGCGACGTCGTCTGGCTCGGCGATCGCGGAGTCGGACTTTGCAAGCGCAAGCGGTACGCTCACCTGGGCGGATGGAGACACCGCCGTCAAGACCATTACGGTCAACATGACGAACGACAGCACGGATGAAAGCGACGAGACTCTCACTGTTACTCTCTCGAATCCATCGAGCGGTGCGGCTCTCGGGTCGACCTTCCGGGCGACCGTGACCATTGTCGACGACGATTCGCCAGCGCCCCCGCCGCCACCGCCACCGACACCGACACCATCGCGCGGCAACTCCGGGGGAGGCGCACTGGGATTTCTTTCCCTGCTGTTGCTCGGTATTGCTCGATTTGTCCGCCGGCCGTGCCAAGGCGTCCAATTGCATTGGATTCCGACTGCCGATGGACTACTCAGACGTCGAGTCTCAACAGAAACAACCTGTTGAGGCTCCACAATCAGGCAGACCCATCGGTCGGCTGAGGCTACAAGATCTCCACAACTCGGCTCGGTCAGCTTCGTCTCGAGCACGTCTCGGCGGACCCGCACATTGTTCGTGCAGATCCTGCCGTTGACGTAGCCGCTGCAGATGTAGGCGCGCTGGTTCTCCATCACGAAGTTCGAGCCGCAGACCTCGCACGTGACCAGCGTCGAGAAAGCGTAGCGGGGGGCGCGGCCAACACCGTGAGCCAGTCGTCCGTCAGATCGATGACCTCGTTTTCGATATGCGAACGTAACCAGGTTGCGCCCACCGGGGGCACGTGTGTCGAAAGCGGGGCTCTGAGATTCGACAGGAGCGCGCCGGCGGATACGTCCGCAAAGTTCTCGGCCTGCGCCACCGCAATAGTCTGCGCCTCTCGATATACAGCTCGGCGCACGCGTCGCGCGCAACCGTCTCGGCCATTGGCTCCGAAGTGCAGCACGTTTTATAGGCCGCTCGGCCGTCCGATTTTTACTGCTCGCTTAAGGTCAACGACACAGGCGACTCGATTTTTCAATTTGCCGAACTCGCCAGCTTCCTTCCTGACGTAGAACGTCGCTTCGCTCACACCCATCTGCCGACAGACATCGGCCCTTAGTCCAGTTCTAATCTGTCGTCGAAAAGTGGGACGACGTCACCGACTCCAGCTCGAGCCGAGGCGCTGACGCGCGTCGCTCACCATAACGTTTGTTGCGCTTGTTCACTTGACGCAGGCGCGCACGACTCCATGGTGACCAGAGACACCTCACGATGTCTCTGATGCGAGAGACGGGAAGAGTCCACACCGGGCGGACTTGAAACAGCCGCGCTGTTTGCCGCCGCTCATTTCGAACCTTGGCAGTTCAGAGCAGGGGAGAAATCTCATGACCTGGAACAAGATCGGAGGTCCGGCGCACAGCCTGGCCGTTTTCGGAAACCACTTGGCCGCGCTGAGCCCGGACCGTCAGGCCGTTTGGATGCGCGATCCTTCCTCGGGAGACTGGAAAAAAATCGGCGGGCCGGCCGACAGCCTCGTTGGCGGAGGCTGGGATCTCTACGCGGTCGCGCCGGGAGGGGGGGACGTGTGGCGCTACGACGGCAACGCGTGGACCAACGTCGGCGGACCCGGCGCGCAATTCGTCGGCATCTGCAACGCGCTCTACGCGCTGAACCCGGATCGCAGCAGGCTGCTGCGGTTCGACCGCTACACCAAGGTGTGGAATCCGATCGGCGGACCTGCCAACGCGATCATCGGAGGCGGCTCCAAGGTCTACGCGTCGACTCCATCCAAGGCAGAGATATGGGAGTATTCCCGCTATCTCGGCAACTGGAAGAAGATCGGCGGTCCCGGCTCGATGTGGGTGGGCGTCGCCGGAACCGTCTACGGCCTCGCACCCGACAAGAGCGCGGTGTACAAGTACAGCGGGACGCCCGAGAACTGGACGAAGGTGGGCGGACCGGCCGAGACGCTGATTGGGGGCGGGTCCGTCCTCTACGCCACCGAGCCTGGCAACGGCAACCTCTGGCGATACACCGGAACGGGTGACACCTGGAAACAAGTCGGCACGCCCGGAACCAGCTTCGTCGCCGTCGGTCGCACCATCTACGCTCTCACCCCGAACAAGAGCGAGGTGTACCAATGGCACGACGAAAACGCCGAGGGCAAGCGGCTTCGCAAGTTGCTGTATAGCGCCTACGACACGGCCGACTTCGGCAATCGGGTGATGCGTGGCTTCGTGGTCAAGCGCGTGAGTGGTGAAGTGCTGGCCGAGCATTGCTCCGACGTATGCTTCCAGCCGCTCAGCACCCTCAAGCTGCTGCCTTATCTCTACACGTTGATCGAGGTGGACAAGGGCAATGCGAGCCTGTCCGGCACCACCGTCTCGTGGGTGCAGCCGACGACCGGAACGACCGCCGAGAAGAACGACACCACCTGCCTCGCCGAGGGGAGCGCCGGTACCCAGAGCGGCTCTGCGAAACTGGCGGACGCGCTGCCCACCATGATGTGGGAGTCGCACAACCGGACGCTCGACGCCGTGCTCAACAAGTACGGCCCGGTCAATCTCACAAAACGCGCCCAAAGCCTGGGCCTCACGCAGACGGAGATGTACTTCGGTTGTCCGCAGCCCGGCGGCCCGGAGAGGCCGTGGGCCGACAACGTTTCCACGCTGATGGACTTCGCGCGCCTGTTCGAGGGGGTGGAGAGCCTGAAGTTCGTCACGAAGACCGAGTCGCGCCAGGCGTTTCGCGACAACATGATCACCCTCGACGCCAAGCCCGGCACCTCCTACATGAGCCCGATCACCGGCAGGACCAGCGGGCCGCTGAGCAACGAATTCCTGCGGCCGATCGTGGAGCGCGAAGCCGGCGCGGCGAAGATGGGGATCGTTTCCGACTTCATGAAGCACGTCGTGGTGCGCGGAAAGGGGGGCGGCGGCGGTCCGGATGGGAACGAAATCGGGAGGTCGGACTTTCTCCACGTGAATCTCCCGTTCAAGCAGAGCGGGAGGATCGTGAGCCGGAAGTTCGTGGTCGGCTGGTTCGTGTGCCAGATGAGGGGCGTTGCCGACTCCGTGATGCAGACCGAGGATAAAGCCCTCAAGACGTTCACGCTCGAGATGTACACCGTGCCGGTCCAGCTGGCGCTGGCAAGCTGGTAGGTCACGGTGGCAGACAGTCCGGCACCCCGGCTGCAGGGACTGGAAGGCGACTCGAACGGGGAGGCCCGCGCGGGCGGGTTCTAATTGCATGCGGGTGCGGACATCGCGCCGTACCAGCGCGAGAAGGGCCTGCGAACCTTGCGATTTTCTCCGACTCCCCCGATATAATCCGCCTGCATAAAAAGAGCGCCGCGTCGATGGCCCCACCCGCGCGCAGCAAGCAGGAGTTGCTCGGCTTCCTGCATGCATACTTTCCCAACTCCGTCAGCAGCACGCACTACATCACAACGTCGAGCTCGTCTTCGACACGGCCGACCAGGTCACGGCGGCCACGTACATGTACTCGTGGCAGCGCTTCAAGACCTTCCCGGTGGCAGCGGACTGTCATCGCTACGGTCGATACGAGTTTCGCATCTTGCGCACCAAGGACGGCTGGAGGATGTCCCGCCTGAATCTTCTCTCCGCCGGCGAATACGGCGGTTCACGCATCGGCGAGCAATTCGGCCGTCCGTGGCCGCCTCGCTTCGAGTGAGCGGCACGGCGCGCAACCGACCGGACCAGAGTAACAGCCAGTGACAGGCAGCGGCTCGAGCGGGAAGGTCGTCGTCGTCACGGGTGGCAATTCCGGCATGGGTCGTGCCATCTCGCGCAGGATTTCCTGCAGTAGGGCGGTTGGCCCGCCGGATTTTTACAAAAACCGTCCGGTCGGTCTAATGCATAATTGCCTGCAGCAGTGCACGAGAACCAGACATGCAATTTTCCGGAAAGGTAGCGATCGTTACGGGCGGCCGCGGCTCGATCGGTTTGGCGACGTCGGCACTGCTGGCACAGCGCGGAGCGCGCGTCCTGGTGGCGGATATCGCTGCCGATGGTGCAGACGTCGTGGCCCGACTCGCGGCCGACGGTCTGAAGTCGCGTACGCGAGCGTGGATGTAAGCAGCGAAGAAGATATCGTCGCGAATGGTCGGGCGCGCGATGGAACGGTGGGGCCGGCTGGATGTGATGGTGGCCAATGCAGGCATCGGCGGGAGAGGCGCGGCAGACAGACGGATCTGACAACCTGGCAACGCGTGCTCGATGTGAACCTGACCAGCGTCTTTCTCTGTATCAAGCACGCGGTTCCAGCCCATGCGGGCGAACGGGGGAGGGGCCATCGTTACGACGGGCTCCGTGATGGGTCTGGTCGCGCCGTTGTGCGCCGTTTCCTATGCCGCAACCAAGGGCGCGATCGTCAACCTCACGCGTGCCGCGGCGATCGATTACGCAGCGGACAATATCCGGGTCAACGCGGTTTCCCCAGGTCATTTGGAAAGCCCGACGAGCGTGGGAGGCGCGGTGGCGCGTCTCGCAGACCCGCGAAACCTCGTTTCGCGCTACCCGCTCGGACGACTCGGTCGGCCTGAGGATGTCGCATACGCCATCGCGTTTCTCGCTTCCGACGAAGCGTCGTTTATCACGGGAACGACCATGGTCGTTGACGGCGGCTATTCGGCTCAATAACGCCGTCAGCGCGTCACTCGCCCGGAGTCCCACGGGCCACATCCGACGGCGCAGTTGACAGTCCGGCGCAGCTGGTGCTACGGTGCCGCGCAAGATATAGACCGACCGGACGGTTTAGCATTAAATTCGATCACCAGCCCGCCCGCGATTCGACTTTGCTCGGCCGCGGAAACCCTCAATAGCAAAGTCACCATGCCCGTTGGAGAAACCAAATGACCGAAGAGAAAGACGTAATCCAGTACGAACTGGCCAGCAATGGTATCTGCACCATCTGGTTGAACCGGCCCGCACAAGCGCAATTGCGTGAGCCCACAGTTGCTGCGCGATCTCGAGGTCGCCGTCGATCGAGCCGCCGCAGACCCCAAGGCGCTGGTCGTCGTTTTCCGTGGCCGCGGCAATACCTTCTGCTCCGGTGCCGACCTCGACATGCTGGTCGGGCCTGTGCTGGGCGAGTCTTCGGATTCCCTGCAGTTGGCGATCGACTCGGCACGCTGCTACGACAAGATGTTCAACATGCGCAAGCCAACCGTCGCTGCAGTCGAGGGCTATGCCGTCGCCGGTGGCTTCGAGCTCGCGATCTCCACCGATTTCCTGCTGTGTGCCGACGAGTGCAAGATCGGCGACTTCCATATCCGGCGCGCGCTCTTCGGCGGCGCGGGCCCGATCTACCGGCTGCCGCGTTACATCGGCCTGCGCAAGTCCAAGGAGCTCATGCTCACCGGCAAATTGCTCTCCGGCATTGAAGCCGCGGAGTGGGAACTTGCGAACGCGTCTGCGCCCGCGGCGGAATTCGACAAGCTCATCCAGGACTTCTGCGCACCGATGCTGGAACTGAGCCCGTTCTGCATGTGGATGACCAAGAAGGCCGTCAATCGCGGTCTGGACGCAGACACCGAGAGCCTGATCGCCCTCGAGACGATGACCTGCAACGTTGTCCACCATTCGGCCGATGCGAAGGAAGGCGTCCAGGCGTTCCTCGGCAAGCGCAAGGCCGTCTGGACGGGCAAGTGACCTGACTGTGTGGCACGCCCGGCTTCCGGGCGTGCCACACGCGTGTTGCCTTCAAATGGGGGTGTGCGAAGTGCCGCATTCAAGCAAATCGAGGGCAATCGCGCCGCAGCTCTTCACCTGGCCTGTTGCCGATCCTGCGCTGTTAGGATCGCGGTGCACCGATTGCGGATACCACGCGTTCCCGTCGAGTACCAGTTGCGCACGGTGCGGCGGCAATACAACCACGCTCGTGGAATTGCCGCGCCGTGGCCGACTCTGGGCCTGGACAGTCCAGCGGTTCATGCCGAAGTCGCCTTACTCGAGTTCTGAAACGTCGGCGACGTTCCGCCCGTACGGCTTGGGCTACGTCGAACTGCCCGGTGCCTTGCGGGTCGAGACACGACTTGCCGAAATCGATCCAGCCACGCTTCGCATCGGGCAAGAAATGGAATTCGTCGTGTACGTGCACCGCACCGAGCCCGACGGCACCGAAGTCATGAACTACGCGTTCCGGCCGGTCATTCGGGAGGACCGCCCATGAGAATCGCCATCGTCGGCGTCGGGATGCACCCGTTCGGGCGAACCCCGGAGCGGAACGGCATGCAGCAAGGGGCGTACGCCGCGCGAAAAGCGCTGGCCGATGCCGGCGTGGGCTGGAAGGACATGCAATTCGGGTACGGCGGCAGCTACTCATCGGGTAATGCCGACGCTCTCGCCAACGAACTCGGCCTGACCGGCGTGCCCTTCACGAACATCCTCAACGCGTGCGCGACGGGCGGCAGCTCGCTGCTGTCGGCCTGCCGGGAGATTCAGTCCGGAGCGGCGGACATCGGCCTTGTCGTCGGCTTCGACAAGCACGACCGGGGCGCCTTCAATGCACAGCCGTCCGAGTACGGACTCGGAGACTGGTATGGCGAGGCCGGGTTCATGGTCACGACGCAATTCTTCGCGGCCAAGATCCAGAAATACATGCACGACTTCGGGATCAGCGGCGACTCCTTGGCGCGGGTTGCGGCCAAGGCATATCGCAACGGCGCGCTGAACCCGAATGCGTGGCGTCGCACGCCCATCTCGCTGGACGAAATCAAGAACTCCACGATGGTCAACGATCCGTTGACCAAGTTCATGTTCTGCTCACCGTCGGAAGGTGGCGTGGCCCTGGTCGTCTGCAGGGAAGATATCGCGGACCGCTACACGGACAAGCCCGTGTTCGTCAGCGCCGCCGCCATGCGCACGCGACTGTCCGGCGCGTTCGAGGTTTATGGCACGTCCGTGTCGCTCGACGACGTACCGAACGCGTCGGAACAGGCGTCGAAGGCTGCCTACGAGCTCGCGGGCATGGGTCCCGCGGACATCGACGTTGCCTCGCTTCAGGATACCGAAGCCGGCGCCGAGATCATGCACATGGCGGAAAACGGCTTCTGCGCGCACGGCGAGCAGGAGGAAATGCTGCGCAACGGCGATACCGAGATCGGTGGCCGGTTGCCGGTCAACACGGACGGCGGCTGTCTCGCGAACGGCGAACCCATCGGCGCCTCGGGACTGCGACAGATTCACGAGATCGTGTTGCAGCTGCGCGGGCAGGGCGAGGCGCGCCAGGTGCCCGGTAATCCTCGCACTGGCTACACGCACGTGTACGGTGCACCCGGCATCAGCGCCGTGACGATACTGCAGAGGTGACCGCAGTCAGTCCGACATGAACATCGCGCCGAGCCTGCCCCGCAATAGCGACATCGCGATGCTCGAGGATTCGCTCGAGCGGTACCTGCGTGACTCTTATTCGTTCGAGCACCGTCGGACGGTGCTCAAGAAGCCGGACGGGTTCGATCGCGGACACTGGAGATTTCTGTCGGAGTCCGGCTTCCTGGGTCTGCCTTTCTCCGAGCAGGACGGCGGGTTTGGCGGGTCCCTGGTCGATGTCATGTCCGTCATGCGCCATCTCGGGCGCGCCCTGGTCCTCGAACCCTATCTTTCCTGCGTGGTGTTCGCCGGTCGACTCCTTGCGCACTCGACCATCGAGGAGATCAAGGCACCTTGGCTCGCCGGTCTGATCGGCGGTCAATGCCTGCTCGGCCTGGCGCACCTCGAACGGGGAGACCGGGCGCGCGGCCAGGTGCGACGAACCGTGTTGGTGTCCGAGTCGGGACGCTTGCGACTGGATGGTGCAAAGGTGCTCGTGCCCGTCGCCAAGTCACTCGACGCACTGCTCGTCACGGCGCGAAACGCGCAAGGGCAACTCCGCGTCGTGCTGGTTCCGGCATCTGCACCGGGAGTTGTCATCCGCCAGTATCGGGCCGCGGATGGCCACGTCGTCGGGGACGTGACGTTCGACGGTGTGGTGCTCGATGCTTCCGCCCAGCTCGACTATGGCGACGTCGAGGCTGCTCTCGATGACACGCTGACCTACGCGGATGCGGCGATGTGCGCGGAAGCGGTCGGCTGCATGCAGTCGCTTTTCGACATGACGGCGGAATATCTGCGGACTCGCAAGCAGTTCGGCCAGCCAATCGGAGCTTTCCAGGTCCTGAAGCACAGGATCGTTGATTGCTACGCCAGCGTCGAGCAGGCCATGGGCCTCCTGGAACTCGCGGCGGCGACGGAAAGTCCCCACTGGAAGGCCAACGTCGCGGCCGCACGCGCCTTCATTGGCGAACAGGCCCGGCACGTCGGCCATGAGGCCATCCAGATGCACGGCGGCATGGGCCTCTCGGACGAACTCGCCGTGAGCCACTTTCACAAGCGGATTTCCGTCCTCGGACTGATGTTCGGTGATCGTACCGACCACACGGACCGCTTCCTCGAAGCTCGCGACCTGGTCGGCGGCGAGCCGACGGACACGACCCTGCCCCTTGCTCAATTGCTGGCGGTTGAAGAGCGAGAGTTTCAAAGCGAGGTCCGCGAGTTCCTGCATCAGAAGCTCAGCGAGGAAATTCGCATCGCCGTGCGGCGCCAGACGAGCACCTATCCGGAGGCGCACGCTGTCGAGGCCTGGCGGCAGCGGCTTCACGAGCAAGGGTTGGCTCGTGCCGCACTGGCCGCGTGAGCACGGTGGCCCGGGATGGAGCGCGATGCAGCGCTTCATATTCGAGCACGACGCTGCAATTGCAGGTGCCCCGGAACAGGTCCCGATGGGATACCGCTACGTCGGGCCGGTCATCGCCCATTTTGGATCCGAGTGGCAGAAGAACTTCTTCCTGCCCAGGCTGCTGTCGGGCGAGCACTACTGGGCGCAGGGGTTCTCGGAGCCGGGTGCCGGGTCGGACCTTGCGAGCCTGACCACGAGCGCGGTGCTCGATGGCGATCACTACGTCATCAACGGCAGCAAAATGTGGACGACCAACGCCCATCTTGCCAACTGGATGTTCTGCCTTGCCCGAACCGAGCGAACCGGCAAGCCTCAGCAGGGCATCAGTTTCTTCCTGATCGACATGAGCAGTCCGGGTATCAAGGTCGAACCGATCCCGTTATTGGCCGTCGATCACGACGTGAACACCGTCTTCATGACGAACGTTCGCGTGCCGGTCGCGCAACTGGTCGGCCAGCCGGGCCGCGGCTGGGAGTACGTCAAGTACTTGCTCGAACTTGAACGCGGCGGCAGCTTTTTCTGCGGTCGCATGCGCCACGAGTTTGCGCTGGTGCGGGAACTGGTTGCAGCGGTGGCTCCGGACCTCCGGCAGGACCGCGTGTTCATGCATCGCCTCGCGACTCTTGACCAACGCCTGCTGGCGCTGGAGATGCTGGAACTCCAGGGCGCGCGTGTCATGGGCGAAGGCGCCGCGCCAGGCGTTCGTGGCTCGCTGACGAAACTGCTCGGCTCCGAGTTGCAGAAGGACATCACGGAACTCGCGGTAACGGCGGCTGCGTATGGCAGCGTGGAGTTCGTGCCTGTCCGTCCGCTGGGCGCGCCCGGCACGCCGGAACTTGCCGGATTCGATCTCGAGGCCGTGGCGATGCCGCGCTACCTGAACATGCGTGCCTCATCCATCTACGGCGGCTCGAGCGAGATTCAGCGCGAGATTATCGCCAAGCAGGTCCTGGGCTTGCGATCAGGATCGGAATGACAGTCGAGTCACTCAGGACCGCCTGGTACTGCGCATTCCCACGTGGCCGAGTGCTCCAGCCGTCGTATGCGGTCCCCAGCTTCGTCAAGAACGCATGTGAAGCAATAGACCAGGCCCCTCATGGTCACGAAACCAGGATTGCGGCAGACGCACGCAATGGCCGAGCAATTCACCACAATGTCGGTGCCCCGTCGTTCGAAGTGGTAGTTCGAAAGCAGATGGGTGGACGGACCCCGCAGCGCGTTCTTGAAAAACTGCTCGACCTCCGCCTTGCCGGCAACGATCAGCTTCCCACCGTCGTAGCTGAGCGATATTTCATCGGTAAAACAATCCAGCAGTCCCGCGACGTCCGTCGCATCGATTGATCTCGCGTACCGCGAGATCAACGACGTGGTCGCGCTCTGCTCCTCGAAGCTCAGGCTCATCAAATTCCCCGTTGGAAACCGTCAGCCGATACGGCCGCTTACGCCGTCATGCCGCCGTCCACCGCAAGAACGGCCCCGTTGACATACGACGCCTCGTCGGAAACGAGGAACAGGGCCGCGGCGGCTACTTCCTCCGGGCGCCCGTTGCGTCCCATGGGGTTCATGCTGCCGAACTGCTTGATGGTGGCTTCGACATCCGCGCCTGTGTTCGCTGCATCGGGCCGCTGCTGGAATTCACGCAGCATCGGCGTATCGATGGCGCCCGGACAGATGGCATTGCAGCGGATGTTCTCTTTGCCGTAGCGCTTCGCCAACGCGCGGGTGAGTCCGACGACACCGAACTTCGCCGCCGAATATATCGGGCTGAAGGGCGAGGCAACGAGCCCGGCCCCTGACGCCGTGAAGACCACCGCTCCACCCCCTCTTCGACGCAGGTGCGGAATGGCCGCACCCGTGACGACCACCGCCGTGCGGACGTTGAGGTTCATGGCCAGCGAGTACAAGTCCATGTCGAGGTCCTCGAACGCAGCGGGCCCCGGGTTTCCGGCATGATTCCAGACGAAATCCAGTCCTCCGAACTCGGCGGCGGCCCTCTCCACCGCCTCGCGCGCAAAAGCGTCGTCCGTGAGGTCGCCGTAGATGGCGAGCGCCCTGGACCCGGATCGCCGCAATTCCTCCGCGACGGTCGACGCCGCGGCCTCATCACGGTCTACCACGGCCACCGCGGCTCCTGCGCGCGCGAAAAGCAGGGCGCCAGCACGGCCCATGCCGGACGCTGCGGCTGTAATCAGACCGGACTTTCCGGCAAGTCGTGACATGGCGAGGTGTCCCCTGCGAGATCCAGATGAATTAATAACCGACCGAATGGACGGAAGAATACTGGGTGCGATCGGCCGGCATTGTCAAGAGCAGTGCGGAAGGCCTTGACAAGGGGCATGCCGCCCACTAAGAATAAACAGAGCCGACTGGTCGGTTGAAAGTTAAATCGCATGATCTCTGCGTCCGGTCGCGCCGGCGCGGAGTCGCAGCAGTCAGATCAGGCAACTCCTGGAGCCACCCTTGAACGCAGCGAGCAAGACGGAACTCGAGCCGCCGATGCCGTGGAGGCTCGAGCAGTTCATCGACGGCCGCTTCGTCGTGGGCAAGGGCAGCGAGAGCGCCGTCGAAAACCCCGCCACCGGTAATGTCCTGGCGAGACTGCCTCAGATTTCCGATCGATCAGCTCGACACGACCATCGCGGCAGCACGCCGGGCATTCGAGAGCGGTATCTGGCGCGACGGTGCGAGCCGAAGACTCGCCCTCATTCGAATGGCGGACTTGTTCGAGCAGCGCAAGGACCAGCTCTTGCGTTCGGTGATCACGGAAATCGGCACGCCGATCTCCATCGCACGATTTCTGCAGATCGACGGCCCCTTGGCGATGCTGCGCGATGTCGCTGCGCGAGCCGACGTCGATTGGTCCTACCGCCTGGCGCGTGACGAGCGCCCCCCCGCGAGTGAGAGCCTGATTCGCTACGAACCCGTTGGCGTAGTCGCAGGCATCGGTGCATACAACAATCCACTGTTGTATCTGGTGTCCAAGTGCTGTGCCGCCCTGGCGGCGGGCTGCACGGCGATCTACCTGCCGAGTTCGCTGACGCCGCTCACGGCACTGCTGTTCGCCGACATCGTCAGCGATGCCGGCATACCACCCGGCGTACTGAGCATCATTGCCGGCGGACCCGACGTGGCGCGGGCGCTTACCCTCCATCCTGGCATCGACAAAGTCAGCATGACGGGTTCGGTTGCGGTCGGTCGACAAGTGATGAGCCAGGCGGCCCAGGGACTGAAGGGTGTCGTGCTCGAACTAGGCGGCAAGTCACCGGGCATCGTTCTTCCCGGTACCGACCTCGAAGGCATTTCAATGTCCCTGCACGGGCGTTACCTGCGCAACGCCGGACAGGGTTGCCAGTCCCCGACGCGACTGCTGGTACATGCCTCCCAGTACGACGACTTCGTGGACGCAGCGCGTACAGCCTACGCGCGAATCCCGGTCGGCGATCCGTGGGAGACCAGCACGATGATCGGTCCGTTGATCCGCGAGGCGCATCGAGCGCGGGTGGAAGGCTACGTCGAAAGAGCCTTGGCGGCAGGGCGGGACGATCCTGGCCGGGGGCGGGCGCCCCGACATCGCCCAGGGTTGGTACATGAACGGGGCGCTGCTCGGAGGCCTCGTCCAGCGACTCCGAAATCGCGCGTAGTGAATTCTTTGGCCCCGTGGCGATATTGATTCCGTACGAGAGTCTGGACGAGGCGGTGGCCATCGCCAACGACTCCGAGTTCGGACTCGCCGCCAGCATTTTCGGGGCGCAGGACGACGCAATGGCCGTTGCACGACGTCTGCGCGTCGGGACCGTCTCAATCAATGGCGGAGGCAACTTCCGCGTCGATTCGGTGCTCTCCGGATGGAAACAGAGCGGTGTCGGCCGTGAGTGGGGTGAGCACGGGGTTCGTGAATTCCTGGAGACGCAACACATCCAGTGGACGGTGTAACGAGCCGGCGATCGGTTTCGCGTCGAATGGTACGGGGCAACCGCACCGCAATCACCGCAGCACGGGGGACACTGATGGAAATGGTCGGCTTGGGTTGGTACTTCGAAGACATGCCGATTGGTCGGCAATACCGGACCATCGGCCGGACGATCACGGAAACCGACATCATCAATTTCGTCAACTGTACGGGGCTGACGGAAGTCTTCTTCATCAATCGCGAAGCCATCGAGGCGGAGTCTGCCTTCGGGCGCCGGTTCGCGCCCGCCGCGCTCTGTTACTGCTTCAGCGAGGCACTGATCGCCCAGGCGACACTGCAGTACACGGGCCTCGCGATGCTGCATCTGGAACTCGACATCAAGGGGCCCGTCTTCGAAGGGGACACCATCCACGCGGAGTGCGAGGTTGTCGAAGCGCGGCTAAGTCGGAAGGACCCCTCGCGAGGCATCGTCAAGACACGCATCTGCATCGTGAAACAGGACGGGACGGTCGCCTACGAATACACACCGACCCGGATGATCAAGTGTCGGCCGCACGCCGGACATGGCTCAGCCACGGTCCCTGGTCCTCGGTGAGCATCAACGTCGAACCGGGATCGACATGACGAAATCGCAGGACGAAACGCCCTCGAATGAGTGGCACTGGCTCGAGCAGGACACCCTGCTGCACGCGTTCGACCGGGTGCTCAAGGTGGCGCCAGGGCGTGTGTTCCTCGACTTCAGCGGTGCGCAGTGGACATACGCGGAATTCGACCGCTTGAGTACCCGCTTCGCGCATTCGCTCCGCCAGCTTGGCGTGCGCCCTGGCGACACCGTCATGACGGTGCTCGACAACAACGTCGATGCGGTCACGTCCTGGTTTGCGATCAACAAGATCGGGGCCATCAGCGTGCCGATCAACACGGCGCTGCGCGGTGAGTTCCTGCGGCATCAGCTCGATGATGCCGGCGGTTCCCTCGTAGTGTGCGAGGCAGCCTACCTGCCCCGCATCATTGAGATTTCCGAAGGCTTGCCGGCGGTCCGCAGGATCCTGACTCGGGGCGTCGTCGAATCAGTCGCTGCCTGCCAAGTACCGATCGAACCACTGGATGTGCACCGGGGGGCGGACGACTCGCCGATCGAGATCACCGCCAAGCCCTCGGACACGTCCTGCATCATCTATACGTCGGGTACGACGGGCCCCTCCAAAGGCAGCATGCAGAGCTACAACTACTTCTGCCACCTCGCGTCCCAACGGCTCACTGCAAATCCCGCGTCCTCCGACGACATTACCTATACGCCCCTGCCGCTCTTTCACAACAACGCCCTCGCCACCGGGATCACGGCCACGGTGCTGAGTGGAGGGCGAATTGCAATCGCGCCGCGGTTTTCCCTTTCGAACTTCTGGCCGGAAGTGCATCGCAGCGGCGCAACCATAGTGTCCCTGGTGGGGTCGATCGCGACCCTGATCGCCGAGGCGGCGGACACCGACTGGTCGAGGCAATGCTTCGGACAGGTGCACACCGTGCGCGGAGTGCCCTTCAGCGACGCAGTCAAGGAAGCCTGGCGACGTCGGTTCGGGTCGATCAACGTGGGTTCGAACGATTACGGCATGACGGAAGCGGCACTGATCACCTGGTTGTCGCGCGGCGCATTCGCTGCTTCGGGATCCTCCGGCAAACGCTGCGCTGCGTTCGACGTCCGCATCGTCGATGAGGACGAACGGGAGGTACCGGTGAACGTGCCCGGCGAGGTGATCGTTCGCCCCAACCGCCCGAACATCATGTTCCAGGGGTACTGGCGCCGGCCGGAGGCGACGGTGGCGGCGATGCGCAACCAGTGGTTCCACACCGGGGACATAGGCCGGTTCGACGAGGAAGGCTTTTTCTATTTCGTCGACCGCAAGAAGGACTATCTCAAGCGGCGAGGCGAGAACATTTCGAGTTACGAGATGGAGGTTGCGATCAAGGCTCATCCGGCCATTCAGGAGGTGGCAATACACGCCGTGCCCTCGAAGTTCGGCGATGACGATGTCAAGGTAACGGCCGTCCTCAAGGCCGGTCAGATCCGTAGCCGCGGGCGATCTTTGCCTGTGGATCGCCGAGCGCGTCCCGTACTTCGCAGTACCGCGCTACATCGAGTTCCGCGATGCACTGCCAAAGAACCCGCAGGACAAGGTCCTCAAGTACCAATTGCGCCAGGAGGGCGTGACGGCCGCGACATGGGACCTGGAGTCCAGCGGTATTCGCCTGGAAAAGCGTTGACGAGATCACACCTCCCCAAGGAGACGAGCAATGCCTCTCTATGCCTTCATCGGATTCGATCAACCCCCGCACTCGATGGAACTGCGCGACAAGTTGCGCGCGGAGCACCGCGCCTACGTGCAGGGCAACGACGGTGGAGCCCGC
Source organism: uncultured Gammaproteobacteria bacterium (assembly GCA_963784225.1). Classification (GTDB taxonomy): domain Bacteria; phylum Pseudomonadota; class Gammaproteobacteria; order Steroidobacterales; family Steroidobacteraceae; genus RPQJ01. Next base: position 17,753 of record CAWAQN010000011.1, read on the forward strand.
GTCGCGGGTGCGATGTACGACGAGCAAGGAAACCAGTGCGGGACACTGAAGATCTTCGAGGCCAACAACGCCGAAGAAGTCTGGGCGTGGTACCGCAAGGAGCCGTTTTTCGTGAACGGCGTGTACGCGAGCTGCCGTGTGGTCGAGTGGCGCATGGCGCTGAACATGCTCGAGCCGACGGGCGGCTGGGTGAAGAATTATGAAACGCGTGCCAAGCCCTGAGGATCGATAACTTGCTTCAATCCGGACCTGAGCGATTCCCACGGCTCTTCGAGAGGTTCACCCTTGGCAAGGTGCGCATGAAGAACCGGTTGGTCGCGCTGGCGCACGGGACCGGGATGGTGCGTGATGGCCTCGTCACGGACGAAGACATCGCCTATTGGACCGAGCTGGCGAGCTCAGGCGTCGGAGTGATCATCCAGGCGAATGACGTAATGCGGCCGCGCCGTGCGGCATCGAACCGTGTCGAGGCGTATTCCGAAGAGCGATGGATGGTTTGCGGCTCCTGCGCGGCTTGAAGGTGCACGATGCTGTGCTGTGGCGCAACTGGCAGAGCTCGGCCGCAACAATTTACGGGGGGACTAATCGATGACGAGCGAAACCTTGACACAGAACCTGCGCATTCCGAAGTTCCGTTTCGTGGTCATCTCGGTCTGCTGGTTGACCGCGATTTTTCTCTATTTCGATCGCGTCAACATCTCGATGGCCGCCCCGCACATCATGTCCGAACTCGGATTGAGCGGAACGCGCATGGGGCTGATCCTCAGCATGTTCTCCTGGGGATTCATCTTCGGCCACTTGTCGGGAGGCATCGCCGCAGACCGACTCAATATCCGCCGTTGGGGTACGTTCTTCCTGCTGCTCTGGTGCGTGGCCACGTTTCTCACCGGGCTTTGCCACACCGTCCTGCAATTCGCGATCGCTCGACTCGTGTTCGGATACTCCGAGGGAGCGTTCATCAACCCGATGAACAAGCTGCAGAACCACTGGGTACTGCCGAGCGAGCGTGGCCTCGTCAATGGCAGCCTGATGTTCGCCGCCTACCTGGGTCTGGTCGGCGGTATGCCGCTCGTCGGTTGGCTGATCGATATGTACGGCTGGCGCGAGATGTTCTTCATCTCCGGCGTCCTGAGCCTGGTCGGCGCATTGGCCTGGTGGCTGGTCGTCTACGACTATCCGAAAGACCATCCCAGGATTTCGGCGTTGGAGCGCACCGCCATCGAGACCGCACTAGCGGAGGATCGCGTCACCTACGACGTCGAGAAACATGCACCGGTGCGGCTGTCATTCAAGGCGGCGGCGCTGATCCTGTTCAAGAACCGCATCTTCTGGGCCATCTGCGGCGCATGTTTCTTCGTACAGATGATCTACGTCACCAACTTCAGTTGGTTGCCGAGCTATCTCGTCCTCGAGCGAGGGTTCTCCGGGGTGAAGAGCGGCAACGCCCTCGCGGTGCCGTACCTTGCGGCAGCGTTCGGCGCGCTGGCGGGAGGGTTCATCAGCGATCGCATCGGCAGCCGCACCCTGGTAATCATGTTCGGCGCCGTGCTGACCATCCCCGCCATCATCGGTCTACTGACGCTGCAGGATGAGCGCGCGATGCTCCTCATGATCGGTCTCGTGCTGTTCTTCAATGCCGCCGCCGTCAGTGTGTTCGTCGTATTGCTGTTCGACCTGTTTCCGCCCGAGATTGCTGGCGTGTCGCTGGCGATCGCTCTCGGCGTGTGTGGCGGCCTCGGTGCGGCAGCGGGGCCGGTCATCATGGGGTACGCCTACGACCTCACGCAGTCCTTTACGTGGGGGTTCGGCGTCATGGCCGTCGGAATGGTGGTTTCGCTCAGCCTGCTTGGATTCGTGCTTCCTTACGAGCGTCGTATCCGACGGGAGAAGAGGGCGCGCATCGCAGCCCAAGCCTGAAAATGTTGCCGTCGAGCAACAAGAAAAAAACAGCCGACCGTACGGGCGATGATTATTGACATCGCGCCTCGGGCTTTGTTAAGGTCCGACCGGTCGGTCTATAGTTTAAGTCCGCGGTTTCAACATCACATCCAGCTGCCCTCGGCGGCTGGTCCATGACGGGGGATTCAGGAATGCTCGAGTCAAATAGTTCGAAACTGGCGTTTGCCGTAAGCGTTGCTCTGGGTTCCAGCCTTACGCTCCACGCGCCTCAGGTTCTGGCTCAGGTCGAAGCTGAAGCGACCGCACCTCTGGAGGAAATCGTCGTGACGGCGAGAAAGCGCGAAGAATCGCTGCAGGACGTCTCGGCCTCGATCTCAGTAATAGGAGGGGACCTGCTCCGCGAGGGCATGATCAAGGACGTCCGCGACCTGCAGTACTCCGTTCCGGGTCTTACCGTCGGTGAGACCGTCGGCGCCATGAAAATTACCCTGCGTAGCCTGGGAAACGCCTCGAATACGCGCGGTGAGGATTCCCAGATCGCCTTTCATGTCGACGGCGCGGTTGTCTCCCGCCCTGAATCGCAAGGCCTGGCCCTGTTCGATGTCGAGCGCGTCGAGGTGCTCAAGGGTCCGCAGGGAACGCTCTATGGACGCAATGCGACCGGCGGTGCGATCAACGTAGTCACCAATAAGCCCACGGAATCCCTGGACGGATATCTCAACCTGACCGCCGGCAACTACAACCTGATCAACATCGACGCAGCGGTGAGCGGCGCGATCAGCGACACCGTACTGGGTCGTCTGGCAGTAAGCACCATCGACCGGGACGGCTTCGCCAAGAACATTACGACCAACAACATGCTGGACGACCAGCACCGCTGGGGCGCGCGCGGCCAACTCGAGTTCCGGTTCACTGACGACGTGAATTGGCTGGTGAGCGGTGAATACGCGACGGAACACGACGCCACGGGGCTGTTCACGTATCTGACGCCGCTCTACGTCGTAAACACGGACACCTTTCCGCCACCCGACAGCACGCTGCCTAAGGGCCTCGGCGGCCTGAGCGATCCGGATTCGCGTGATGGTGCGGGCAACATCGATCCCATCATGGACCGCACGACGATGTCGATTACGTCGACACTCACCTGGGATATCAACGACAGCCTGACACTGAAGGACATTGCGAACTATCGTTACCTGCATTTCTACCTCGCGCAGGACCTCGATCTTTCGTCGGTCGTTCCTCCTCCGGGCCAGACGGCGACGGTTTCGATCCCGCTGAAGGAAGACCAGGTCTCCAACGAACTCCAGCTGACCTATGCGGCGGACAAACTGACGTTGATTGGTGGTCTGTACTACTGGTCGGAATCGATGGAGGGGACGACGTACGTCGGCGAAACACCGAGCAACGGCCTCTGGTTCTGGCGCAAAGGGAAGAGCGATGGCGACTCGTGGGCCGGCTTCTTCAACGCCACTTACGACTTTACGGACATGTTCTCCGGGCGCCTCGGCGGTCGCTACACTCACGACGACCGCGAGATCGACAGCTCGCAGTACGTAAATGGCGTCATTAACGTGCCGTGGAACTCCCCGACGAATCCGGGCAATGACAGCCGGTCCAACGAACAGTACACCGGTGAATACGGCATCGACGTGAATTTTGCGGAGAATGCGATGGCGTATTTCACCTACTCGCAGGGATACCAGCAAGGCGCCGCGATCATCATGCAGGTCAACAATCCGATCGCGGATCCGACCGACGTCGACAGCTACGAGCTCGGATTCAAATACACGACGCTGGACAACCGGTTCCTCTTCAACATCGCGGCGTACGACATGGACATCAAGGACTTGCAGCGCACGCAGGCCGTGCCGCTGCCGAACGGCACGTTCGCCACGATCGTCAACAACATTGACGGCATGAAGACCAAGCGGTGTCGAGTTCGATACGCGCTGGTCGCCGACGGACCAGTTGTATTTCTATCTGAGCGCCGCATACACCGATGCGGAATTCAAGGACTTCGTGACCGACGATCCGCTCCAGTTCGGCAACTTACTCGTGCAGCTGCAGGGCAACGTTCCGAACCTCACGCCTGAATGGAAGGGCAATCTCGGCGGGCAGTACACGTTCCTGCTTCCGAACGGTGCCGACCTCGCAGTCGGAGCGAGCATCTCGATGACGACCGAGCAGTTCCTGGACGAATTCAACCGTGCGCCAATGATTGCCGACGGCTATACGTTGTACGACGCACACCTGACGTACCAGCCGGACAACGATCACTGGAGCGCGACGCTCTGGGGCAAGAACCTGTCGGATGAGAAGGAACTGTTCGACGGCTCGTTCTCAGCGAACGGTAGGGTCACCAGCAAGAAGTTCATCGACCCACTCACGTTCGGGATCTCGGTCAACCTCAAGTTGTAAACCGGGGTTGCAGGAGTCCAACCGCACGGGGCCGCCACGAAGGTGGCGCCCCGTTGCTTAGGACCGCAGCGCGAGCAAGGTGCCGGGCCGGTTGCTCAAGAGGTCCGGTCCATCGTGAGATTGAGGCCCATGCGGCCCCCGTCGGCATAGATGGTCTTCCCGGTGACGTATGAAGAGTCGTCGCTGGCCAGGAACAGCACGACACCCGCGGCCTCCTCGGGCCTGCCCATGCGGCCCATCGGTATGCGCGGCAGGATACGGTCGTTGAGCGTCGGATCCGCGTATGCACTGACCGACATCTCGGTCGCGAACGTCCCGGGACCGAGTGCGTTCACGCGAACACCGTGCGGCGCGAGCTCGATCGCCGCTACGTTGGTCAGTTGCACGACGCCAGCCTTCGACACGCCATAGGCAATGGTTCCCAGCGCGCCGAGCCGGGCCGCAACGGAGGCCACATTGACGATCGAACCGCTGTGGCGTGCGACCATCTGCGGAGCCACCGCCTGGATGCCGAACAGCGTCGACTTGAGGTTCACCGCCAGGATGCGATCGAATTCCTCTTCCGTGAGATCCTCGAGGGGCGTGTTGCGGTACATCCCGGCATTGTTCACGAGGACATCGACCGGCCCGAGTTCGTTGGAGGCGGTGGCGATCACGCGCCCTACCTCCTCCCGCCGCGAGAGGTCGGCACAAAGTGAATGTTGTCCGAGGTCCGCCGCCGCGACTTCCACGGCCTCGCGGTTGATATCGACCAGCAGCACTCTCGCTCCCTCGGCGACGAAGCGGGTGGCGATGGCCAGTCCGAGGCCTCGTCCTGCACCGGTGACGACGGCAACCTTACCGACAAGACGATTCACGTGGTTTGCTCCTCTTGGGGAATTCCAGAATGCGTTTGACCGTGGCCCGCCTGATGACGCGCAGGTGCCCCGAAGGCGCGGCGCCAAGCTCGGATTCTTTCAATTATAGAGCGCGTGTTTAAAAAATCCACCGTCCGTTCGGTCGTATATTATACTGATGTAAACACCTGACCCATGCGGTTTGGGCGCGGGTTGCCAGGTCGTTCAATCTGGAGGAAGGCAAGCGACGATGACCAGTGAACCCGTGACAGGCGCCCGGCTGAAGCTCCGCAAGGCCATCGTAACCGGCGCGGCCAGCGGCATCGGTCTCGCCGTTGCGCGGCGGCTTGCGGCGGAAGGAGCAAAGGTCGTACTGGTGGACTTGCGGCACGAGGCTCTGGTTAGTGCATGCGGGGAACTCGACGGTTCAGCCCACGCGCTGGCATGCGACGTGGGCAGCGAACCGGACGTCGAAGGAATGGTGCGTGAAGCCATCAGCTGGCTGGGCGGCCTCGACATAGTGGTGACCTCCGCAGGCATCGTGCGCACCGGCAGCACGCTCGAACTGCCCCTCTCGACGTGGGAGACGGTCATCCGCGTAAACCTGACCGGCACGTTCCTGGTGCTCAAGCACTGCCTGGGTCCGATGCGAGAGAGCGGAGGCGGGGCCATCGTCACGATCGGCTCCGTCTCCTCCGTCGTTGCGGCAGGACGCACGTGTGCCTATGACGCATCGAAGGCCGGCGTCCTCGCGCTGACGCGGTCGGTCGCTGTCGAAAATGCCGAGCATGGCATCCGGGCCAACTGCGTCTTGCCCGGCATCGTTCGCACACCGCTGGCGGCGAACAGCGTTGAGCTTTACGGCCAGATGTCGATGGACACGGCAAAGTTGCCGGCTAGCCGAATAAAGGTACCGATGGATCGTCACGCGGAACCATCGGAAATCGCCTCTGTCGTCGCCTTCCTGGCCTCGGAAGACGCCTCCTTCATGACCGGCGCCGCGATCACAGCCGACGGCGGCTATACCGCAATCTGAGGAAATTAATATGGATATCGACTTTTCGGGAAAGACCGTACTGGTGACCGGCGGTGGAGCCGGCATCGGCCGCGCCATCTGCCTCGCTTTTGCGAACGCTGGAGCGCGGATCGCGTGCGTCGATCGCGACGCGGCACAAGGACTGGCGACCGTGGAAGGGGTTCGGGGCCTTGGCCGCGAGGCGTTGTTCATTGCCGCCGACGTGACGGACGTGACCCATGTAAAGAACTACGTGCGAGACACCGTTGCAGCCTACGGTCGCATCGACGTGTTCGCAAATAACGCCGGTATCGAGGGCGTGGTTCAGCCAATTACCGAGTATCCGGAAGACGATTTCGACCGGGTGATGGCCGTCAACGTGCGTGGTGTCTTCCTCGGGCTGAAGTACGTCCTGCCGGTAATGAAAGCACAGCAGTCCGGCGTGATCATCAATACCGGTTCGACGGGCAGTCACGTCGGCTCGACCGGCGTTTGCGCCTATGTCGCCAGCAAGCACGCGATCCTGGGACTCACGCGGTGCGCGGCCCTCGAGGTGGCGGGCCTGGGCATCCGGGTGAACGCCGTTTGCCCCGGCGGGACACGGACTCGAATGCATCAGTCCCTGACGGACAATCGTGGCAAGGTCGACGAACTGGCCCTGAATCTCGCGACTCCGAACGGCCGTCTTGCCGAGCCGGAGGAAATCGCGGCGACCGTCGTATTCATGGCCTCGGACCACGCCCGGCACATGGTCGGCCAGTCCGATCATCCTGGACGGAGGGCGTCTCGCGATGTGATTCGAGCCGGGGACGGCAGCGGACGCCTCAGCCGGCATTCGAAACGCGCAGGATCAGCTTCCCGTCATTGCTGCCGTCGAACAGGCGCATGAAGGCGCGATAGAAATTGTCGAGCCCTTCTTCGACGTGCTCGTGCCATACGAGCATGCCTGCTTCGACCCAGCGACGAAGGTCGTGCAATTCATTCGTACAATCCGCCAGGTACTTGCGGTTCAGGAAACCAGTCATGGTCGCGGTCTTCGCCACGAGTTGCCATAGATTGCGCGGACCCGAATCCGATTCGGACGAGTTGTACTGCGAGATCATGCCGCACAGCACGATGCGTGCATCGTGGTTGATGGCGGCGATCGCCGCCTCGAGGGTAAATCCTCCGACGTTGTCGAAATAGACGTCGACACCGTTCGGACAACTCGAGTTCACGGCGCGAGTGAGCGAATCGAGGTCCTTGTCCCGTCGATCGATGGCTGCGTCGAAGCCATAGTCATCCAGCAACCGCCGGCATTTCACGGCGCCGCCCGCAATTCCGACCGCGCGGCAGCCGTGAATCCTGGCGATCTGGCCAACGAGCGAGCCGACGGAACCGGAAGCGGCGGACACCAGCACCGTTTCGCCAGCCTTGGGTCTACCGACCTTGAGCAAGCCGTTGTACGCGGTGAGGCCGCTGGTGCCGAGCACGCTGAGATGACTGGACAGTGACGGCAAACCTCGTGCGTCGACGACTCTCGTAAAGCCGTCTGCGCGGAGGAGCGCATAGTCCGACAAGGTGCCACGGCCGGTGACGAAATCGCCCGGCGACAAATCCTTCGCATTGGCTGTCGACGACCTGCCCGACGAGAGTGCAGGGAAGCGGGCCGCCGATGGGGATCGGGGTGCCGTAGCTCGTCGCATCCATCCAGCGTCGCATGGCGGGGTCCAGCGAGCACTCGAGCACGCGGACGAGGATCGCATCCGGCCGGGCCTCTGGAATCGGGAGAAGAACCAATCGAAGTCGGAGCTTTCAGGCTCGCCTTGCGGCCGCGACTTGAGCACGACGCAGCGGTTAGTGTTCATGGTGATCCGCCCGGGGAGCGGGTGCGATCAGGCCGAACGGGCACAGCTTTCCAGGCCCCGGAACATCAGTGCCCACGTCTTGAGCAGCGCCCTGCGTACCGGCTCGTCCAGCCCCGGACCCGTGGTCACGAGCGCGCGGTAGTCGATACGGCAACGCGCGGCATCAAGCGCCGTCAGGTGTCCCTCGGCGACGTACGCCGTGATCCCGGCCGGTCGTTGGCCCACGATCGACAAGACAATCGTGCGCGACGACGGATCGAGGAAGTCGAGGCGCTCGCTCACCGCGTGCGCGGCACCTCGATTATGAATGTGACGGATCATCCCCACGCCCTCTCCCTCGAGCGTCACGCGCTCGATCGGGGCCGAGCCGTCGGTCGGCCACCAGCGCTGGATGGCGCCAAAATCCGCGAGCAGCGACCAGACTGCGTCGGCGGGCGCCTCGAGCACCTGGCTGGCCGTCACTTCTGTCATCGCTGTTGCACCTCGTCGAATCCGCGCTGCACGTTATATCGCAGGCACCGATAGTCCGCCGTCGACGGTTATGACCGAGCCGGTCATGTACGCCGAGGCACCCGATGCGAGCAGGAGCAAGGCGCCGCTCAGCTCGACCGGGTCACCCAGCCGACGCATGGGCATGCGCTGGACCATGGCTTGGCCTCGTTCCGACGACAGATACCCGTCGCTGAGGTCGGTTTTGAAGTAACCGGGCGCGAGCGCGTTGACTCGTACGCCGTAGCGGGCCCACTCGAAGGCCATCGCTTTCGTCAGATGGAGCAACGCCGCTTTCGAGGCGGGATAGTTGGCCGTGCCTTTCTGCACCGACGAACCCAAGCACCGAAGCGACGTTCACAATCGAACCCCGCCGTTTGCGGGCGATCATCTGTTTCGCTGCACCGCGTGCGACGTGCCATGCACCCTTAACGTTGACGTCGAGCAGTCGGTCCCAGGTTTCATCGGTCATGTCCAGAAGCGAGCCCGGCCCAGCCGAACCTGCGTTGTTGACGACCACGTCGAGGGCACCGATTTCATCGATGGCCGCGAAGGCCGACTGAACTGCGTCCGGATCAATCACGTCGAGCGCGAGGCAGTGTACCTGGCCCCCGGCGGCGCTGATCTCGGCGGCCGTCGCCTGCAAGGGTTCGACACGCCTGGCGGCAAGAATGACCGCCGCACCGGCGTCGGCCAGAGTCAATGCGAATTGCCGGCCAAGGCCCGTGCCGCCGCCGGTGATGAGCGCCAGTTTGCCCGTCATGTCGAACAGCTTCTCAGGTGTCATGAGATCTTCCATCGCGGCCGCGCCGCGTTGACCGTTTCCAGATGCAGGTGATATTGTAGCGACTCCCGACCGAACGGTCGAACGATTTATTGAGTGCACCAGTCGAGTCAGAGCCGGCGCGACGTTTTGTCAGGCGCGCCGATACCAGCCCATCACGTGGAGGCCACGACATGACGATGCGATCATCGCCGCCGCCGAATGACACGGGCCAGCGGGCGGCGGAGGGCGCGCACGGAGGACCTCCAAAAAAGTATCTTGGCGACGTGGGCGCCGTGCACGCGGGCCTCGGGCTGGACGAAAAGCGACTGGCCGCCTATCTCGAGGGCGTCATAAAGGAGTTCCGCGGGCCGGTCGCAATCGAGCAGTTCGACGGCGGACAGTCGAATCCGACCTACCGGCTGAAGACTCCGGTCGGCATGTACGTGCTGCGGCGCAAGCCTCCCGGCGTGCTGCTCGCGTCGGCGCACGCCGTCCACCGCGAATACGAGGTGATGTCGGCTCTGTTCGGCGTGGGGTTCCCGGTACCGGAGCCGCTGGCGATGTGCCTGGACGAGGATGTCATCGGCTCGCAGTTCTACGTGATGCGATTCGTGCCGGGCCGCGTCTTCTTCGACGTGGCCATGCCCGACTTGTCACGCGAAGAGCGCTCGGCCGTCTACGACTCCGTGAACGCCACGTTGGCCAGACTGCATTCCCTTGATCCGGCGAAGCTCGGATTGGAGGCCTTCGGCCGACCCGGCAATTACTTCGCACGGCAGGTAGCGCGCTGGAGCCGCCAGTACGAATCGGCGCGCCTGCAGGAAATTCCTGAGATGGAAAAGCTGATCGCCTGGCTGCCCGGAGCAGTGCCGCTCGACGACGGTCGCCAGTCCATAGTCCACGGCGATTTCTCATTCCACAACGTGTTGATCAGCCCGACCGAACCGCGCGTCGTCGCAGTCATCGATTGGGAACTGTCCACGCTGGGACATCCCCTGGGCGATCTCAGTTACCACCTCATGGACTGGTACCGACCCGACGGCATCGATCTCAGGGGAACCCTGCGAGGCCGGGACCTGAACGCGCTGGGTATACCGAGTTTGGACGAATACGTGGCGACGTACGCCGAGCGTGCCGGGCTCGGTTCGGCCAGGATTCTGCCCTTCCACCGAGCCTTCAATCTGTTCCGGGTGGCCGCGATTCTGCAGGGCGTGGCGCAGCGCGCCCTAAGCGGCAACGCTGCAGCCAGCAACGCCAGGGATGTTGGCGCGCTCGTGGGGCCGCTGGCGATCGCCGCGTGGCGTGAAGCCCAGGAGGCAGGTGCCGCCTGACGGCGGAGAATCTTCTTGTGCCGGCTATCGAGTCAGCGCGCCGCGAGACCGCGCAGAAAGATTTGCCAGCACTGTTCCGCGAGCACCTCGGGAGGGGGGTCGCGGTCCGGGCGATACCATTGGTAGGGCCAGTTGCCGATGGCAAACAGGCTGTAGGCCGTGAGTAGCGGATCTGCCTTGTTGATCAAGCCTTTTGCCATCGCCTTCTTGATCACGGATACGATCACGGCGATGTACTCGTCCCGCCTGGTTGCAATCTGGGCGCGTTGTTCGCGGCCAAGTTCGCGGGTGTGTTCGAAGAAAGCGCGCAGGTAGCCAGGGTAATCATGGATGAGCTTGAAGCTATCGACGACAACTCCGCGCAGGATTTCGAGCTCGTCCGCCCCGGATTCGAGCCGGGCGTCCGTGTTCTTGCGCAGCGTGCCGAGGAACAGCTCGTGCAGCATGAACAGGATCTCGTCCTTGCTCTTGATGTAATGGTACAGCGTCGGCTTTTTGACACCCGCCGCGTCGGCGATCATTGACATGTTCACGCCGTGATAGCCGACGCGGTCGAAGAGCCGCGCTGCGCCTTGCACGATCTCCCGCTTGCGCCGCAGCGTCTGCTCGACGTCCACTTTCGGTCCGCGCTTACCCGGCACCTTTGCGGGCGGCGACTCCTTCGCCGGCGCGACAGCCATCCTGCGCGACGCTAACGTCGAATGCTTCGCCGGCTTGGTCTTCCTCGTAGCCTTTTTCGCCTTGCTCACTCGATGATTTCCTTGTGCCGTGGTTCAAGCGAAACGAATTCTAGCCCAAGTAGTCACTTTACCCTCGACACTGACGGGCGCGATGATCGCGGTCGTCGCTGCTCAGCTGCAGCTTCAGATCGCACGGCCAATTCGCTGCCCCTCGAAGACCGCAAAGCTCATGCGGCGGGGCGTGATGCAATCGCCAACTTCGTGGACCTCGGCAATTCCACCTGTCTTCAGGGCAGCCGTTGGACCGGGCACGCGCGATCGACCCGTCTGGACGACAACGAGGCCGCAAGGCACGAGCGTCTCCTCACCAGAGGTCAGGTTCACCAGCCGGGCACCGTTGGCCGCGACTTCATCGAGGCTGGTCAGCATTCGAAACTCGGTGTTTCCGCGACCCAACCGGGCCAGCAGGGGGCCGATGCTCTCGTGGGGGATCAGATGGGCCACGGTTGCGGAGGGCGTAGCAATGGTCAGCGTCCAACCCGCTTCGACGAGCGCTTCGGCAACGCCGTAGTTCCACCAGAACCCGCTGCCGTCGTCGACGAATACCGCATGCCCGTTGCCCCTAGGTTCGGGTGCACCTTGGTCGAGCACGTCGAACCAGCGTACGGCACCACTTGCGGCCAAGCCGGGTGAGAGGGTGTTCGCGCATGCGCCTGTCGCTACGATGGCTGCGTCGAACTCGCCCGGCAGGTCCGCACGGCGATCGATGCGGGCGCCCAGGTGAAGCGGCACTCCCAGCAGTCGGAGTTCGCTCACCTGGTGGTCGATCAACCGTCGCAGCCCGTGTCGGTGAGGCACCGATGCTGCGTACAGGAATTGGCCCCCGAATGATTCGGTGGCTTCGAACACGGCAACCCGGTGACCTCTGCGCGCAGCCGTCAATGCGGCTTCCAGACCGCCGGGGCCTCCGCCGATCACGGCGACCTGCTTCGTGTGCGCCGCCGGTCGCAATTCGCGGAATTCTTCGGTCGTCTCACGGCCGACCACCGGGTTCACCGCACAGTGAAGGCGTGGCGAAAATGCACGGCAGTCCTGATTGAGGTTCAGGCAGGGCCGGATTCGCGAAGCGTCGCCAGCTGCCGTTTTGGTGATCCAGGCCGGGTCGGCGAAAAATGCACGCACCATGCCGATGAGGTCCGCAGCGCCCTCGGCCAGCACGCGTTCCGCCACGTCCGGCGTTGAGATGCGCTGTCCAACAAGAATCGGCAGCCCACAGTCGCGGCGAATTGCGATCGCGGCGTTTGCGGCCGTCGCATCAGGCGCCGTCATGTCCTTGACGTAACCGCCACGCGTGCCGAGCGTAATGCTGAGCAGGTCGGTGCCGCCATGTGACTCGAGGGCTCTCGCAATCCGCACCGTGTCCGGGATCTCCAGCCCGTCGAGCTGCTCCTCGTCGGCGCTGAGGCGAACGCTCAACCCGAACTCGCTGCCGCACTGCTTGCGGATGGAGTCGATGACTTCGAACAGGAATCGAAGCCGTTTCTCACTGGAGCCACCGTAGGCGTCGGTCCGCTTGTTCGTGGCCGGAGAAAGAAACTGGGCGACGAGGTAGCCATGCGCTGCGTGGATCTCGGTGCCGTCGTAGCCTGCCAACTGCAGGTTGCGGGCCGTCTGACCAAAGGCCTCGACGATTTCGTCGATGTCGTCCTGCGTCATTTCCCGCGGTACGTACGCGTCGCGCGGCGAACGGATGGGCGAGGGAGCCATGGGCGGATAATCGGAATCGGTCACGGTCCACTCGCGGCCAAGGTGCAGGATCTGGCCGAATGCGATGACGCCGTGAGAATGCAGCACCTCCACCTTGTGCTTCAGGTGCTCCACCGCCCGCGGGTTGTAACCTTCCGTCAGGATCCGGTTCCGCATCGCGGAACTTGGGTGCACGACCGTCGCCCCGGTGAATACGAGGCCTGGGCCCGATTCTGCGATGCTCGCGTAATGCGCAACGTCGTCTTCGGTGGGGACGCCGTCCACCACCATCGCGGTGCCGTACGGCAGCACGGCGATCCGGTTGCGAAGCTCGAATCGCTTGAGTGTAAATCCCGAAAACAGGCGCGCGAAGGGCATTGGCGCTCGAAGTTACAGGCAAACGACTGGTCGGTCGAAGCTTATGAGCGACTCCGGCCGCTGTCAATGCCGGGCCGTGCGTCGAAGGACGCTATTGACAAGCGCGGGCACCCGCCGTCTAATATACGAACGACTGGTCGGCCGAAATAGATATCCGGGCCGGCCTCTGCAGACGCCGACGGCGGCGTCGGTGCCGCCGTTCAGGAGGGGCTGATCGATGAGCTTCGAATACACCGAACGTACCAAACAGTTGATGGCGCAGTTGACGGCCTTCATGGCCCGGCACATCTGGCCCAACGTCAAGACGTACGACGAGCAATGCGCGAACCTTGCGGAGTGGCCCGTCCCCCCGATCGTGGAGGAACTCAAGGTCAAGGCACGCGCAGAAGGGCTGTGGAACCTGTTCATGCCGCCGTGGCACGGCGCCGAGCACGTCGACGAAACGTTCAAGTTCGAAAGCCCGGGGCTGCCGAACCTGGAATACGCGCCCCTCGCGGAAGTAATGGGCCGGGTCGTCTGGGCTCCCGAGGTGTTCAACTGCTCCGCGCCCGACACCGGAAACATGGAGGTGCTGCAACGCTACGGCACGCGCGAGCAGAAAGATCGCTGGCTCGCTCCGCTGATGAACGGCGAAATCCGCTCGACTTACTCGATGACCGAGCCAGGTGTCGCCTCGTCGGACGCGACCAACATCGAAACCGAAATCCGACGCGAGGGCGACGAATACGTCATCAATGGCCGGAAGTGGTGGTCGTCCGGTGCGTACCACCCGCACTGCGAATTGCTCATCGTCATGGGGAAGACCGACCCCACCGCCCATCGGTTCCGTCAACAGTCGATGATCCTCGTTCCCCGCTCGACGCCGGGCGTGCACCTGATCCGTTCGACATCGGTGTTCGGCTATCCGCATCGCGGGCACGGTGGTCACGCGGAAGTTGTGTACGACAACGTCCGCGTGCCGGTCACCAACATGCTGAAAGGTGAGGGCTGTGGCTTCGAGATTGCCCAGGGACGACTCGGGCCCGGCCGCATCCATCACGCCATGCGGGTCATCGGCCAGGCCGAGGTTGCCCTCGAGGCCATGTGCCGCCGACTCGCCAAGCGAGTCGCGTTCGGCAAGCCGATCGTGCAGCACTCGCTGTGGGAAGAACGCATCTCCCACGCCCGCATGGAAATCGAGATGGCGCGCCTGCTCGTGCTGAAGGCCGCCTTCATGATGGACACGGTCGGCAACAAGGCGGCGCAGGCCGAAATCGCGATGATCAAGGTCGCCGCACCGCGCATGGCGGTGAAGATCATCGACGATGCCATCCAGGCGCACGGCGGCGCGGGAGTGGCAGAGGACTTCGGGCTCGCCGAGGCCTACGCCAACGCCCGCCTGATCCGCCTCGCCGATGGCCCGGACGAGGTGCACAATCGAGCGATCGCCCGGCTCGAGATGAAGAAGTACCTTTAACGCATCGGGTCGCGTCCAAGTGGAAAAGAAAGCTTACCGCCCGGGGTTTCTTGCCGACCTGTTGCGCATGGATGGTCGCGTGGCGCTGATCACGGGCGGTCACGGCGACCTGGCGGATGCGATGGCGTGCACACTCGCCGATCTGGGTTGCGACCTGGTTCTGGCTTCGCGCAAGCAGGAAAAGTGCGAGCAACTGGCGCAGCGGATCCGCGCCGATTTCGGACGCAAGGTCACCGCACTGCGCTGCGACGTCTCGGACGAGGACGAGGTCGTGCGGACCGTTGCCGAGACCGTGCGTCTGCATGGACGGCTGGACGTGCTGGTAAACAACGCAGGAACCTCCAGCTGGGGGCTTCCCGAAGAAATTCCGCTGCAGCAGTGGAAGAAGGTGATGGACGTCAACCTGACGGGCACGTTCACGTGCTGCCGCGAGGCAGCGAAAGTCATGATCCCGCAGGGCCATGGCAGCATCATCAACATCGCTTCCGTCGGAGCGTTCATCTCGTTCCGGCCGAAGTCGGCTCAGGTAGTGCCCTACACCACGTCCAAAGCCGCCATCGTTCACCTGACGCAGGACCTCGCGGCGCAATGGGCGGAGCGAGGCATCCGCGTCAATGCGATCGCGCCAGGCCAGGTGGAATCGGGCATGACGGCCACGCTCGACGATGTACATCGCCAGGGCGTCATCGATTCCATCCTGCTCGGACGCATCGGCGATCCGGTGGAGGTGGCCGGTGTCCTGGCCATACTCGCTTCAGACGCGGGCAGTTTCATCACTGGCCAAACGTATCTCGTCGACGGTGGCCAGGCGCTGGGTTGAGCGCCGTGCGTCATGAAACGATGAAAGTCGACGAACAATTCACTCTTCCTGCCGCATTGCGCGCGCAGTACTACCAGGCAGGTCATTGGCGATCCGAAGACCTGTGGACTTCTTTTGCCACCGTGGTGGCAGGACACCCGCACGCTACGGCGCTGATCGACGGCGAGCGTCAGGTCAGCTTTGCCGACCTCCAACGGGAGGCCGAGCGATTCAGCGCCGCACTGCAGGAGCAGGGCGTGACGGCTGGACAGGTCGTGGCGGTTCATGGGCGGCACTGCGTCGAATCCGCCATAGCCATCCTCGGCTGCGCTCATGCAGGTGTGGTGGTGGCGCTGCTCCCGCACATGTTCAGCCCCGAACAGATTCGGGCGATTCTTGACAACAGCGAGGCGCGCGCGCTGGTCGCACTTGGAGAACAAGCCGAGGTCGCGCGCGCCCAAGAGGCGACTCGAGGGCGACAACTGGCGGCGTTCATCGTTGCGGACCCGCCACGCGCAGCCGAGGCACCGCCCGATCGAACCGCGGTCACGTGGTCTGCCTTCCTGGCGTCCGGTAACGCGCGCAAGGCGTCGCATCAATCCCGGCCGGCCGATGAGCTCGCGCTCCTCATGTTCTCTTCGGGCACGACCGGCGAACCCAAAGGAGTGATGCATTCATCGAATACCGCGCGCTTTGCGGCGGAGACCTACGGCCGTTACCAGTCGATCGACGCATCGGACACGAGCCTGGTCGTGACAGCATTCGGCTTCATCGGTAGCTCGGTGCTCGGAACCTACCTTACCTTTTTCTGTGGTTGTCGCACGGTCATGCAGCGGGCGTGGAAGGCAGACGAGACTCTCGCAGCTCATCGAGAAACATCGGGTGACGCACTTCCTGCTGATGCCGACCCACGCGATCGATATCCTGGAGTCGCCAGCGCTTGCCAGGACGGATTGCTCCAGCGTCGCGCGGGGGTCGTCGCCGGCGTCAACGAGGCGCATAGCCTGGATGCTCGAAAGCGTCTCTGCGCGAGGCCGTATCCGATGTATGGCATGTCGGAGTCGCCGGCCCACGTGACCGGTTCAACCGCCGACGACCTGGAGAACCTTCGGACGACGGAAGGCAGGACGCTGCCGGGGACCGAACTGCTGATCTGTGACGATGAGGATCGCCCGGTTCCCGCCGGAACTCACGGCAACATCCTCGTTCGGGGCCCGAACCGTTTCCTTGGGTACTATCAGAACGAGGCGCTGAATCGGACGTCGCTGACGCCGGACGGCTTCTTCCGGACCGGCGATGTCGGTTTTGTGGACGAAGCAGGCTTCATGACTTTCGTCACGCGCAGCAAGGACATCATTCGTCGAGGCGGCGTAACGATCACGCCCGCCGACGTCGAGACGGCGTTGCGAACCCATCCTCGCATCGCGGATGTGGCCGTCATCGGTCTGCCAGATCCACGTCTCGGGGAACGTAGCTTGTGCTTGCGTGATCACGCGCGACGGCAAGGACATGTCGTTGTCGGAGCTCACCGAATTCCTGGCTGGAATCGCCTTCGCGCGCTATCTGTGGCCGGAGACTGTGGCGATTTGCGAGAGCTTTCCACGAACGCCTTCGCTCAAGGTTCAGAAGAACGAATTGCGCAGGCAGGTCATGGCGCGCGATCAGTACTCGACATGACGAGCGCATGCTTGGCCCATGTTTACAACACAGCTTGCGTTTCATTGTAGCCGATTTTACGGCTTCCCACCCGCCCCCGCCCGACGCATCGTCGAGCCATGCGCGACCGTCAGGGTGCGCCGCTATGACCGTGGCGCGTCCGTCCCAGTCAGCCCCATTGCGCTCCGTTCCGGTGAACCCGAGAACAGTCGTTCGCGCACACACCGCTCGTGCGCCGGCACCA
>CAWAQN010000012.1:0-157832 GCA_963784225.1 uncultured Gammaproteobacteria bacterium
GACTATCACCAATAGTAAGACGTTTGATTTCAGCGGTTGAACGTAGCGCGCCAGCGCGGCACGGCACGTCGTGCCTAGCCTAACACCATATAAAATAGGTTAATTCTGTACCAGGCGGTTGCCCGGGATCTCGGGCGCGCTTAGGCGCCTTTCCGCCGCGCTATTGGCCGCTCACCCGCATTTTGCCGCTCAAGTCCAGCTCGTAGTCGGCTGCACGGCGCTTGACATAAATAAAATATAATGCATTCTGCATACTTCACGACGTAGGGGTATGACATGAAACGACTTGTGCTTATTGTTCTGGGCTGGCGCCGTCTTCGTCCTCACAGCAACGGCCGCATTGGCGCAGAGCAGCTCGAACGGCTCGCCGGAAGCCAGCAAACCTGCGTCTGCATTAGAGGAAGTCGTCGTTACGGCACGAAAGCGCAGCGAATCGCTCCTCGAAGTGCCCGTCATAGCGAACGTCCTTACGTCGGACGCACTCGAGCGCCAGATGACTCAGAACCTGTACATGGTCGCCCAGCGCGTGCCAGCCCTCGTACTTGGGGACAGCCTCGCCGCCAACGGTGTGCAAGTGACCATGCGCGGTGTCGGTACGACCGCCAACAACGCCACCATCGACCAGTCGGTCGCGCTCAACCTCGACGGCGTGCAACTTACCCAGGGCCTCTCCTACAACATCGGCATGTTCGATGTCGCGCAGGTGGAAGTGCTCAAGGGGCCCCAAGCGCTCTTCTTCGGCAAGAACAGCCCGGCCGGTGTGATCTCGATGACCAGCGCGGACCCGACGGACACGGCGGAGTTCACTGCCAGCCTCGGCTACGAATCCGAAGCTCAGCAGATGGTTGGCGAGTTGATCCTGTCCGGACCGGTTTCCGACGCCCTGAAGCTGCGCCTGAGCACACGGTACTCGGACATGGAAGGCTTCTTTCGCAACGAAGCCGTGCCGACTCCCGGATTGGGCGGCCGAAACCCGCTCGAGCGTGATGTCACCCCCGCCACGGATCTCGTCTTGCGCGGCACGGCGCTTTTTGATCCAAACGACACATACCATGCGCGTCTCAAGGTCAATTACGAAGATCTCGACATCACCGGCCCGAACCCCGCGAGCCAGATCGTGTACTGCCCTGACGGCACGAATGGGGTGCCCCCGCTGAACATCGCTTTCATTGGGCAGGACGATTGCAAGCTGGATAAGACGATTTATCTCTCGTGGCCCGATCCCGCCTTCTTCCCCGGAATTTCGAATAACGGGGTACCGTTTTTCGGTTATGACCAGGTTCTCGCTTCGCTCGACCAGGACATCAAGCTCAATGACTCGTGGACGCTGACGTCGCTGACGGGGTACCACGAGCTGAATGAGGACTATCTGTTCGTGGCCAGCGTGATCTCGGCCTCAACTATCCTTATGTCGGACAGCGCATTCGAGACCGACCAGTTCACGCAGGAATTTCGCCTTACGTCCGACTATGCGGACAGTCCCTTGAATTACATGGTCGGGGCCTTCTATCAAAACGCCAACCAGAAGGCCATTGTTCATCTACGGGGTAATACCTTCTTCCGGCTCCCTGCGACGCTGCAGCAAGTCAACCACGACATCGATATCGAGGCGATCTCGCTGTTCGGCCAGGCGAAGTGGAATATCAATCCGCAACTGGAGCTTGCGGTAGGTGCCCGCTGGACCGACGAAGAACGTAACGATACGCAGACCAACTTTAATCCTGGCAGCGGACCCGTAGGACCTGCCCCGATCCTGGACCCCAAGGTCGAGTCCGATCACATCGCGCCGGAAGTAACATTGACGTACAAGCCCACCGACGACCTGACGTTGTTCGCCGCATACAAGACCGGTCACAAGTCAGGATCGTTCAACGGCGTCGTTTATGCGCCGCCAACGTTGCCGATCTCGTTCGAAGACGAAGAGGTCGACGGTGGCGAAATCGGGCTGAAGGCTCGGTTGATGGACCAGTTTTCGGTGAGCGTGGCGCCTTACTACTACGAATACAGCAACCTCCAGGTCGGGGCGAACGAGATCAACGGCGCAACGGGAGCCCTGCAACTTCGTACGCTCAACGCGGCATCGGCCGAAGTCTACGGCGTCGACTTCGATGCGAGCTACGCGCCAGAAAACGTCGCAGGACTGACCCTGTCCACTGCGCTGGCTTATAACCACGCGCGATATGTTTCGTTCCCAAATGCGCCGTGCGGCAATGGGCAAACGATCCCACAGGGTTGTGATCAGGTGCTCAACCCTACAACGGGGCGATATACCTCTCAGGATCTGTCGGGCGAGCCGCTCGTTCGCGCACCGGAATGGTCGGGCTATGTCGGCTTTGATTATCAAAGGCCCGTTGGCACTGACATGAGTTTTGACTTCGGGTCGTTTGTGAACTTTTCGTCGGAATACTCGACGAACCTGATCAATCAGCCGGGGTTCTATCAGGACAGTTACTACAAGATCAATGCCAGCTTTTCGTTGAGTGGCGCGAACGAGAAATGGAAGGTTTCACTGATCGGCAACAACCTGAACGACGAGATCACCGTGGCTAACTGTTTCAACTCCAATTCCCAGAACGGTGTTTTCTTCGGTGGTCAGATTCAGGGTGGCCCGCTGCCCGGTCCTGCAGGCAGCGACGAATCGAACTGTCCTTCGGAACGCGGGCGCGAGATCTGGGTTCGCGTGTCGACGAAATTCGCCGGTATGTAGACATCACCCGTAACCGGTGGAGATTCAAGATGACCGCCTACGTCATGATCGTTCGCAAAGAGACCAGAGATGAGTCCAAATTCGCGAGATATTTTGAATTGGCACCGCTCGCGCGGGCGGACGGGGTCAAGTTCGTCGCAAAGAACAGCGAATTCGAGGTGTTGGAAGGCGCCCCGATAGAAACAGCGGTGCTCCTGAGTTTTCCGGATATGGCGGCCGCGCGTAAATGGTACCGAAGCGATGAGTACCAGGCGGCGGTGGTCCATCGCCTTGCCGGTGCCGATTATTTCACGCTGCTGATCGATGGGCAGGTTAACGTCGCACCGGGTTATCCGGGAACGTGACGACAGCGGTACAGCCTGCATTACAACGAAAGATGAGGAGCACGAGATGAGTATTGTCGAGAAGCAAGAGGTCGGCGCGGCGCCAGCCGAAGGCAAGATCACCGACGAGGCGATCGCTGCCGCCAAGGCCATGATCGGCCTGCAGCTGCGTCCCGAGGGACCTTACCTGCAGGACGCTACGCCGGACACCATACGCAACTTCTGCAATGGGATCGGCGATCTCAACCCGCTCTATCGCGACGCCGAGTACGGTCGCCTGACTCGCCATGGCAATGTCGTCGCGCATCCGATGTTCCCGATGGCGTTTGGCTGGGTCGGTCGCACGCGTTGGGGCCTCCCCGGTGTGCACGGCTTTTACGCCGGCAACGACTGGGAACTGTTTCGCCATGTCCGTCCCGGCGACCGCATCAACGCGATCGAACGGGTAGTCGGCGTCGATGTAAAGGAGAGCAAGTTCTCTGGCCGGCTCGTGCTGCAGTATGTCGAGGCCACATACAGCAACCAGCGCGGTGAATTGATCGCTCGCGCACTCGGCACCTGTACGCGTCACGAACGCAAGGCGGCCCGCGACGCCGGCAAGTACAGCGACATCAAAACTCACGAATACACCGCATGAAGAATTCGCCAGGATCGACGCGGCGATCCTGGGCGAGGAAGAACGCATGACCGGCAGCAATATCCTCTATTGGGAGGATGTGAAGGAAGGCGCAGAACTGCCGGAAATCGTGCGCGGTCCGCTGTCGCTGATGGACACGATGGGCTTCCTGGTGGGCTGCGGTCGCGGCCACACTCACGGCATCGTCTTCAAGGCCGCGACGAAGCACCCCGGCCACTTCTTCCGCAATCCCGAAGCGGGCGGCGGCATCGAATACACCGGCATCGGCCATCACCGCGAATCGACCGCCAGGGAAGTCGGCGTGCCGGGCGTTTACGATTATGGCCCGCAGCGCTCCTCCTGGATGGCCAGCCTCGTCACTAACTGGATGGGCGACGCGGCTTTCCTCAAGCGCGTGCGCACCGAAATGCGTCGCTTCAACACCATGGGCGACAGCACCTGGTGTCGCGGCAAGGTCAGTCGCAAATACATCAAGGACGGCCACGCACTGGTCGATATCGAGATCCGCGGGGAAAACCAGCGTGGCGAACTGACGACGCCGGGTCTTGCGACCGTGATCCTGCCCGCGCGCGACGTCAACCTGCCGGTCTTCTTTGACGGGTCGAACCTCAGCCTGGACCTGCCGGTCGTGCGTTGACGGAGACGGCGAGTCGCATCGTGCAGCACGTATCGAAAGCTCCGTTGGCAGACCTTCGGGTTGTCGTGTGCGCTTCCGGCGTTGCGGCCGCCTACGCGGGACGGTTGCTCGGGACCATGGGTGCAGAAACGATCCTGCTCGAACCGCCGATGGGCACGCGGCTACGACGGGAGCCTCCATTCATCGACGGATCGAACGGCGTGAGCGCGTTGTTCGCCTATCTCACGGCTGGGGCACACAGTTTCGTGTGTGATCTGGACACCGACGACGGCCGCGCCGCCGCCACGGCCTTCCTCAGCGAGGCCGACATATTCATTGACGACACGCCGCTCTCGCAGCGGGAGCGGCGGGGTCTCGATGCGGCTGCGATTGCCAGGCGGCATCCGGATCTAGTCCATGTCTCGGTCCTGCCGTTCGGCGCCATCGGCCCTAAGGCGAATTGGAAGGCAGAGGAAATCAATCTGCTACACGCGTCCGGCGAGGGGAATCTGTTGCCGAACGGGCTATCGATAGAGCTGTTCCCGGATCGGCCGCCGGTGAAGATATACGGCCATTTCGCTTCGCTGCAGAGTGGCATCGCGGCCGCGTTCGGCGCGCTTGCGGCGCTGCGTATGCGTGCGCAACTCGGCGGGCAGTTCGTCGACATTGCGAGCCAGGACGCCGCGCTCGCCGTCAGCGCCTTTGCCGTGCAACGCTACGGCGATGGCGCGGTGGAGCACCGTGTGCAGCGGTCCTTCCGCTATGGCGGGGTGCTACCCTGCGCCGACGGTTATGTGGAGTTGCTGACTCTCGAGCAGCGGCAATGGGACGCGCTGGTCGAACTGCTCGAACGTCCCGACTGGGCGCTTGATCCCGCGCTCGCGGACTCATTGGAGCGAAGCCGTCAGGGCGTCGCAATCAATGCCCGAATCCGCGAATGGGCCAAAGGCAAACGAGTCGCCGAGGTCGTCGCACAAGGCCAGGCGGTCGGGGTTCCACTGGCCAAGTACAACACGCCTGTCGAAGTCCTCAGCGACGCGCACGAGCGTGTGCGCGGATTGTTCGCACCCGTGGCGATCGATGGCCTCGGGATGTGCGACATGCTCGTCGCGCCTTTTCAGTTTGGGGATGCACCGTTAGCCCTGCGCAGCGGGCCACCCACACTTGGCAATTATCGGGCGGCCACGTCGCGTGCAGCCGCGGTGGATGGCTGACATGACTCAGCCGCTCGCCGGAATCCGTATTGCCGACTTCACCGTCCACAATGCCGGTCCGTTCTGCACGCACATGCTGTCGCAGCTCGGCGCCGAGTGCATCAAGGTCGAGAGCGCGATTCGTCCAGACATCTTCCGCAAGCCACACCCCGTCTATGGACGCATGGGTCCGGCGACCTTCGATCAAGTTGCATCCAACAAGCTTTCAATTCGCATCAATCTAAAGAATCCCAAGGGCGTCGCCTTGTCCAAGCGGCTCGTCGCCGTCTCGGATGTCGCTGCCGAAAGTTTTCGGCCTGGTGTGCTCGCGCGGCTCGGTCTCGATTACGCGGCGCTGCGGGCGGTCAAGAACGACATCATCCTGCTGTCCGTGTCTTCATCGGGCCAGAGTGGCCCGGACTCGCACTTCGCCGGCTATGCGCCCCTGTTCGGCGCCTGGGGTGGTATCGGCGCCATGACGGGCTACGCCGACGGCCCTCCGGTCGAGATGCGACACGTCATGGACCACACAGTAGGACTCAATGCGGCAGTCGCCGTGCTTGCAGCACTTCATCGACGCGAGGCCACAGGCCTCGGTGGTCTCGTCGATGTCGCGGCGCGCGAGGTGGCCTCGTCACTGATCGGCGAGGCATTGCTGATGGCGGCGGCGGGCGCGGAGCCGGTGCGCATGGGCAATGATCACGCTCGCATGGCGCCGCATGGCGTGTATCCAGCACAAGGCGACGACAACTGGATTTCGATCGCCGTTGGGGAGCAGGCCGAGTGGCGCGCGCTGACTGCGGCGATGGGCGCCCCGCAGCTCGCCAGCGATCCGCGTTTTGCTTCAGCCGCCGACCGCCATGCACACCGTGCCGAGATCGATCGCGTCGTCGCTCGGTGGACCGCGACTCGCCCGGCGGAATCGACAGCTGCCGAGTTGCAGGCGGCAGGCGTTGCCGCGCATGCATCGTGGACGACGCGCGAGATCGTCGCGGATCCGCACCTGCGGGAACGGCACGCAATCATCGATGTGCAGGAACCAGACGGCAGGAGCCGCGCCGCCGTGGGCGTGCCAATGCGTCTGTCCAAGGGCCAGGACATCGGCATCGCGCGCGGCACGCCGCGGTTGGGTGAGCACGAGGACTATGTCTACGGCCAACTGCTCGGAATGACGAACGCTGAACGACAGGCCCTGCAGGATGAAGAAGTCATTTACTGAGGTCCCTCGCCAAAAACGTTCTGGCGGTGGCCGACTCAGCAGAGGAAGGAAAACATAAATGGTCGACATTCCCATCAGTGGCCCAGCCAGGCTTGACGGCCAAGTGGCCGTCGTGACAGGTGCGGCTGGCGGCATCGGACGAGAGGTCGTGCGATCGCTCGTCGAAGCAGGGGCAACGGTCATTGCCACGGACCTTGTCGACAGTGATCCCTACGCAGGTCAGGCGAAAATTCATTACGCGCGTTATGACGTCACCAGCCGGCAGCAGACGGACGAACTTGCTGAACGGATCATGCGCGAACACGGCAAGATCGACGTGCTGGTGCTGTGTGCCGGGTCCATCGCCAACACGCCGCTCGCCGACTCCACGGACGAGGAGTGGCAGAGCATCTTGCGTGTCAACCTGATGGGCGTGGTGAACCCGCTGCGTCGCATCTTTCCGCTGATGTGCGAGAAGGGGCACGGCAAGATCGTCGCGCTGGGTTCGATCGCCGCCAAGATCGGCGGTGTCGCTGCGGGCCCCGCCTATGTGGCCGCGAAGTCCGCGGTTCATGGCCTCATGAAATGGACCGCGAAATCAGGCGCGCCGCATGGTGTCTACGCAAACATCGTCGCTCCGGGCCCAGTGGAAACGCCAATGTGGCAGAGCGTCACGAATCGAGCGCCTCCGAAGGCTCACGGCAGTGTACCGCTCGGCCGGTTCGGCCAACCGGAGGACATCGCCCAGGCCATCCTTTTCCTCTGCTCGCCTGCGTCAAACTGGATCACGGGGACCACGCTTGACGTCAACGGCGGCATGTTGATGGATTGAGCAGTCATGCAGGATCAAGCACCAACAATCGGCTTCGTTGGCCTCGGCGTGATGGGCGGCCCGATGTGCCAAAACGTCGTCACGAAACACCCAGCGCCTGTGTTCGCGTTCGACATGAATCCGGCTGCGCTGCGCGAAATCGGCGACGCCGGCGGTCGCGTTGCGGGCTCGGTTGAGGAAGTGGCCGCAGTCGCGGACATCGTCTTTCTGTCACTGCCGGGTGGCAAGCAGGTGCGTGAGGTTTGTTGCGGCGAAGACGGCCTCAGCTCCGCGGGCCGGCCAGGAATGATCGTCGTCGATCTCAGCACGACCAGCGTCGCGGAAGCCCGCTCGATCGGCGCGAAGCTCACCGAAACCGGCATGTTGTTCGCCGACGCGCCTGTGGCACGCACGCGCGACGCAGCCAAGGCCGGCACGCTCAGCATCATGGTGGGCGCGAGTCCGGAGTTGTTTGCCAGGCTCGAGCCGCTGCTGCGCTATATGGGAAGCGATGTCACGCATTGCGGTGCAACCGGCTGCGGCCAGGTCGTCAAGCTCATCAACAATGCGCTCCTGTTCGAGCATGTCGCGGCGCTCGCGGAGATGATGGTCGTGGGGGAACGCGCGGGCGTGGCCCCGGAAACATTGCTGCACGCTGTGTCGAAGGGATCGGGCGACAGCTTCGCGCTGCGCAATCACGGCATGAAGGCGATGCTGCCGCGGAGCTTCCCGGAACGGTCCTTCCCGTCCGAATACGTACTGAAAGACCTCGGCTACGCGATCGACCTGGCACAGAGTTGCGGGGTCGAGCCGCGGCTGTCGTCGTTGGTCGAGAAGTACTATCGCGCTGCGGTGGAACAGGGCCTGGGCAGCCGCTATTTCCCGGCCATCATCGAACTGATTGGAAAAGGCTGATCGCAATGAAACTCAAGGCGCGCGAAATCACCCGCGGATTGAGGTTTCCCGAAGGACCAATCGCGATGCCCGACGGCACGGTCCTGGTGGTCGAGATCGAAAGCGGCAGGTTGGTCAGGGTCGGTTCCGAAGGCCGCAAGGATGTCGTTGCAGAGCTCGGCGGCGGTCCGAATGGTGCAGCGATCGGACCGGATGGTAAATGCTATGTGTGCAACAACGGCGGCTTCAACTGGATCACCGAGAAGGACGGCTACCTGCGTCCGCACGGTCGCGCGCACGACTATTCGGGCGGCCGTATCGAGCGGGTCGATCTTGCGAGCGGCGCTGTCGAAGTCCTCTACACGCATTGCGACGGCGAACCACTGAAAGGGCCAAACGACATCGTCTTCGACGGAGCGGGCGGATTCTGGTTCACGGATCTCGGCAAGACCTACGGCCGCCTGATGGATCGTGGCGCGGTTTTTTACGCGCGAGCCGATGGCTCCTCCATCCGCGAAGCTGCATTCCCGGTCATGTCGCCGAATGGCATCGGACTCTCGCCCGACGGCGCGACCCTGTATGTAGCGGAGACGGAGACGAGCCGGCTCTGGTCGTATCCGATTGTTGGCATCGGCGAATTAGCGAAGGAGCGGTGGCCGTCGCCGAACGGCGGCAAGCTCGTGGGCGGCCCGGGCGGTTTTCAACGCTTCGACTCGATGGCCGTGGAAGCAGGCGGCAACATCTGTGTCGCCACGTTGGTGACCGGCGGGATCACCGTCTTTTCGCCGAGCGGCGAAATCCTCGAATTTCACGAGGCGCCGGAACGCTATTGCACCAACATCTGTTTCGGCGGTGCGGACATGCAGACCGCCTACATTACGCTTTCAGGGTACGGAATCCTGATCGCCGTCGCCTGGCCGCGGCCTGGACTGCCGTTGGCCTATTAGAGCGAATTCCTTGTCGATTGGATCGACGGACAAATGCAACCGCCCTGCGGTTGTGAAGGGCGAATAGCCAACCCACGTCAGGCCTCCAGCGGAAACCAAATGATTGAAAATATTGTGCGAGAGCCGATGACGTACCTGGGGGAGATTCGCAGGGATTGGCGTTTCCTTACGGCCGCAGGCATTGGACAGGCCGCCGGATACGCGATAGTCAGTTATACAAGTAATATTTTTACGCCCCATCTGATCACGGAATTCGGTTGGTCAAGATCGGACATCGCCCTGATAGGTGCAACAGCCTTTCTCGGGATATTGGCCCAACCGATTGCAGGGCGCTTGACCGATTCGATTTGGCGTGAGACGAATGGCGATGGTTGGTGTCGTCAGTGCACCTCTGATTTTTTTCGGCCTGAGCGCCATGACTGGCGCTTTCTCGCTTTTCTTTCTATTGAGTCTCATCCAGATCACCGTTGTGGGGGGCACAACGAGCGCGACGATCTACAGTCGCTTGATTGCCAGCAATTCAACCGTGCAAGAGGCGTAGCGCTGGCCATCGCCGCCTGTACACCCCCAGCGGTGGCGGCGGCTATCATCCCTTTCCTGTCAGGATCTATCGACGTACACGGCTGGCGACACGGCTATGTGGTTCTCGGACTTTATGCTGCTACCGCGGGCGTCATCGCCGTGCTCCTGATTCCCGCGGGTTCGGGCGTCCGTCGAAGCGTCGGACTCGTGGGTCGCAATCCATCGAGGATCTACGCCGACATTCTGCGAAACCCCGCTTTCAAATTGATTATTGCCGCGATAGTCCTATGTAACCTTTCTTTTACGATGCAAACATCACAGCTGAAAGTGCTGTTGCTCGATCGAGGGGTGGATTCAGCGACTGGATCATTGGTGGTTTCGTTATTCGCAGTCAGTGTCATTGTCGGCCGATTGGTCTGCGGCATGGCACTCGATCGTTTTCCCACATATGTCGTCGCAGCAATCTCACTGGGTCTTCCCGGGCTTGGTCTGGGCCTGCTTGCCTTGGGCGTCTCAGAGCCGATGGGGATTGCCGTCGCTGTGCTGTTGCTCGGGTTTTCCCTGGGAGCGGAAGGCGATGTATTGGCGTACGTCGTGATGAAGTACTTCAGGCTGGAGATTTACAGCACCGTTCTCGGCATGGTCCTTGGCGCATATGCTCTATCGGTCGCAGGAGGTTCTTTGCTGTTGAGCCTCATGCTCGAGTTGACTGAAAGCTTCACTCCCTTCCTGGTCCTTACTGCCATATCGGCGCTCATCGGAGCCGGAGCATTACTACTGCTCAGACGAGTGCCTGCGGTTCGTTGACTATTTCTTGCGAGTCGTTGTGGCGCGCTTCCGTGGCGCCACGCGCTTGGGTGTCGACTTGTCTTCGGCCGTCGCAGTGTCGATGGCGGGCAAGGCATCAGCCGCCGCTAGCAGTTCTGCCCAGGACTCCTGCATGCACGTCAGGAACACGCCGGGGTCCGGCACCATTTCGCGACACGACACCATCGAGACCCACATCACGCCGTTGTAACTGACGGCTGTGAAAGTTGAGGCCGACGCCGTCCGCCGGGATACTGACCGGGTAAAGGCACATCGCCTTCGCGCCCGCGAGGTAAATGGGACGATCGGGTCCTCGCACGTTCGAAACGGTCAAGTTGATGCGGCGGATGATGACTTGCTCGAAGACGCTGTTCGACGCGATTGGGGGCAACACGTCGAACAGGCTCTTCAACATGTCGAGGCCGAGCTTTTCCGCTTGGGCCTTGCCGGCAACGCACTCCTGTTGCACGGCCCGCAGGCGTTCGATGGGATCCGCGATGTCTGTGCGCACGCGAACGGGCGCGCCGGCCACCTCATTGCCACCGGCGGAAGCATCGCTACGCAACGAGATCGGCATCAGACCGGACAATGACGCTTCGGGCAGCTCACCTTTGCCGGCCAGATACTTGCGCACGGCACCGCTGGCGACCGTGATGAATACATCATTGATCGTCGACCCCGGCGTCTTCCTGCGGATCCGGGCGATGCGTGACATCGGCATGCCGAATGCTTCCATCACGCGATGCTCGGTAACTGACTGGCTGAAGCGCGTGATCGGTGCGACCGCCGGGAGCAGTTCGGCCACCTTCGCCGTGACGGCCGCAAGATCGCCACGTGAGATCTCTGGCATCTGGTCGCGGCCCGCAGCAAGCAGGCGCGTGCCGATCCGCCTCGACAGCCGTGCGATCTGTCCCGTCCTGACGACGGCATTGCCCACGCTGCGTGCCAGCAGTTCGACGGACGACGGTTCGCGATCGACGATGATAGTCCGAGTGACCTGCGGCGGGTCGGCCTCGGGTGTCGAAGCATGCAGTTCGCGCATCAGGTGCACGGCGGCCAAGCCATCCGCGGCCGCATGATGGACCTTGAAGAACAAGGCGAAGGCGCCAGGCGGCAACTTGGGAACGTTGTCCAGACCCTCGATCACGTAGGCTTCCCAGAGCGGGTGCGCGCGATCGAGCGGTCTCGAGTGCAATCGCGCCACCTGGATCATCAATTGCCGCCAGTCGCCGGGCTTGGGCAGCGCGATATGGCGGATGTGATATTCAACGTCGACGTCGGCATCTGCCACCCAGTACGGCAGATCCAGGCCGAACGGAACGTTCACGAGGCGGCGCCTTAACAGCGGATGCAAATGCATGCGTGCGTCGAAGTGACGCAGGATGTCCTTGAAGCGCACCTTGCCGCCGGGCGCAGTGGTCGCGTCATAGACAAGCAGCCCGGCAACGTGGTTATGGATGTTGCGCCGCTCGCCGAACAACATGACATTGTCGGTGCCGCTCAATTGCTGCATTGCCCGGTCCCCGTGACGTCGATGCGCACTGTGCGCCCGAGGCTCAAAGCCATGCTGCCGCCCGCGATTCGGAGCCGTCAGTGCCACGGGCTTGCGGTGTGATGTTGCGTGGTTCGATGCCCTGATCACGGCAGTGGTCAAGGTAGCGGCTCAGGGCCGTGCGCCAGTTCTCGACGCCGATGACTTTGTCGTTGGAGTCGAGCAAGTGCATGTCACCCGTAATCAGCAGGAACAGGACCACGTCGTCCGTCCCGTCGCCGAGGATCTGCGTCGTGTGGCACACGGAGGCAGGCTCGAGCACGA
Organism: uncultured Gammaproteobacteria bacterium; assembly: GCA_963784225.1. Taxonomy (GTDB): domain Bacteria; phylum Pseudomonadota; class Gammaproteobacteria; order Steroidobacterales; family Steroidobacteraceae; genus RPQJ01. The sequence continues at coordinate 12,472 of CAWAQN010000012.1, forward strand.
GGCTGCCCGGCCCCGCCACCCAATCGTGCTCGCGGTATTTCCAGCGGCCTTGCACCGTATAGATCGTCGTGGAACACGAATTGCGATGGCGCGGTAAATCGACACCCGGTGGTGCCCGCACGACCATGATCATTTCGCCGCGCACCGGGTCCGCTGACAGGAGTTTCACGGATATGAACTCGGCCTCAGGCGTGAATGGCAGCCACGGCAGGCTGTCGTCGGCAATGCAGCGCGTATCGACATCTTCGAGATTCAGCGACATCTTGGGTCAGGCGTCCGGTGTGTCGAGGTGACACAGAAGGTGCGCAGCAGAGTACGCCGTCGAACAATATCCACCCCCCACCCGGAGCGAGGGGGGACCGGGGTGAGGGCGTCTTGCGGGGCGAATGCGCTATGCTTCGCGATGGCACCGGCCGGGGGGCAGGCTGCACATGGCACCGGGGTCACGCGCGTCAGGCTCATGTCCGATTTCCAGTTCAAGCTGAAGACGGCCCCACCGCGGGCGGGCCGCACCGCAACGACACGGAAGCGCCTCGAGCATCGCTGGGCCGAGGTCAACGAGCGCACTGCAATCGTCGTCACCGCGCCACAGGGCTTTGGCAAGACGACGCTGCTGGCGCAGTGGCGCCGGAACTGGCTGGAGCGCGGCGCCTATGTGGCGTGGGCGTCGCTCGATGCGCAGGACGACCGGGCGCGCTTTGTGGACCTGTTGCTGCACGCGTTGCGTGCGGCCACCGGACGCGAGTCGTTCGCGAAGGCAGCGACGCTCAGCAGGCTGAACGCTGCCCGGGAACTGGATTTATTGACCGAGCTGCTCGCGGAGGTCGCGGGACTTGCGACGCCGACGGTAATCGTCCTCGACGACGTGCATCGGATGCCGCAGGACACGATGCGCGAAATGCTGGCTTACCTGCTCAACAACGCGCCGCCCAACCTGCAGTTCCTGATCGGCTCGCGGCGGCCGCTCGAGTTGCCGCTGACCGACCTGATGGCCGCGGGGCGCATGGCCACACTCGATGCGCACGATCTGCGGCTGGCGCTGGACGAGTCGCTCGACGTATTGCGCGCCCGGTTCGGTTCCCGGATAGCGCTCGACGACGCGGTACGACTGCACGACCTGACCGAAGGTTGGCCGCTTGGGCTGCAGCTCGCGGCGTCGACGATCGAAGGGACGGCCGACCTGCACGACGTGATCCGCCAGCTCAGCGCGCGCCGCGGCGACATTCATCGTTTCTTCTTCGAGACGCTTCTGTCGCGGCTGCCGCCGGAAATGGCGGCTTTCCTGGTTCGCATCTCGATCCTGGAAGTGCTGAATGCCGATTTGTGCGAGGCGGTGACCGGGTCCAGCGGCGTCGGCCCAGATCCTGGAGCAGGTGGCGTATGAGTCGCCGATCGTCACGGAAGGGGAGGGCCGTGACTGGTTGCGCCTGCACGCGATGGCACGGGATTTCCTGCTCGGGCAATTCGACAAGCTGCCCGTCGAGGAGCGATGCAAATACTATGAGCGGGCGGCGGCCTGGTATGCCAAGCACGGCAATATCCAGGACGCGGCGCGTCATGCGCTGGCCTCCGGGCAACGATGCGCTGGCCATCGCGCATGCGTCGCGGTGCCTGCGCGACATTGCCCGCGAAGGTCGCCTCGGCGAGGCGCGCGAATGGATTCGCCGCTTGCCACCGCAGGCGCTGGCGCAGGACGTCGGATTGCAGCTCACCGTGGCGTGGATCACGGCCTTGGGCGACGGCGCGGCTTCGGTGCCCGCGCTCATAGAGCAGATCGGCCGGCATCCGCAATTCAACGAAACCCACCGCTTCGAAGCGGCGTTGATCGCCGCGTCAGCAAGCATGATTCGTGACCAGCCGGGCCGGCTCGCCGATGCACTGCGCGGCTGGGATCACCCCCCGCCCGGATCCTCCCAGTTGCACATCGGATCATTCAACAACGTGCAGGCCACCCTGTGGTATGTGCAAGGCGAATCCGAGCGAGCCCGCCAGCTGCTGGGCGCGTCGCTCAGTTCGGCACCACGCGACCCGCGAATGCGCCTGACATTCGCCTATAGCGATGTCACATTCGGTCTTTGCTGCATTGCCGAAGGCAACACGGCCAAGGCGATTGCGGTTCTGCAACCCCAGCTGGAGCTGGCTGAACGGGAACTCGGCCGACGCAGTGCCGTGCCCGCGATGCTGGCAGCAATACTGGCCGGGGCATTGTTTCTGCGGGACGAGCCTGAGCAGGCCCTCGAGACCCTGGCCGACCGGCTCGATGTCATCGAGAGGGTCGCGTTGCCGGAACCGATCGTCGTGGCGTATCGGGTCCTCGCGGCGTGTGCGTTGCGCCGTGGGGAAGACGCGCGTGCCCTCGAGATCCTCGAGGCGCTGCGGGAGTTGGGCCTGGTCCGGGATCTGCCGCGACTGTCGTTGATGAGCCTCGCCGACCAGGTGCGTATCCACGCCTTACGCGGGACGCACCGAGACGTCATCAGAGTTGCTGCGGCAGATCGAGGCGCTCGCACCAGTGTTCAATGAACCCGCCTACCAAGCGCTTTTGCCGCACTTCAGGCGTACGCTTGGGCTCGCGTGCGCTCACGCACGCATGGCACGGTCGGACTTCGATGGTGCGGAAACTGCGCTGAACATCGCTGTCGACACTCCGCTTGTGGCACGTCGCAGCGCCCCGTCATTGGTTGCACGAGCACTGCTCGCTCTGGTTGCGCACGAGCGGGGCCGTCCCGAGGCTCGCAGCATGCTGTCGGAGGTGCTGAGCCTTGCGGACCTCGCCGGGATGCGCCGGTTCGTCGAAGAGGTACATCCCGGTATCGCGGCAATGCTTGCATCGACGCCCGGATTGAACGGGAGCAGCGAAAATGCACAACCTGGCGCCACCCCCCCTGCGCAGACCGCCGGCCCGCAAGGAAACGGCGCAAATGGGCAAGCAGCAGGCGACTCTACCGGCATGCCTTCAACCGGCGGATTGCTGACACCCAAGGAAGCGCGGATACTCTCGCTGCTCGCGGTTGGCCGGGCCAACAAGGAAATCGCGCGCGCCATGGACATCGGCGAGCAGACGGTAAAGTGGCATCTCAAAAACGTGTTCTTCAAGCTCAACGCCGCGAGTCGCAAGCACGCCGTGGACCGTGCCCGGCTGCTGGGGCTGCTGAGCGCCTGACCCCCTCCGATGCCCCCCCATACGAGGGGGACCGTTTCTGCCTGCACACTGCAAATATTCGCTCCGACCGGCGTAGGCTACGCCTCGCCATGAATGTCCGGCACATACATGTGGGGGTTCTGATGAGCAGCAAGAAGATCAGTCGTTGCAGGCGTCTCGAGACACCGAAGACCAGCAGGTTGAGCATGGCGATTGCAATCGCGCTCGCGCTGCCATCGGCCGCCGGCGCGTTTGAGTTCGACACCGGCAGCGAAGACCTCATAGTCCGCTGGGACAACACGCTGCGCGTCAATGCCACAATGCGTGCCGCGTCGCGGGACATTGACGCGCTGGGCAACCCTAACTTCGACGACGGCAATCGAAACTTCGAAAACAACAGTGTGTTCACTCGTTTCGACCTCCTGAGCGAGTTCGACATGGTGTGGAAGAAATCAATCGGCTTCCGCGTCAGCGCAGCCGGTTGGTGGGACGGCGGTTATGACCACCTCGATGGCGACTCGGTTGCTACCGCGAACAATCTCGTGGACGGGCTGCCTTCATTGGCGCTCGATCCGCACACCAAGCGCTATGCCAAAGGGCCGTCCGGCGAGTTCCTCGACGTATTCGCGTTCGCCAAGTTCGATATCGGCGCCGCGCCGGTCAACCTCAAGCTCGGCCAGACGACCATGTACTGGGGCGAAGGCCTGCTGCTCGGCGGCGCCGTTCACGGCATCTCGTATTCGCAGAACCCGATCGACGTCTGGAAGGGTCTTGCGACCCCGGGCGCCGAAGCGAAGGAACTCTTCCGCCCGCGCGTCGGGTTCAATGTCCAGTCACAGGTAACGGACACGTTATCGATCGCTGCGCAGTATTTCTTCAACTGGCAGGGCTTCGACAACCAGGCGTATCGCTATCCGGAGTCGGGCACTTACCTGAGTATCGGCGACCCGTTGTTGTGGGGCACAGATTCGTTCGTCGCAGCGCGGAACCCGTTTGCCGCCCTCGTGCCCGGTGCACCGGCCTTCTTGCGCGCATGGCGTGGCAAGGACATCGACGCCAGACGAGAATTCGGGTAACTATGGCCTCGCCGTGCGCTGGAGCCCGGAGTGGGTGAACGGCACGGTCGGCGCGTATTACCGCCGCACCTACGACATGCAGCCGCAACTGATGCTGACGCCCGGTCTCGCGACCGTGCCGAGCCCCGCGGTTTGTGCGGGGATCGGCGGCCAGCCGCTGGCGCCCTCGTCGCCTACGCCCTGTATCATCAACCGATACGCGACCAACCAGGCCGACCTGCTGCAGAAAGGCCGCTTCGGCGCATACAACCTGGCCTTCGGCGAGGACATCGACATCTTCGGCCTCAGCCTCTCGAAGAACATCGCCGGCGTCAGCGTCGGCGCCGAGCTGAGCTATCGCGACAACATGCCGCTGATCAGCGATCCGGTCGTCGTCCTGCCGGCGCCGCTGGTGCCGACGACGCCCGGCTCGATCTCGACGGAAAATGTTCCCGAGTCCGGCACGCCCGGCGCAACGGGCGAAACACTGCACGGCGTGCTGAACCTGCTCGGGCTGGTCGGCGAGACGGCACTCTGGGATGTCCGCCAGCTGGGCGACCGAACTCACGTGGATGCAGTGGCTGGACGTGCAACAGAACGAGGCGGTGTTCAAGGGCCGCAAAGGCTACGAGCAGATCGACGCAGTGGACAAGAACTTCTTCGGCCTCGCGGTGAACTTCACCCCGACCTGGTTCCAGGTGCTGCCGAGCGTCGATATGCTCGCTCCTGTGACCTGGAGCCAGGGCATCTCCGGGCAATTCTGCCGTCACGTCGGGCGGCCAGGATGGCGCTGGCACGTTCTCGATCGGCATCGCGGCCGACGTCCGCCAGAAGTATCGTTTCGACCTGAAGTACATCGGGTTCTACGGCGACGCTTCGAAGTGCCCGCGCCAGAACGCTCCAAATCCGGCGACGTGCATCAACGGCGCCATCGACATTTTCAACGGTGCCAACGCCACCCTGGCGGACCGGGATTTCATCGCGCTGACGTTCAAAACCACCTTCTGACGAGGAAGCAGACATGATTCGCAAGCTACTGATCACGGCGCTCCTTGCCACATTGGGCGCCAGCGCAATGGCCGCGACTTCCGAGGAAGCGGCCAAGCTCGGCCAGACGCTCACGCCGGTCGGCGCGGAGAAGGCCGGCAACAAGGAGGGCACGATCCCGGAATGGACCGGCGGCCTCACGCAGATTCCTGCCGACTTCAAGGCAGGCTCGGGCGTGCGTCCAGACCCTTACGCAGCCGACAAGCCGAGACTCGTGATCACCGGCAAGAACGCCGACGAGTTCAAGGGCCAGTTGACTGCCGTCACGTATGCGTTGCTGAAGCGCTATCCGACCATGCGCGTGGACGTCTACCCGACCCGGCGCCCGGTCGTTTATCCCAAGAAGATCCTGGAGAACACCGCAAAGAATGCGACGCAGGCCAAGACGACGGACGGTGGCATCGGCATCGAGAACGCGTTGCCCGGGTACCCGTTCCCGATCCCGAAGACCGGCAACGAGGTGATGTGGAATCACCTGCTGCGCTACCAGGGCGTTGCGACGACGTGCAAATACGATTCGTACAATATCGATTCTTCCGGCACCGCGACGTTGTCCACGACGGGGATCAGTTCCCAGGAGTGGCCCATTTTCGCGCCAGCGAACATCGACACGCCGCTCACCGGCAAGACGGCGTTCTGGTTGATCAAGCAGGAATACACGGGCCCCGCGCGCCGCGCCGGTGAAGCCCTGGTCCTTTACGATCACGTCAGTCCGCTCGCGCAGCCGCGCAAGGCCTGGCAATACCTGCCGGGTCAACGCCGCGTGAAGCTCGCCCCGGAAATCGCCTACGACACGCCGAACCCGGGCGTGGCGGGTGCCTCGACCTACGACGATGCGTTCGTCTTCAACGGCGCGATGGATCGCTACGACTTCAAGCTGGTCGGCAAGCGGGAAATGATCATTCCTTACAATGACTACAAGGCCGTGTTCTTCCCTGGCAGTAAGGCGAACGTCACTACGCCAAATCACTTCAACCCCGATCTCGTGCGTTGGGAGCTGCATCGCGTCTGGGTGGTTGAAGCGACGCTGAAGCCTGGCAAGCGGCACATCTACCAGAAGCGTACGTTCTACGTCGATGAGGACAGCTGGGTCGCTGCCGCTTCGGACAATTACGACGCGCGCGGCCAGCTGTACCGGGGCATGCTTGCATACACGGCGTTCGCATATGACACGCAGGCGCTCTCGCTCACCTTGCAGAACGGGTACGATCTCGTTGGCGGCCAGTACTCGAGCCAGGCCAATTGCGGCCTGTACACCGGCATCAAATACCGCGAACCGTTCCCCGCGCGGGACTGGACGCCGGACGCGCTGGCGGGCGCAGGCATTCGCTGAACGGCAATGGCACGGCCGGCGCGTCGAGCGCGCCGGGGCCATGCCAACTTGACGCACAGGTCGCGTTGGGTTGCTCCGGCGCGAGGCACGAGACGGGGGATTCGCATGAAAGGTTCATTGGCAACGCTGGCAGCCTTGGCCGCCCTCGCGTGCACGTATTGCATCGGCGCGCTCGCGGCAGATTCCGTCGCTGCGCCATCCAAGCTCGGAGCCGGCGATGTGCTCAATCGCCCCGCCATGATGTCGCCACTGGCCAGCAAGCGCCTGCTGGTGTCGATGACACGATTCGGCAACCGCTTGGTCGCCGTGGGCCCTCGTGGCCACATCGTCGTATCTACGGACGAGGGCAAGACCTGGTCGCAGGCGAAGGTTCCGGTCAGCTCCGACCTCACGGCGGTGTATTTTCCGAGCGCTACGCACGGCTGGGCCGTGGGCCACGACGGAGTCGTACTGGCTTCCACCGACGGCGGCACGAGCTGGATCAAGCAACTCGACGGGTTCGCCGTCAACGACCTGATCATTGCCGACTTGAAGGTAAAGGTCGCGGCGAATGCTGAATCAACCGTTCTCGCTGCCCTGCTTGCCGAGGCCGAGCGCTACAAGGAACAGGGCGCCGACAAGCCATTTCTCGACGTCTGGTTCGAGAACGAGCAGCACGGCTTCGTCGTCGGTGCCTACAACCTGATCCTCGAAACGACGGACGGCGGCAAGACCTGGCAATCGTGGTTCGATCGCGTGTCGAATCCGCGCTTGATGAACCTGTATTCCATCCGGCCTGCGGCGGGTGGACTCTACATGTCCGGTGAAGCAGGCACCGCTTTTCGCCTCAACCCGGAGGCGCGAAACTTTGATTCAGTGCCGGTGGATTACGCCGGCAGCCTGTTCGGCCTCGTGAATGCACCCGAAGCCGTGCTCACCTACGGCTTGCGCGGCAACTTGTTTCGCACCGCGGACGGTGGCAAGAGCTGGGAGAAAATCGACAGCAAGCTGCCGGCAACGATCGTTGGTGGGTTAACGATGCCAACCGGCAAGATCGTAATTGCGGATCAAGGTGGTCGCGTTGCTGTCAGCCAGGATGGCGGCCGAAGCTTCGCCCCGCTTGTCCTTTCGAAGGGTCTTCCGCTCACCGGCATCACCGACGCCGGCAACGGCAAGGTCGGCCTGACCGGCCCGTTCGGTGCAAGGGTCGTCGCGCTCGGTGCGACTCCGGCGCCCTGACTCCACCAGCACAGCAGGAAATTCCGATGGCAGCACCCACCACGAACATCGAAGCGATGCCGGTCGTGCGCGACATCAAGGACTTCGACCAGAAGTCCGGCAATGTCGTCGAGCGACTCATCTTCAATAACCGTGTGATCGTCGTGCTGGTGTGCGTGCTGATCACCGCCGTGCTTGGCGTCATGGCGGCACGGATCAGTCTGAACGCCAGCTACGAAAAGATGCTGCCAGTCGGTCATCCCTACATCCAGAATTACATCGAGAACCGGGCCCAGTTACGGGGTCTCGGTAACACTTTGCGTGTCGTCGTCGAAACGACACAGGGCGATATTTTCAACTCCGCCTACCTCGACACGCTGAAGAAAGTGAATGACGAACTGTTCCTTACGCCGGGCGTCGACCGCGCCTGGGTGAAGTCCATCTGGATGCCCGTGGTGCGCTACACCGAGGTGACGGAGGAGGGGTTCGCTGGTGGCCCGGTGATGCCGGACACCTACGACGGCACGCTGCAGAGCCTCGAACAGCTGAACACGAACATCAGAAAGGCGGGCCTGGTCGGGAACCTCGTGGCCAACGACTTCAAGTCGGCGATGATTCTGGTGCCGTTGCTCGAAGTCGACCCCGCTACCGGTACGAAAATCGATTACTGGGAGCTGTCACGCTCGGTCGAGAAAAATATCCGTGCCAAGTTCGAAACCCCGGACGGCAAGTACAAGGTGCGCGTGATCGGTTTCGCCAAGATCATCGGTTCGTTGCTCGACGGCATCCTGCAGGTGATGTTGTACTTCGGCGCCGCGATCGTGATCGCGGGCGTGATCCTGTTCTCGTTCACGCGCTGCGTGCGAAGCACGGGTGTCGTGCTGCTGTGCTCGCTGATCGCCGTGGTCTGGCAGATGGGAATATTGCGCCTGCTCGGCCTGGGGCTCGATCCGTTCTCGGTACTCGTGCCGTTCCTGGTCTTCGCGATCGGCGTGTCCCATGGCGCACAGAAAATGAACGGCATCCAGCAGGATGTCGGTCGCGGCACCGTCACGCTCGTGGCCGCGCGCTACACATTCCGCCGGCTTTTCGTGGCAGGCGTCACGGCATTGCTGAACGGCGCAGCCGGTTTCCTCGTGCTGCTGTTGATCCCGATTCCGGCAATCCGCGAACTGGCCATCGCCGCGACCATCGGAGTGTGCGTTCTGCTGTTCACCAACCTCGTGCTGTTGCCCGTGGTCTTGTCCGTCACCGGAGTCAGCAAGAAAGCTGCTGCGCGCAGCATCCAGCAGGAAGAGCAGGGGGTCGGCACCAAGGGCATCTGGTCGTTCTTCGACAAGTTCGCGGAACGGCGCAGTTGGGCCGCCGCCGCGGTGGTGGTGGCGGTGGCACTGGCAGCCGGCGGGCACTATGTCTCGGAGCAGCTGCAGATTGGCGACCTCGATCCGGGTGCTCCGGAGCTGCGGGCCAACTCGCGTTACAACGTGGATAACGCGTACATCACTGCGAATTTTTCGCTTTCCTCGGACGTGTTCGCCGTGATCGTGAAGACGCCGGTGGAGTACTGCATGCGTTACGCGACGCTGTTGCAGGCCGACCGCCTGGCATGGCAGTTGCAGCAGGTGCCCGAGGTGCAGGCGACTTCGTCGCTGGCCGACGTCGTCAAGCAGACCACGGCCGGTACGTATGAGGGCAGTGCAAAGTGGATCACCCTGTCGCGCAACCAGGAGGTGTTGAACTACGGCGTGCAGCAGGCGTCGACGAATACGCCAGACCTCATGAACGCCGAATGCTCGGTCATTCCTGTCATCGCATTCCTGAAGGACCACAAGGCTGCGACGCTGGAGAAGGTCACGACGACAGTCGAGAAATTCATCGCCGCGAATCCGGTCGCTGAAGTCGAACTGTTACCGGCCGCGGGCTCTGCCGGCATCGAGGCCGCGGTCAACGAGGTCGTTCGCAAGGCCTGGATCCAGATGCTGTTGTACATCTACGGCACGGTGGCCATCCTGTGCCTGATCGCGTTCCGCTCCTGGCGTGCCGTGCTCGTGGCCGTGCTGCCGCTGGCGCTAACCTCAATACTCTGCGAGGCATTGATGGTCATGCTCGGCATCGGCGTCAAGGTTGCGACGCTGCCTGTGATTGCGCTTGGTGTCGGCATCGGCGTCGACTACGCCTTGTATTTGCTGTCGGTGCAGCTGCACGGACAGCGCATGGGCATGCCCCTCGACGAAGCCTATCGCTCGGCACTGGCATTCACCGGCCGCATCGTCGCGTTGGTCGGGCTTACGCTCGCCGCTGGCGTCGTCACGTGGGCCTGGTCGCCGATCAAGTTCCAGGCCGACATGGGAATCCTGCTGGCGTTCATGTTCCTGTGGAACATGCTCGGGGCGCTGATTCTCATACCCGCCCTGTCGTATTTCCTGTTGCCGACATCGAAAGTGCGGTCGGCGCGCGCGAGCGAGACAGTGACGGCCTGATTGTTTGCTGCTGTTGTTCCCGGGCGGGTGAGCTGTTCCCCCCTGCCTCTCGCCCGGGGACAACAGTTCTCGCCGAGATGGGCGCGACAACTCGCGTGCGAACTGGTCTTAAGCGTGGAACGGCGCCGGAACAGTGTCACTGCGCTTGGGGTCGATCAGGATCTTGGCGTGAGTTTCCGGATCCTTGAGCGCGTCGAAAGCGTTGGCCACGCCGTCAAGGCCAACGATACCGGTCAGCATAGGCGCGCAGTTCACCTTGCCTTCGGCGATCATGTGCACCGTGTCGCGGTATTCCAGCGGCGAATGACCGAGCACGAAGCGCAGGTCGATCTCTTTGTGAATCGCCAGCGCCGGTTCATACCGGTCGACCTGCATGCAGACGCCGGCGACGATCACGCGTGACAATACCGGCGCGCCGTCGATGATCTGCTGCACGATGCCGGGCACACCCACGCACTCGAAGATGACCGGCCGCTTCGGCGCAGCCGCGCCGAGTTTCTCCACGAGGCGCCATGTCACGTGCCAGGGCACCGGCAATCGGCGCAGCTTCTCCTGCGTGCCAATCGACAGTTCGAGCAGAGCGGGCAGGTCGCGGATGAGGTCATCGCCTGGCCGCGCCGCATAAGGGGAATTTTCGCGTGGGTCGAGCACGACATCGGCACCGCAGCGCTGCGCCAACGAGCGTCGGCCTGCCGAGAAATCGCTTGCGACCACGGTCGCCACGCCGTGTGCCTTGAGCAGACAGATGATGGCGAGGCCCACTGGGCCGCAGCCAATCACGATCGCGACATCCTTGCGCTTGATTTCGCTGCGGCGAACTGCGTGCCAGCCGACTGCCATCGGCTCAGTGAGGGCAGCCATTTCCGGCGACAAGCCATTGGGGACGGGGACCAATGCGGATTCCTGCAGCACCATGCGCTCGGCATAGCCCCCGGTGGCGACAGCAGAGATACCGGCGAGGTGGATGGAGTCGCCAACGCGAAGCAGGGGCTGCGCTACGACCCGCGTACCCCGCTTGATCCTGCGATCGCATTCCGGGCCATAGTCGAGCAATTCGCAGCAGAACTCGTGACCATAGACGACTGCGTCGCTGCTGGCAGGCACGATGCTGGCCGCGCCCACCCTGCCGAGCAGCTCCTTCATGTGATCGCCGTGATGGCGCATGTGCAGGTCGGAGCCGCAGATGCCGCAGCGTTCCACCGCGACCAATACCTGGCCGGCTCGCGGAATCGGCTCCGGAATATCTGCTACACGCAGATTCCCATGCTGGCAGACAACGGCTTTCACGATGTGTGTACCTCAGGCGTCGGGCTTCGACTCCAGCAGCGGCTTGAGCTCCTTTTCCAGCATAGACCCGAGCATTCGCTGCAACACTGGTCTGAGGATCGCGCCGGTCCCCGGGATTCGCGGGCGGAATCGAATGGACCACGTCAGGTCTGTTCCGCCCTCGTGCTCCGCGAGTCTCAGTTCACCTTGATGTCCAACAAAGCGGCGAACCTTTGACGACACGATACCGATAGCCCTGCGGTGGATTCCACGCGACGACTACGGGATCGAACCCGCTCCAGGCAGACATGCCTTCGTGGTCGGAGACGACCTGCCAGACGCGCTGCAACGGTGCAGCGACGTGAATGCTGGCCTCGATGCTATGCGTGTCGGGAAGTGGCCTGCGTTCGATCGGCAGAGGTTCGAATCCCCACGCGCGATCTGACTTGCCTGGCTTCATCCACAGCAGTTCAACCGAAAATCCGTCCGCATCGTTGACATAGACCACGCCGGCGCCGGGCAGGTGCACCGGCTTGCTGTTGCCACGCGCGCCGGCAGCGACTGCGCGCTTATAGGCCTGCAAGTGATCGGCCTTGCAGCGAGCGCCGAACGCGATGTTCAGGATGCCCTGGTCGCTGACGCGATAGCCTTGCGGCCAATGTGAGCCGGTCGGCTCGAGGTACTGCACGACTTCGACGATGACGTCGCCGGCTTTGAATGCATGCGTCCAGAGCCGCGCATTGGCGATGCCAGAGGCCGCCTCACGATCCGCGCTATCCAGCGTCCCTGACCACGTCTCCAGTCCCAGGCTGCGGAAGAATGCGACCGATCGTGCAAGATCCGGTACCGACAGCGTCACTGAACGAACAGCAACCGGGCAGGCCGTGCGATCGTGCGTGGCGTCCGCTCCGATCGAATCGTGTTCCATGATTTCGACGTAGACGCCGTCGGGGCTCCGCACGAACACGCGTCGTCTGCCGTTCGCGCCGATGGCGGGAGCGACCGGACGGGTGCCAAGCCCGTCCAGGCGCGCAAGCGTCGCGTCGAAGTCCGCCACCCAGAGTCCGATGCGCGAGTAGCCGATGTCACAGGGCCGGTAATCCAGCGGCAGCGGGCGCGCCACCGGGCGCTCGAACTGGAACAGTTCCAGCTGAAACCACGGGTTGCGACCGACCAGCCACCAGCACGTGGAAGCGGCCCGTGGCAGACCCTGCACGCGCGCCGCCAGCGGGCTGCTCATCAACGCGCGACTACCACGGGCCGGTTCGAAACCGAACCCTTCCCGGAACCAGCGCTCCGTCAGTCGCAGGTCGACGACGGAAAACGCGATTTGCACGAGCGGCAAAGTTGCACTGGTCACGGCTACATGTCCCTGAGTTCGACTCAGAGCGGGGCATCTCCAGGACACAGTCCGACGGCGTCGCCATGCGACAAGTGCTGGTCCATCGCATCCGGAAATCCGACGCGCAGTGTGCTGGTGGCCCGGCCTTTGCCGTGGCACACGTAGACCTGGTCGAGTTCGAGACGGAAGCCCTGCCAGTAGTCAGCAGCAAGCGGAGTCCCGGTTCCCGTGAGCGTTTTTCCATCGGCGGCAACACGCGCACCCATGGCTTGCCAGCGCGAGGCCTCGAGCACGCCCTGCTTCTCGAGGAAGTCGGCGAGCAGCATCCAGCCCATCTTCGGCGTGTAGATCATGCCATCGTCGACGCCAAGGTAGGTCAGGCGCGAACTACCGGTGATGACCTTGCCGTCATCGGAGACGGAGAAGGCGACGGTCTCGCGGTCTTCGCAGATCTCCGCTCCGCTCCACCAGTCGAAGAAGCAGACCTGCGCCGGATAACGCCCGAGGCTCGTGACGCCTGCAGCAGGTGTCCATTTCCAGGCATCCTTGAGGTTCTCCCCGGCCTGCATGCCCACCGCAATCGTGCCGGCAGTGTTGATGCCCATGACTTCGCCGACGTAGCCAGCGGCTCCATTGTCGCCGCCAGGATCCCTGAGCAGCATCTGCTCGGTGCCCTGCCAGATTGAGGCGACGCGAAAGCCGCCGAGTTCGGGGATCTCTTCCCAACCACCGATTACGTTGCCGTTACCGGAGACGGCGTTGGCGCGGGCCGCGCCGTCGCATGGATAGGTCTCGTCGCTGTCGGGATAGGTGCACTGCGCACCCTCGCTCGACTTCGGCAGCGTCTTCATGCCCGTCTTGGCAGTCCAGCGAAATGGATACACATTGCCGCAATCGACGAAGGCGAGGCCCACGGCCGTGGACCCGTCGGTCGAAAGATCGAAGACGCTCGTGTGATAGGGGCCGCAGCCCTCGTACGATTCATTCGCGATCTTTTTCCAGCCGGCTTCCTTGGTCCAAAGAGCGGCTCGCTCGTGTATTTCCGTGCCCCACTCCTGCTCGACCTCGATGGCGACGCCGGCTCCGACCACGCGGCCGTTGCCGGAAATCATCGCGCCGATGCCCGAACCGAACCCGCCGATGTAACTGGCGCCGGACTTCTTGTCCCAGAGCCAGTTGGGGCCCCAGCTTGGCGCGTAGACGCCGGCGATGCGCTGGCCGTTATCCGAAATAGACGACGGCAGCGTGTACGGAATGTGGGTAAACGTCGGTGCGCGCGCAATGCCATTCATCGCGATCGTGATCTGGCGCGTCTCGCCAGCCGCGAGCGTGATTGGCGAGGAAGCACAGGCGTCGTCCTGGGTTGCATCAGCGCTTTCGCCCTCGTTCCAGTACTCCTCGTCCCCAGCAGTGTGGCCTTGGGCGTGCTGAAACCACCGCCACCGATCTCGTCGATGTAGACTAGGTAGTTCGCGCCCGGGGTGAGCCCGGTCATCACGAAGGTGCCATCGGGGCCGAGCAGGCCCTGCGTGAGGTCACCGCTGATGCGTGAAGTAGCATCGAATGGCGCGCCGACGCGACGCGCGATGACATTGATGCCGGTCAGCTGGCTCGTGCCGTCTTTCGCGACGACACGTCCCTTGATCGTGCCGGTCATCGAGCCGTAACCGGCCGCCGGATAGATCGACGACAGCGCGGCCTTATCGTCGGCCACATTGACCGTCGCCATCTGCGGGCTGTTGTAACCCGAGCGGTACGGAAAAGGATTGATCATCGGGTACATCGTCTCGATCTGGTCGGCAGTCGGATACTCCGGGACCACGGGGCCACACTGGTCGGGTCCTGCCTGGTCGTGTCCTGCGGGCAGTCCGAAGTCCGGGTTCGGCCGGTTGTTCGAGTAATAACCGTTGGTCTGCGAGTGCGCGAGATTGATCGCGTGACCAAACTCGTGCGTCACGACGCCCGAGATCGGGTCGCCCTGAACGTAAGGAACACCTCGGTCCGAGTAGTCGTCTTCTCCGCGCACGATGACCCAGCCTTCTATAATCTGCGTGGAACCTTCGCCAGCGGCATATTCTGGCGTAGCGATGCCAAGCACGCCGGGACCTGCGCCCATGAAATCGTTGATGACACTGCCATCGCTGTCGTAGATAACCTGGACACCGCCGCCATTGCTGGCGCCGATGACCTTGTCCGCGTTGGCGCCGGTGATGTCGTAGGGCAGCGTGCCCGCAATCTGCGCCCGAAAACTCGATGTCGAGACGGATGACCATTGCGCGATGCTGTCCTGCACGATCTTGTTGGCCGCCGCGTTGCTGAGCACGCCGAGCGTGCCCTGGTCCGTATAAACCTTGACCGTCCCGACCCATCGTGCCGGCTGCAGCGTGCCTCCGGATGGCACGACGTAGAGCGGCCCGCCGGCGATGGCCGTGCCGACGTAGGCAACCGCAGCGGCGGCAGTCAACGTGAGGCGCAGCGCTAAACGCGCGCAAGCATTAGCGCCTCTCATTGGAGATTCTCCCGTTCTGAACCCACTGACCGTCGACGGCGCGATGCAGGAACTTGCGCAGCGTTTCGGCGTCCACGGGGCCGCCTTGCGTTGCGAACATCTCCGACTCGGCGCTGTCGAGCACGCCACGATCTACCTTGATGTTCTTGAACAGGCCCGCGTTGTCGTAACTGTTCATCGCGCGACCGTTACCGACGCTCAGCTTGCCGTAGCCGAGGCCGACCGTCGTTTGCAGCCCGGTCTGACGGGCTTTGGGATACAGGAACACTATGGCAACTTCGTTCTTGCGCCAGGTCGGCCAGCTCGCGGGGCGTCCGCCGAGGTAGACACGACCGTCGGGCAGGGTGCGTGGCTTGTCGAGGCCGAACTGCCGGAACGACAACGTCGCGCCTTTCTCGCCGCGAATCGTGTCCGTCACGCGCAGTGTCACTTCCGTGTACGGGACGCCGTTGGGCGCAAAGCCGTCGGTTACTTTTTCAACCTGGCCCGACACGATGGTGTTCGAGTACGCGAGCAGGTCGACAATGTTCATCTGGCGGACGCTTGTTGCGTGGCCGGGGGCGCTGATCAGCAGCAGCAGGCCGCACAGGCACGCGCTCCTGATGATGCGAAGGGCAGGCAGGTTCATCGGCAGGGTCCCCTGGGGTTGCTGGGAAGGGTCGCGAGAGTGCCTGACAGACAGGCACCTGCGTCCCCCTCCAGTGGGGGGGTTGGCCGCTCGTCGCGGCTCCGCTGGGGGAATGGGTGCGCGCGAGTGCTTGGTGTACCATCGAGCCGAATAGCGGCTGCGAAAACGAACGGTCGAACACGGAGGTGACACGATGCGAGCACTGAAGCTGCGCCAGTTTGGATTGATCGCCTGCCTGGGTGCGGGATTCGCCATGGGTCACCCGCCACTCGCCAGCGCCGCTGATGCGCCCCCGCCGCCGCAGGTCACCTCCGATGGCCTGCAGCTGCAGAAGAGTACGAAGACTCGACTCGTGTACGTGAAGCCCGGCGCGACGCTGGCTCCGTACAAACGCGTGGCGATCCTCGATTGCTACGTGGAATTCGAGAAGAACTGGCAAAAAGACTACAACCAGAGCAAGGTCAGTCTCGACGGTCGCGTGACGGACAAGGACGTCGAAAAGATGAAGACCGCCCTGGCCGCCGCGTTCAAGAAAGTCTTTACGGAAGAACTGCAGAAGAACGGTAGCTACCCGGTCGTCGATACAGCAGCACCGGATGTCCTCGTTCTGCGCCCGGCATTGCTGAACGTGGAAGTCAACGCCCCCGACATCATGAGTGCGGACATCCGCTCGACGGTCGTGCGATCAGCGGGCCAGATGACGCTCTACCTGGAACTGTTGGACTCCACCACGAATACGATCATCGCGAGGGTATTGGACGCACAGGCGGATGACGAAACCTTCGCCAATCGCGCAAGCAGCGTCACCAATATGGCCGCGGCCGATCGCATCCTGAAGGACTGGGCCGTCGAGCTGCGCGAGCGGCTCGATGCAGTGCAGGGCGGAACCACAACGCAGTAATGCGCGGCCAGTACGACCAGGCGTTCGATCAGCCAGAATGCCACCGCAGCGCCCGACTCGCGCCACAACGACAAAACAGCGGCTGTCTGCAGCGCTGCATTACTTGCGTTGCTGCGCCGAGTACATGCCCACGAAAACGGCGACGAGGACCGCGACATAGAACTGTCCGACCGTGGCTTCGATCACGGCGAGCATTCGAGCCGGTTCCGTGAGCGGCAGGATGTCGCCGTAGCCGACCGTCGCCAGCGTAATCAGGCTGAAATACAGCATGTCGATATGCAGCAAATGGGGTGAGCGTTCGGCGGCAGCGGCCGGCAGGTTGAAACTTGCCGGATTCGTGGCCAGCAAGAGCAGGTAGACCTGCGCGAACATCAGCGCGATGAGCAGATAAACGGCGATCGTGGCGAACAAGCTGTCGCTCGAAAGTTCCCCCTGTCGGAAGACGAAGCGCAGGATTCCTACCGCGAGCAGCGCCATGAGCGGCATCGTCGAGAGGATTTCGACGCCCCGTGCCACCCGATGCCATCCTTCGGGAACCGCCAGCAGCGCCAGCGCCGCCCCAGCGATCGACACCACCCAAAGGCCGAAGACGACGCGGCGCACGCGACGCCAACTGGGGTTGGCCCAGAGGGTGACCAGCGCGGAGTTGAGCAGGAACAATTGCAACATGACTTGAACGAGCCAGCGGTCGTTCATCAACGGGGAGAGAAGCATCCAGGCACCCATGAACAGCGTCAGCTGCATGAAGCGCCACTTATGCTTCGGTTTTTCGATGACGGTATCGTTCAATTCTATCCCCCCGCGCGAGGCGGCCTTGGCCGCCCTGGCGGCCCTTGTCATTGCCTCATCGACGCCCGAAATGTGGTGCCGTGCCGCAACTTCGGATTGATTTGTCCGCGGAATTGCCTACTATGGCCCGCACGATATACAACAAGCTGTAGCTAAGGGTCTTTAATATGCGCCATGCGCCGATCAATAAGAACGTACAGCGGTCCGATGATTTACTACAGCGCGACGTTCTAAAAAGATCCGCGGTGGCGCTCGTCCCGACTTGGATCGAAGCGCCGTTAGCTATTGCAGCTTCTGCTTCGGCTTGAGGTCTTCAGGCACCGGCGAGAGCGCCTTGAGTTCTTCGAGCCCCTTGGTGCTGATGGCAGCCCACTGCTTGAACAGTGCCCGGAAATCGCTCATGTTCGTGACGCTGGACGCCATCTGAACTGAACCACCCGCGCTTCGAGTCTCGCGGCGGTCGAGGACCCGGCCGAGCAAGGCGCGCGTCATCGAGTCGCGAGCTTCGATCACGAGCGTCGCTTCGCCCGCGTCGGTCGTGTAGGTCCGTGACCGTCCAGCCGACATCGTGTCCGGCGCATTGACGTACAGGTTCACGACAGCGGTCGACAGGCGCAGCACGTCGGGGCCTGGCTCGGTCACGACGGCGTAGCCAGCTTTCGTGAATGCTTCGCGGAAGATGTCGTCGAAATTTTCCTGCGCCGCCGCGAGGATCTTGTCCGCGTCTTCCTGCTCGATCTTTCGCGACGCGCCTCGCGACGACTGGTTCATCTGCTTCATCCAGTCCTTGTTGAACGCGACCTGCGTCGGGTCGATGATGACCTTGCTGTACGTCCGGAAATCGGCGCCAGGCATGAGAAATACCGCGTCCATTTTTTTCGGCTTGACTTCGACGAGCCCATCCCAGGACCCGGACGGATTCTGTCGCGACCGTCGTGGGTTCAGCCGCAAACGTCGTGCCGAGTGCCGAAACGAAAAGAATGGGCGCGAGCCATAGCGTCTTGTTCATGGCATGTGTACCGTTCGCGGGCTTCAGTCTTTCTTTTCTTCGGCAGGTGCGACCGGTGCCGACTGGCCCGCGACGAATGGATACGTCGAGAAGATCCGGGCGACGGCAGTAGTCAGGGCCGCATCTTTATTCTCGAGCATTTTCTTCGTGACGACCCCTTCGATGCCGCCCTGGAATACGGCTTGCCGCTTCTCGAGATCGACGACGTCCATGACTATCGTGCCTACCTGGTATCGGCGCGTAGTGACTTCGGTGCCCCCCATGGTGCCGTAGCCGCCGTAGCGTGAGCCGTAGAAGCCGCCGTAACCCCAGCCCGGGCCGTAATACGGTGCCGGCGTGGACTCGATGTCGGTCTTCTCTTCGAGTTTGCCTTTGAAGTTGATCACGAGATCCGGCTTTTCGGCCCGCGTGTAACCGCGAGACTCCATTTCGCGCGCCGCCGCGGCCTGCATCGTTTGCATGCCCATGGACTTGAACGCGGTGCCGCCCGTGCCAGCCTCGCTCACGAAGCCGTAGGTGCGGTACTTGCCGAAATCCACGTTACGGTCGTAGTCACCACGGACTTCGGGACCGCTGCTGGCGCAGCCTGTCACCAGCGCAACAGCACTGATGACAGCGACCAGCGGCAGACGAATGTTATGAAGCATGCGTTGCTCCTTCCGGTTACTTCGCAAGCGGAATGGCCTGGATACCCGGCAAACTCAGGACGGTATTGAGCTTATTCTCGATCTGCACGAAACGCAGCACCTTCGTCGCCGGCATCACCTTGTCGAATCGCTTCACGTACTTCTTTACCAGCGCGGCCTTTTTCTCTTCGTGCTCCAACCAGCTCTTCAGCAGCTTGGCCGCGGCGTCGTCGGTCATGCTGTCGTAATTGGCGGCATACGAGTTAATGACCTCCAGGCCTTCTTCGAACAGCTTCTTGCGCTCCTGCTGATATTCGTCGTAGATCGGGGTGAACGCCCTCATCTGCGTATCGTCCAGCTGCATCGCCTCGAGCACTACCGCGCGCTTGTCCGTCTGGATCTGCGTGAGCAATTGCTGGGTGTCGTCATTGGCGCTCTGCGCCTGGGCGGCCGGCACCGTGGCAATGGTTGCGGCCAGCATGGCGCAGGCCGCGGCAAACCGCGAGGCTCGTGAAATCGTGCTTGTCATGAGTGTTTCTCTTTCGTGATGGGGGTTCAGGGATCAACGCGCGAGGGGGATGAGTCCGTAAACGTCGCGTCGAATCATGTTCTCGATCCGTGTCTCGACTTGTGCGTAGCGCAGCGCTTTCACCGCTGGCAGCACCTTAGCAATCTTCTTCGTGTACGTCTGCTTCAGGTTCATGCGGTCCTTTTCGATCTGCATCTTCGTCTTCAGCATCGCGGTGGCGTCGGTATCCGTGAGCGTGTCGTACTTGGCCGCGAAATCGTTGACCAGGGCGAGAAATGCGTCGTCCAGCTTTTTCGCCTTGGCTTCGTACTCGTCGTAGATCGGCCAGAAAGCACGGCTCTCGGAATCGGACAGCTTCAGGCTGGCGATATAGACCGAGCGCTTGTCTGTCATGACCTGTTTCAGGATGATTTGTTCATCCGTGACCAGACCTTGTGCCTGAGCGGGCATCATCACTGGAAATGCGGCGATGGCAACGGCCAGCGCCAGTGAGGCGAATTTCATGAACACCTGCCTTGAAAGATGCGTCATTTATGAGAGCGCGGGCAGCAAGGTATCCACGCGCGCGAGCTGGCGCAAGGGGAGGTTACAATTCGAGGATGCCTGGCCCCACCGATGCTGAGCTCGAGTCCCTGGCCCGGGCGGTCGCCGCGCGGCTGGAATCCACGGGCAAACGCCTGTCGACCGCGGAGTCCTGCACGGGCGGCTGGATCGCCAAGGTCTGCACCGATCTGCCCGGAAGTTCAGGGTGGTTCCTGGGGGGCGCCGTCACCTATTCCAACGAGGCAAAGATCGAATTGCTGGCCGTGTCCGAGCGAACATTGCACCGGCACGGCGCAGTCAGCGAGCCCACGGTCCGGGAAATGGCTGCCGGCGCCCTCGAACGCTTCGGAGGTGACCTCAGCGTCGCTGTAAGCGGCGTTGCCGGCCCCACCGGCGGCACACCGGAAAAGCCCGTCGGGACGGTTTGGCTGGCCTGGGCCCGGAGGAATGGGGCCGTCGTGGCCGTCGACGCGGCCCAGGCACTCTTTACCGGCGACCGTGAGGCCATTCGCCGTTTTACCGTGCAACGCGCGTTGGAGCGGCTGCTCGAGCCGTAGCCGTGAACGAACGGCTCTTCTTCGCCCTGTGGCCGGACGATGCTGTGCGAGAGCGGCTGCAGACCGAGATCATGCCGTTGGTAGATCCGCGGGCGACCGTGCCGCAGCGCCCGGATCAGTGGCATGTGACGCTGGTGTTCCTCGGGCAGGTCGGTACGGAACGAAAGGGCGTTGCTATGCGGTGCGCCGCAGGCGTTCGATCCGCACCCTTCATCGTCGACTTCGATGCGATCGAATACTGGCGCCGGCCGCGCGTCTTGAGCATGACGGCGGGCACAACCCCTGCACCGTTAGTAGCTGTCGTGCAAGACCTGCGCGTTGCGCTGATCGAATCCGGGTTCGAAATCGACGAGAGGGAGTTTCGGCCTCACGTCACCCTGGCGCGCAAGGTAAACGCAGGTATCGATTTCAAGCTCGCCCTGCCGCTGGCATGGCCCGTACGACGATTCGCGCTCGTGAGTTCGGTGACCGACCGGGCAGGCTCACGCTATGAGCCTTTGCAATGGTGGAATCTCACCCATGCGGAGAGTTGAAAAACTTCACTTTCGGCGCAATTTTTCGACCTGCGCAGGAGCAGGTCGTATGGAATAATGCCGCCCTCCCGCAGATCCGCGTTTCAACGAACCCGGGCCGCCCAAGGCCCCGAGGCAAGCAATGGAAGACAACCGCAAGAAGGCCCTGGTCGCAGCACTCAGCCAGATCGAGAAGCAATTCGGCAAGGGCTCCGTCATGCGCCTGGGTGATGCCGGCGCCACGTACGACGTCGAAGCACTGTCGACAGGCTCGCTGGGGCTCGACATCGCGCTGGGCGTCGGCGGCTTGCCGCGCGGCCGCGTGGTCGAAATCTACGGGCCGGAATCCTCCGGCAAGACTACGCTCGCACTTACTGTGATCGCGCAGGCACAGAAATTCGGTGGCACGTCCGCGTTTGTCGACGCCGAGCATGCGCTCGATCCGGCGTATGCCGAGAAACTGGGCGTCAACATCAACGAGCTGCTCGTGTCCCAGCCGGATACCGGCGAACAGGCGCTCGAAATCACCGACATGCTCGTGCGCTCGGGCGCCGTCGATGTCGTGGTGATCGATTCCGTCGCGGCCCTTACGCCCAAGGCCGAGATCGAAGGCGAGATGGGTGAGCACCAGATGGGCCTGCAGGCACGGCTCATGTCGCAGGCGCTGCGCAAGCTCACCGGCAACATCAAGCGTTCGAACACGATCGTCGTCTTCATCAACCAGATCCGGATGAAGATCGGCGTGATGTTCGGCAACCCCGAAACGACCACGGGCGGCAACGCGTTGAAGTTCTACGCCTCCGTGCGGCTCGACATCCGCCGCATCGGCGCGATCAAGTCGGGCGAAGAGGTCGTCGGCAACCAGACGCGCGTCAAGGTGGTCAAGAACAAGGTGGCACCGCCGTTTCGTGAGGCCGAGTTCGAGATCATGTACGGGCAGGGCATTTCGCGGAATGGCGAGATCATCGAGCTCGGCGTGCTGCACAACATGATCGAGAAGTCCGGCTCGTGGTACGCCTACAAGGGCGAGCGCATCGGCCAGGGCAAGGAAAACGTGCGCAACTACCTCGAGACGCACCCGGAGACCGCCGCCGAGATCGAAGCGGCAATTCGCGCCAAGCTGCTCGTGCCAAAGATCGCGAAGGGCGAGGCGGCGAAGGGTGAGGCGTCCGAGGCCTGAGGCTGCTGCGAAGGCCGCGCAAGCAGACGAACGCACTGTTCGCACAGTAGCGCTCGCTCTGCTGGCGGGGCGCGATTTCACACGGCACGAACTCGCCGAGCGCCTGGCACGCAAGGGCTATCCCGCGGCATTGGTCGAGGCGGTCATCGCGGGGCTCGTTGCCGAGAACCTGCTGCGCGAAGAACGCTACGTCGAGCAGTTCGTCAGCCAGCATTCGCGTCGTGGTCACGGGCCCGTGCGAATACGCCAGGATTTACGGCAGCGAGGCATCGGCGCCGAGACCATCGATTCCGCGCTGAAAGCCGGTGAGGTCGATTGGACGGAAACCGCCCGAGCGGCCCGACGCCGGCGATTCGGCGCGGCCATTCCGGGCGACCACCGCGAACGTGCAAAACAGGCACGGTTCCTCCAATATCGTGGGTTTTCCTCGGATCAGATCCGGGCCGCCCTTGGCCCCGGTGACGACGACGAACAGGGCCCCGACTGAGACCATGACCAACAGCACGATGCGAGCGCCGCAGCAGCGGATGACGAGTGCCGAACTGCGCGCGGCATTCTTGAATTTCTTCGCGGAGCGCGGCCACACGGTCGTGCCGTCGAGTTCGCTCGTGCCGGGCGACGATCCCACGTTGCTGTTCACGAACGCGGGCATGGTCCAGTTCAAGGATCTCTTTCTCGGGAAGGAGAAGCGCAGCTACGTGCGTGCGGCGAGTTCGCAGCGCTGCGTGCGCGCGGGCGGCAAGCACAACGATCTCGAGAACGTCGGCTACACCTCGCGCCACCACACGTTCTTCGAAATGCTGGGCAATTTCAGCTTCGGCGATTACTTCAAGCCCGACGCGATCCGCTTCGCCTGGGATTTCGTCACGGGCACGCTCGGCATTCCACCGGAGCGGCTCTGGGTCACGGTGTACGAAGAAGACGACGGTGCTGCCGACATCTGGGTAAACCAGATCGGCATCGATCCGGCGCGCTGCACGCGCATGGGTGCGAAGTCCAACTTCTGGGCGATGGGCGACACCGGGCCGTGCGGCCCCTGCACCGAGATCTTTTACGACCACGGTCCCGAAATTCCGGGCGGGCCCGCCGGGTTCACCGGATGAAGACGGCGATCGCTATGTCGAGATCTGGAATCTCGTTT
Organism: uncultured Gammaproteobacteria bacterium; assembly: GCA_963784225.1. GTDB lineage: Bacteria > Pseudomonadota > Gammaproteobacteria > Steroidobacterales > Steroidobacteraceae > RPQJ01. Next base: position 36,258 of record CAWAQN010000012.1, read on the forward strand.
TCATGCAGTTCGATCGCTCGGCCGACGGCACGATGACGCCGCTGCCGAAACCTTCGGTCGACACCGGCATGGGTCTCGAGCGCGTCGCGGCTGTCATGCAGGGCGTGCACAGCAACTACGACATCGACCTGTTCCGGAACTTGATCCAGGCGGCTGCGAAGGCGACGCGCACGCGCGATCTGCAGGCCAATTCCCTGAAGGTGATCGCCGATCACATTCGCGCCACTGTCGTTCCTGATTGCCGACGGCGTCACGCCCTCGAACGAAGGTCGCGGCTACGTGCTGCGCCGGATCATGCGCCGCGCGATTCGCCACGGCTTCATGCTGGGCCAGCGCGAGCCTTTCTTCCACTCGCTGGTCGCCACGCTCGAACAGGAGATGGGCAGCGCGTATCCGGAGCTGGTGACACAGCGCAAGCACATCGAGCGCGTGATCCGCCAGGAAGAAGAGCGCTTCGCGGAGACCCTGGCGCAGGGCATGGCCCTGCTCGATACCGCGATCGGGGGTCTCGGCGGCAAGACGCAGATTCCGGGCGAGGCGGTGTTCAAGCTCTACGACACGTTCGGCTTCCCGGTCGACCTGACCAACGACATTGCCCGCGAGCGCGGCCTCAGCATCGATGAGCCCGGCTTCGAGGCTGCGATGGATGCGCAGCGTGCTCGTGCGCGTGCTGCCAGCAAGTTCAGCGTCGACATGCGCGGCGACATGAGCGTGGACACACAGACTTCGTTCGTCGGCTACGACGGCGAGCACGGCGTCGGGCGCGTGGTCACGTTATTCCGTGGCAACGAAAGCGTTACCGAATTGCACGTAGGCGAGGCCGGGCAGGTGGTGCTGGACGTCACGCCGTTCTATGCAGAGAGCGGCGGCCAGGTCGGTGACCGCGGCGTGCTCGTCTACGCCCAGTGCACGTTTCGAAGTCAGCGATACGCAGAAGGTCGGCAAGGCGCATCTGCACGTTGGCAAGGTTCTCGAGGGCACGATTGCGGTGGGGGACGCGGTCGAGGCGATCGTCGATGGCGCAACCCGCCAGGCCACGCGACTGAATCACTCCGCCACGCACCTGTTGCACGCGGCACTGCGCAAGGTGCTCGGCACGCACGTCACGCAGAAGGGTTCGCTCGTGGCGCCCGATCGGTTGCGCTTCGACTTCTCGCATTATTCGGCGGTAACACCGGACGAACTGCACCAGATCGAGCAACTCGTGAACGACGAAATCCGCGCGAACACGGAGGCGCAGACGAAGCTCATGGATTTCGATGCGGCCGTCGCCTCCGGCGCGATGGCGTTGTTCGGCGAAAAATACGACGACGAAGTACGCGTGCTGCGCATCGGCGATTTCTCGACTGAGTTATGCGGTGGCACGCACGTGAGTCGTGCGGGCGACATCGGGCTCTTCAAGATCGTCAGCGAAGGCGGTGTCGCGGCGGGCGTGCGGCGCATCGAAGCCGTGACCGGCCAGGGCGCTTATGAATTCGTGGTCCAGACGGACCAGAAACTGCGTGACGTGGCTGGCCTCGTCCGCGGCTCGCGCGACGACGTCGAGGAAAAGGTTCGGCAGCTGATCGAGCGTGCGCGTCGCCTGGAAAAAGAAGTCGCACAGCTCAAGGACAAGCTCGCGAGCGGCAGCGGTCGTGACCTTGCGACCGAAGCTATAACGCTTGCGAACGGTGTGAAACTGGTCGCGGCGAGCATCGAAGGCGCGGACGCCGCGGCGCTTCGCACCACCGTTGATCAGCTCAAAAACAAGCTCGGCAGCGCGATCATCGTGCTTGGCTCTGCGGTCGGTGGCGACAAGGTGACATTGATTGCCGGCGTCACCGACGATCTGACTTCGCGCGTGAAGGCAGGCGAGATCGTGAATTTCATTGCGCAGCAAGTTGGTGGCAAAGGCGGTGGGCGCGCCGACCTCGCGCAGGCCGGTGGCACGCAACCATCCAAGCTGGGCAACGCGCTCGGCAGCCTCGCGGCGTGGCTTGCACCGCAGCTCGCGTAAAGCCACTTTGCAGTCACGAAATCTTTCCGGACGGTCAAAGTAACTTATCCCAATTTGGTGACGTCGCTTGTAGGCTGTGGCTGACATTTGAACGGGCGCGCGGTATCGTTCATTGGCGTTGAAACCAGTCGCATATTTATTTTTGCGACGGATTACAGCGAAGGGGAGAGGAATCGGCGCGACGCTAGACGGGATTGTCTGGCGACTCGGAGCGACTGTTCCTGGCCGGCAATTGCAAGGGAATGGAAAGGCCAAGCTGGCCAGGAGACGGGAATGCTCATTCTCACCAGGCGCGTAGGCGAGACCGTCATGATCGGCAACGACGTGACCGTCACCGTGCTGGGCGTCAAAGGCAACCAGGTTCGCATCGGCGTCAACGCACCGCGCGACATCGCCGTGCACCGTGAAGAGATCTACGAGCGCATCAAGCGCGAAGAGCAGGGCGGCGGCTCGTCGGCCCGGCCGACTACGACCGGCCTGAACGGCAACGGTAACGGCGTCGATCACGACCACGACCACGATAGCGGCCTATCGGTAGCCACCCCGCAGACAGCAGCAGCACGGGCCTGACGGGCGATATTCCCTCCCATTCAGGCCCTTAGCCGCCCGGGACGCCATTATGGCGTCCCGCGCTTTACGCCCCGCCTCCGGACGTTTATCCTTCGCGGCTCTCTGTACAACGGAGAGATGGCCGAGTGGTCGAAGGCGCGCCCCTGCTAAGGGCGTAAGGGTCAAAAGCCCTTCGAGGGTTCGAATCCCTCTCTCTCCGCCAGCAGACTTCCAGAAATATGCGCCCGTAGCTCAGTTGGATAGAGCGTCTGGCTACGAACCAGAAGGTCGGGAGTTCGAATCTCTCCGGGCGCACCAATTAAATCAGTCGGTTACGTGTGGACGCCGCGTACACACGCTTCCGCTGAGTCACCACTGAGTCACCAAGCTGCAGTGTAGAGCCGGGCTGCGACGGCCTCAAGGTTCAACTGACCTCACCCCTCGCGCGCGCGTACAGCCACCCGCAGCGCGTCCGCGCCACTACTGCGGATTCTCTGGCCCTTTTAGTCCCCGCTCGGCAATTGACTGCTCGTCGGGCCATCTTCGCCACTGTTCGCGCTCGCGATTGAACGCGACACTGTCGATCCTGCGGGGTCGAATACTCTCTACTGCGCAATCCAGTTCGGTAGCAAAGACATTACGCCACGCATGCTGAACCATGGCGGCTTGCAGATACTCTGCGTCGTTTGATTTGAGAATCGTTCCCCGTGGACGCGGTCGTCCTCCTATCTCTGTGTAAAGAAGGTGTCGCGGGCCGAGCGGCAGCAGTATGACCGTACCGTTGCTGCCCCATCCACCACCGAAGTCGAAGCCGTCGAGTCCGTAACCGTTCAACTTCACTACGGGGTCATCGGTTGTAACCCAGGTGAAGCCTGCTGGGCTGCGCAGGATCGTCCATTGGTGTGCGACGAGATGACGAGTCATGTTCTGCAACAGATGACGCATGGCCCAGTGCCAGAATGCGCGACCAACCACCGTGTCTACGTGCAGCCGGGTCGTAGCGTCAGTGTCGCCGGGCTCTATCCGCACTCGCGCAGGGAACTCCGCTGCGTTCGCCCGCGCATCAGCGATCAATGGGACATCTTGGCGAGTGAAGCGCACGCCGTCGTTGACTGCGACTTTCAGCAACTCGCCCGCGCGCTCCAGGGACTCGGTCATGACCTTCTCCACCGAGCCTCCGGCGCTGTGAAGGATCTCAAGCAATCGCGCGGGAGTGCGGACATCTTGCGCTGCCGCATACCGCGCAAGCCGCTCGTAGTCGCTTGCGGTGAGCCTGGCGTCCGACGTGGCTTTCGAGAGCGCTTCCTGAGCTGGTGTTTCAAACTCCTTTTCCAGCCAACGCTCGATGTCGTCGGAGTCAGCCCCAGTGATCGCTCTTGTGTAGAGGTGTTGATACCGGGCTAGCCCGCTCGGGAACCTGCGGTCCCATGCGGGGACACGCGGATGACTGACAAGCAATTGGTAGCGAGCGACGCGTCCATCGGTACCAGCCCACCGGGAGAGGTACGCCTGAGCCACGAAATGATTTTTCTTTTTGAATTGATTGTCCGTCATGAGAACAGCGCGCGAAAAGCCTTTCGCTAGTTGACGCCGGCAAGATCAGGAGCGGGATCGGGCCTGCCAGCGAGGAACTCGCGTATGAGATTACAGTACCCAGCATTGCTAGTCCGCGTGCGACGGGTCTCCTGGCAGTGCGATCCATCCGGTTGCGCTTCGCGCCGGCATTGGCGGACGAACCTGCAACTGCCCCACCGCAAGACACCATCGGCACCGCACGCGAATCGGCAGTCGCCGCGCTCCCTGCCCATTCGCCACCATCTGAGCAAGCGGCAGTACTGCCCACCTGTCGCACCGTGGGCAGTAGGCGTGCAGTTCATGCTGACGCGCGTGCAGTCCGCCGATGCTGCCCAGATCGATCATCGGCTGATGCTACTGCCGGGCGAAGGCTCACCGGATGAGCGTGTCGGATTAAGTTACATGCTGCGCGGCAGCATGACTTAACAGATTGCTTATGTTGTTGATTACATTACGGCCCGTTTCGCTCGGCTCGATTCTTGCACATTAAGTTCAATCGCCGGGCCGTCCCCTGCGAAGAACCAACAAAGGAGCAGCGGGATGAAAGCGAAGATCCTGGGATTGCTGGTCGTGGGACTGATGGCGGGGCCTGCGCACGCGGTAATGATAGTCACGATAAATCAAGTGGGCACCGACGTCGTCATGTCTGCCACCGGCACGGTCAATCTCGCCGACCTCACCTTTTTCAGCAACCAAAGCTCCCTTGGTCCTGGGATGAACTCACGCGACGGTGTTTTCCGTGTCGGTGCTAGTGGCCCCGCCGATATGTATACCGGAGTCATCGCGCCATTTTTTGGATCATCCGTGGGCTTTACCGCTGCCTCGAGTGGGACTGGCGACTTGTTCGGTTTTGTAGCGGGCCCCTTTGTCGTGCCTGATAACTACGTGTCTGGCGCCGCACTCAGCGGAACTGCGACATTCGCCAATACAACTTTTGCGATGCTCGGAATAGCAGCCGGGACGTTTACCAGTTCATGGGGCACAGGCGCGAATGCCGATTCCCTTACGCTGCAGATTGGACCAATAAGTGTGCCGGAACCCGGCACGCTCGCGCTGCTCGGTCTCGGCTTGGCGGGACTCGGACTGAGCCGACGACGCAAAGCTAACTGAGCGTCCGCTGCTCACAGCACAACGACCCAGCCACGCGCTGTACAACGCAAGGGGAATTCTATGAACGCAAAATATTTGGGCCTAGTAAGGTCTGGCTTATTGGCGGCGACACTCACGCTCGCTCCTGCCACCAGCTTCGCCGGCATCGACCTGCCTGGTATATGCCTTCAAGACCCGAGCCTACCTTTCTGCGCCCCCGTTGCGGTTCCCGAACCCGGCACGCTCGCGCTGCTCGGTCTGGGACTCGCAGGACTGGGGCTGAGCAGACGACGCCGCAAAGCGCACTGAGCATCCGCTGCTATCAGCACAACGACCCCGGCCCGCGCCGGGGTTTTGCTTTGAGTGCCGTCACGGCACATCACGTCGAGCGACGTTCCAGTTACGTTGACGGACGAGTGCCTGGACTCCGCAATCGCCCCGCCACCGCCACGTACGAATCTGCGTGTTCCCGCCAGATTCACTGGATGATTCACAGGCGCACTGCGCACATGCTCGCAACCGTGGACGATCCAGCCAACGACGACCCGCTACTCGACATGATCGAGAGCGTCGCACGCGACGTGCTGGAGCGGATTGGCGACGACTCAGACCTGCGCTTCGCCTCATCAGGCAGTTCATCGCGTTGGCGAAGAAGACGGTTCAAACTGCCGAGACCGAACAGCATTCGGGGCGGCACTAGACGCTGCACCGAATTTTTTGACCCCTTTGCGACCGACGCTCGCACCGCACGGTCCCCCGGTCTGTCGATCAAGAAAGGTCCATCAGGACTTGTTCCGTACCGAGTCCCCACACCAGCGAGAGCCAGGTAGCCGAGAGTTCAGTCCGCCAGTAGCAGCAATTTTTTTTCACTCAGCCTGGGAGTGCCACGCTGAGTAGCGCCCCCCGGTGGATAAGGACCGGGGGGGTCACTGAAGCGGAGCGAGCGGTTCGTCGTGCAGACCAAGGGTATGCAGAGGAGGCGTGATTGTTCTGTATACGTGAATAGAGTGCCACGGTTATTCGGATTTATTCGCATTGTCGCCGGGCGTACCTTGGTCCCCGTACTCAAGAGGATCACGCCATGTTTCATAGCAACACCCAGCAGAAGCCCGTCTTAGCCGCCCTCGTCGCCGCCCTGGCCCTCTCCGTGACGGTGGTCTTCACCGTCCTGGGCCATGCGGTCATCGGCATGCAAAGCTTCGTGTGACGGCCCCATCGGACTCGCACTAGGGCGAAGCCGGTCTCGTCCTCCACCAGTCGGTGGATGTCTGCCGGCGGGATCCGTAGCCGATCCTGAGGACGACGAGCGCAGCGGCCCGTTGATAGCTCGTTCAACACGAAGCTCCTTCGGTACTGTGCGCTTTGCTTCCGCTCGCAGGGCGGGGAGAAAGGGGGAGGAAGGGGGTTAAGGGGCTATAGGACGCAACCCTCCGTGATCTTCGCTGAAAACGAGCGGCTATCAGTAGCGAAAGGAGAAGAAAAGACGCCATTTCGCAGCGAACGTCTGTGATTTTGCGGTCTTATATCGATACCCCGTGGAAGGGATAGTCGAAGCTCCTCAATTGTCAGCTTAAAGCCTGTTGCTTTGCTTACGACGCGCATGGTGGCTGGGACATCGATGGGATTGCGCATGACGAATCCATCGTGTTCTAACAAGACTATTTGCCCTGGGAGACTGCCGACTGCCGCAAGCAGTGCCTGTGCTTCGATCCCTTGCAGAATGTGAGCCAGACGTTCGGCAGGTCGCGCCTTCGCGCTGCACGGCAGTCCTAGAGCATTCAGAATGACCCCACCCTCCTGGGGCCAGTTCGCCAGCAAAGCATCGCGTACCGCAACCAATTCTTTCTTCAACTTCACGACGAACGAGTCGCGGTAGAAAATACGAGCGCGCGATACTCCGATCTCGCTCGGTATGGCATCCACCAACCGCAGCGATGCTTTCGCACCGTATGTGACCTTCAGCAAGCATGTCTTCGCTTGCTCGACACTGATGCCCACGCGGTCCGCTACAGCCTGCCGTATCGGTTGTTTGTTCTTGACGTAGTCCAGCAGCGTCGGGCACGCAATTCCCGCGCGGTCTGCCAACTGATACAGGATCGTCAGGTGACAGTTGGCAAAGTCGTACTGCCACAATCCGTGAAGAGCCACCCGTTTGATGATGTTAGGTGCCGATTGCAGGTTGGAACCCGTCGCGAAAAACCGGCCAGTGCCGCATTGTTCGTACTTGTGCTGCATACGTCCGCAACCGAAGGTGTCGATCCTCGCCGCGACCAGCACCCTCGATAACATCTCTCTCAGCGACGCCGGATCTGCATACTCGTCCAGGCCCAGCGAATCGAGAAGCGCGACACGCTCGGTACCTTCGGCACATTGCGCGCGAGCCAGCATCGCATCCAGCCGACTCAGCGCATACAGATCAACCGGAGCGTATTCCAGTACCGACGAGGTGCCTGTCAATGTGGTTAGTCGGAGTCGCTTTTCGTCGTCACCGGTTCGCGCGGCCTGTTCCGCACAGTTGTGCCGTCAGGCTGGACGAGCCTGGTCGTGACGCCGACATCGCGGTTGAAGTCATGGAGGCACGCCTGCATCGCATCGTTGAATGCCGCCGTCCATCGGTAGGCCGTGGTCGAACCGGGGCGGTGTTTCCCTCGCGTCACGAAGAGGTCGTACTCGACGTTGAGCTGGTCGAATCGTCCACGCCCGAAACGAACCTCCAGTTCGATGTGGTTTACCGAGAAGCAGTCGGGATGCTGGTTGTGACGACGGCCCTTGCTGGCGGAAATCCCAGTAAACGTACGCGAGTCCCTGCTGCACCTGTCGCGGCTCGGCGAGCAGGGCGGGTCTTGCGTGCAGAAGCGCGTCAACGACCACCTCCGGCACATCGTTCGACAGAGACGAGGTTGACTTCGCTTTCTTCACTCGTCGTTCTTCGCGCTCTACTTCGGTGCGGGGGATCGGCTGCTTTGCCTTCAAGGATGGACTCCATTTTCTTTCGGGGGCGTCCGGAGGTATCACCTACGAAACGCCCCACGTTGATGATCGAAGGGGGGGTGCTCGCCGACGGCCCGCTTATCTCAGCGTTCATCAACGGCCTGTGAGGTCACAATACCCAGCGACCGCACACGCTGCAAACGTTGGAATTACTGAATAAGGCCCAAGTGGCCTATTTCTTAGGCCCAACGGGCCTTTTGTTTACCAATGTTTTACTTGGTTACACTTTTGGCGGTGCATTTCGCACTGAAAATCAGGGGCTGCGGCGCGACCAATTCAGTCGCATCCACATCGGACGTTAAAGTCCTGTCGCCGTTCATTGCAGTCCGAGTTTGCGTGACTCGACTGTCGGCGACCACATTATGCCGCCGACAGCCCGGTTCGCCGTCAAGCGGTCGCTGGTTGCATCACCGTCACGTTTGCATCGGCGACGCGCCGTGCGCGAGCAGCGGTGAGGATGGCTTGCACAGCATCCACAGCGGCACGTTTCGACTCATGACCAAGTGCCATGTACACGCGGCTTGTGATGTCTGTCTTGTGACCGAGAACCGTGCCTATCTGCTTCGAGGTGAAACCTGCATCGCCGAGCCACGAACCGAAGGACCGGCGGAGGTCGTGCAATCGCAGATGCGGGAGTCGCGCCCGCGTGCGAATCCGCTGCCATGCCTTGCTGACTGCTTTGAGAGGTTGACCAGGCGTGCGACCGACGAAGACGAATGGATTGCCATCAACACGGGGCAGGGCGGTTAGTTCGGTCACGATGGTCGCTGGTAATGGGACGATCCGATCCTCACCGTTTTTCGTGTCGCGAAAGGCGACGCTTGAGTCAGTGCCGGACAGGACGACATCCGCCCAGCGAAGCGTCAACGCCTCCGACTTGCGGCAGCCCATGGCGATGAGAAAACGGAAGTAGGCGCGTACGTAAGGATCAACAGCTTCGTCGATGATCGCCTGCTCGATGATCGGTACCTGCGACAGTTCGAGGCGAACCTGCCGTCGCCGTTCTGGCCGAAGTTTGATCCCCGCGCAGGGGTTCCGCGTGTCTCGCTGGCATCGACCAGTCGAATCGCCAGGTGAGTCATCCTCCTGCCAGATCCGCCAATACAGGGCCGCTCGCAGCGCCTGAAGCGATCTATTCGCCACGTACGGGCTGACGAACGCGGAGTGCCACATGACGGACTTCTGACCGGCGAAGCGCCCGCCATGAGCGGGACCTGCGAACGATGGGAAGATATTCCGCTCGGCCTCCCGCACGAGTTTTCGCCGCTGTTTCGGTTTTCGGCATTCGACGTAGGCGAGGAACAGTTCTTTGATCGTTCCTGTCGTGCCATCCAGTCCCGCTGACGCCTTTCGGCAAGCGGATCGGCTGCTTCATTTTCCACACTGAGCAATTCGCTTCTGGCCCGTCTGCGAGCATCGTCGAGCGACAGGATGCCCAGGTCGCCCAACTCAGAAGTCGCTTGCGTCCGGCCACTCGATAACTCAGTACGAAGGTCTTTCGCCCGCTGGGGAAAACGCGAAGCCCCAGCCCCACGGGATCGTCGTCCCAGTAAACGTGACGACCATTAACCCGTCCCTCGTATGCCGCAGTCTCTACCGTCCGTTTTGTTAAGCCCATGAGTCACCATTGAGTCACCAGAAGAGCCGAAACGGCGACGGGCCGTTCGCCTCCCCGCGGCGTGCTTCGTCGGTGAATCAATGGCTTACGGATGCGCCTATAGCCCCATTCGATAGAGCGTCTGGCTACGAACCAGAAGGTCGGGAGTTCGAATCTCTCCGGGCGCACCAGTGAAATGAAAAAGGGATACCCGTCAGGGCTATCCCTTTTTTGTTTCACGCGGGCGACACCGCGGTGAGAATTTGAGAACTCCCGACGACGTCGGGATGTTCGACAACCGCACGCCAGGGCGGTTGAACGTTGGCGATTCGCGGCAACGGAGCGCATCGGCAACGGCCCCAACGGGGCGGCCAGTAGCGGAGCGGGGCCGTAATCTCTCCGGGCGCACCAGTGAAATGTAAAAGGGTCCTTCGCAAGAAGGGCCCTTTTCATTTCACCCGGTCCACCGGTGAATTCAAGACTCCCGACGTCGTCGGGAACTCGACAACCACGCGCTGCGTGGTTGGACGTTGCCGATTCATGTTAACGCATCGGCGACGGTCTCAACGGGACGGCTGGCAGCGCAGCGAGGCCGCAATCTCTCCGGGCGGACCAGTCACATCGAAGGCTTACGTTCGCCTACCCAATCAGCACCGGCCCCACAACGGCCGAACAAAAGCGGTGTAGGACGCGCCCTGTCGCGCGCGGCGCATCTGCCGATGTTGGAGGCGACCGGCCCGGCAGAGGCTCCTGCAATCCTGCGGGAGTTCACATGAACAACTCATGCACAGTCTTACTGATAATGGCCGCCCTGACCGCGACGTCCGTCTCGGCGCGCCCCGGTGACCGCATCGATCGTCGTCCGATCCACGTCTGCCAGCAGTGCTCCGACCTCAGGTTCGCGCCAGACCTCGCTGCGGACGCCGACGGCCGGTTCGTGGTCGTCTGGACCAAGTCCTTCGTCGACGAAATCCGCGCGCGCCGGTACGCCGCCGACGGCACGCCCCTTGGCAATGAATTCCTCGTTGCGTCGGGGGAGATCGCGTCCAGTCCCGCGGTGGCGATGGCATCCGACGGTCGTTTCGTCGTCACCTGGGTGGAGGGTGTGCTGGACGGCAGCGGCTCGCAGATCGGCACGCATCTGCTCGCGCGCCGCTTCGGCGCGAACGGTGCCGCGATCCCGGGCGTGCTCACCGTTAGTTCGCCGGCCGCCCCCGGCGTCCAGGACGTCGCCATGGACAGCGCTGGCAACTTCGTCATCACCTGGAACGACCTCGCGCGCGAGATCCAGGCGTACGCGCGCAGCTACGACGCCACCGGCACGCCGCGCGGCCCCGAGCTTGTTGTCGCCAACGTGGGACGGAATCCGGCGAAATCGTTCCGCGCGTGGCCATGGGGAACCAGGGTCAGTTCGTGGTCGTCTGGCAGCAGAAACTCGGGCTCGACGGTGAGCGCTCCGTTCGCGGTCAGCGCTACGACCTGCTCGGCAACGCGATCGGCACCGGGTTCTTCGTCGCCGCTATGACGGACATTCCGTTCCTGGACGAGGAGCTTGCCGTGGCGGCTGCGCCTGGCGGGGCGTTCACGGTGGTCTACCCGCGCTATCAGCCCAACGCGGTGGGCTGGGACTTCGTCGGTGCATTCGCCCGGCGCTTCAGCGCCGAGGCCGTCGCACGCGGCCCGGAGTTCCGGGTCTCCGCACCCGGGTTCACGGTCGACGGCCAGGTGGCGATCGACGTCGACGTCGATGCCGACGGTGACTTCGTCGTCGCCTGGAATGACTGGGTGCCGATCTCGGGGTCAAACGACGTGCACGTTCGGCTGTATGCGGAAAGCGGTGCGGCACTGACGCCGGACCGGGACTTTTATAGGCAACCCGCCACGATCGGCGCGAACGTGGCCATGGACGCGAACGGGGACTTCCTCGTGGCCTGGGTGCGCCTCCCGCGTCACGGCGAGTTGTATCCGATCGGCCCATTCGCGCAACGCTTCGCCGGGCCCGAGGATCGACGCGCAGGTTGTGCGGGATTCATCGCGACAAAGGTCGGCACGAACGCCAACGACACAATTCACGGATCGGCGAGCGACGACGTCATCACCGGGCTCGGTGGCAACGACATGTTGTACGGCGGCGGCGGGGCCGACGTGCTGTGTGGCGCGGGCGGCGACGATCAGCTTTTTGGCGAAGCCCATTGGGACGTGTTGTCCGGCGGTCCCGGCGACGATGTTTTGCACGGCGGCGATGGCCGCGACGTCTGCGCCGGGAATGGGCAGGTGAACGCTGATTCGGCGATCGAGTGCGAGACGGTCACCACTGTTCCTTAAAGTAGCGCTCTTCAATATGGACTTTGCCATCTGTCTTCGTCTCCGACCGAAAGGCGCCTGGCCACCCGCTATGCCTCTCGATGACCTCATCGATCTGTTTCATGATCCGGATCTTCTCCGACAGCGCCACCACGACCTTCTGGTAGTACTCAATGTCAGCCTTCAGGAGCGTCCGCCGCATTCCCAGCCCCCAGTACATCTCCGTCAGCAAGCCGATCTGGGTCGCTGACAACCCGGCCGAAACCACGCTGCATTGTGCGAATCGCCTCGATATTCGAGGAGGAAGTCACCGTGGTGCCCGCCGCCAGCGGGTCGGTCGGGACCGGCAACGATCGAATACCCGCGGCGAGGGGCCGTCCGGCGATCGGCAACGCCGACGATGCGCTCGCCAACAAGGTCGCCACCCGATTCTTGGCGCGGAGAAATACGCGAAATAAGTCGACAGGCTGACTCTTACTTGAAACCATCCATCGCTCACTGCATGTCAACAACGCGAGTCGACCCACCCTCGGAAACGTTGGGGTGTGCACACGCGTAAGAGAATGGGTGCGCGCTCCTTCATGAATCGAACAATCTCCTCCGCTGCGTCGCGGCGCCGGCTTCAGCGCTGGTGGGGTTGGCTTCTGCTGACCACGCTCGCGCTGGCGATCCTGATCTCGACGCGTTACTTCATTGCAGCGCATCTGGACGCTGCACCCCTCTCAATTGCGTTTCGGGCGGTCATGCTGCTCGCCCACCTGGCGACCCTGTCTGCGCTGCTGCTCTTACCGGTCCTGCTCCTCACCATCGTTGCGCCGCGACCGGCGGTCGTGATCCCCATCGGCGTCGTGTGCTCGACGTTGGTGCTCGCCGCGCTCCTGCTGGATACGCACGTCTACCTGCTCTATCGCTTTCACATCAATGCGGGGGTCGTCAATCTGCTGCTTGGCGGCGCAGCGCGCGAGACTTTCGTCTTCCCCGGCGTGATGTACGCGCAGGCCGCCTTCGCGGTGACGGCGATCGCGCTGGTGACGGCGACTGCAGGCTGGGTGCAGTGGCGGTATGTTCGAGTCCACCCGGGCCGTCCGGCGATCGCACGCGGGCTTGCCGTGAGCCTGACTGTTGCGGTGCTTGGCTTCCATGTGACGCACATCTGGGCGGACGTAGTCGCGCACGAACCGATCCTCGAGCAGACGGATGTGCTTCCGTTGCGCTACGCAGCGACTACGAAGCGCACCTTGCGCAGGCTTGGCTTCGAAGTGCGCAGCGAACCGGCGCTCGCAGTCAATGTGCAGCAGGACCGCACTGGCCTTGCGTATCCGCTGAATCCAATCGAATGCCGGCGCCCGCCGAATCCGCTCAATATCATCGTCATCATGATCGACTCCTGGCGCTTTGATGCGCTGAGCGCCGACGTCACTCCAAACATCGAAGATTTCGCCCGGCGCTCCGTTCGCTTCACCGATCACTACAGCGGCGGCAATGCCACCCGCATCGGTGTTTTTTCGTTCTTCTATGCGATACCCGGAACGTACTGGCATCGTGTGCTCGCCGAGCGACAGGGACCGGTGCTTCTCGGGCAACTGCTGCGACAGGGCTACGACGTTGAGGTCTTTCGCAGCGCGCCGCTCTTCAGTCCGGAGTTCGACAGGACCGTCTTCTCGGATGTCGATCCGATCCGACTGCGCTCGGACGGCGCTGGGCCAGCTGACCGGGACCGCGATCTCACCGATGATTTCCTGTCGTTCCTGAAGTCGCGCACGTCGCAAGCGCCGTTCTTCGCCTTCCTCTTCTACGATTCACCGCACAGCTTCGAATTCCCAGCGGAGTATCCGCTTGCGTTCCAGCCCAGCGCGGACCACGTCAACTACTTCGACCTGAAGAGCGGCGCTGATCCGCAGCCGGTGCGCAATCGTTATCTGAACTCGGTGCACTACGTGGACAGCCTCGTCGGGCGGGCCCTGTCGGCAATAACTGAGCACGGTCTGCTCAGCAATTCCGTCATCATCATCACGAGCGACCATGGGCAGGAGTTCAACGACAACGGCCGCAACTACTGGGGGCACAGCAGCAATTTCACGCGCTACCAGACAGGCGTCCCGCTGCTCGTGCATGCCCCGGAGCTCGCGCCGGCGGTTGAGCGGCATCGCACGACGCATTTCGACATTGCGCCCACGTTGATCAGCAGGTACCTCGGCTGCACGGCGCCGTTCTCCAGCTACAGCGTCGGCCGCTCGCTGTTCGAGCCCGGCGGTCGCGAGACGCTGGTGATGAGCGAATACGCCGACTTCGCGATCGTGCAGCCCGGCCTCATCGCTGTCGTGCGCGAGCAGGGCATGGATGTGCTAAGTCCGGAGTATGCAGAGCTCGAAGGCGCAGTGCTTACGCCCGAGGCGATCAACGTTGCGCTGGAGCAAAAGAGCCGCTTCTACAGACCTGCGCGGTGAGCGTAGCGAGCCTTCGGCGGGCGGGCATGCGCGCCCGACCGACAGGATTGCCGACATTACCGAACCGGTTCACGACGAAGCCACGGTTGACATGATCCGAGACATGGCCCGGAACGTGCTGGCGCGAATCGGGAACGATGCGGACGCGCGGTGCGAATTCTTCAGGCGGTTCGTTGAGCTGGCGAGGGAAGCCACTCACGCATCCGACCTGAAGAGGCCATCCGAATCGCACTAGCGGTTCCCGAGGGTACGGCTCCAGAGGCATGTTTCGACCGCCCGATAAGCGGCTACACTGGCCGCCAAGGGGGCCGCCCCGTGAACGAGACGTCGATAGAGCGTCAAGACCAGAGCGCCTGGACGAAGCTGCGCCGGCGCAAAGTCGTGCAGTGGGGAATCGTCTACGTCGCCGGCTGCTGGGGACTGCTGCAGATCCTCGAGTACTTCAGCGGTACCTTCGATTGGTCGCGCCAGATCCAGCAAATCGCGACCCTCGCGCTGTTGGTCGGTGTGCCCATCGTCCTGGTCCTCGCCTGGTATCACGGTGATCGCGGACAACAGCGCATCACAGCCTCTGAGTTTGCGATATTGACGCTTGCTTGGTGCTCGGCGGGGTGGCTCTGGTATGGCTGAACGCACAAGCGGAGGCACCGGAAAGACACTGCCACGACGGCGAACTGCCCAACAAGACACCGATCACGGCAATACGGATGCCCGTCCGTCGATTGCCGTCCTGCCGTTCGAGAACCGCAGCCGCCTCGAAGATGATGCGTTCTTTGTGGACGGCATGCACGACGACATCCTGACCCAGCTATCGAAAGTCGGCGCGCTCAAGGTGATTTCCCGTACATCCGTCGAGCAATTCGCAGACACGAAGCTGCACAATGAAAACGATCGCGCGAGCAGCTCGGCGTGAGCAAAATTCTCGAAGGCGGCGTGCAACGTGCAGGTGATCGCGTGCGCATCAACGTGCAGCTCATCGACGCCGCGCACCGATGCGCATCTGTGGGCAGAGAACTACGACCGCGAACTGACCGCAGCGAACATTTTCGCGATCCAGAGCGAAGTGGCTGCCGCCATCGCCGGTGCGCTCAAGGCCACGCTCACCGCTGCGAGCAGCGCGAATCGATGCAATCCCGACCCAGAATCTCGAAGCTTGGCAGGCATACCAGCTCGGCAAGCAGCGCATGGCGAAGCGGACGAGCGCGGATCTTGCCGAGGCCGAGAAGTTTTTTCGTGAAGGCGATCGAACTCGATCCGACAGTTCGCGCTGGCGTACGTCGGCTCGGCGGACATTGTGTCCCTGGAGGTGCAGCACAGCGGCGCACCCAGTGAGTCGGGCCTCCGCAATGCCGAGAAGCCGGTGGCAAAGGCACTTGAGTTGGACCCGACTCTGGCGGAAGCGTGGGCTTCGTCTGGGCTGAATCGCGATCGACCGGGAGCAGTACGATCGCGCCGAATCGATGTTGCGACGCGCAATCGATCTCAATCCGAACTATGCGCCGGCGCACCAGTGGTACAGCAGCACGCTGGTCTCCCTTGGCCGACTCGAGGAGGCGCTTGCGCAACTGCAGCGAGCCGCAGAACTGGATCCCCTGTCGACCGTGATCAAAGTGAATCTGGGTGGCGCGTTGACGGAACGTAGGTCGCTTTCGCGAGGCTGAAGCGGCCTACCGACGGGCCATCGAGATCGATCCGATCCATGCCCAGTGCGTATCGGTCGCTCGCGAACTTGAAGGCATATGCCTTCGACCGCTTCGCGGAGGCCGTACCGCTGGCCGAGAAGGCGATGCAACTGGATCCGGGCAGCCCGCTGGTCTCCTATCGCCCTCGCGCGCATCTACTTCGATCTTGGTGACGACAGCAAAGTCGTCGAGGCACTGCGAATGCTGCGAAGCGTTGGCCAGATGACCCTTTGATTCAACTTCAGTTGGCCTTGGTCAACCTGATCCGGCGGGATGCCGCCGAGGCGGTGCGGCACGCCCAGCGCGCCTTTGAAGTGAATCCGCGGCTGCAACTCTGCCATTGGCGATCCTTCGCAACGCCGACATGCAGAATGGCCGTTACGACGCGGCACTCGCGCGTTACAAGCAGGCGTACCCGGAGCTGTTCGTGCAGGGCTCGCCGAGTGATGCACTTGGCGAACTATCGCGCGGCGATCGACCTCGCACTGGTTCTTCAGAAGCGGGGCGAAAGCGAAGCGCCAACGCTCTTGCTCGATGGCGCCGCTCGTGTCATTCGGACGATTCCCCGATTGGGCATCTCCGGCTATTGGATATCGGACGTGGCGATCCATGCCCTGCGCGGCGCAAAAGGCCGAAGCCCTCGCGGCCCTTCGTGACGCCGAGAAGGCCGGCTGGCGAGGCCCGTTCTGGCGTTACTACCGCGACTTCGAACCGAACCTCGCCTCGATCCGCAACGAGCCCGAGTTCAAAGCGGTGTTCGCCGACATCGAGCGCGACATGGCGCAACAACGCGCCCGCCTCGCCGCACGACCGAAGGATGCGCCGCTTGACCTCACCGTCAGCGGATCCCAGTAGCGCAAGCCGTCAGCCTGCGCGCAGGTTGACAATTTTCGCACACCTGTTGCATCGCGCCCGAGCTCTGTGCGGACCCGGTTGTGAGCTTCGCGTTCATTTGCGCGTAACGCGGCAGATCATGCCGTCATCGTCGTCGCTCACCAGTGACGTGGTCGTTTCCCGCACTGAGGCTGCGGATGAGCTTATTATCGGGTTACATCTTGTCGGAAGAAATGACGGAGCGCTCAATGGCCAGTCTGCCTCAAATCTATCTCACGCAGAACGACATGGATCACCTGCTCAAGTTGGTCGAAGCGCAACCCGGAAAGCGGTTCGAAAAGCTGGAAAGCGAACTGGTGCGCGCGAATGTGGTGTCGCGTGAAAAGATCCCGGAAGACGTGGTGACAATGAATTCCAGGGTGATCTTCGAGAACGAGACCACGCGCGAGCGGCGTGAGATTACACTGGTGTATCCAGGAAGCGCAGATATCGACGCAGGGAAGATCTCCGTCCTGGTTCCAGTTGGAACGGCGCTGCTCGGGCTGCGCGTAGGTCAGTCGATCGACTGGGAGTTACCCGGCGGCGAAAAGCAGCGTTACCGTATCGTGGAAGTCCCGTTCCAGCCTGAAGCCGCCGGCGAGCCAGGTTAGAACGGCAGAGCGTGCGAAACGTCCGCCCAGGGCCCACGACTTCACGCAGTGCCACACGATGCGCCCTCGCCAGCATCTCGGCGTCGTTCAGTCGCGTGTCCTTCGTCATGGCGGTGTACCCACGTTGCGCGGTAGAACCATGTAGCACCGCACCATAAAGTCGCGCTACTGCGCATGTAGTTGCGCAGGAACTTGGTGGTTCCGCGGTTGTGACTTCGCCCTCGGGGCGGAAAATCGGCGGTCGGCGCCGAGTCCGGTGAAGTGGCTGTCAGCTAAACCGCGTCCAAGCGAGAGTGATCAGAACTCAGGCGCTCGCTTTGCGGTGACTGCCGATTAAAGAGGGCAGGCGCCCGCGATGAATGACCGCACACTCGCGGTCATTTCGATCCGAACTTCAGGATGCCGTGGGACATTGCAAAGGCAGCCGGCGCCCCGAGGATCGCCTGGAGGTGTGGACCGATGGGAAATCGCCGCTGGACCGCGAGCGGAGTATCGACGTCATGGCGACCATCCAGAATCTTTTCCGCCAAATAGCGGCCGAGCGCCGCGGCCCAGGGAAGACCGGCCGCACCGGCGGCATAATGCACCGAGGAATAACGAGGGTGACACCCGACGACCGGTGCGAAGTCCTTCGATATTCCGATTAGACCGGGCCAGCAGGCGATAAATTTGACACGCACGTCCGGAAATCGCCTCGCGAGATAACTCGTCAACCGTTGCACCGCTTGTTGAGGTCGATGGTGCTCGCGTCGAGAATACGTGCTCGCCAAGGTGCCGCCGCCGATGAGCAATCGTCCATCGCCTGTGAGCCGGAAATATTTGTAGGTTAGATCGGTGTCCCAGACCATGAGTGGACCGCGCGGGAACATCCGGTCAATTTCTGAACTGCTGAGGCATTCGGAGATGGCGAGGAATGTCTGCACATGATAAACCTCGCGCCGGGCCAGTCCGAGAGCCGGTAGAAACCGGTCGGCACAGATGATGACGGCCGGTGCTCGCACTGAGGCTCCTGCTGTCTCGACTCCGTTCTCGAGGATCCGCGTGACCGGACTGCGCTCGAAGATTCGCGCTCCTGTTTCAAGCAATCTTTGCCGTAACCCGGCGCAAGCGCGATAGGCGTCGATGCTGAAGGTGTCCCCGAAACGGAGCGCGCCAAAGTAAGCTGGCGAACCCAAAATGGAAGGCAGGCTCTCGCGCGAATAAAACGTGCTCGTGTAACCAAAGGTATTCCGGGCGGCGTACTCCGCGGAGATCACCTCGGCTCCGCCAACCGTGGCCGCTACAAAAAGCGCATCTTGCACCTGCATGTCGCAATCAATCTGATCCTCCAAAATCGCTTGACGGATTGCGTTTACGCCGCCCAAGGCGAACTCCCATAGCCTGGGTGCCTCCTCAGGCCCAAATTGCCGCACGAGATCGCGGAGCTCGAGTTCGGAGTCAGGCGTAATGAGTCCGGAGGAACGCCCACTCGCTCCGGCACCGCACGTTTCGGCCTCCACGAGGCAAACGCGTTGGCCGCGCGCCAGAAGCGTTCTCGCACACATTAGCCCCATCATGCCGCCGCCGACCACGACGACATCCGTATCTAGAGCACCCTCAAGCGCGGGTAGAGGCGGTGCTTTTCGATCAAACCAGAAGACCGCGTCTCGCAGCCGCGTGTGTTTTTGCCATGTTCGTGTAGGCATCGTGGCTAACAGCGTTCATCGGATAGCTTGCGATCCCATGGCATCTTGCGGCGTTCAACACTCGCTACGATGTTCGTGAAAAAAGTGCGCAAGCGCTCCTTTCACGCGCTCGTGATCGCCCGGGCCTCCAAGCGTTCTTGCGCGCTGAATGACCTTGCTCCTCAGGGCGGGTGACAACTCGGCCCACGTGTCGAGCACGGCCGCGCCGAGACGAGCGAGAACGCGCAGCTCCGACTCGTCGATCGAATCGGCAGCACCAGTCGGGGCCAGAGCGCCCCCTTCGCCTTCCCAGCGTGACAGCGCCCTCGCCAGCATCTCGGCGTCGTTCAGTCGTGTGTCCTTCGTCATGGCCGTGTACCCACGTTGCGCGGTAGACCCATGTAGCACCGCAGCATTTAGTCGCGCAACTGCGCCGTGTAGTTGCGCAGGAACGGTGACTGCCCATTAGAGAGATTTCTACGACCCGCTAAGCTCTCGCTCCCCCTGAGACCGCTACTTCGCCGATCGCGGTCTTTTCGAGACGGCCTTGAGCGGTGCGGGCGTTCCGCTAGCTGATCTGCTGGTGAGATCTCGCAGTCCACTCCGGCTTGCGGCCTCGCATGCCCACCGGCAGCGCGAGTCCGACGCGATGTCTCGCAATGGCGCTGCCGCGATCCAGGTTGGCGAGCATGAGCGCTGCCGCATCGGCGAAGGGCACGATCATTTGGGGAATCAGGGAAGCGAACACAGGTAGAACAAGCGGCCTGGGAAGCGCACGAGTGAGTGCGGGTACCTTGACCGGCAAGCGGTCCACCGAGATACGTAGCGTCGCGAGCCCGAGCGGCGGCTGATCGACCATTGGTCCCGGGCACAGCAGGCGCCAATCGATGCTCGAGCGCTCGAGGCGCTCGAAGTTGGCACCATGTGGCCAGTAGATCGACTTCAGCTTGGGCAACTGGATACCGCGGCGACCCGAAGCGTCGATATCGAGCAATGCGGCCCCTGCCAGGAACCAGCAGACGGGCCGGTCACTGGCCGGCAGTGATTCCACGCTCGCGATGACGCGGTCGACGAGCCCGACGAAACGCTCGCCGTCGGCGACGTTGCCAGCGCAATTGATGAGCGCGTCGTGTTCCCGAACGACTTCGGGCGGGAGAGCCAGGCTGAGATCACCGGTGTGGACCACGACACGCTGCCGCGCCTCCGCCGGCAGCCTGGAGCTGATCGCGCACGAGTACGCTCACGTCGTATCCGGCGCCAAGCGCATGACGCAGCACGTGGTTGCCGAGCGATCCTGTCGCGCCGAGAATGATCAACCGCACTTGCCGATCCTCATCATTGTTTGCTTCTCGATGACATGCCCGCAACTTCTCATCATGTGGAAGCGAGTACCGGAGAGTCCTGGACCGCGAGGATACTCTTCTCTTCCTGGCGCCGAACCTTGAACCACGCCGCATACAGCGCCGGCACGAAGAAGATCGTCAGCACCGTCGCGACCGTCAGGCCGCCCATGATGGCGATGGCCATCGGGCCCCAGAACACGCTCCTCGTCAGCGGAACCATCGCGAGCACGGTGGCGGCCGCGGTCAGCGCCACCGGGCGGGTCCGGTGGACGGCCGCTTCGACGACCGCGTTCCAGGTATCGCGCCCTTCGGCGATCTCGGCCTGCACCTGGTCGACCAGGATCACCGCGTTGCGCATGATCATCCCGCAGAGGGCAGTGATGCCCAGGATCGCGACGAAGCCGAGTGGCGCCTGGAACAGGAGCAGCGCGGCGACGACCCCGATGAGTCCGAGCGGCGCCGTCAGGAACACCATGAACATCAGGGAGAAGCTCTGGAGCTGCAGCATCAGGATCGTCAGGATCGTGATCAGCATCACCGGAAAGATCGCCATCAGTGCGCGGTTGGCCTTGTCGCTTTCCTCGACCGCACCGCCGACGTCGATGCGATAACCGAACGGCAGCTTCGCTTCGATGTCCTTCAGCATGCGGCCGGATCGACTGCGTCACCGACACGCCCTGCTCGCCGTCCTTGACGTCCGCGCGCACGGTGATCGCCATGTCGCGGTTGCGGCGCCACAGGACCGGCTCTTCGAGCTCATAGCGGACGTGCGCGACCTGCGACAGCGGCACCACGGTGCCCTGGCGCGTGAAGAGGTTGATGTCCTTCACCGTGTCGAGATCGAGACGCTCGGACGGTACCGCACGGGCGACGATGTCGATCAGGTCTTCATGCTCGCGCAGATGGGACAGCGTCGCGCCGTTCATCATGGTCTGGGTCACCAGCGCCACGTCCGCCGGTGCCAGGCCGAGCGCACGCGCCTTGTCCTGGTCGAGGTCGACTTTCAGGGTGCGAACCGGGTCGTTCCAGTCGAGCTGGACGTCGCGCACCTTCGGGCTCGACGCACCACCGCCTCGACCTCACGCGCGATCGAGCGAACGACCTGCGTGTCCGGACCGACGACACGGAACTGGACCGGGAAGCCGACCGGCGGACCGAGCTCGAGGCGCGTGACGCGGACCCACGCCTGCGGGAACTGCTCGTCCACGCTCGCCATCAGGCGCGAGCGCACGCGTTCACGCGCCTCCATGTCTCTCGTCATGACGATGAACGCTGCGTAGCCCGGGTTCGGCAGCTCCGGATCGAGCGAGAGGTAAAAGCGCGGCTGGCCGGCGCCCGTGTACGCGGTGAAGAAGCGGACGTCCTTGTCCTTCGCGAGGACCGACTCCATCTTCTTGACCTGCTCGGTGGTCGCGGCGAACGAAGAGCCTTCCTTCAGTCGCAGCTCGACAACCAGTTCGGGCCGCGAACTGTTGGGGAAGAACTGCTGCGGCACGAATCGGCTTGCGAAGATCGCGACGACCAGGGCGGCCACGGTGGCGCCGATGACCAGCCAGCGCCGCTCGATGGCGAGGTCGATCCAGCGGCGCAGCTTGCGGTAGAACGGCGTGTCATACGGATCGCTGCCGTGAGTGCTTGCCGAAGTCCTTGGGCAGCATCTTGACGGCGAGATAGGGCGTGAAGATTCCCGAGACGACCCACGAGAACAGTACGGCCGTGCCGACGATCCAGAAGATGCCGCCCGCGTACTCGCCGGTGGTCGACTTCGAGAATCCGATCGGCATGAAGGCGGCGACGGTGATCAGCGCGCCGGTCAGCCGCGGCATCGCGGTCGCCGAGTAGGAGTAGGCGGCCGCCTTGACGCGGTCCCAACCTTCCTCCATCTTCACGACCATCATCTCGACCGCGATGATGCCGTCGTCCACCAGCAATCCGAGCGCGATGATCAGCGAGCCGAGCGAGACGCGCTCGAGATTCCAGCCCGTCGCCAGCATGACCAGGGCGACGACGCCGAGCACGAGCGGCACCGAGAGGCCGACCACGATCCCCGTGCGCCAGCCGAGACTGAGCAGGCTGACCGCGAGCACGATCGCGAGCGCTTCCAGCAGCGAGCGTTCGAATTCCCAGATGGATTCGCTGACGACGGTCGGCTGATCGGCGACGCGCTCGAGCTCGACGCCGTAGGGCAGTTCCGCCTGCACCTTGGCGACCGTGCCCTCGATCGCCTTGCCGAAGTCGACGATGTTGCCGTCGTTGGTCATCGTGATGCCGAGCATCAGCACCTGCTGCCCGTTGTGGCGCACCGTGTACGTCGGCGGATCTTCGTATCCGCGCGTGATCGTCGTGAAGTCGCCGAGCTTGATCAGCCGGCCGCCGGCGGCGATCGGGACGTTGCGGATATCGTCGAGGCTGTTGAACTGGCCGCTGACGCGCACCATCACGCGGTCGCTGCGCGTGTCGATCGAGCCGCTGGCCAGGACGCTGTTCTGGTTCCTGAGGCTTTCGGCGATCGCCAGCGGCGTGATGCCGAGCGCGGCCAGCCGCTGGTGCGAGAACTCGACGTAGACCTTCTTGGCCTGCTTGCCGATAGACGTCGACTTTCTTCACCATCGGCACCTTCAGCAGCCGGCGCTTGATGTCCTCGGAGACGTCGGAAAGCTCCGCGAGGCTGACGCCGTCGCCCTTGACGGCATACAGCAGCCCGGTCACGTCGCCGAATTCGTCGTTGAAGATCGGGCCGACGACGCCTTCGGGAAGCTCGAGCTTGATGTCGCTGAACTTCTTGCGCGCCTGGTACCACGCCTCCTGCTGATCCGCGTGCGAGGTGCCGCCCTCTACGGTGATCAGCATGGCGCCGTAGCCCTGGCGCGCATAGGTCTTGACCTTCTCGAAGTGGTCGAGCTGCTCGAACTTCTTCTCCATGCGGTTGAGCAACTCGTCCTGGACCTGTTGCGCCGTCGCGCCGGGCCACATGACGATCGCCGTCATCGACGGGACCGAGAAGTTCGGGTCTTCGAGCTGACCGAGCCTGGTGAATCCCAGCCCGCCGCCGACGGCGATCACCAGGATCAGGAACAGCACGATGGCGCGGTGATTCAGCGCCCATGCGGAGAGATTGAAGTTTTTCATTTTGCGGCCTGAGAGTGACCGGTGTTCGGGACGGCGCCGGCAGCGCAACGCGCAACCCGGGTGACATCTTCTGCACGCCCGCCGTGACGACGAGCTCACCGGCCGGCGGGCCGGAGACGAGCACCTCGTCGTTGCGGTATCCGTGTACGGCGACGCGAACCAGGTCGACCTTTCCGACCGGCTCGGTGCCCGCATGACGGACGACCCACAACGCAGGCTGCCCGCCGGCTCTGCGTGATCGCGCCCGCCGGGATCGCTGCGACCGCGAGCCCCGCCCCTGACGCGCGACGACGAGTGTGGCGGTCGCGCCCAGCGGCATGGCCCGCGGAGTCTTCGGTTTCAGGCGGGCGCGGTACGTCCGGGTCTGCGCTGCCGCCTGCGGCGACAGCTCGCGCAGGACGACCTCGAACATCTCGTCGGGCGCGCTCGCGAGCGACGCCTGGAACCGCGAAGCCTTGAACGCGGCGAGATGATCCTCCGGCACGTCGACCGCGATCTCGGGCTCGCCCGGGTTCGCGATCGAAATGATCGGCTGGCCTTCGGCGACGACCTGGCCCACCTCGAATCGCAAGGACGTCACGACACCGCTGCGCGACGCGCGCAGCACCGTGTACTTCAGCCGGTTGCGGGCCAGTTCGAGTGCCCTCGCCTGGGCGGCCTCGGCCGCCGCCGCCGTGCGCGCGCCGCTCTGCGCGCGCTCGTCGTCCGATTCACTGACCGAACCGTCGAGTTTCAAGGCATCGAGGCGGTGGCGATCCGACTCGGCCTGGCGGGCTTGCGTCGTGGCCGCGACGAGTTGCTGCGATGCCGCTTCCACGGCCAGCCGGTAATCGGTGTCGTCGAGCACCGCGAGCACGTCGCCTTCGCGCACGGTGTCGCCCACGTCGACCTTGCGCTCGGCGACCTTGCCGCCGACACGAAAGGCCTGGTCCACCTCGTGCCGCGAGTGCACGGTGCCGAAATAGCGGTATGTCTCGCGGTTCGCGTCATAGCGAACCTCGACGGTGCGAACGGTCCTCGGCGCCTCGGCCGGCGCCTTGTGCGACGAGCAGGCCGACAAGTGTTGCGGCGATGGCTACGGTGAGCAGCGCCACGGTGTGAGACGTTCTCAAGACAATTCCCGGAGTCGGTTGATGGCTGGTTCTGATCATGGCGAGCGGCTCGCGGTGGTGGTGGATGGCTGGGGTTCGAACGGCTGCCACCCGCCGCCGAGCGCCTTGTACAGAGCGCACGCTGTCGAGCAGCAGTTGCGTGTTGCTGTCGTTCGCACTGACGCGCACGGCGAGGCGTGCGCGCTGCGCATCGAGCAGCGGCAGCAGATCGATCTGGCCGCGCTCGTACAGTGATTGCGCGCGGCCCAGGGCCGAGTCGGCGCGACGTGTCGCCGCGTCTGCAGCGCTTCGGCGCGACGACGCTCGTCCGCGAGCGTGACGAGCGAGTTTTCGACGTCCTCGAGCGCGCGCACGATCCCGTCCTCGTAGCGCAGCATCGCTTCGGTCTGCGCGCTCGCGGCGACTTCGTTGTTGGCCCGTGTGCGCCCTGCATTGAAGATGGGAACCGTCAGCAGCCGGTCACGTTGGTGAATCGCGCCGCCCCCAGGTCGAAATTGTTCAGCTCGACATTCTGGTTGCCGAAGAGCGCGCCGAGAAACAGGCGCGGGAACCATTCCGCGGCAGCCTGTTGCCGGCGCGCGTTCGCCGCCTTCAGCTGTGCCTCCAGCGCAAGAAGGTCTGGTCTTCGTTGCAGCAGGGACGCGGGCTGTCCAGGCCGGGCCGCGGGCACGACGACTTCTCCGTCCCAGGGCGCGAGGCTCGCAGCATTCGAGGCCTGGTCGCCGATCAGCACCGCAACGCGGTGACGGGACAGCGGCGACAGCGTCTCGAGCGGCGGTATCGCGGCACGAGCACGGAATGCGTCGCTCCGTGCACGCTCAACGTCGAACGGCGTGGCGAGGCCCGCGTTCTGCCGTGCAGTCACGAGTCGCAGCGTCTCGTCCTGGGCGGCTGAGATGGCGCGCACGGTCTCGAGCTGGCGCAGCGCACCCACGAGCGTGAAATAGTTGCTCGCGACGTCGCTCAAAACGAGCAGGCGGACGCCCTGCGCATCGTGTTCGGCCGCAAGCGCTTCGGCGGACGCTGCCGCCGCACCGGCGCGCAGCCGGCCGGAGAGATCGAGTTCCCAGGAGACGTCGATCCCGGCGACGCCAGCCGCGCGTCCGGGAACCCTGCCGGGCGCGCGAACCGTAGTCGGAACCATGATCGATGCCGGCAGCAGTTGCACCGATGCTTGGCATCATCCACGACCGGCTGATCGTCTCGCCTGCGCGCGCGGCACGCACGCGTTCGCTGGCCATCCTGATGTCGCGATTTTCGCTCGCCGCGCGCCGGACGAGTTGCGACAGCACCGGGTCGCCGAAGCTTTCCCACCAGGCGACCTCGGGCTCCTGCTCGGATGCGGTCACGGCCGCGAACTGGTTCGGGACTTCGACCGAGGACTGGAGTACGGGCGTGGCACACCCGGCCAGTACGAGCGCCACCGAGGCGGCGAGGGTGGCAACGGTGCCTTTCGACACTTTGGTCGACCGGGAAGCGGGTGGGCGGTTCATGAGTTTGGGCATTGGCTTGAACGACCTTAAGTGCGTCGGTTGATGGCGTAATCCGTTTTCAGTGAAGTCAGCGTACCGAGCTCCCCTGGGCGATTGGTCAATGAAGTGTCGGCATTGCGTCGGCATATGGTGGAGACCGCCGGGACCCGCAGCTAAGCCTGTGCTCGCAGCGACTTCAGCTCCGCGCGGCAGGCCTCGCCAAACGCCTTCATCGGATCACCGTCCTCGGATAGCGCGAGTCGGTGCAGATCCTCCAGCGTCAGTTTGTCCGCGAAGTACTGCTCCGTGATCCGTCTCAGCAGACGCTCTGCTTCGGCGAGGACGGCCTGCGATGCCGAGAGTCGGATCCGGTTGATCAGTGCGTAGGCGGGCAGCAACCTGTCCGGCTTGTCCAGTGCGTTCCCGAAGGCATCCATGAGGATCCTGGCGCATTCAGCTACGAATTCGCCGTAGAGCGCCTCGCGCTTGCGCATTTCGTCACGTACGAGCTCGCGACTGGTGGCCGTCCGCTGGCTGACCCAGGTGGTTGCGACCGTTGCCGAGCCGCCGATGAGCGACCCGAGCACGCCTGACATGGCACTGACTAGAGTTAGATCCATGTGTCTCACCTCGGTGGCTTCTCACTGCTCGTTCATCCGTTCGAATCGGATGGCGGCAGACACCTGCCCGCTCAGAAGTACCAGGACACGCTCAGGGTCCCGAACTCGGCGCGTTTCCGCTCCGCTTCGAATGTCCTGGTAAAGAAAGTCCCAGCCAGGCTGAGCGCGAAGATTTTGATGTCGCACGCACATACCGAGTGTCGCCATGCCAATGAGTGGCTCCGAGTCGACCGATCGGCTGTCGTGGAACACCGTCCCGTCGAGCGGCAGGTAATGGGCGACCCCGTAACCAAGGAGGCCACCCGACAATCCCACCGACCAGCCATTGACTGGGCCGACGCCAGCCGTGGAAGCGGCGTTGAGCCTGAGCGCAGTGCAGTCCCACCCAAGGCATCCACGAGGTTCCAGCCGATCTCGCCGTACATGCCGACTCCCGCGCCGGTGAAGTAGTTGCCGAGCCCCGCGGTGGCCACTGGGACAAGTTTCCATTCGGCAGAACGGGGAGGTCTCCTGTGCCATCAAGTGCGCAACCGAATAGCCCAGGTTCAGTACCGGCTCGTTCGGCAGCTGCGTGTCCCAACGGCGCGCCATCGGCTCGTCCGCGCCGATCGTTTCGTGGAACTGCTTCTGTACGTCGTCGGCTTGCGACGCCGGGCCGACGACGCCGGTCTTCATGAACCACGCATGTGCCCAACGCTGGTTGGCCGTATAGAGGACGCTGTCGACGTACAGCACACCTGCATACGGCTGGTCGTCCTTGGGCGGATTCGGATCCGCGATGTCGTCCGGTGTATGCATCTCCTGGGCAATCGACCAGGCCGCATACGTCTGGTATCCCTCGTCCCCGACGAATGGCAGGAACGACCACAAGTCGGCCCACGGGCGACGAAGCTCTCCTCGTCGTAGGTCCGGATGTCGTTCGAAACCCAGGAGACGCCGATGCCGTTGGTGTAATTATTGTCGGACCCGGTCAACGTGTCGTTCTCCACCGTCACGGTCATGGCGCCGTCGTACGCCCCGGTGGATTGAGTTACGCAGCCGACCAGCACGGGCGACAGCAAGGCCATCAGTAACCACAAAGCTGTTGATTTCATGTCGTCGACTCCGGCGGCGCACCGAAGTGCGCCGATTCGTTGCAGTTGCAGCTCTGCACATGGCACGGATCGCCACTCGTCGCGTGCGCGCCATGCCTGTCTCTGTGCGGAAATTGTCGGCGCGCGGCCGCGGCGAGTCGTCAGGGAACGGTCGGCGTTCGGTGGGAGTCCGGTCGGCGTCCAGCGTGTACGGCGACCATGAAGTGTCCTTGCGGCGACGGCGGGCGGTGCAGGCGCCGCCGTCAACGTAGCTTGCTCCAGGGGCCAATCACTGCCTCGGCACCCGCCAGAAAGACCCCGCGATGTGCTCGAGGGGCCGGCCGGGCTCGTCAGGCCGCAGACCGTATCGCAGCATCGCAATGATGTCGGCGCTCACCCGCGGATTGGAAATGTAGTAGCTGTGGCCGAAAAAATCCGTTGTCCCGCGGACCTGGATGATGTCGACCGCGCGCAACGAGGCGATCGCTCCAATCTGTTCAGCGTTGAACATCGTCGCGTCGATCCGCCCGAGCCGGGCGATGCTGCCGAACAGCCAGCTCGACATCGCGAGCGCCTTGTCGTCGGGCGAAACATACAGGGTGACCCTGAGGCCAGGTGAAGGCGGGATGACGGCGCCCGGGTCCGCTTTCCCGCCGAACGGCAAGTCAGGGTCGGAGAAGACTTTGAAGATCTTGTTCAGCGCTACGTCGCCATCAAGGTCGGGAGCGACGAGGACAACATTGCCGATGTGAAACTCGCGATCCGGTGAGCTCTTGAGTGCGTAGGCTTCGACGCTGAGCTCGGCCAGCGCCGATGCGAGGGTGTCCGTGCCGCGGCTGTGCGCGATGAGGTGAATACGCTCCACGCCCGGCGTCCGGCCAACGATCCGGATCACCTTCAACAGGTCCCCGATCGCGTATTCGGCCGACTCCCTGTCGACCTCGTAGCCGAACAATATGCCGCGTCGCCCGCCGGCGGGCCACGTAAAGATGCCGCACACGAATTCCCGTCCCAGGAAATGGCACAGCTCGCCCATCGTCAGCGCGGCATTCTCGAAACTGGTGTGGTAGCCGTGCACGAACAGCACGACTTCCTTGCGGCGCGCGATAGCGAGCCGCCTCGCAATCTCGGCCTGCAGCTGCTGCTTCGCCTTTTCGTACGCCTCGACGACGGCGGGTACACGTCTGATGCCATCCGGAGCGACAGCGACTTCGTACGGGATGGCCGGAAAGCGACCGAGCTCCGTGGTCGTCCCGAGCTTCAGCCGCAGAGGACTGACGCGATGCGTCGCGGTGCTTTCCTTGACCAGCACGTCCCAGGAGACGTCTTCGCCGAACTCGATCATCGTCGAGCCGAACCCCATCGAGCGCGATCGGTCCGCGGTATACGGCAAGTCGCCGGCTTGATCTGCCGGTGCGCGATCGGTGATGAACAGCAGATCGAGAGACGGCTGGCGACCGTCGATTGACAACTCGGTGAAAAGCGGCCTCGCATTCTCCCCCGTGTAGAGCACCGGGGTCGGCATCATCGCGCGGTTCGTCGCGCAACCCGTCAGGACGAATGCGATGGCGGCGATGACGATGACTAATCGCGCCCCGGGCGAGGACGTCCTTGCGATGCATTTCGCAGGGGGAGCGGCCATGGAGCGATACCCACGCCTCACCATGTCAATGAAACGCGGCTTCATCGGCGGCAGCAGCTTCTCGAACTGTTTCGCGTATTTCCTGATCAAGGCAACCTCGCCGTCCTGCGGCGAACACCCGGACCTGCGTGTCGTCGAGCGGCAGCGGCTTCAGCACGATCGCGCGCCCACCCTTCCTCCGCGCAGGAGCCTGCAACTGAACATAGCGATCTTGCTCCGGAACTCGATTACTTGGCAAGCGGAATGTTTGCGACGGCACGCAGCTGCAGCATCGTGTTGAGCTTGTTCTCGATCTGCACGAAGCGGATCACCTTGGCGGGCGGCAGCACCTTCTCGAATTGCTTCGAGTATTTCCTGGTCAAGGTTTCCTCGTCGTCCTGCAGCGAGAACCAGTCCTTCAAGATCTTCTTCGCCGCGTCGTCGGTCATCGACTCGTAGTTCGACGCGTACAGGTCCAGCAGCTCGGCGGCGCGGTCGAATAGTTTCTTGCGCTCGACCTGGTACTTGTCGTAGATCGGGGTGAATGCCTGGACCTGCGAGTCGTCGAGCGCCAATGTCTTCAGCACAATCGCGCACTTGTCGGTCTGGATCTGCGCGATCAGCTGCTGCTGCTCGTCGTGGGTGGACTGCGCGTTCACGACGAACGGCGCACCGAGCGCGGCGCACGCTGCCAGGATGAAGACGGCTTTGAGATATCAAAAGTCATCGGAGGGCTCCGGTGGGGTGATTCGTGCGCGGCCGGTGGTTCACGGGCGAGCGGTGATAAGCTGCATTACCTTGCGCTCAGTTCGTTGTCGATGCGCGACTCGACCTGCGCATAACGCAGCGCCTTGATCGCCGGCACCGCCTTTGCGATCTTCTTCGTGTATCGCCTGCTGCAGGTCCATGCGCTCCCTGTCGAGCTTCATTTTCGCGGCGGCATTTGCCGTGCGTCGGCGTCGGTCATCGGTCGAATACTTCGCCGCGTAGTCGTCGACCAGCTGGATCGAACCTGGTCGTCGATCTTCTTGACCTTGGCTTCATCTTCGTCGTAGATGGGCCAGAACGCGCGGCTTTCCTCGTCCGTGAGCTGCATCGCCGGCCCGAAGACCGCACGCTTGTCGGCCATGATCTGGCTCAGGATGATCTGCTCGTCGGCGCGTATGCTCTGGGCCTGCGCGCTCGCGAGCAGCGGGAATGCCATGGCGCCTGCCCCGGCAAACGACAGCAAGGCGACCAGTACCCACAAGATTTTTGCTTTCATGTCATCGACTCCCGGTTGCGTGTGCCAATGGCCGCGATGCAGTGTTGCGATGCAGGAATTCTCCTCGGGCGGTCGTGGCGAGTCGTCAGCGAACGGTCGGCGTTCAGTGGAAATCCGGTCGGCGCCGGCGTACGCGGGCATGCTCGCGGGCGTTGACTCGGGGCGTCTCGTGCCCGCTTGCCGCGAGGTCGCTCTCGATGGCGCGCAGCAGTTCGCTGGCGGATGCGAATTCGCGCTGTTCGCCTGTGACCAGGTTCTCGAGGCGACCGGCAACAAGGTCCAGGTCCGGCGTCACTGCGCAACTTCAGGACGTACGCCCGTCGACTGGGATACCTGGGTTCGCGATCAAGAGTCATCGGTTGTGTTCCAGGCGATTCGGATCCTTACTAGTCTTTGAATAGCGGAACCCAGGCATTCAGCCTGTGCCCTTGGTAGATCCGCTCATTGATCCGGGATGACGAGAGCCTGCGCCTGCGTCCGGGTCATGTTCACGACGACGATCGCGAGGGGCTCTCTTGCCCTGCGTGACTAGAGTTATCCGTCTCGACGTTCAGCAAATCGACCGAGAGCTTCATGGACATTGTCCTCCGTGGCATCGCTGCGGGATATGTCTCAATCACCGAGTGGCATCGACGGACCTCGCGTCGTTCCGTCCGAAAGCATGCTAGCGTGCGCGCATGGAAGAGGTCGTCAGCGAAAGGTCGACATTTCGTCGTAGTGGGTTGCCCGTGGCGCCGGAATAGTGGTGACGGTACGCGCAGCGGCGGTGCTCAGCGCGCCAGGCATCGAGTAGGTCCGCGGCCAGCAGACGCGCCCGAACGTCCTTCAGCTCGACTTCGTCCCTTCGAGCAGTGCACGCGCTCGCGCGTAAGCGGGCGTTCCGATCGCCTCGGGAAGTTCATCCAGGAGCGCGGCCAGGCGTCGAATATCGTCGGATGTCGAGCCGTCGCAACCGCAGAGTTCGACTAGCGCGAGCAGTTCGAGCCAGGGGGCCTCCTGCGCCTGTGCTTCGGCGACCGCGCGTCGAATCGAAGCGAGGGTGCCAGCGGATCGCCGCGGGCACGGGTGATCGTCGCCTCGATCAGGTGCAGCTGCGGCAGATAGACCCGCTCGCCATGCCGCTCCGCAAACTGGAATGCTTCGCGGACCTGGGTTCGGCCGCGTTCCAGTCGCCCGCCAGCACGAGCGCTTCCGCAGCATAGCCGAGAGTCTCGCTGCGTACCTGCGAGCATTCCGAGACGCACGTTCTCTGTGCAGGCCTCCCGGATGCAACGATGACCCTCGAGCGCGTTGCGCATGCGGGCGTCCGCCCAGCCCTTGAACCATCGACTGGCGGTTCGGCCCTGCGCGAGTGAGAACTTCTCCACCAGCTCGCCCATCTGGTCTGCCAGTGCGTCTACCCGTTCGGCGTTGCCGAGCCGCAATTCGAGCAGCGCGTCGTACCACATCGCCACCATCCGCGCCATCGGTTGCGCGAGTTCGAGCGCACGTTCGTATGCATGATTCATAACTTCGCGTGCCTGGATGACCAAGCCAAGGTGCAGCAACTGGAGAGCCAGCATTCCCTGTAGCGTGACCTGCGGATCTGCCGCATAACCTTGCTCCGGCGCCGCATCGAGCGATGCCACGGGAAGGGAGTGCGCGCTCGACCCAGCGACGGCATGCGCGCGGCCGGCCCTGCAGCAGGTGCACCTGCGCCTGTACCGTACAGGCGGTCACTTGCAGCACCGGATTCTCCGTCGCGGAAGCCAATGCTTCCGCGCGTCCCGCACGGCTAGCGCATCGGCGTACTCGGCACGCAGGCAGAGCAGCCATCCGAACCCATGCAGCATCCGTCCAAGCATCGGATGCTGCGGGACGACGTCCAGCAGCACATACGCACGTTCGTACGCGCCTTTCGCCTCCGAGCCGACACCCAACACCTGGAAGGCCGAAGCGCCGCACAGCGTCGCGAGCGCGAACTCCAGTGCATCGCGATCCGCCCCTGGTGGCGCATGATCGAGGAGGCTCAACCCCCGCTCGGCGAACATCAGGCTCTCATCCGACCGCAAGTGCGCGAGCGCTGCCTCGGCGGCCTCGGCGTAGTAGCGCAACGCGGTCAGCGGCTCATCGCCTCGTTCGAAGTGCGCAGCGATTTCCGCTGACGTTACCCGCACGCCGGCGACACGTTCACGTTCGAGTGCAGCACCGACCTTGCGATGCAGTTGCGCCCGGTTAAACGGAGCCGTGCGCTCGTACAGCACTTGGCGGAATAGCGCGTGCCTGAAGGAGTACGACACACGCGCGGCATCCCGTGTGCTCACCCCGCGGCAGGGTCAGCCACATCTGCTCCCGCGCAAGTTCATCGCAAGCCTGGCCGACGGGCGCACGTCCTCTCCAGCGTGTCTGCGAGCGTGGCGATACGGA
This sequence comes from uncultured Gammaproteobacteria bacterium, assembly GCA_963784225.1. GTDB lineage: Bacteria > Pseudomonadota > Gammaproteobacteria > Steroidobacterales > Steroidobacteraceae > RPQJ01. Next base: position 69,676 of record CAWAQN010000012.1, read on the forward strand.
ATTGGGTACCGCAAACGGCCGCCGCCGACAGCAGCGCACGCTGATCTTGACGAGCCTGGCAATGTAATGGTCGATGATGGCTGCGAGATTCTGCGGCACCGCGGCGTTGGCGATTTGCGTCGCGGCCGCTGCTTCGTCACCGCTGTGTGAAGCGCCGGGCGCGATGTCGCTCATGACGGATGCCACGAACAGCGGGACCCCGTCGGTCCGCGCGTGCAGCGCCCGTACAAACCTCTCGTCACGGGCGAGCGATGGGTATCGTTCGGCGACGTACTCGGCGATCTCGCTTTCGGAAAACGAATCGAGCACGATCTCGTCGCACAATCCGTGCAGGCGCAGCTCGTGCCGCATCGGGTTGAGCGGATGATCGAGTGCGACCACCTCGGCAAGCCGGAAGCTCGCGAGCCACATGAGGCGCGGACTGCTGCGTCGCCGCGCAAGGAAATCGATCAGCTCGATAGTCGCGCGATCACTCCAGTGCAGGTCTTCGGTCACGAGCAGCAGCGGCCGTCGATCGGTGTAGCGATCGAGCAGCTCGCCCATTTCACGCGGCATCCGCTCGGGACTTACGCCAGCGAGTTCTCGTCGCAAGGCCTCGCGTTCCTCCACCGTGCTGAGCCACGGCAGCTGCAGCAGCCACGTCGGCGCCACGGCACGCAGCAGCGGCGCGACGGTGCTGTCGCGCCGGGACAGGTCCGCGAGCGCTTCGAGAACCGGAAGATACGGCTCACAAGTGCCGTAATAGTCCACACACTGGCCGCGTGCACAGGCGACGTCGCCGAGGCTCGCGATGAAATGCTCGATCAGCGCCGTCTTGCCGATCCCCGGCTCGCCTGCCACCCAGACGATCGAGCGCCTGCCGTTGCAGGCGGACTGCCAGGCTTGGCCAAGCCGTGCCATGGCATCGGCGCGTCCAACGAAGAATGGCGCCGCGGGAAGTGGCGAGCGGAGCCTGCGCCTGTCCCGTCTCGGCGCGGCGCTGACCGGCTGGGTGTCGGCAATAAAGCGGTAGCCGCGGCGCGAAACCGTTTCAATGAAGCGGGGATTTCGCGGGTCATCGCCAAGTGCGGTGCGCAGGTCGCTGATGGCCGTTTTCAACACCGATTCGCCGACGAATCGATGTCCCCAGACTTCATCGAGCAGGTCGTGCTTGTTGAGCAAGGATCCCGATCGCCGCGCGAGCGCGCACAGCACCGCGAATGGCGTCGGCGGCAGCGTGATGGCCTTGCCTCCGCAGCAGCCGCACATTCGCCTCGTCCAGTTCGAACGCGTCGAAGCGCACCCGGATCGGGTCCGGTCGAGGCGAGGATTGGGTCCGGCCGGAACGTGCCATGTCTTACAGGTCGAAACTGCCGTACAAGATTCCCCCCTGCGTCTGATTCGACGCGCCGGCTTCGGCCGCGAAGTGGGGCGCTCCGCGTAATAATAGGCCGATCAGTGCCGAGCCCACCACCCGCATCGGCTCGCCCTGCGACGTGAAGCACCACCCAGGGTCGGACCCTGTAGCTGACCGCCGAGTGTGTCGACTGGCGCGCCTTCCCTGTATCGTCTACCGATCGCTCAAAGAGGAAAACGATGCATGATGAAGCGCGGCGACGGCAGGGCAAGCCTCCATGCATCGCGCCGCCTGGCGCTGCTTTTGTTCGCGGCCAGTCCGTTCGCGGTCGTCGCGCAGAACGTTGATCTCGTCAATGCAACGGTCGTGGACGGCACGGGCGCCGCGCCCCGCACAGGCGTGGCGGTCACGGTGCGCGCGGGCAAGATCACTGCTCTATCGAAGCGAGCCCCGGCCGCGACGGCCGGCGTACGCCGCATCGATCTCAACGGCCGTTATCTCCTGCCCGGTCTGATCGACGCGCATTCTCACATCGAATCTCCAGAGGCGGCCCTGCGCGCGCTGCAATCAGGTGTGACGACCTCGCGCGTGCTGGGAGACACAAACCTGCAGGCGATGGGGACCCGGGACCTCATCCGCGCGGGCTACGTGCCGGGTCCCGAGCTCCTCGTCTCGCCCGGACACATACGTCCGAAGCCCGGGATGGCGTTCTTTGAGGTGTACCCGCAGTTCGGTGACGCGATCGATGGCGAACTGCGTGGGCCGGATCGCATTGCGGAAGCCACGCGTGCCCTGATCGCGAAGGGCGCCGACGTGATCAAGGTTGGCGCGAGTGAGCGGGCGGGGCTCACCAGCACCGATCCGCGCAAGCAGGAGCTCACAGGGACGAGATGCGAGCCGCGGTCACGGAAGCCGCCAGGAAAGGCTTGTATGTCGCCGCCCATGCGCACGGGCGTGAAGGTGCTGCGGCCGCGGTGCGTGCGGGTGTGCGCAGCATCGAGCACGGCACGTGGGTGGACGATGCGACGCTCGCGGAGATGAAGCGCCGCGGCACGTTCTTTGTGCCGACGCTCGCGGTGATGAGTCCGCTGGGCGACCCGCACGGCAACTCCGGCGAGGACGTCGCGTTGCAGTTGCGGACGCAGTCGATGATGGGCCCGTTGCGCGCAGCCGTGCGCAAGGCCCGCGCGCTCGGAATCACCATCGCGGCCGCGACCGATGGCAGCTATGCCGACAACGACGACACCGGCCGCATCCGCATCGCGCACGAAATCGCGATGCTGCGCGAGGACATCGGGATGACGCCTCTGGAATCGATCACGGCGGCTACGTTGAGCGGCGCGCAAGTGCTTGGTGTCGACGGCCGCACCGGCAGCATTCGTGTCGGGATGGAAGCGGACCTCGTCGCTTATGATGGCGACCCGCTCAGCGACAGCAAGACGTTTTTCGAGCCGCGCCTTGTCCTGAGCGACGGCAAGATCGCCGTCAAAGGGGCCGCGCTGTAAGGGCCGGGACGGACCGAAACCCGAAGATTCGCCCTAACGCATGTGTACGGAAACGCACCGAACAGCCGCACGTGCAAGCGTACGCTGCCGGAGTGCTACACGAATTCCTTACGATCAACCGCGATGACCTGATCGAACGGTGCCGAGTCAAGGTCGTCAAACGCCTTGCACCGCAACTGGTCGACGGGGGGTTCTTGCATGGAATTCCGGCATTCCTCGATCAGTTGATCAAAACACTTCAGGTTGAGCAGACCTCAGACCCCATGCGGAGCCGAGGAGTGTCCGGCCCCTCCGGCGGCGGACCGGTCGCTTCCGAGATCGGTGCCACGGCGGCGTTGCATGGGCGCGAGTTATCGCATCACGGCTTCACCATCGATCAGGTTGTCCATGACTATGGCGACCTTTGCCAGGCGATCACCGATCTGGCATTTGAACGCGGCACGTCCATTGAAATAGATGAATTTCGAACCCTCAATCGCTGCCTCGACAATGGCATCGCCGATGCGGTGACGGAATACGGCGTTCAGCGCCAGTCCGAAGTTGAGAGCAGGAGCGTCGACGCGCTGAATGAACGCCTCGGGGTTATTGCGCACGAGCTGCGCAATCACATTCAGACGGCAACGCTCGCCGTCGTTGCCATCAGAACAGGCAACGTAGGCTGGGCAGGTGCGATGGGAGCCGTGTTGGACCGGTCCTTGATAGGTATGCGAACCCTGATAGATCAATCGCTCGCCGACGTGCGCCTGAAGGCGGGGATGCCGCCGCGCAAATGCCTGATCTCCCTCGCCAATTTCGTCGCAGACATGCGAACGTCTGGTTTATTGGAGGCAGAGGCAAGGCAGTGCGGCTTTACTGTCTGTGCCGTCGACCCGCAACTAGCACTCAACGTCGACCGGGATTTGCTTTCCTCCGCCGTGGGGAACCTGCTGCAGAACGCCTTCAAGTTCTCTCAGCCCGGAACTGAGGTTTCATTGCGGGCATACGCAGCCGCCGACCGCAACCGAATCGACGTTGAAGACCATTGCGGCGGCCTGCCGCCGGGCGCTGCTGCGTACTTGTTCTCGCCCTTCAAGCAGAGCGGCAAGGACAGGTCCGGGCTCGGACTCGGGCTGGCGATCTGTCAGCGTAGCGTCGAAGCAAACGACGGGGTGCTCAGGGTCCGCGACATACCAGGCTCCGGTTGCGTCTTCACGATTGACCTGCCTCGTCACTCGCTGCCGGGCAGCCCGGGTGCCGGAGACGCATAGACGCGAAGCGGTCACCTCGTTCGCACCGGTGAGTGCCGCGCGCCGTCCAGCGTGTGACCCATTAATTTGACTAGCCCGACCTGCACGTTTAGTGCTCGAGAAAGAAATGCGCGGCTGGTGCGGGGAGACCTTGGTTGAAACGGATGAAGTCCCGTCGGGACCCCTCCAGCCTCGCCGTGTTCGTCCCTGAGTCGGGCTCGGGCTCGTCCTGGATCAAGAGCGCACCCTCGACGGGAACCCCCGCAGAGGTCTTCACTGTTGCCCGACGGACCGACACCACGGTGTGGTTGTTTCTGCCGCCCCCACCGAAGATCGAGATCTCGGGTGGCGTGTCTGGCGACTCGCGAATGAAGTGGCTGCGAATGAACTCGGCCTCGATCTCACTGCCTCTCGGGTCGTCGAGCGCGCCAGCACCGGCAGTCAGCGACACGTTTGAGAGTGCCTCTCCGAACGTGTCGGAGTCCGATCTCACGCTGAGGCGGTTTCCAACCGCCGGAGTCAGCCACAGCGACGTTGCTCCGCTGCCCCCGAGATTTGCCCCGTTGTTCCTGAAGACGTTACCGCTCATGTATAGCGTGACCGAGCCGCCATCGGTGCCTTTGGCGCCGCCCAGCGCTCTCAGCGCAAGTCGGGTGTTGTAGAAGAGATTGGACGTGACAGTCGCCCAGACGGCGGGACCATCTGAGGGGTTGTTGGTGGCGTCGCCTGTGACCTTTCGCCGGCCGCTTCGCGCCGCCAGTTACAGACTGGAAACACTTTCGCTCCGAACTGACGTCTTGCCGATACACGTCGCGCCTATCGTGCGCGACATCGCAGACCCAACACACTCACTCGGAGGCTATATGAAAAATACAATTCAAGGCTTGCTGGCCATGGGGTTGCTAGCCGGGCCGCTCGCGGTGCAGGCAGCAGTCACTTTTTCGACCGACACCGCGACTGATCTCGTCGGCACATTCTCGGTGACCGGCACCGCTGTTGATTCGGCAACCCCCAGCGCTTTCAACTTTGGCTTGTCGTTCTGCATGCCGGTTCGCGCATCGCGCGACACGACGGCGGCCGTTGGACTTGCAGTGCGCAGGCACGCCGGACAATCCCGGTGTCGGCTTGCAGAACATACTTGCAGGTCCACAGACTGCCGGTTCCGTCAGTGGAACGACCAGTGCGTTGGCAGGAAGCACGGTTCCGACCTTCTACTTTGCTTTTTCAGACTTGCAGGACACCGGTGGAGCGGGCGGTACCTTTTCAGGATCCTTCTGTTTCTCGAGAAGTCCCACCAACTGCACCCTGTCCGAACCCGAACCCGAAACGGCGTCGCTCGCTGGTTTCTACCCACCGGTCGAGCCGCCGTCAGTGGCCACCAACAATGCCAAGGCCGGCCAGATGATCCCGTTCAAGTTCTATGCGGCGACCGCCAGCGGTCCGATCACCGACCTGGTCGCGGCCATTCTCACGATCACGGGCGTGGCTTGCACGGACGTCTCTACGGCGGCCGATCCGGTCGAGGAATACTCGGCGGACGTGAGGCCGGCACTCATGAACATGGGTGGCGGTTACTACCAGTACAACTGGAAGACCAGCAAGGCCGATGCTGGCACGTGCAAGACGGTTACGTTGTCCCTCCCGCATACGTATACGACACCGACCAACCCGACCGCGACGTTCAAGTTCTTCTGATAGTGAAACGACGATCGGCAGATAGTCCGTTGAACGCAGCAGGAACCCCGGCCACGCGCGCCGGGGTTCTTGTTTCTGGCGGAGCACGCATGCGCAGCCGTGCAGTATTGTGCGGCGGGTGACCAGCCACATCGTCCCAAACCAGTATCTTGTTGCGCCACCGTGGCTCGATGCCATGAGAATCGGCCGCTGGTATCGCCTGTCAGGCGATCGACCTGACCTGGGGTTACCCACCACACCGATCGGCACTCGATATCTGTGGGAGTGCGACCCTGCCCGTGATCCAGTCCTGAACCCGCCTCGACGACGGTCCGACGTGATTCGACGGCTGGCCGGCCGCTACCCGCGTGCGCCGTGGACCGGCCGAGTCGGATTTCCGGCAATTACTGAGGCGTGGAATGGTGCCGTGATTGCAACGCGGTTCGGTGACTCCGGCTCGTTGATCGTTTTCGGCGGCGGCCACGATGACTACTTCGGCTCCGACGTTCACGCTTTTGATCTCGCCACACGAGAGTGGCGACGCATCTCAGACGGGTTCGTCCTGGGCGGCGCTGAACAGTACGGGGAGGGCGCGTTCTATTCGAACGCAGAGTATCCGGACGGCTCACCACTGCCACCGCATACCTATGGTTACGTGCAGTACGACTCGCTCGGCAACGACTACTTGATCTTGAAGGGCAACAGCGAACTGGGTCCTCGCGTCAAGGCCGTCGCAATTCCGCACATGTTCAATCTCGATCGTCGTCAATGGCGTCGTGGGCCGCACCACCGCTTGGCGATTCTGAATTCGGGAGGCTTTACGACTTGGGATTCGTCTCGGCGCCTGTTATGGGGACATTCCGGCGACGACGGCGGTGGCAACGCGTTCATCGGTTTTTGCCCAGACGGTGAGAATGCAGACGGCACCTTCGGCCGCTGGGGCCCGCTGCAGGCAAACAAGTTCCCTGGCGATGCCAACCACAACGCGATGCAACTCGACCCGAAGCGGGACATCATCGTCGTGCTCGTGCACGCCCGAGACGAGCTGTTCGCCATTGATCCGGCCGATCCGGCGGCACCCGCAGTGCCGTTACGCTCGAGCCGTGCGCGACCTCGCATTGCCGAATACGCTGCGATTGAATACGCACCGAGTCTGGACCGGCTGGTCTATTACTCCGCGCAGGACGGCGCCACCGTCCACGCGATCATGGCGCCCGAAGCGCAGGGCTGGTCCGCCCTGACGACCGGAGAATGGCAGTGGGCACGATGCTCTGGTGACGGGTTGGACCCTGTCGCGGATGCGAGGGCGATCTCGAGTCACGCAAGCAACTGGCGGCACACGTTCGGGAGGTTCCGCATCGCGACCTGGGGCTCGATCGATGTGGCGCTGCTCATCAGGCACGTCGATACACCCGTCTATGCTGTGCGGCTCGACTGATACATTTCTTGCGCAGAATTAGACAGGGTCGGACTCCTAACCGGTTTTATGGCCAAGCAAAATAAGTGAAGGCAGCGGTTACCGCGGTCTGAGGTGACGAGACGTTCACTGAACAGGTCGTACTTGTGCCGGCACATGCCCCACCCCAGCCAACGAAGGTCTGATGAGTGGAAGGGCTGGCGGTCAAAATAATGCGAGCTCCCTTTGCGTAGGGCTCGTTACAGTCCGACGGGCACGAAATACCACCGGGATCGCTCGTCACGACACCACCTCCGGTGACCGATACGGCAAGCGCCGACGTTGGGGGTCGCGCTCCACTCGATGGCATCGAAACAGCCGTCAGTGCGACGACTTGTACCAGTGCGCGTGACGCAATTTCCATGGCGCTCTCCCTTGTTTCATCAATACGACCCTGGCCACGTGCCGGGTTTCTTTTTCGGGAACTCGCCGCTTTCCTCTACGTTTACGTAACCGACACTGACGCGGTGTACGAACGCGCACTTGGGGCCGGCGTACGCACGATCGAGTCGCCTTGCGACACGCCGTATGGGGATCGTCGTTGCATGGTTGAAGAGCGGATGTTCACAAGCAGGTTTCGCCTGCTTGCGCCCGCCGAGCGCTTCGTTATCGCGTCAATGATCAGGCGGCCTCCAGCACCTTCGCCGCGCGGTTGTAATTGCGCGGCTCGACCCAGAAGATCATACCGAAACGACCTTCGCCCGCAGTGATCGCAGCGGCGGCGATTACGTTAATGCCCGCGGCTCCCATCCTTGCGAGCGGTGCGATCGCAGCGCCCACCTCATCGATTCCCTGGGCCAGGAACGCCCGTTTGACCCGGCTCAGTTTCCACTTCTGGCGTCGGGCGACCGCCTTCAGGCCATCGAGCGCATCGGTCACGAGGTCGAGTTGCGCCTTGCCTCGCCCTTGCGGAAAGCCGGAAAAAGCGAGCAGATTGACGTCCGCGTCGCGCAGCGCTTCGAGCACGCGCGCCGCCTCGCCGGGTCGGCTCGTCGTCGTGAGATACGTATAGCTCACCTTGCGGAACGTGGTCGGCATGGGACTCCCCTTAAATCCGTGTGACCTTGACGATGCTATTCTCTCGCTTGGAAGAGCCCGCGACAAAGAGCGCTAGCTCGAAGCCGTCCGAGCCGTTGAGACTGGGAGTGTCGAGGCAGCGGATGCCGCATTGAAGGCAACGGTCGTCAGCGGGCACGTGTCAGCACCGCTCGTCGGGCGTGAGCTGCAGCGTCCGCTTCGTCAATCTGCGCGAGACCACCAGTGGCAGGCGACGGCCGATGCGCGCGGCAGTGAGTGCGCGCCATAAACCCTCGACCGACGCGACCGGTTCGTCGTCGAGCGACAACACCAGATCGCCGACCTCGACGCCCGCGCGTCCCGCCGCGCTCTGCGCATCGACGGCGTCGACCCGCACCGCGGTCGCACGATCGAGGTCGAGCCGTGCGCGGTGGCGAACGGGCAGCGTGACGGTGCGCGCTGCGATGCCGATGCTTGCGCGTCGCACACGGCCGTCGCGCAGCAGTGCAATGGCGACTTCACGGACGATGTCGATGCCGATGGCGAACGACAGGCCCTGCGCGCCCGCGATGATCGCCGTGTTCATGCCGACGACGTGGCCGTGCGCGTCGAGCAGCGGACCGCCCGAGTTGCCCGGATTCAGCGCGGCGTCAGTCTGGACGACGCCTTCGACCCGCCGCCCACTCGGCGTCGTCAAGGAACGCCCGAGCGCACTGACCACACCGGCTGTGACGCTGCAGTCGAATCCGAGCGGGTTGCCGATCGCGATGACCAGCTGACCGGGGCGCAACGTCGCCGATCGCCCGAGCGGCAAGGAGGGCACCTCGAGCCGTGCCCTCAGCAGCGCCGTGTCAGTGTCGGCATCCAGGCCCACGACCGTCGCCTCGGCTTCGGTGCCCGCCAGCGTCACGACGCGCAATTTGCGGTGATCGCCGACCACGTGCTGGTTCGTGAGCACGAGCCCGTCGTCCGCCAACGCGAAACCCGAACCGAGCCCGCGGGCACCGCGTGCGCCTTCGCTGTGCACGGCCACGACGCCCGGGCTGGCGGCTTCGGCGACGCCGACCACCGCGGCCGAATACGCATCGAGCACCTGTTCGTCGAATGCGCGCGCCGCATGCATCAGACTGCGAGCTCCCCGAGCACGATTGCCGTTGCGACGGCCTCCGCCCGCGTGGTGACGCCGAGCTTCTGGAAGAGGCGGGCGAGGTGAAACTTGACCGTGTTCGGCGAAACGTCGCAACGCGCCGCGATCTGCTTGTTCGATGCGCCGACCGCCACGCACGCGAGGATCTGGCGTTCGCGCGGCGAAAGGCGCGGCCGCCGCATCCCCTGTGTGGCGGGGTCGGTCACGCGCGTTTCACGCACCTCGAACCCTGCGTCGACCGCGCGCAGCGCGGTGTCGAGCTTTGCAGAGGGCATGGGCCAGCCGAGCAACCCTCGCACGCCCGCGGCGCGGATCTCGCCGTCGTGGGACCGGTCGGCCCCGACGACGACCGTGGGGACCGGAAGACGCGATGCCGCATCGAGCCAGGCGCGCAGGTCTGGCCACGGATCGCTTAGCAGCACGATCGCGGGCGGCGCCGACTGCACGCGCGGGTGGAGTCCGACGGGCTCGTCGACCCGTGCGGTCACCCAGTGCGCGGCGTCCAGTACGTCGCCGATCGCGCGGCGCTTGGGGGTGGGGCGGCCTGCCAGGACGGCATTCATGCTGACTATGTGGTGGCGGGATGCCGGTTGCGCAAGGATCAGTGCGGACGATCGCCGATCTGCACTTTCAATGTCGCGCGCGCACCAGCCCGGTGGACGCTCAACTCGACGACGTCCCCCGGCTGTCGGGACGCGATCACGCTCGTGAAGGCCGGTGCGCTGGTGAGCGGCGAGCCGGCCGCGGCAACGAGCCAGTCCCCGGTCCACACGCCGGCCGCGGCCGCTGGGGAGCCGGGCTCGACAGCGGTCACCACGGCGACCGATCGCGTGTGCGCGGGCAATTCGAGGCGCGCGGCCGAGGCCGAGTCGAGCCAGAGCGGTTGCAGCCGCAGACCGACGAACGGTCGTGGCACGTGGCCGTGTTGCACGATGGCGGTGATCACGCGCTGGATCGTGCTCGCCGGGATGCACAGCACGCGGCCGCGAGGCCCTGGCACGGTCATGCCCATCGCCCCGCCCGTTGCGTCGACGACGAGCGCGCCTTCGAGCCGGCGATCGAAGCGCACGTCGAGTTCGAGTCGCCGGTCGAGCCGCCCACCCAGCCGGGACGTCCACGGCCCCGCACTCAGCTTCACGGTGCCCCACGTGGCCAGGACGCCGTCCGCACAGCGGCCGACTACGCCCACGGTTGCCCCCGTCTCGGGAGCGTCCGTCGGTGACAGCGGCGTCGCCGAGCCGAACTCGGACAATTTCAACACCGCGACGTCGACCGCCGGTTCGACGCCGACAACTCGGGCGCGGACCGTGGTCGTGGGACCTGATGCTTCCACGTCATCCTCGCCTCGCAGGGCCTCGGCCGCCGTGACCACGTACGCGTCCTGCCAAAGAATGGCCGAGACCGAGTGGTTGCGTGACAGTCGCAGCGCCAGCACGCGTGCTCCGGTCGTCGCGACGTGACGCGCGCGCAATTCCGATAAGTCATTCAGGGCATCGTTCATGTCGACGGTTCTCCACCTCGGTCGGGTGTATGGAGCATCGATCATCCGCGACGCGGGGGGTACTCCCCAGATGGATAGGGCTGCGAGAGAAAACTCTTGATGCGTACTTCGGGCTCCAGGCGGTCAACCCGCCGGAATCCCCGCGAGCGCGAGATGGCGCAGGTACCGGTCCACGAACTCCGGCGCACAGATGAAAAAGAAGTCCTGTCGGGCAAACGCCATGTTGTAGCCGGGCTTCATTTTCAGCAGGCGATCGGCTACCGCCTTGGCCTCATCGATGCGGCCACGTTCGGCGAGCAGGGCGCAGAGTGTCGCGAACGGCCAATACGTGGCGTACTGTTTGTCATCGAGAGGAAGATCGAGGGCGTCGGCCAAATGAACGACCGCGAGCTGTCCACAGCAGCCGCCACGTCGAACAAGGCCCTGGCCGAGCTTGCGCCGAAGGTCCAGTGGGTGCATTCCTACGTAACCGCCGACCGCACGTTCTGCACCTACCTGGCCGAGGACGAGAGCCACGTGCACGAACACGCACGCCTCAGTGGCTTTCCGGCCACGCGCGTGTTCCAGGTGCTGACGATGATCGATCCCACCACGGAGAACCGCGAGAAGCTCGCGCAGGTGGCTTGATCCGGGCACGCGGAAGCGCGATGAGGCTCAGGACCAGGGCATCATCGCCTTCCGCACCCGCAACCAACTGACGGCAAAGGACCGATGAACGCAAGTAGAATGCCGCCACGGTACTGGGCATTCATCTGGGAAGGACCACCATGAAACAGCGGTACGACAACATCCTGCAGACCGTCGGCCACACGCCAGTCGTCCGCATCAACAAGCTGGCGCCCGGTCACGTCCAGCTGTTCGCCAAATTGGAATCGTTCAACCCCATGGGCTCGGTGAAAGATCGCCTGGCGCTGGGTGTGGTCGAGGATGCCGAGCGCAGTGGAGCGCTGACGCCGGGACAGACCGTCGTCGAAGCGACCAGCGGCAACACCGGCATTGGCCTTGCGATGGTTTGCGCGCAGAAAGGTTATCCGCTGGTCGTCGTGATGTCGGAAAGTTTCAGTGTCGAACGCCGCAAGCTGATGCGGTTTCTCGGTGCCCGGGTGGTGCTGACGCCGGCCGCGGACAAGGGCTCGGGCATGGTCGCCAAGGCCGAGGAACTGGCGCGCCTGCATGGTTGGTGGCAGCCGCGGCAATTCGAGAATCCGGCAAATGCCGAGACGCACGCGCGAACCACCGCGGTGGAGATCCTCGGCGCGTTCGAAGACCTGCCGCTGGACTACTGGGTCACCGGGTTCGGCACTGGCGGCACGTTGAGCGGCGTGTCGCGCGTGTTGAAGCGGCGCAGTCCACGCACCCGCGTCGTCGTGTGCGAGCCCGACAATTCCGCGATCCTCGCCAGCGGCATCGCGCAGCCCCGCAACGCGGACGGCACCGCGCGCGGGAGCCATCCGCATTTTCGGCCTCACGTGATGCAAGGCTGGTCACCGGACTTCGTCCCGGCGATCGTCGAGGAAGTGACGCAGGGTGCGCGAATCGACGAATTCATCGCCATCGATGGCAACGACGCCATGCGCTGCGCCCGCGACCTCGCGCGCCAGGAAGGCATTTTTGTGGGCACGTCGTCCGGCGCAACGTTTGCCGGCGCGTTGCAGGTGGCCGCGCGCGCGTCTGCGGGCAGCACCGTGCTGTGCATGCTGCCGGACACCGGCGAGCGCTACATGACCACGCCGCTGTTCGCCGACGTGCCGGAAGACATGACCGAAGAAGAGCTGGCCATCTCTCGCTCGACGCCCGGTTACCGGTTCGACGTCCGCGCCGTGCCCGCGCCGGCACCCGCTGCGCAGGACGAGCCGGTGGACGCCGCGGCCCGACAGGAGATGCTGGCCCTGATCAATGATCGACAGCAGCCGATCGTAATGTTTGCGCTGGAGTGGTGCGAATTCTGCTGGTCGGTGCGCAAGCTGTTTGATCGCTACCAGATTCCGTACCGGACCATCAACGTCGATTCCGTCGAATATCAGCGAGAAAACCGCGGCGGCGCCCTGCGCGCGGCGCTGAAGGAGCGTACCGGCTGGGTCACGTTGCCGCAGCTGTTCATCGGCGGCGAGTTTGTCGGCGGCTGCACCGACGTGTTCGACGAAAGCCTGCAAGGGAGGCTGCAGCAACGCCTGCAGACACTGGGCGTAGAGCTGAAGGAAGAGATTGCCAATCCCTATGGATTCCTGCCGAACTGGTTGCACAAGCGCAAGGCGTAGCCCGCCAATCCCCCACCAATGGAATTTGTGCAGCAGCCATTCGTCGCGCACGCGGTGTAATTTCAGCATCCTACAGTCGTAAGCTCGCTGTGGGGCCGATCGTGCGCGGGCGCTTCCCTTTGCCGCTGAGCTCGAGCGTTAGCGGTAAGCAATTAGTCTCATTTGCAGCCATCCACCACCGCTGGTACCGTAATCACATGGCTCGTCCACTTGCCAAGATCGAGGAAGACATCCGCTCTCTCAGCACAGCTGAGAAGGAAGCGCTTCTCCGGATGCTGTGGGAAGAACTGGACGGACCTGCCGATCCAGACGTAGAAGCAGCGTGGTTGCAGGAAGTGAGCCGTCGCTCTGAGGAACTCGATTCGGGCGCTGTCCAAAGCAAACCCGCTGAAGAGGTATTTGCCCGCCTTCGGGCCCAGCTCAAGAAATGAAGCCCGAGTTTCACCCCGCAGCGGAGCAGGAGCTCGCGGCGGCAGTGACACTCGGTGAGCAACGCAGCGCAGGACTCGGCGGCGAGCTACTGACGGAAGCGGAGCGCATTGCGGATCTTCTCTGCCACGCTCCCAGCATCGGTGAATCGATCGACGGTCGACATCGAAGATTTCCGATGCGTCGATTTCCGTTTGCGTTCATTTATCGTGTCGACGGGGACCGGTTGCGCGTCATCGCCCTCTCGCATCGTCGACAGAGGCCTGGGTATTGGCGTGGTCGGGTATGACCGCTAACAACGCGATCCACGCGGACGCGCTTTCAGAAACCGCTCGCCGAGCATTTCCTATATTTCGGTCAATGCAACTACGTATCTGTGCGGGCTCCTGCTGATGGAGCCGCAATTCTTTGGATCAAGAGCCACAAGATCTCGCAGCAATTGATGGCAGTCGCGTGGGCCTGCAACTGGCGGCATGTCTGGTTGGAGGCCCGCGCTCGGGCCGATCTGCGCTGGATCGCCGGCGACTACTCGACTCGCTATCGCTTCCGGGTCAGCTGGGCCTCGACAGCTCTCCTGATGCGCGACGCAAATTGGTCAGACTGGCGAAGGCGGGCGCGACGCACCCCGTGGTGTCGGAGGACTGCCGTCTTGCATCCGGCAGTCCCCCGACGGACCCGTCATTCCGACGGTCCTGCCTGGGCAGTACCCCTCAAGGTCCCCAGCGCTTCGACGATGCGCGGTTGGTCATGAAAGCACCGACGTAGACGCAGTTCGAGAAGCAGCGCACCCAATCGCCGGTCTGGTAGTAGCCGTCGAAACTCGTGTTCCTGCGGCAGCCGTTGAAGCCGCGGGTCGACGACAGACGGTTGTTGAGCCAGCTCGGCATGTTCGCGACGTACGAGAGGCCGCCGTAGCAGCCGTAGGGGTTGGTCGCGTACCAGATGAAGCTGGCGCCGCTGTAGTACGTGCCGTCGTAGTCGATGCCGATCACCCGGGCCGCGGCCGACGTGAGGTCTGCCTCGCTGACCGACCGCGGCGAGGCGTCGGACGACAGCATGACGGCGTTGTCCGTAGCCGCGGCCATCGCGCCGGCAAAGTTCGTGTAGCAGCTGACCTTCCCCATCGCCGACACCTTCGCGCCCTCGGCCACGGGTGCGAGCTCGGCCACGCAATGCTTGGCCGCAGGCGCGGCGCTGGTTGCTGCCGGCTCGCTGCCCTCATCGGCCTCCGGGTAGGATTGGGCCAGTGCAGCCGAGGTGGCCAGCGCGGCGATGCCCAGCGTTGCAGCCAGGCGCAGGCAAGAGAATTTCCGGTTCATGTCGCATGTCTCCTTGTGGATGGATGTGAATGCCTCGTCGCAGGACGAGCTGTTGAAATTCAGGGCAAATCCGCGTCGTCCGGTTCGACCGCGGTCTCGTGAGCGGCCGTCGTCCAGGTCGACTGCGCGGCACGGCGCGCGGCTACCCGCCAGCGGTCGCTCTTCCGCGCGAACGGAGGCGTGTCGGCGTCGATCGGATCGGCGCAAAGCGCACGCGCGATCGGCTCGACGGCAATGGCGCGCGCGAGAACCATGCTGCGGAGTATTCCAATCGTCATGTCGATGCCCTCGGCGGTAGTTGGGGTATGCCTAATAGAACGGAGGCCGCCCGCCAAACCCGACAGGCAGCCGCTCATGTCGCCTTCTGCCGGCCATTTCCGGCGCTTTAATCCCGCAGCGGGGAGGCGCAAACTCCGCCCAGTGGGGGAGACTGCGGGTGGCTCGCGTGACGGCGGACACAGGGAATGCAGACGCCAGCTCCGGCACCGTCGATGCGCGGGCCGAGCTCTTCACGGCGCTCTACACGCAACTTCACCAGATCGCGCGCAGCGCCCTGCGCCATAGCGGCCCGCAGCTGACGGTCAGCCCCACGACCCTGCTGCACGAGGCCTATCTGAAGATCTCGGCGCGGGATGCGGTGCAGTTTCCAGATCGCGCGCGCTTCATGGCGTACGCCTCGCGCTCGATGCGCCGGCTCGTGATCGACTTCGTGCGCGAGCGATGCGCACTCAAGCGCGGAGCCGCGTTCGAGATCACGTCGATGCCGACGGAGACCCCGGATGTGGCGGTCGACGAGCGCGAGCTCGAGCGCTTGAGCGAGGCGCTCGATGAGCTGGTCACCGTCGACGCTGCGCTGGCGGAGCTCGTCGATCTGAAATTCTTCTGTGGCTTCTCGTTCACCGAGATCGCGGCGATGCGGGGCATCTCCGAGCGCACGGTGCAGCGCGACTGGAACAAGGCGCGCCTGTACCTGCACGACGTACTGCGCGAGCCGTGAGGGGCCGTTTCGACAAGGCCCGCTGGAGCCAGCTCAGTCCGCTGCTCGATGAGTTGCTGGCTCTCGATCCGCCGTCGCGCGGGCAGCGCGTCGCCGAACTGCGCCGCGATCAGCACTGCGCTCGCCGACGACATAACGGACCTGCTCGCGCAATACACGACGATCGAGCGCGACGGATTCCTCGACGATCCGGCGCTGCGACCGGTCGACGAACCGTCGCTCACGGGTCAGGCGATCGGCAACTACACGCTCGACCGGCTGCTCGGCGAGGGCGGCATGGGCGCCGTCTGGCTCGCGCACCGCAGTGACGGCCGCTTCGAGTCGCAGGTGGCCGTCAAGCTGCTGAATCCGGCGCTGCTCGGTCCGGGCGGCGTCGAGCGATTCCGTCGCGAAGGCCGGGCGCTCGGCCGGTTGACGCATCCGAACATCGCGCACCTGCTCGATGCCGGCGTCACGACAGCCGGTCAGCCGTACCTCGTGCTCGAATACGTCGATGGCGAGACGATCCACCACTGGTGCGATTCGCACGACCTCGACGTCGACGCGCGCGTCCGCCTGCTTCTCGACGTGCTCGCCGCCGTGGCGCACGCGCATGCCAAGCTGATCCTGCACCGCGATCTCAAGCCGTCGAACATCCTGGTGACCGCGGACGGCCAGGTGAAGCTCGTCGACTTCGGCATCGCGAAGCTGCTCGACGACGCGACCGAGCTCGCGCCGTCGGCGGAACTCACGCAGCTCGCCGGCCACGCCTTCACGCCCGACTACGCCGCACCCGAACAGGTGCAGGCCGGCGAGGTGACGAGCGCAACCGACGTCTACGCGCTCGGCGTGCTGCTCTACGTGCTGCTCACCGGCGAGCACCCCACGAGTGGCGATGCGCACACGCCGCTCGACCGCCTGCGCGCGATCGTGGACACCGAGCCCACGCGCCCCAGCGATGCCGCCGGATCGCGGGCGGCGAGCACGGGTCGCGGTGGGTCGCCGCAGCGTGCGCGCGCGCTGCGTGGCGACCTCGACAACATCGTGCTCAAGGCGCTCAAGAAGCAGCCCGCCGAGCGCTATCCGACAGTCGAGGGGTTCGCCGATGATCTGCGGCGTTACCTGAACGACCGGCCCGTCAGTGCCCACGCCGATTCAGTCGGGTACCGTGCGCGGAAGTTCGTGATCCGTCACAAGCTCGGCGTCGGTGCGGCGGCGATCGTGCTGCTGACCGTTATCGTGGCGACGGTCGTGTCGATCCGGCAGGCGATCGAGGCGACACGCCAGCGCGATCGTGCGCTTTCGCTCTCCGGGCGCAACGAAGCGGTCATCGACTTCTTCTCGAGCATGCTGACCGAGGTCGCGCCGGCGGACCAGCCGGTGCGGGTGGCCGATCTGCTCGACCGGAGCCGCCAGATCCTGATGAGCGAGGAGACATCCCGGAGCATCGCGCCGCGATCCTGCACATGCTGGCGGCGTATTACCTGAGCTCGGGGAAGCCGGCGCAGGCCGACGAGCTGCTCGCGCGCTCGCTCGAGCTCACGAAGGCGACCTCGGATACCGAGCTACGGGCCACGCTGCTCTGCGAGAGCGCCTATGCGGCGTCGCTGCTCGGTCGCCCCGACGACGCCACGCGCATGATCGAGCAGGGGCTCACGTACAGCGGCGACGATTCACTCACGACGGTGCAGTGTCTGCGCGACCGCGCGTTCATCGCGCAGAACACGAACGATCCCCAGGCCGCGCTCGAGTACGCGCTGCAGGCACAGGCGCGTCTGAAGCAATCGCCAATTGCGAAACCGGACGTCGAAGCGGAGCTGCTTGCCGACATCGCCGCGGCGCACTACCTCGCCGGTCGCAACGACCTGGCGGAGCGCTATTACGCTGAGGCACTCGCGAAATTCGTCGCGATGGGGCGGGGGGAGAGCCCGAGCATCTTTTTCCTCCGCAACAACTGGGGAATCGCCAGCTTCGCATCCGGCGACGCACGTCGCGCGCTCGAGCAGTACGACGAGGCGCTCAGGATCGCCGTGGAGCGGTCGATCGGCGGCGAGCCGCCGCCGTACCTGCTGATCAATCGTGCGTCCGCACTCGTCGCGCTGGCGCGCTACGACGACGCGCTCGCTGCGTACGACGTGGCGATCGAATCCGCGACGCGTGCCGGAAATGAGGCCGTGCGGATCGCGGCTCAAGCCGGCCGGGCCAACACGCGCCTGCTGACGGGCGATGTGGACGGCGCCGAGCGCGAACTCGCCCCGCTCGCGTCTGAGATCGGCAAGACCGTGCCGGAGGACAGCGTGCCCGCGATGACGATCCTGCAGGTGCGGGCGCGCGTCGACGCGGAGCGCGGTCGACTCTCGCAGTCGATCGCCGGACTGTCGAAGATCGTCGCGTTCTTCGACGGGCGGGAGATGCGGGTTGCGGCCCTCGTGCGTGCGCTCAACCTGCGCAGCGACGTCTACCTGCGCAGCGGCGACGCCACGTCGGCGATGGCGGACGCACAGCGCTCCCTCGACATCGCGCGCACGCTACAGGGTGGGAAGCCGTACTCGAGTCTCACGGGACAGGGATTGCTGTTGATGGCGCGTGCTGACGAGTTGCGCGGCGAGCTTGCGGCGGCACGCACCGTCGCGAGCGACGCCGTTCCGCAGCTCACGCAGTCGCTCGGGGCGGAGCACCCCGACACGCTACGCGCCGCACAACTCGCCGCGGCGGCGCCCACTACGCCCTGAGATTCGAGTCGTCCAGGTGCGGCGGCTCGATGCGGACCTTCAGATATGGGAGCGGCCGGTCAACTTGACATTTCGATAATCCGCAAAGTATCGTATAACGCATGAAGTCGAACCAAGTCATCGCCGCGCTCGGAGCGCTCGCCCACGAGCACCGTCTCGCGGTCTATAGGCTCCTGGTGACCAGAGGTCCCGAGGGGCTTCCTGCCGGCAGCATCGCAGACCGCATCAGACTCGTTCCATCCTCGCTCACGTTCCATTTGCAGAACCTGCAGCGCGCGGGTCTGATTACGCAGCGCCGGGAAGGGCGACAACTCATCTACTCAACAGACTTCGGCGCCATGAACGCCGTCGTCACGTACCTCACGGAAAACTGTTGTGGCGGTGCGGCCGCGTGTATCCCATGCGTCCCGTCCAGTGCCGCCAAGACACGCAGGTCGCGGACTGCCGCCTGAGTCGCGATGCCGTCCGGTCTGAACCCATCACATCACAGGGGCGATCAAATGAAGCGTCTGCATGTCCACGTGGCCGTCGACAACCTCGACGCCTCGATCCATTTTTACTCACAGCTCTTCGCGACCGAGCCGACCGTCCAGAAGGCCGATTACGCGAAGTGGATGCTCGAGGACCCACGCGTGAATTTCGCGATCAGTGCGCGTGGCTCGGAGGCGGGCGTCCAGCACCTCGGCATCCAGGTCGAGAACAAGGTCGAGCTGGCCGATGTGTACAGCCGGCTGCAGCGCGCAGATGGACCAGTGCTCGAAGAAGGGGCAACGACCTGCTGCTACGCGAAAAGCGAAAAGAGCTGGATCGAGGATCCCCAGGGCGTCAAGTGGGAAACGTTCCTGACGACCGGTGAGAGCACGACCTACGGGTCCGACATCGCGAAGGCCCCACCGAGCACCTGTTGCCCACCGAAAGCCGCCTAGCGCGGGGAGCAGCAATGGTCAACCGGCCGTACAACGTGCTGTTCCTGTGCACCGGAAACTCCGCGCGTAGCGTTCTCGCCGA
The DNA here is from genome assembly GCA_963784225.1 of uncultured Gammaproteobacteria bacterium. GTDB lineage: Bacteria > Pseudomonadota > Gammaproteobacteria > Steroidobacterales > Steroidobacteraceae > RPQJ01. Next base: position 89,260 of record CAWAQN010000012.1, read on the forward strand.
GTCCCTGTTGAACCATCACGGTCGGGGCAAGTTCCGCGCCTACAGCGCCGGCAGTTTCCCGAAGGGTGAGGTCAACCCGTTGGCGCTTGAGCTGCTGCGACGACTGGACCTTCCCGCCGAAGGTTTGCGCAGCAAGAGCTGGGATGAGTTCGCGCAGCCCGGAGCGCCGGAACTCGACTTCATCATCACCGTCTGCGACAACGCGGCCGGTGAAGTCTGCCCGATCTGGCCCGGGCATCCCGTCACTGCGCACTGGGGGCTGCCTGATCCGGCCGCCGTGGAGGGAACGCGGCGGAAAGATCGCTCGCGTTTCGCGAAACGCTGCGGGCGCTGGAGAACCGAATCAAGCCATTCGTCGAGTTGCCCATTGCGTCGCTTGACCGCCTCAAGGTGCAGGAACACGTGCGGGAGATCGGCCGGATGCCGGGTGCGAATGGCAAGTGAGTCACTGTCGCGGCGATTAGTGGCGGAAGGATTCGGCAGTGCCATGCTCGCCGCGGCCGTCATCGGCTCCGGTATCGCTGCTGAACGCCTGACGGACGACGATGCGGTCGCGCTGCTTGCAAACACCGGCGCGACCGTCGCGGTTCTTGCAGTTCTGATTTCCCTTCTGGCTCCGCTGAGCGGTGCGCACTTCAATCCAGCAGTTTCGCTCGTGCTCACCCTGTGTCGGCGCTTAAGCTGGCGCGACTTCGCCGCGTACGCGGTCGTTCAGGTCGCCGGCTGCTGTCTTGGCGCGGTGCTTGCCCACGCGATGTTCGAGCTGCCCCTGATACAGATCTCGAGCCATGGACGAGCGGGGACGGCACAGTGGATCGCGGAGGTCATCGCGACGCTGGGGCTCCTGCTCGTGGTGCTCGGACATCGACGACCGGACGACGCGCCCTGGATGATCGCGGGCTGGATCGGGGCTGCGTACTGGTTCACCTCATCCACGTCGTTCGCGAACCCGGCGATTACGCTCGCACGCTCCCTTACTGATACGTTCGCCGGCATACGTCCCGCAGATGCACTGCCATTCATCGGTGCGCAGATTGCGGGTGCGCTGCTCGCACTGCTACTTAGCCGCGTCTTGTTCCCCGAGGTGACGCGCGCGCCGTGCGAGAATCCTACAGGCAGAAGCTCGCGGTAAGGCCAATCGTGCGCGGGCGGAATGTGTATCGGTTTTCCTGGGCGTTGGCGAGGGGAAGGTTCCCGTGTATACGTCGCGCTGCGTGAGTTGGTAGTTCAACACCGTATCCGAGTCGAACAGGTTGTCGACGAACAAGGCGACGGACCAATTGCCCAACGTGACTCCACCGCGCAGCTGGGCATATTTCGTGGCTGGCAGAGTGTACGTGTCGGCGTTGTACTGCGCAGAATTCGGATCCTGCAGCGTCGCGGGCCAGTCGTTGCGACTCGCGTACTGATAGTCGAAGCGCACAAAGGCTGGTTGGCTTGCCACCGTGAAACCGTACTCTGCGCCGAACGCGACCGTCCATGGCGGGTTGAGCCCCGGACTCAAGTTGATCGACGTCTGGCCCGAAATCGCGTCGCCGTCGTTCAGCCTTACCCCGCAGTTTAGTAAACCGCGGGTGGGCGCGAAGCGAGCCTGCCCTATGCGCTAACCGCTTTTCCGCCGACTCGTCCACGCCGAGCAGCGTTCGACGCAGCAAGCCATCACCCAATGCGCTGTTGAGTTCCTCCAGGGTAACCAGAGGCAACAACACCAGCAGCATGATCACGCATTTCGCAAACGCCTGGAGCCCCAGACGTTGCATGAGCTCGGCGGCAGTCGCGGCGATCGCTTTACCGTGGATCAAGCCGACCAGTATTTCCTCCAGCACCGTGAGGAGCACGAGGACGACGAGCAGGAAAACGCACCGGGTCACGATGCGGCCGGCCACGGTCCGCGTGTGGACACGCGTCCCGGCACCGACCGCCCGACCGAGCAGCAGAAACTTGCCCAGCACGAGCGCCTTGATGACCGCAATGCCGTGCGGGACGAATCCGCCGCTGGATTCCGGCTGCAGCGAGCTCTCGAACACCAGCAACGCAGCAAAGCAGACGTAGAGGTAGGCAGCGACGATTGCGTATATGCGCAATTCTTCGCGTGCCTTTTCCTTCAGGCTCGTTGCCGTCATGACACTGTCTTGCCTGTCGCCGCGAAGGACATGGACCTGCGACTCCTGAGCATCGTCGCAACGGAGTCCTCAGAAGATTGAAAAAAAGGGAATGTAGCACGAGGGCACGAACAAAGCCCGTTGGATTGCGCTTGTCGCGCCTCCATCGACATCGTCCGAAGCCGAGTCGGCGCTGGTGAAGATCACTCGAATGGTGGTGTCCAAATAATGCGCGTATGATCCGTCGGCTCGAACGTCCAACGAACAGTCAAGTGGGGGTGTCAGTCGATGAAAACGACCGCTCTTCTGATGCTGATCGGCTCCGCGCTCGGTGCGGCTCTTTCGTTCACGGCCATGGCTCAGGATGAGCAACCCGTCGGGCCGTACAAGGACTTCAAGGGAAAGATCGAGCTCGACATTCGCGATTCTGTTGCGGACTGGGGTCCCTTCACACCAAAGCGGGCACCCGAAGGTGCACCAAACATCCTGTTCGTGCTCTACGATGACACGGGTATTGCGTCCTGGTCGCCGTACGGCGGCCGGATCAACATGCCCACACTGCAAAAGCTGGCAGACAACGGGCTGCGCTACACGCAATGGCACACAGTGGCGCTGTGCTCGCCCACACGCTCGACGATCCTCACCGGACGCAACCATCACCTCAACGGGATGGCGGCGATCACGGAAGGCGCCAACGGATTTCCCGGCGCGAGCGGCCGCATCCCGCCGCAGGCCGCCACCATCGCACAGATCCTCCAGGACAACGGCTTCAGCACTTACTGGCTCGGCAAGAACCACAACGTTCCGGAGCAGGACGTCGCCTCGGGCGCGAGCCGCCAGTTGTGGCCGCTGGCGATGGGGTTCGATCGTTTCTACGGATTCATCGGCGGGGAGACCAACCAGTGGTATCCCGATCTCACCGAGGACAATCGGTTCATCGAACCACCCTACGGACCGGAGCAGGGCTACCACCTTTCCAAGGATCTCGCGGACCAGGCGATCAGGTTCATTCGCGATCAGAAAGGGAGCAACCCTTCGAAGCCGTGGTTCATGTGGTACAACCCCGGCGCCAACCACGCACCGCATCACGCCCCGAAGGAATACATCGACAAGTACAAGGGCAAGTTCGACGACGGCTATGAGGCGTACCGAACCTGGGTGCTGGCGCGGATGATCGAGAAGGGCGTCGTGCCGAAGGGCACCAAGCTGACACCGATCAACCCGCTGCCCGAGTCAGTCGCCAATCCAGCCGACATGGTGCGTCCGTGGAACACGCTCAACGCGGACGAGAAGAAACTGTTTTCGCGCCTGGCCGAGGTCTATGCGGCGTATTCCGAATACACCGATGCCCAGATCGGCCGCATCATCGACTACCTCGAGAAAACCGGGCAGCTCGATAACACCGTCGTTTTCTACGGTGCGGACAACGGCGCGTCGGGCGAGGGCTCGCCGAACGGCTCGGTCAACGAGAACAAGTTCTTCAACGGCTACCCGGACGAGTTGTCCGAGAACATGAAGTACCTGGACGTGCTCGGCGGGCCGGACACCTACGAGCACTTTCCCACCGGCTGGGCCGTGGCGTTTTCTACACCGTTTCAGATGTTCAAGCGCTATTCCAACTACTCCGGCGGAACGACCGACCCACTGGTCATCTCGTGGCCGAAGGGCATCAAGGCGCGCGGTGAGGTCCGCACGCAGTACCATCATTCGGTCGATATCGTCCCGACGATCCTCGAGATCGTCGGCCTCGAGATGCCGAAAGTGTATCGAGGCGTGGAGCAGTTTCCGCTCTCCGGTGTGTCCATGCGCTACAGCTTCGATGCCGCGCCCGATGCACCGACGCAGAAGAAGCGCCAGTATTACGCGATGCTCGGCACTCGCGGGCTGTGGGAGGACGGCTGGCTCGCGGCGAGTGTCCACGCGCCGATCACCGGCAAGGGACACTTCGACAAGGACGCATGGCAGCTCTACCACGTGGCCGAGGATTATTCGGAATCAACCGACCTCGCCAAGCAGCATCCCGAGAAGCTGCAGGCGCTCATAAAGGCGTGGAACGAAGAGGCCAGGACGAACCTGGTGCTGCCGCTCGACGATCGCACCGCGCTTGAACAGCTGGGCGTTGAGCGTCCGTCGTCAGAGCCGGCGCGTGACCGGTTTATCTACTACCCGGGCACGTCTGCCGTTCCGGAAGGCGTTGCCGCCAGCGTGCGCAATCGCTCATACAAAATCCTGGCCAATGTCGAGATAACCGACCCGAACGCCGCGGGAGTGATCTTTGCCCATGGCTCGCGCTTCGGCGGTCACGCGTTATTCATCAAGGACCGCAAGCTCCACTACGTCTACAACTTCCTGGGAATCGCGCCGGAGCAGCACTTCGTCTCGACGAGCGAGCTGGCGCCCGGCAAGTACACGCTCGGGATGGAGTTCACGCGCACGGGTGCAGGACCCAATAAGGAATCCGTGGGCACGACCAAACTCTACGTCAATGACCAGGCCGTCGCGGAAGGCCCGATGAAGACCCAGCCCGGCAAGTTCACCCTGTCCGGCGATGGGCTATGCGTCGGGTTCGACAGTGGCGACGCCGTCAGCAAGGAGTACAAGACTCCCGGGACATTCAAGGGAGGCACGATCCAGGGCGTCGGCGTCACGGTCGAAAAGGCGGCCTACGCGGACCTGGAGCAGGAAGCCAAGAGAATCATGATGCGCAACTGATCGGAGATTGGTTTGCGGCACTGCATGAACAGCCGTGCCACGAACTATCTCAGCGTTCCATCAACTGCTCGTAGACCAGCTGGTAGGGCTCGGAGCTGATGCCCAGGTCGCCGCGGAACGGCCGGTCGAACGCCAGCACCACGAAGATCACCAATGCGATGAACGTTGCCAGCAGCACCACCAGACTAATGTGCAAGTGCACGTCCCCGACCCGGAAGAAGTACGACCCGATCAGGCCGAGCGCGGCGCCGATTAAGATTACCGTCCACATGATTCCCGGCAGCGCGATCTGGACCGCCTCAAGCCGCGTCCTTCGCGCTTCTATCATCTGGTCGTGGGCACGCAGGGTCTCCGCGTGCAGGATCTTCTGTCCCTCAGTGGACGGCTCAAAGCCTGTCAGGATCTCCTCGAAGCGCCGGATCCGCTCGACGCCCCCTCGGGGGACGCGTCCCGCCTGCTGCTCGGGCCAGGCGTCCCGAATCACGTATTGGACGTACTCCCGCAGCGCGCCCTGCAACTGTGTCCGCACTGGCAGTGGATAACTGCTCACGTCACGGTAAAGCACAGCAAGCTCGGTAGCCTCGTGCGAGACGCTGTTCGAGGCGTCGGAATAGCTCTCCCACGACAGCGACCGCAATCAGCGCGACGGTCAGCGCATAGAACATCATGACTGACTGCACCATGGTGTTGATGAACTCAACGTCCTCCGCCGTGATCCGAAGCCGGGGAAGGACTCGGCGGCGCATCACGAGGAGGCCAACGGTGGCCAGAAAACCCATGATCACGACCAGCACCGGTCCGATGATCAGCAGCGGAGTATCAAAGACAAGACCCAGCACGGCAGTCTCCCGGATAGAGCGACGGTCTGTTTCTGTGCAGCCGCCATTCGTCGCGCACCGCGCGTCGTTCGAGGATCCTACAGGCGGAAGCTCGCGGTAAGGCCAATCGTGCGCGGACGGAATGTGTATCGGTTTTCCTGGGGCGTTGGCGAGGGGAAGGATCCCGTGTACACGTCGCGCTGAGTGAGCTGGTAGTTCAACACCGTATCCGAGTCGAACAGGTTGTCGACGAACAAGGAGACCGACCAGTTGCCGAGCGTGACTCCACCGCGCAGCTGGGCATATCTCGTTTCGGGCAGAGTGTACGTGTCGGCGTTGTACTGCGCAGAATTCGGGTCCTGCAGCGTCGCGGGCCAGTCGTTGCGACTCGCGTACTGATAGTCGAAGCGCACGAAGGCCGGTTGGCTCGCCACCGTGAAACCGTACTCTGCGCCGAACGCCACCGTCCATGGCGGGTTGAGCCCGGGACTCAGGTTGATCGACGCCTGGCCGGAAATCGCGTCGCCGTCGTTCGCGAGCGGGCTGCACGGAATGTCCGAGTCCGAAGGACAGAACTCCGCAGGGAGCGGCGTCGATTCAGTGTAACGAGCGTCCGTGTAACCCACGGCGAGGTCGAACGACATCGGCCCGAACGTGGACTCGACCTGCAGGTCGAAACCCTTCGCAACGGCCTTGCCCAGATTGTCGGTGAACTGCAGGCCGCAGCCACCGCCGACGTAGACGTTTTGCTGGATGTCCGACCAGCCGATGTAATACACGCTGGCCGCAATCCTGAGGTGGTCGCCGAACGTGTGCTTCGAACCTACTTCGAAGTTCTGCGTCGAATCGGCTTCGTACGTGAGCGGTGAACCATTCGGAAAACCCACGAGATCGAGGTCCTCGTTGCAGAAATCCGGCAGCGGCGAGTTGCCACCGCCGACGCGATAGCCTTTCGCGTAGGTCGCATAGAACAGGTTGCGCTCGTCAGCCTGGAACGAGATGTTGACCTTCGGCGTATTGGGCGTCTCTTCCTGCTTCGCTTTGGCTTCGGACGGCCCGAAGTTCTGGATGCCGTCGGCATCAGTTGTCGAGCGAGAACGACGTGCGGGCGACGCGATCGCCGACGGTCAGCCGCAATCGGTCGGTCAGTGCATAACTCACTTCGCCGTACAACGCTATTTGCCGGTCGGTCGTCTCGTTGCGGTTGTAGTAGACGTCGCAGTCCGGAATGGATGGGTAGTCGCCGTTGCCGTTGCATGCATAGTAGGGCCCGAACACCCCGCCGACAAAGAGCCCGAACAGGTTTCGGAACAACGGGTTGACTTGCTCGTCCCGCAATTCCTCGATGCTCGTGGTTTCGGTCTCCTGCCAGAACGTCCCGACGGTCCAGCGCCACTTCGAGGTCTCGTCGGTCGACTGCCAGCGAATCTCCTGCGTCCAGCTGCGCTGGTTATTCGTGACAATGCTGGGCGTCTTGTAGTCTTCGAATCCGGCCGGCATGTGGATGCCATTGCCGTCGAGCAATGGGTACCAGTCGCACGGTGCTTCAGTGGCCACTGACCTCCGTCCGCACGGCAGTCCGAACGTGTTCGGGTTTTCCGGCCAGGCCAATGATTGGTAATAGCTCAGGTCGTAGGCCGTACCCTGGTAGCCGGTCTTCTGGTCGCGCGAAAAGTAGGACGTGTTCGAAATGATCTGGCTGTGGGCGAGGTTGTATTCGAGCTTGAGCGTCGGCAGGTAGTACTCGTCGGGGACGGGCAAGCGTTCGGGCGTCGCATTGCGGAATTGACCTTTGTCCGGATTCGAGTAGGCCGGCCAGTAGGTCGAGTCGTCGTGCTCCTTCGAGTTCTGGTACACGATGCCCGGCGTGATGGCGAGCCGTTCGGTCGGCTGCCAGAGCGCGGCCAGTCTCAGCACGTACGTGTCGGCGTAATTCGCGTTTTCCTCCGTCACCGTGCCGGTGGCCCAATCGAAGCGGTCGACCCAGCCGCCGTCCCTGCGGTACCACGCGCTGCCGCGCACGCCGAGCGTGCCGTCGATCAGCGCAGCGCCGTGGGCCAGGCCCACCTCGTAACTGGGGTCTCCACCTGAGCTCGCAGACGCTTCGCTGTGAAAATACGTGCTCGAGCCCTGCACGCGAGGTGCGGTCTGGATGTAGCGCACGGTGCCGCCTTCCGAGCCCGCGCCGAACAACGTGCCCTGTGGGCCGCGCAGTATCTCGACGCGTTCGAGATCGAAAATCTGGGGCAGCGTGTCATCGGGATTGAAGCCGACGGCGCGCATCTGGATCGGCGTGTCGTCGAGGTAAATGCCGGTCGTGCCCGCGCCGCCGGACGAGGAAATGCCGCGGATCGAGATCGCATTCGTTCCAGTGGTGTCGATGGACACGCCGGGTGTGTAGCGCGCGATGTCCTGGAAATCCTTGATGCCGCGCGTCGTCAACGCGTTCTGGTCGAGTGCCGTTACGCTGATCGGCACCTTGCTCAGCGATTCCGAGCGACGGGTCGCCGTGACGACGATCTCCTCGAGACCCGCACTCGCCGATGCGGCCGCCTGGGACCACGCGTCGCCGCCATACGCCAAGCCCATCAAGAGGGACCAGACGGCGATCAGCCTGCTGGCGCTGATCGACCGGCCTGCGCGACACGCAATCCGATTGCTCGTAGCCATTGCGAACTCCGTTTCCAGGCTTGCGACACGATGGCAGCGTTGACTGTCCAACGCGGGTAGACCTCGTCACGCCAGTCGAGCGACCACGGCGACGTGCGCTCTTCGTTCTGCGCCAGCACCGTGATCAACCTGCGCGACTCGACCTTGATGCGGTACGTCGAGAGTGGTTCCGACGCTAGCATCGGCGGCTGCGTCTTGTCCATCAGCGCGTTATACGTGCGTATAGGGAATAATATTCCTCTGCGCAGCAGCAAAATGGCGTTCTGGCGTTTGTCGACCGGTCAGACTGGACCAATACCTGTATCGACATATAAGTGGAGCAGCCCCGTGCGGGTGCCCCGGGAAACGGCCCGGTGCCGAACCAGATGGCTCAGAGTCGATGGCGGTCCTGCATGTGATTGGCGTGTTAACGGTTGACCCGCGGTTCGTCAGGTTTCGCCCTCGTGTCTGCCCTTTCCCCGGCGCGCGACCATTGCCCTTTAGGACCACCTAGCCTGAATGGTGCCGGCCCCTTCGACCCCGGGCTCGCGCTCGGCTTCACATGTCGATGCCGCGCTTCTCCAGTTCAGCAGCTTTCCGGGACCGTCTCGACGGTCGTCTTCTTTCCAAGCACCTCGAGGAACCCGTGAGTGCAAAAAAGAGCTGTACGAAGAATACGACTCCGAGGGCGAGATACGTTGCTGAACCACTCCCAAGCATGGCCCGGTAGGATGCACTATGCGCAAAAACAAGAATCGAAGGGATCAGCCGTGACCGCTGACCGAGTTGCCGCGCTCGATGCTCCACCACCACAGTCGGCGGTGCGGACCGCAATGGCTGGCTTGATCGGCAACGTCCTCGAATGGTTCGACTTTGCCGTATACGGGTACTTCGCCAGTGACATTGGCCACCATTTCTTCCGCAATCAAGTCCCGCAGCCCAGCAATTGCTCGCCTTTGCGGTGTTCGCGCTGGGCTTCGGCGCACGACCCGTCGGCAGCCTCGTGCTGGGCGCCGTCGGGGACCGCATCGGGCGTCGCGCGCTGCTTACGCTGTCGATCGCGCTCATGGGCGGGGCGACACTGCTCATCGGCTTGCTGCCGACCTACGCGCAGATCGGCGTCGCCGCGCCCATTCTCCTGGTGACGCTCCGCATCGTGCAGGGGTTCTCGCTCGGCGGAGAATTTACGGGCTCGATGGTGTACACGACGGAGCAGGCCTCGCCTCGGTGGCGCGGCCTCATCAGCAGCTCCACCGCGGCAGGCACGACACTGGGGTTTATTCTCGGATCGGCGGCGGCTTGGGTCGTAAACGTGTCTCTCGGCGCCGAGCAGGCGTCGGCGTGGGGCTGGCGCATCCCGTTCATCGCCAGCATCAGCCTGTGCGTGGTGGGATGGCTGCTGCGCCGCGGCATTCACGAATCGATCGAAGGCCTGAAAGCCGCCGCGATCCGGCCGCCGCTGCTGCCATCGCTACGGGCGGACTGGTTGCCCATCGTGCAGACGTTCGGGATCGTCGCCATGACCAACGCGGCGTATTACCTGACGTTCACCTACGCCGTCGAGCGGCGGAAGCACATGACCGGCGAGGGCGGGGAAGTGTTCCTGCTCGCCAACACGGCCAGCCTCTTCGTGGTGCTCTTCGCAAAGCCGCTGGGCGGCTGGTTGTCGGACATCGTCGGCCGGCGCCGCCTGATGATGGCGCTCACGGTGGTCACGATGTCGCTCGTCTACATTGCGCTGCGCGCGATGCTATACGGCTCGCCGGTTACGTTCATCGGCGGCCAACTGCTGATGGCGGTGCCACTGGGCATGGCGCTCGGCCTGCAGGGCGCGATGCTGGTGGAGATCTTCCCGCTGCGGACGCGCGTCACGTCGATGAGCCTGGCCTACAGCATCACGCTCGCACTGGCCGGCGGCACGGCGCCGCTTGTGGCCTCCTGGCTCATCGACACACTCGGCGAGCCGTTGGCGCCGGCCTACTACATCATGCTCTACGGCGCGATCGGCCTGGCGCTGATGTGGCCGATGCCGGAAACAAACGCACGCCGCCTGGACGAGTAGTGATCTGGAGCGTCACACGCCGGCCGGTTACGCGCACGAACTCTCCGGGCGCGTCGACCATACTTCTCTCACCGTTTTGACTGATTCGCCGCCAGCGTTTCTCTCTCAATCACCTCTCCGTGCAGAATGACCTTGTCGATCCGATTCCACGCGTCCAAGTTGGCCAGTGGATTCGCTTCGAGCAAGAGCAGGTTCGCAATCTTCCCGTTCTCGATAGTCCCGTAGTCCTTCTCCAGCCTGAACTGCCGTGCGTTGTTGATGGTCGCGGCCGCGAAGATCGCCGCGAGCGGAATACCCGCCTGGGCCATCAGCTGCATCTCGCGGTAGGTGTCGTATCCGGGTTGGTTGCCGTAGGTCGGTGCCGACGGAGTATCGCTGCCTAACAGCATGGGCTGGCCGAGTTCGTAGAGATGACGCAGCGCACGCATGCCCTGGTCGGAAGTGGCCCAGTGCTCATTGGCCGCGCGATGCTGCGCGAGAAGCGCCGACGCATCCACGCCAGGACCGAACACTTCGTGCTTAAACCATTGCGCGGGCTCGGTGCGATACCACGTGAGCAGGGCGGGCGGCACGACCTTCGCGTAAAAGGGGTCGTCGAGCACGTCGGGTCGCAATAGATCCGTCACGCCCGGCAGCACGCGCAGCGTGGCCTGGTACCCGATGTTCTTTGCGCGAATGTTTCGCAGGTGCTGCGCGATCACCGCCGGCATGCCCTGCTGGCCGTCCGCTTCGTTCCAGTTCCACACTCCGTGCACGATCACGTCGACGTTCTCGTTGACGGCGATGCGCTGCATGTCGAGCGCGTTGGCATGTGCCAGGAGGAGCAGGCCGTGTTTGTGTGCCGCCGTCCGTACACGTCGCAGGGTTTCCACACTCATCAGCGGCCAGTCGGTGCGTTGCACCGAATCCGTCTTCGATGAATACCTTGACGCAGCGCGCGCCGCTGGCGGCGATGCGGGCCACCACGGCCTCGGGCGTATGCTCAGCGGCGTCGGCACCCGGCGGCAACGGATGCTCGCGTGCGTTCGCGGGCTCGTAGATGTAGTCAGAAAAGATCTGGTGGCGAACGTTCTTGTCTATGAACACCAGGGGATAACCGTCGACGACGGGGGCGGCGCCGCACCGAAAGATGTCCGGGTGCTTCTCCTGGGCGGCGAACCTGGCAACTTGCTCGGGGATGTTGGCCGGGTCGAGCACCTGCGTCACGCCGAAGTACAGATAACTGCGCGGCTGCTGCGCAAAGAACTCCGCCTCAAGGGCCGCCATCGCGGGATCGTTATGGCCGAACGGTAGGCCTATCGCCTGTGACACGTGGACATGGGCATCCATGATGCCCGGTGTCAGGAATTTGCCAGTGCCATCCAGCCGGCGTACGGCGGTCGGCGCCGTGATGGGTTGGTCGCTCACCTGCTCGATGCGCCCTGCGCGAATGAACACGTGTCGATTGCCCAGCGGCTGCGGCTGTTCGGGCGAGACCACCGTGACGTTTTCGATTACCAGTGATTCGTTCGCCGCCCCCGGGTGAGCAATCGCAAGGAGCAGCGTGGTTGCGCAGATGATCTCTTTGTACGTCATGGTCCAGGCTGAGACTGCCAGTCTTCCCAGTATTGTCCGAAGCGTGCTTCGAATGCTTTCGGCTTCTCTACATAGATTCTGCGTCCGAGCACGAACGCTTTTTCCCGCAGTTCGGTGCGGCAGCCGTCGATCAATTTGATGAGCGCGCTGCGCGCCGCCGCGTTTGGAAATGCTCCGTCGTTTTCCAGTGCCTTGCCGCGCAACACGGCGAGGTCATGATCGTCGCCGAGCTGCTCGGCGAGTTTGTGCGCCTGGTCGGCGAGCTCGCCGATGAGCCCGGGCCACAGCGGCTGCAGAATCTGCAACTGGTGCCAAAGATATTTCGTCGACTTGCGCCACTCGTGCAGGTTTTCTGCCGAACTGTCCGCTTGTGCAACGATGAATGCCTTACGGCCCTCTCGGTAGATGCGCTTCAGTCCCGTGCCGATGACGTTCCATCCATGATGGCCGACACGCCATCGGGCGGCACGCTCATCGGCTTTTCGAAGTGCTCGGCGTTGGGGCTCCAAGCTTGCCGACCGTTCAAGAATGCGCCGGCGCGAGTCGGTGCGTTCGCGTTGTAAGGCACGCTTCAAACCGTCCAGCGGCAGGCCACGTGCCCGCGGTCCGGAACTCTCAACTAACTTGTCGAGCGTATCGAGCAACACTCTGGCGTCGCGAACCTCGCTGAGTGGTCGCGCCGCATCGCGCAGAACGGCGTTCTCCCGCTTATACGTGGAGTCGCCGAGAGAATCGCGCAGGAGCCGCAAAGTTGCGCGTGCTTTCTTCAGTTCTTTGCGCGCCGCATGGACGGTCTCATCGGAAAGCGTCGATGCCTTGAGCGACTCGAGGGCTTGCGCGATCTGCTGCCGTGCAATACCACGGACGCCGTGCGTGTCAGCGCCGGAACGGCTCAGTTTGATCGCGGCCATCGCCGACTAATCTGCAGGCGGAGCTTGTGACATCGAACGACGACGTGCAGTCGCAATCTCGGCGTGAAGTGCCTTCAGTGCATCGAGGTAGATCTCGGAGAACGTGGGGAACGGCTGGATGGTGTCGCGCAGCACCTCGAGCGGCACGCGGGCGCGAATGGCAAGGGTGGCCTGCTGCAGCCACTCGCCAGCCTCGGGTCCGAGCGCATATGCGCCAGTCAATCGCTCGCCGTCGCTGAGCAGGGTCATGAATCCGTTCGAGTTGTCGTAGGCGCGCGTATAGGCGGCGGTCTTCGCCACCGCTGATACGCGAGCGGTCGCGCTGAAGATCGCTTCGGCCGCACCGACCGATGCCGCCTGGGGATCGGTGAAGACCACTCGCGGCACGGCTTCGTAGTTCGCCTCGCGCGGCTCACCGAGGATATTCGCCGCGACGATCCGGGCCTGATACTTGCCGACGTGCGTCAGCGGCCAAATGCCGGTGACATCGCCGAACGGCCCACAGCCGCTCGCCCGCGCTCAGGCGTGCGTCGACCTGGATCCCGCGGCTGTTCACCTCGACGCCGACGGTCTCCAGGCCAAGTCCATCGACGCGTGGACGCCGGCCGGTGGCGACGAGCAGCCGATCGCCGCGTCAGGTCTTGCCGTCGTCGAGCTCCAGAACGTAGCTCTCACCCTCGCGACGCGCGGCGGTCGCGTGCACGCCAAGAGCGAGGTCGACACCGTCGCGGCGCAAGACTCGGCGAGTGCCTCCCCCAGCGGCCGTGGTTCGCGGGGAAGCAGGTGCGCCGCGCCTCAACGAGTATCACCTCGCCGCCCAGGCGACGAACGGCCTGCGCCATCTCTACGCCGACCGGCCCACCTCCGAGCACGAGCAGCCGGCGGGGGACGGCTTTCATGCCGGTCACTTCACGGTTCGTCCAGATGCCCTCGAGCCCGCGCAGGCCCGGCACGGGTGGGATGATCGGCTCAGACCCGGTCGCTATGACCACGTGCTTGGCCGTGTAGCGAACGCCGTCGACATCGACCACGCCGATTCCCGCCAGCCGACCGCGACCGCGGAGGAGATCGATGCCTTGCTCGGCGAGCCAGCGCTCCTGGCCGGCGTCGGAGTAGTTCGAAACCATGAAGTCGCGCCAGGCAAGCGCCGCCTCGACATCGACCGCGCCGTCGCGGCCGCGTCGTTCGCGCGCGTGCACGGCCTCCCCGGGCGCAGCAGCGTCTTCGACGGGATGCAGGCCCAGTAGGAGCACTCGCCGCCGACCAACTCGCGTTCGACGAGGGCGACGCGCAGACCGCCCTCCGCGAGCGCGCCGGCACAATGCTCGCCTGGCGAGCCGCCGCCGATGACGATGACGTCGTAGTCGCTGCTCATGTCGGCAGCGGCTTGCCGGCCTGCTCCGCGACCATGTATTCGGCGTACCAGTCCGGCCAGTTCGCATCTCGCTGGCCGGTCCGCTTCTCGTGCTCGCCGTGCGCAGCCGCCGCACGACGAAGCGCGCTCGCGAGCTCAGTCGACGAGGTGAATGTCGTGTCGTCCGCGTCCACGCGTCCGGGCAAGCGCACGGTGACCTCCTGCAACAGCCAGCTGTTGCCGTCCGGATCGCTGAACGAGGCGATACGAGGAGTAGCTGCGCCGCTCGCGGATCCGGGCCCGCTGACGGCAGGCTTTCCCGGACCGGCGCGATGGAACACTTCGCTCACGTCGACACCGCGATCGACGAGCTCGGCGCGCGCTGCCTCGATGTCGGAAACGACGAGAAAGAGTCCGCTGGCCGAGCCCGGTGCGGCCGACGTAATTCCCTTGCCGAAGTGGATCGAGCACGGCGAGCCTGGAGGCGTGAACTGCACGACCCGGAAGTCGTCACCGACGACGAAGTCGGCGTCGAGCCTCCAACCCAGGCCACCGTAAAAGCGCTTGGCGCGATCGACGTCCGACAACAGGGATGACGACGGCCTCGAGCTTCATGGCGACTGCCCGTGCTCGTGGGGTCTCGATTGCGGTTTCGCTGCGCACTGAGTACTGCTCATGTCAACCTCCGCGGAGTTTGGTTGCAGTCGATGGTCGGTGCGGGGCCTTAGCCGCCGCGTCCATGATGACGTCAGGAGGATCTAGCCCATGAAGCGCAAAAGCAAGCTCACGATTGCGATAGCCACGGCAGTGCTCGCCGTCCTGGGCGGCACGGCCGCCGTTTCCGCGCAGGACAAGTACTCGCTGAAATCGCCGAGCGGAATCGCGTTCTCCGACTTCAAGGGATACGAGGACTGGGCGGTGGTCTCTTCCGCCCGGACCGACGAAGTGCTCAAGGTGATCGTCGCCAATCCCGACCATGATCAAGGCGTACAAGGCCGGCGTTCCGGGCAACGGCCAGCCTTTCCCGGATGGCTCCAAGATCGCGAAGCTCCAGTGGAAGCCGAAGAAGAGCACGGAGGCCACCTTCGTCGTGGATGTGCCAGACGTCTTCACGCAGGCTTTCGTCATCGAAAAGGACAGCAAGAGATTTCCGAAAAGCGGCGGATGGGGATACGCGCTGTTCAACTACGAAGCCGCATCCGACAAGTTCACGGTCGATCCCACCGGCGTCTCAGATTGCGGACACGCGTGCCATGTGGCAGTGAAGGCGAAGGACTACATCTTCCACCCGTACCAGAAGCGTTGAACCGCGCGTTCCCTCGACGTGACGTACCCCGCGGACCTCTACTCCGCGGGTACCAGTCGGACTGCAGTGCCCGCGACCGTCGATCAACTTGGCCGCGCACTCGTCCAGTTCACTACGCGGCCACTTTCACATCGTTGGCAGCCTTCTCGATCAGCGCTGCCACGGCTTCTGGCTTGGACACGTAAACCGCGTGACTGCCTTTTTCTCGACAACCGTCGAGCCCGCGCGCTTCGACATGAAATGCTGCGCCGGCGGGGGAATCATCTTGTCGTCGGTGGCGACCAGGTACCAGCTCGGCTTCGTCTTCCATGCGGGCTTGGTGATCGTGCCGCTCAGCGCTTCGACGCCCCATGGAACCTGCGAGTCGGCCATGAACGCGGCCTTTTCCGCCCCGACGTCCGCCGCGAATGATTCACGGAACTTCGTTTTGTCGAGAGCTAGATAGCCGTCTTGCGGCGGCAGTATCGGCGGGACGGACGCACCGGGCGGTGGATCTTTGATCAGTGCCTCCACCGATTCGCCCGCGTCCGGGGCAAAGGCCGCTATATAGACAAGGCCCGCGACCTTGGGATCATTACCTGCCTCCGTAATCACCACTCCACCATAGGAATGGCCAACAAGGATGACGGGCATACGTTGCTTTGCGAGAACGCGCTTCGTCACTGCCACGTCATCGGCCAGCGATACGGTCGGGTTCTGCACGACGCTGACGTCGTAGCCATCTTTCTTCAGGATCTTGTACACATCCTCCCAGCCGGAGCCGTCCACAAAGCCTCCATGAACGAGAACGACTGCGGCAGATTTCGCGCCAGTGATTTCAGCCATGGTGATCTCCTTATCTCCATTAAGCGCCTCACGATCAGCCACAGACTATAGTCGGAGCCGGAAGCAATGGCACGGCGGAAAGGTTGCTGTTCCAACGTACAGTTGAAAACGTCTTCCGCGTGGGTCGGCGGGTCTCGGCGAGAAGTTGGGCGAGGGCGGCCATCTAAGTTATTGAATTGACAACCCCATCAAGAACGCGCGCGAACATCGCGACAACTGACTGCCGGCCGCACGAAGACTCGTCCCCGTCGGCTAGGGTTCCACGTGCGAGCGTATAGTCGAAACCCGCTGGGCACGACAACAGCCTCTTAGTTCAACCGATGCCGCAGGACCGGACTAATGAACACAAATCAAAAGTTGGCGATGATATTGGCGACGTCGCTGGCCTTTTTGGGTGCGGCCGTTGCACAGACTGAGGTAGCGTCCCCGAAACCAGCCACTGCGGCTACCAAAGCCGCCAACCAGCAGGTCCAGACGAGCCTGCCGTTCAATGACAAGAGCGACTTCGAGGATGCGCAGCGCGGCTTCATGGGCGCACCTGAGACGCTCACGATCAAGAACGCTGCCGGTGCCGTCGTCTGGGATCTGGAGAGCTACAAGAAGTTCATCGGACTGGATAAAGCGGCGCCCGACTCGGTCAATCCGAGCCTGTGGCGCAACGCGCAGCTCAACATGCAATACGGCCTGTTCAAGGTGACCGACCGCATCTACCAGGTGCGTGGGTACGATCTTTCGAATATCACCTTCATACAGGGCGACACTGGCTGGATTGTGTTCGATCCGCTGATCTCGGCCGAGACTGCGAAGGCAGCTTACGACTTCGTGACTTCGAAGCTCGGCCAGCGCCCTGTTCACGCCGTCGTCTACAGCCATTCGCACGCCGATCACTACGGCGGCGTGCGCGGCATCGTCAATGAGGCTGATGTCACGGCCGGCAAGGTCAAGATCATCGCTCCCGAGCACTTCACCGAGCACGCCGTCAGCGAAAACGTGATCGCGGGAAACGCCATGGCGCGCCGTGCAGTCTACATGTACGGCGCGTTGCTGCCGCGGAACGAGCGCGGTAGTGTGAATAGCGGACTTGGCCAGACGACTTCGGCGGGCACGGTGACGCTGATCGTGCCCAGCGACTTCGTGAGCAAGACCGGCACCGAGATTGCCGTTGACGGCGTAAATATGGTGTTCCAGATGACGCCAGGCACCGAAGCCCCGGCCGAGATGAACACCTTCTTTCCACAGTTCAAGGCGATGTGGATGGCCGAAAACTCGACCAACACGATGCACAACATCCTGACACTGCGTGGAGCGCAAGTGCGCGATGCACTCAAGTGGGCGTCGTACCTCAACGAAACAATCGAACTGTATGGAAAGGACGTTGAGGTCAAATTCCAGAGCCACCATTGGCCAGTGTGGGGCAATCAGAAAGTCATCGACTACTGGAAAAAGCAACGCGATCTCTACAAATATACGCACGACCAGTCCGTCAACCTGATGAACAAGGGTTACATCGGGTCCGAGATAGCGGAGATGATCAAGCTCCCGCCGGAGCTCGAGAACTTCTGGCCGATTCGTGGCTACTACGGAACGTTGCGCCACAACTCACGCGCCGTGTACCAGCGCTACATGGGCTGGTACGACGGCAATCCCTCGGACCTCAACGACCTGCCGCCGGAGCCGGCTGCAAAAAAATACGTTGAGTACATGGGCGGCGAGGTTGCGGTGCTCAGCAAGGCGAAGGCCGATTTCGACAAAGGCGAGTACCGCTGGGTGGCGACAGCTCTCAAGCATGTCGTGTTCGCGAATCCGAACAGCAAGGCGGCCAAAGATCTTCTCGCAGACGCCTACGAGCAACTAGGCTACCAAGCTGAATCCGGACCGTGGCGCGGTGTATATCTGCAGGCGGCCTACGAATTGCGCAACGGCGTACCGAGCGCGGGCGGTGTCAGCACCGCAAGCCCGGACACGATCAAGGCCATGGCGCCAGAGATGCTGTTCGACTACATGGCGGTGCGCTTGAACGGGCCAAAAGCCGCCGGGAAAAAGATCGGGCTCAATTTCAATTTCACCGATCTGAATGAGCGGTACGGCCTGATGGTCGAGAATGCGGTTCTGAACTACGGCAAGCCGCTCTCGCAGCCTGACGTCTCGCTCACTATGAGCAAGGCGACGCTGGATGCGATCCAGTTGCAGAAAACGACACTGGAGCAGGCGATCGGCAAGGGAGACTTG
The DNA here is from genome assembly GCA_963784225.1 of uncultured Gammaproteobacteria bacterium. GTDB lineage: Bacteria > Pseudomonadota > Gammaproteobacteria > Steroidobacterales > Steroidobacteraceae > RPQJ01. The sequence continues at coordinate 107,803 of CAWAQN010000012.1, forward strand.
AAGATGGAAGGCAAGCGCGAAGCGTTTGCGGATTTCATGGGCTTGCTCGACACCTTTCCCTTCTGGTTCAACATCGTCACACCATGACGGCTGCGGCCTTGCACGCCGCGGCCGCTTTCAACCGGCACTGCAAAGAGGTTTCAAATCATGAGAAATATGTCCTTATTCCTGGCCACGATCGTCGCTGCGGCTGCCTTCACACCACAAACGCAGGCCCAGTCGTCCAACGCGGTCTCATGTGACGACGTGAAATGGAAGGACGTGCGTATTGCAAAGTCATGCATGGCCGTCGTAGAACGCAATGGCAAGAGATACGTCAAGATGTCAGGCAAGGTGACCAAGAAGACCAAGGATTCCATGACGGTGTTGCTGGATAACTCGAAAGAGGAACTGACCTGGATGCCCGACCTGGGCGACATGGTCTCGATTGAAGGAAAGGAGACCGCGCCGATGGACGTACTCATCGGACAGCAACTTCGCTTCTACGTGCCTGAGGGGCAGGTCGCGACGAAATAGGCCTAGAAAACGAAGGGGAATAGATCGTAATGAGCTTGAAACAGAAATTGCAGGGCCACGCCCTGGTTCTCCTCGCAATGGGCGCCGCGCTTCTGGGCGCGCTCGCTCCCGCCAGTGCGCAGGCAAAGAAGCCCAACATCGTAGTCATCTGGGGAGACGACATCGGCTACTGGAATGTCAGTGCCTACAATCAAGGAATGATGGGCTACAAAACGCCCAACATCGATCGCATCGCGAAAGAGGGCGCGCTGTTCACCGACTGGTACGGTCAGCAGAGCTGCACGGCGGGACGTGCGGCGTTCCTCACTGGACAGGTGGGTTTCCGGACTGGCCTGCTGAAGGTTGGTCTGCCTGGTGCGAAGGAAGGTTTGCAGGCACGCGATGTCACGCTAGCCCAGTTGCTGAAGGCGCAAGGCTACGCCACCGCGCAGTTTGGCAAAAACCACCTGGGGGATCTCGACGAACACCTGCCCACCGTCCACGGGTTCGATGAGTTCATGGGCTCGCTTTATCACCTCAATGCCGAGGATGAGCCGGAGCATCCCGATTATTTCAAGGATCCGGAGTTGCGCAAGAAGTACGGGACCCGCGGCGTCATCCACTCCTGGGCGAATCCCGACGGCACGCAGCGGATCGAGAGTACCGGCCCGCTGAACAAGAAGCGCATGGAAACGATTGACGAAGAGATCACCAAGGCGTCGCTCGATTACCTGGAAAAGGCCGCCAAGTCGGACAAGCCGTTCTTCTTGTGGTGGAACTCCACGCGCATGCACATCTGGACGCGGTTGAAAGCGGAAAGCCAGGGCAAGACCGGCCTGGGGATTTATCCCGACGGCATGGTCGAGCACGATGCGATGGTCGGCCAGCTCCTCGACAAACTAAAGGAACTTGGCTTGGACGAAAACACGATCGTCATGTACTCCACCGATAATGGTGCGGAGAAGTTCACGTGGCCGGACGGCGGCCAGTCGCCTTTCCGTGGCGAAAAGAACACCAACTGGGAAGGTGGCTACCGCGTCCCGACCGCAATCCGCTGGCCGGGGACGATCAAGCCTGGCACCGTGAACAATGAAATTTTCGCTCATGAAGACATGGTGCCAACACTGCTCGCCGCCGCAGGTGTGCCTGACGTCAAGGAGCAGTTGCTGAAGGGCATGAAGGTCGGCGACAAGACTTTCAAAGTGCATCTCGACGGCTACAACATCACCGACGCCCTCGGCCGGCACGAAACCGAGCCCGCGCCATGAATTCTTCTACTTCAACGACGACGGATCGCTGGTCGCGTTACGTTACAACCAGTACAAGCTCGTATTTGCCGAGCAACGCGAACATGGCTTCAGTGTCTGGGAAGAGCCGTTCGTGACGCTTCGTGTGCCGAAGCTTTTTAACCTGCGTTCCGATCCGTTCGAGACTGCGGACCACGAGGGGATGGACTACGAGCGCTGGAGGGTCGAACACCTGTTTCTGCTCGTGCCAGCGCAGGAGTACGTCGGCCGGTTTCTGGCAGTTTCAAAGAGTTCCCGCCGAGCCAGAAGGTCGGCAGCTTCAGCCTCGACCAGGTGATGCAGAAGCTGCAGAGCGCCGACTTCGAATTGATTCAGTGTCAATGAGCGCGGCCTGCCGCACGTCTCGAGTGCGGGCATGCAGTCAGCGTGAACCACCGGCTCACTGAAATGGTCGGTCCGCACCGCCTTCCCTGCGAAACACCCGAGGCGCACCAGCCATCTGAGGTGTCCGGTCAAGGCACGCGCTGGGTGCTGCCCGCCACGATTCTCGGGTCGAGCATGAGTTTCATCGACGGTTCGGTGGTGAACATCGCTTTACCGGCAATGCAGCACAGCCTCGCAACGAGCTTCGGCGCACTGCAATGGGTCGTCAATGGTTACATGTTGACGTTCGCCAGTTTGATCCTGTTCGGCGGGTCGGCCGGCGATCGCTATGGGCGACGGCGCGTTTTCATAATCGGTCTGCTTCTCTTCGCCTTGGCTTCGCTCATCTGCGGCCTGGCGCCATCAGCGACTTCGCTGGTCGCCGCTCGTATCGCACAAGGCGCGGGCGCCGCCCTGCTGACGCCGACGAGCCTGGCGATCATCGGCTCAGCGTACAGCGGCGAGTCGCGCGGGGTCGCGATCGGCACATGGGCCGCTGCGGGTGCGCTCACGACCGCGCTCGGGCCGCCGCTCGGCGGTTGGCTCGTCGACACGATTGGCTGGCGCTCGATCTTCTTCATCAACCTGCCGGTCGCCGCGGTCGCCCTGTTGTTCGCGCTCAAACTGCCCCGCGATCGGGAAATCAACAGATCGGAACCGCTGGACCGCAGCGGCGCGGTCCTCGCAGTCCTGTCGCTCGGATTGCTGACCTACGGCTTGATCGCGCTCGGCGAGGGCGCGCTCATTGGAGGCGCCGTTGCCCTGATTTGCGCGGTTCCGGCAATCTGGATTCTCATTCGACTCGAATCACGCACACGGTCGCCGATGATGCCGCTGGCGCTGTTCCGCGATCGCAATTTCAGCGGGGCTAACGCGCTCACGGTCCTGCTCTACGCCGCGCTGGGTGGTTCGTTGTTCCTGCTGCCGTTCCTGTTGATCCAGGTTCACGGCTACAGCGCGACGGCGGCGGGCGCCGCGTTCCTGCCATTCTCGGCGATCATCGGTTTGGGGTCCCGCTGGTCGGGCGGTCTCGTCAATCGGTTTGGTGCGCGCCTTCCGCTCGTGGTGGGCCCGACGGTCACCGCAGCAGGCTTCGCGATCCTGGCGTCATTCGGCGACGACCCGAGTTACTGGAGCGGCGTCCTTCCCGGGCTCACCGTTGTCGCCATCGGCATGACCATCACGATCGCGCCCCTGACAACGACCGTGTTCGACTCCGCACCGAACGAGATGAGCGGCACGGCCTCTGGCATCAACAATGCCGCCGCGCGCACGGGCAGCCTCGTGGCCATCGCCGCGCTCGGTCTCGTGTTCGGCGCGGCATCGCCGGATGTCGCAGGCTCGGCGCTGGCGAGCGCGTACCGTCTTGCGATGATCGCGGCAGCCGTGCTCGCCGGTTTGAGCGCGCTCACGGCGGCGCTGACCATCGGCTTGCCGAAGGACGACAATGACTAGTGTTCGGCCGGCGCCTTCGGCTTGCCGTAGTATCGATCGAGATAATCGACGACCGTGGCGGCATCTTCCGGACTCAAGGGCGCGCCCATGACGTGCACCATCTTGTCGACGGTCTTGGTCCAGCCCGCCCGGTCCTGGAACGGCGAATTCATGACGATGTAGTCGACGCTGTGGCAGATCGCGCAGGCCGATTGCACGATCTCGCGTCCCGGACCCGGCTCGAGTGCAATGCTGGACTCGTCGGCGCGCGCGGCCGCCGTCACCAGCAATATCGCCGACAACACTACCTTGGCGTGTTCATGCGACATGGCATTCGACCTTGTGCACGACGTTGTGGTGATAACCCGCCGGGTTTTGTATCAGCTTGTCCGGTTGCGTCGATCCGTCCCGCGCTACGGCGCGCGCCATCAATGTGATCGGCCCGGCCACCCGCGGCGTAAATCGCTGACTCCACTGGCGGAAGGAATAGCGACCGAGATCCGGTCCGAGCTTCGCGTCGTTCCAGTGCGTCCCGCCGTCGGTCGACAGTTGCACGTTGCGGATGCCGGAGCCGTCATTCCAGGCAATGCCGGCCACATCGACATCGCGACCGGCGTCGAAGGTCGCACCCGCTGCGTGCGAGGTGATCAGTGAATTGATCTTGATCGCCGTAATCGGAACGTTCTGCGCAGTCTCCTGCGACTCGAAGCCGCTCGCCCCGAACATTCCTTTCGGCACGCGATAGGCCGTCTTCATCCAGAAACCGTCGAATGGCTTCTCGACGATGGTGAGGTCCGTAACCGCCTTGAGCCAGTACGTGGCTGTCCAGCCCGGCACGACGATACGCGCCGGGAAGCCGTTCAGCCGCGGCAGCGGTTGATCGTTCATCTCGAACGCCAGCAACGTGTCGGGGTCGAGGGCTTTCGAAAGCGGCAGGCTCTTCGAGAAATCGGGTCCCGTCAGCATCAGTCCGTCCGCCCCGTTGGCGACGACTTCGAGCGCGCTAGTCGCCATGCCTGCGTCGTCGAGCAGATCTTTCAGTCGCACGCCCGTCCAGCGCGCGTTACCCATCGCACCGTAACCCCATTGCACACCCGGCACGTGCGGCGAGAAGAGTCCGCGTCGGTTTCCCGAGCATTGGTTGACGGCGACCACCTCCGCGCGTTTGAACTTGCGCACGATTTCCGCGTGTGAATATTCGCGCGGGTTGCGGGCTGCCGGTCCGCCAATCCGCAGTTTCCAGTCGGCGAGTGCGACCTCGGGAACCAGTCCGTGCCAGCGCACATAGAACGCATCATTCGGCGTATAGGGTTGCCGGAAGACTTCGATCGGCGTTTCGTAATTCGGTGGTCGATAGGTGCGCTTGATCAGCGGACGCTTTCCGGGCAACGCCTCGAGCGTGCTCGAGGCCATTGCCCCGGCCGGAAGTCCACCTTCGGCAGACGATGGAAGGCCTGGAGCCAGTTCGGCGGTCCAGCCAAGGTGCGGCAACAACACACCGCCTGCCAAGGTTCCGGTCGCGCCCTTGACGAAATCTCTGCGATCCATGTCCACCTCGTCGCGGTCAATCAGGAATGACAGCCAGCCAGACGCGGCATAGGGCTGGAATCATACGCCGCGATTCGGACCGCTGGAAATTCGACTACGACGCCGGGTCTACACGCTGCCGCCGTGAGGATGGGCTGCGAGCTTACATTCCGACGCTCCGACGGCTCCTCGGCGTGCAGCGGCCTCCCGAGCTCCGCGGCGAGCTCGCGCAGCAGGCGCGCGCCGTCGCCGCGCCAGGCGCTGCCGTGCATGCACGCGAGCGTCGTCGGTGCCTCGCGCGCGAGACGCTCGAGCACGACCCGCGTCTGCGGGGCATGCGCGAAGTAGTCCATCGGCTTACGGAATGCTTCGCTCGGCCCGAGGATGTCGGCCTCGGTCAGGGCGACCTCGCCGGCGCCGCCTTGAGTGAAGAGATCGCCGCAGAAGAACGTGCGCGTCGCGACGTCGAACATGAGGCCGCATTCCCACGCATGGGGCACGTGCGGCGTGTCGAACCACCGCATCGTGTGATGGCCGAGCGCGAGTTCTTCCCCGTCCGCGAGCGCCCGCGCCGGGCGGTCGGCGTAGTCGCCGAGTCGAGACGAGCGCCGCCACCTGGCCGCAGACCGGCACGGCGTTCGGCGCGACTGCCAGGAACTCGTTGAGCGCGCCACACTCGTCGGCTTCGAAGTGCGACAACCCGACGTACCTGAGCCGCTCGACCGGCATGACGGCGCGGATCGCCTCGCTGACGAGCGGGAAAAGCTTCCGCAGGCCCGAGTGGAACAGCATCGGCGCGTCGTCGACGATCAGGTACTGGTTGAAACTGAATCCCACTTCGCCAGGCAGCGCCAGCGGCGTGTTGATGCGGAAGATTCCGGCGGCGATTTCGGTGATGTTCGTGCCGGACTGCGTGTTCGTGATCATGAGCGGCCTCCCAGGTTGAAAGTGCAAGGGAGGTGTAACGAGTCGGCAGGTCGTTACACCTCCATGCATGTTTTCTCTCGAAGCCGCCAACCCGTATGCTCCGCACATGAGCCTTTTGGCTTCAGGCGCGGATGACGACGCCGCGCTTGCGCGGCGGATCATCGGTTGCGCGCCCGGGCGGGATGCCGCGGCGGAGGCGGAGATTTGCCGCCGCCTCGGGCCGCGGATCCGGCTTTACGGACTCAAGCACCTTCGCCACGAGGCCGCCGCCGCGGACCTGATGCAGGACGTGCTGGTCATGGTGCTGCAGAAGCTGCGCGAGGGGGCCGTTCGCGAACCCGAGCGGCTGGCGTCGTTCGTGCTCGGCACGGCGCGCCAGATGGTGGTGGACGGGCGGCGCAGCGGCCGGCGGCGCGGCCGGATACTCGAGGCGTTTCCGGTCGACCTCGTGCCGCCGGACGAGGAGGCGGCGGATCCACTCGACACGGAGCGGCTCGGCCGGTGTCTCGCGGCGCTACCGGAGCGCGAGCGCGCGGTCCTCGTCATGACGTTCTATGACGACCGGTCCGCGGACGCTGTCGCGTCGGAGCTCGGGCTCTCGGCGGGCAACGTCCGGGTCATCCGTCACCGCGGCCTCGAGCGCCTGCGCGGCTGTATGAACGCCGCAGGAGAAACCACATGACACACGGTTCATGCACGACGTCGCCGCAGGAGCTGCTCGAGTACTGGCTCGGAGAGCTCGACGAAGGCCGCGAGTTGCGCCTGGACGAGCATCTGCTCGCGTGCTCCGCGTGCAGCGAGCGGCTCCGCACGATCGTCGAGCTTGGTGCCGCAATCCGCCGCGAACTCCTGGGCGGACACTTCGGCTTCGTGCTGCCGACCCGTTTCATTCGCAGAATCAAGGAGTCGGGCCTGCGCTTGCGCGAGTACAACCTCGAGCCTGGCGGCAGCGTGAACTGCACGATCACGCGCGACGACGATCTCGTCGTCTCGTACCTGCGCGCGCCGCTGCGCGATGTCCGCCGGCTGGACTTCGTGATCGACGACCCGACGGCCGGCACGCTGCGGCTGAGCGATGTAGCCTTCGATCCCGAAGCGGACGGCGTGACTTTGGTGCCGAGCGTCCCGTACCTGCGGACGCTGGGGCGCGCACAACTTCGCGCCCGGCTCGTGGCCGTCGACGGCGCTGACGAGCGCGTGATTGCGGACTATACGTTCAATCACTCCCCGTCCTAGAGTGTCCGCCGGAAGGCAGATCAGAAGTCGTAATGGACGATTCCGGAGCAATTCGATGCTTCGATGTGCGCGCGCAAGTCGCTCGCCAACGCGTGCCCGACAAGCGTCGGCGCGTAACCTACCGCCATTGACGCAGCCGCCGATATCCCGTGCAGGTTCGGTCGGGTACATCCGTACACAGGGTCCGGAGACCGGTACGTCATGCGATATCTCGCGCTCTGTTGTGACTATGACGGGACGCTCGCGCACCGCGGTCTTGTCGACGAAGCGATGATCGCGGCACTCGAGCGCGTCACCCGGTCGGGGCGCCGGCTCGTGCTCGTGACCGGTCGCGAACTCGACGACCTGCAAAGGGTGATGCCGCGGCTCGACCTGTTCGAGCGCGTCGTCGCCGAGAACGGCGCGCTGCTGTACACACCATCGACGCGCGAGGAGGTCTGCCTCGCGGAGCCGCCGGCGCAGGCGCTCGTAGACCTGTTACGCGCACAGGGTGTCACGCCACTCTCGGTGGGCCGGTCCATCGTCGCCACCTGGGAGCCGCACGACCAGACGGTGCACGACTCCATACGCGAGCTGGGCCTCGAGCTGCAGGTGATCTTCAACAAAGGCGCCGTGATGATCCTCCCATCCGGGGTCAACAAGGCCAGCGGTCTCGCAGCCGCGCTCGAACGCATGAATCTATCGCCGCGCAATGCAGTGGGCGTCGGCGACGCCGAGAACGACCACGCATTCCTCTCGATCGTCGAATGCGCCGTCGCGGTCGCGAACGCCGTGCCCACGCTCAAATCCAAGTCGGACATCGTCACGCGCGGTGATCACGGCGCGGGTGTGATTGAACTCATCGAACAGTTACTGGCGGACGATCTCAAGGGACATGCGGGGAGACTCGTCAGGCACATGATTTCGCTCGGGCACACGGCCGATGGGCAGGAGCTGACACTCGAGCCGTACGGAACGAACTTGCTGGTCGCAGGCACGTCCGGCAGTGGCAAATCGTCGGTGGCCCAGGGGCTCCTGGAACGCATTGCCGATCGGGGTTACTCTTCTGTGTGATCGATCCGGAAGGGGACTACGACGGACTGCACGACGCGGTGTCGACCGGCACGGCGGATCGCGCGCCAAGCCTCGACGAGGCGATGCAGCTGCTGGAACGCCGTGTGAACGTGACCGTGAACCTGGTTGGCTTGCCGCTCGCGGATCGACCCGCATGCTTCGTCGACCTGCTGTCGAGAATTCTCGCGCTGCGCGAACGCACCGGCCAGCCCCACTGGTTGATCATTGACGAGGCGCACCACCTGATGCCGGCCGAAGGCGGCCCGGCGCAATTCGTGCTGCCAGAGCGCATGGGCGGAGTGATGCAGATCAGCGTGCATCCCGACCTGATCGCACCGGATTCGCTGGCGGGCGTCGATGCGGTGATCATCGTCGGCAACGATCCCAGCGACAACCTGCGTCGCTTCGCCGCGACCTCAGGCCACGCGATCACGGTGCCGGCGGACAAGGTGGAGCTGGAGCAGGGCGAAGCGCTCGTCTGGATGCGCACGACCGGGGCTGCGCCGATGCGGGTCCGAATCATCCCTGGGCGCGCTGAGCATCGCCGACACGTCCGAAAATACGCCGAGGGGGAGCTGCCGCCCGATCGCAGCTTCTACTTCCGCGGTCCCGAGCAGAAGCTCAATCTGCGCGCGCAAAATTTGATCGTGTTCCTGCAGCTCGCCGACGGCGTCGACGACGAGACCTGGGAGTACCACCGCCGGCGCGGAGACTACTCGCGCTGGATCGAGCAGGGGATCAAGGACGAGCAACTGACACGGGAAGTGCAACGCATCGAGGCACTGCCGGAGACCGCGCCGGTCGAGACTCGTGCGCTGGTGCGCAACGCGATCGAGGAGTTGTACACCTTACCCGCGTGACCGAATCGAGTCGATTCGAGCCGGCGCCCGCAGCTGCGGATACAATCGGGTCGCGGAGTCCGTCGCAAGGAGGCCACAGCTCCATGAAACTCAAGCGCGTGATCGGATGGGGCGTCATCACGATCGTCGTCGCCCTGTTTGCGTTGCTGCTGGTGGGGTACTGGACATCGAGCAACGCCTGTGAGGAGCCGGGTTACGACAACACTCCTGCCCATCCCATGAAGGCCATCGTCTACTGCGATTACGGTCTCGCGGACGTGCTGACACTGAAGGACGTCGAGAAGCCGTCGCCGCAGAACGACGAGATCCTCGTCAAGGTGCACGCGGCGGGCGTCAATCCGCTCGACTGGCACTACATGCGCGGCACGCCCTACGTCATGCGGCTGAGCTCGGGCTTGCGCAAGCCGAAGGACATCCGCATGGGCGTCGATTTCGCGGGCACCGTGGAGTCGATTGGCCGGGACGTCACGCGCTTCAAACCTGGCGACGAAGTCTTCGGCGGCCGCTCCGGTGCCTTCGGCGGAATACGTGACCGTCCACGCCGAGCGGGCTGTTACGCTGAAACCGCCCGGCTTGAGTTTTGAACAAGCGGCGGGGGTGCCCATCGCGGCGATAACTGCCCTGCAGGCATTGCGCGATCAGGGACAGCTCAAACCGGGCCAGAAAGTGCTGATCAACGGCGCGTCCGGCGGCGTCGGCACGTTCGCCGTGCAGATCGCGAAATCGATGGGCGCACACGTGACCGGCGTGTCCAGCACGCGCAACGTCGACATGGTTCGCTCGCTCGGCGCCAACGCGGTCGTCGACTACAAGAAGGACGATTACACGCAAGGCGAGCAACGCTACGACCTGATCATCGACAACGTCGGCAATCGTGAACTGTCGGAGAACCGTCGCGTCCTGAAGCCCGAGGGCCGGTATGTACTGATCGGCGGCGGCGGACCGGACGCCGGTAATTGGATCGGACCGATGGCCAAGCCGCTTCAAGCCATGGTCTACTCGTGGTTCGTGAGCCAGGACATGGGAATGTTGCTCGCGGACCTGAACGCAAAAGACCTTGGGGTGCTGGCAGATCTCATGAAGGCAGGGCAGGTGACACCGGTCATCGACCGGCGATATTCCTTGCCGCAGGTGCCGGACGCGGTCCGCTACCTGGAAAGCGGCCGCGCACGAGGCAAGGTCATCATCACGATCGATTGAGCAGCCACGGGATTTTAAGAGGGAACATCACAACCGTCACGACCGATGAACACGACCCGAAAGCGGGCTGAGGCGGCGGAGTCTTTTTTTGCAGGCCGACGATGAATGTTTTTTGATTGCGTCGCATTGAAAAAGGACTGCGAAGGCAAGCGGCGCAGGACACCCCGATTCCGGAGCGCATTTTTTTCACACATCACGCAGCGAGGCGTGATGGCGCGACGTTGTCGCCAATCGCCGACGCTTGGATACACGAACGCCCGGGAGGGTTGGTGGTCCCAATTAACCCCAACCAAGAGGGACTTCTTATGCGAATCACCACATTGACCGCTGTCGTTTCGTCCGTTCTGCTTAGCGCCTCGATGGCGCACGCTGGCGGCTCCAGGATCACCCAAGAGCAGTACAAGGCGGCCGACACGGACCGCGACGGCTTGATCACTCTCGCCGAGGCTCAGAGCGCCATGCCGACACTGGCGGCGCAGTTCTCATCCGTAGACTCCAACAAGGACAGCAAGGTGTCGGTGGACGAACTGAACACCTATAACGAGTCGATGGAGTCCGACCAGGCCACGAGCCCGCCGACCGATAAATGACGAGTTCGTCCGCGACGACGGATGACACGTCCGAAAAGGACTCCGCCGGCAATTACTGACGGACCGATCCGTGACGGATCGTGGCGCGGACCGCTAAGAACGGTCCGAGCGGGTCCACGTCGGAGCGCCCAGCGTACCTCGCGTGCGCTGGGCGCTACTTCGAGTTGTGCAACACAGCGCGCCATCTCTCAAGTGGCGCGTGAAACGGCGTCGGAACGTCTGTCTTCTGCGCCGCTTGACGGCGGTGCATTGCGATCCTAGCCTCGGCAGAGCCTGGTCAGCCAACGAACCGAGGTGCGGATATGCGAGCATGGATTGCGAAACTCGGCGGCCTCATCGGGCTGTCCCTCTCGGTCTGGGCGACGACGGCTGTTGCCGCGCCCGGCTATCAGTACCACGTCGTTGGCAACCCAGCCGACGTTGTCACGTCGACCAGCGGACTGCTCGTGCTTCAGGGCGGCGGTACCGACGTTGACGAGAACTTCATACGGATGGGCGCTCGCTCCGGCGGCGGCGACTTCGTCGTGATTCGCGCCTCCGGCACCGATGCCTACAACCCATACGTCTACGAGTTGTGCTCGTGCGATTCCGTTGCCACCATCGTTTTCAAAAACCGGAAAGCGGCGTTCGATCCGATCGTGATCGGGATCATTCGCAACGCCGAAGCGTTGTTCATCGCTGGGGGCGACCAGTCTGACTACGTGCAATTCTGGAAGAACACACCGATAGAGGACGCCATCAATTACGTGGCCGCTAAGCCGGCGCCCGTGGGCGGCACCAGCGCGGGTATGGCGATCATGAGCGAGTTCGCGTACTCGGCGATGAGCAACAGCAGTTTGACCTCCGAGGAAGGCCTGGCCGATCCGTTCCACCGCGACCTCACGCTCGACCGGGATTTCGTGACGCTGCCGAAGCTGCAGAGCCTCATTACCGATCAGCACCTGCAGGAGCGTGATCGCATGGGCCGGACCGTGGCCTTCCTGGCGCGACTGGTGAAGGATGGATGGACCACCGAGGGTCGCGCGATCGCCGCAGACCGCGAAACGGCGCTGCACGTCGACCCGACAAATGGCACGGTCGAGGTGTTCAGCACGCCGACGCATCCGACGCCCTTCGTTTATTTCCTCCGCACGCCCGGGCCTCCGCAAGTCTGCCAGCCCGATACGCCACTCACCTATCGCAACGTCAACGTGTACCGGATCGGCCCTGGTGGCGGCTTCGACATCGACAGCTGGCGCGGAACAGGCGGCATCAGCTACACGCTCACAGTGGAGGCGGGCGTGCTGACATCGTCGCGTCCCGGGGAGATCTACTGAGCTGAACCAACGGCGCCGTGGCTGACAACGCCATCGATGGCAGCTACCAACGTTCGCCTTGCGCAGCTGCCGTCGTCTCTATTGCACGGCTGTTGCAGCTTCGATCTGAGGCAGCAGTTGTTCATAAAGCGTGATGAGTTGCGGTTCCTGGATATTTACGTCGTGCAAGTACATATCCATCGACGTTGCGAAGCCAGTCATGTCTGGGGCGCTAAATGTTGTCGGAGCCAGGACCGCATGAAGGAACCCGATTTGCAGCGTTTGAAACGCTTGCTGTCGCGTGTAAACCCGCGAGATCGCATAGGCAAGCTTTGGGGGCAGATAGGAAAACGACTGCGTCGCCAGGGCGAGATCCCAGGCAGTGCGTTCGAACTCCACTGGCTCCACTCCACGGAAGTGAACGGCTGACTGGAAACGTTGCGTCGTCTTGGGACCCTCGAGTTGCAGGAACCTTCCCACTTCGCTGCTTAAGGCTGCGTGATACGGTCGTACCTTTTCAAGCGCCAGCTTGTTGACCACAATTTCCTCGTGAAAATAGCGCAACGTGGCTTCCGCCAGTTCCCGGTGTTGTCGATCGTCGCGCCACTGATTCGCCAGGAGTCCAAGAAACACCCCCAGTCCGACCAAGACCACCTCGATCAGTAATCCGGGAATCGACTTTGATTCAAAAGTGCTGCGCATCGAGGCGTCGTTAGATTTGCCTGGCAAGTAGAGGGGGCGCGGCTACCTTCCTGGCCCGGCAGGAAACCAGCGCCAACAGACAGGCCAGCAGCCACGTGCCATCGATCGCTCCACCGCCGCCACCGCCGCCACCGCCGCTGTTTGGCGGGATCGGAGTGATCGTGACTTGCGCTGAGCCGGAGCGGGTCGGTGTCGGCGTTCGATATCGCCGTCACGGTCACCGTCGAGGACGGAGGGCACCGTGGCCGGTGCGGTGTAAAGGCCCGACGTCGAAATGGTGCCCACCGTTGAATTACCGCCCGTCACCCCGCCAACCTGCCACGTCACGACGGTGTTCGAAGTGTTCTCCACCGTTGCAGTGAACGCCTGCGTTCCGCCGCCCGCGCTGACGCTTGCGGTGCTGGGAGACACTGTGACTACGACAGCCGGCGGAGCCGGCGTGTTCACGACTACGTCGGCGGCGCCTTGCACGCCTTGATTGTCGGTCACGGTCAGCCGCAACGTGACGATCCCGCCGTTCGTCGCCGTGAATGCAGCGTGCTGCATGTCCGCGTTGGCGATCACCGGCGGTTCCCCGCTCGATGAAACCACCGTCCAGAGGTAACCGACGATCGCCCGGTTATTGGATGCAAAGCTGCCCGAGCCATCGAGGCTGACCGTCTGTCCGGGCACCGCCGTAGTCGCATCGGTGGTCGCGACCGCCACGGGGCGCAGTGCTTCGAATACCGAGTCGTTGGCGTTGGCCATTCCCGCGCCGCAAGTTTCGGTCGTGCAGTTACATTCACTCGTCTGAAGGTCAGCTGCACTGGCGGGAACGTGGCAATCCGGGACCGTCGTAATCGGCGATTTCGGAAAGGGCTTGGCCCCGCTCTGCAGCCGCGCGATGAGCTGTGCAGGGTTGAGCTGACTGTTCACCGCTGTCATGAGCGCCGCGATTCCCGCCACGATAGGCGCTGAAAAACTCGTGCCGACGTTGAAATTCGTTTGGTCCGTGTAAATGTTCGCGCCTGGCGTCGTGACGCCGTCGTTCGACGTGGTGTCGATCGAATACAGGCAGGCTCCGCTCAGTGTTCACGCAATTGCCGCCCGGCGCACTGAGCGCAATCTCGCGGCCGAGACTGCTGAATCCGACTTTGGTGCCGGCGTGCCGCAGCCCGGCGACAGCGGCCACGCCCGGGCAGTTCGCGGGCGAAGCGACCGGCCCGCCCTCGTTGCCCGCAGAGACCACGACGAGCACGCCGCGCGCGACGACTTGCGAGATCGCATCGCGCCAGGATGCAGGGCACAGCCCTGGGCTGCCAAGGCTCATATTGACGATTTTTGCGGGGTCAGGGTTATCCGGCACACCGTTGACGTGAATGCCCGACGCCCACAGCACCGCCGAAATGATGTCCGAGTCGTTTCCTCCGCATTTACCGAGGACGCGCACCGGCAGGATCCTCCCTTGCCACGTGATGCCCGCGATCCCGGTCGCGTTGTTGGTCAATGCGCCAACGATGCCGGAGACCAGCGTGCCGTGCCAGGAGCTGTCGGATCCCTGGCACCAATCACCGGGATCAGAAGCGTCTGCATCGCGTCCGCCGCCGTCATTCGCAATCGTGGGGTCCGTTATGAAATCGTAGCCGTCGAGCAGCCGTCCCGCGGCTGCCACGCGCTTCAGATCCGGATGATCGAAGCGCACACCGGTATCGACCACCGCGACGACGATGCCGTCCGCGCCTTGCGTCGTATCCCAGGCGCTTACCGCATCGATGGCACTCGGCGTGCTGCTGTCGTTCTTGAGGTGCCATTGGCTGTTCTGGAACAGCGGATCGTCGGGCGTTGCGTGAATATGGCGCCGGTAATCGGGCTCTGCGTATTCGACCGCCGGGTCGGCCCGCAACCGGGCGAGAGTCGTCGCGAGCGATTCGCGCGAGCTTAGAGTCTGCACTTCCACGGCGTGCATCCCGGCCACCATCTCGTGCGATCCCTTGAGCATCAGGCTGGCACGTTGCGCCACTGCAACGGCCCGGTCTTTTCCCGACTGGATTTGCGCCATTCCGCTCTGGCGAGCCGCAACCCCGAGGCTTTCCTCACGAAATTTAACAATCACCTTATAGACGTCGCCCTCAGCCGCCTCCGGTGGTTGTCGTCGAACCGGATTGACCTCGGTGTCCGCGCCGAACGATAGCGCGCAAAACGATAGCGACAAACAGAGCAGGAGCTTGGACGCAGACATTACGTACCTCGATAGTGCTCGTGGAGTTCGAGTGGCATGCTCGGCCACGTCGAATGCTTTATAGCTAGCGTAACACTGAGAATGGCTGCTTCTGGGCCAGGAGCGGACAACTTCGGTCCGAATCTCCCCCATCCACTCCGCGCGCCCCTCAACGACGTCTGAAAACTGCCAGCTTCCCCGGGTCGTCCTCCGTAAGGTGCCGACATCACTCATACGCTGCGGCCCGGGAGGCACCATGTATCACACCTTGCGAACCCTCTTCGCTGCGACATGCGTTGTGCTCATTGCACACGCAACCGTGGCAGCGGAAACGCGCACCATCTATCGGGTGACTATCCTGAGCGATGCCGGTGCCGCCGGCCGCAGCATCGATGCTTTTGGTGTCGTCGCCGGCAGATACACACTGCCGAACAACGTGCGACACGCGAGTGTGTGGGCATTCGGACAGCAGATCGATCTCGGCACGCTCGGCTCGGGGACTGGCCTCAGCAGCACCGTGCTGTGGCCGGTCAAGAACCACCTGGGCGTAGTGTCGGGCATCTCACTGACCGATGAGCTGGATCCGAACAAGGAAGGCTGGAGTTGTGGGTTCTTCCTTGCCAACCCGAATTTCAACGTGTGTCGCGGTTTTGTGTGGGAACCGTGGACGGGCAGGATGCGAGCGCTGCGCACGCTGGGGGGCACTAACAGCTTCGCGACGGGGACCAACGATCTCGGCGAGACGGTTGGCTGGGCAGAAAACACTGTCCACGACACGACGTGCGTACCTCCCCAGGTGTTCCAATTCAAACCCGTCGTGTGGGGACCCGGGCGGGATGACATTCGCGAGCTTTCTTTGATCGACGGCGATAACTCGGGTGCGGCGACGGCCCTCAATAATCAAGGGCAGATTGTCGGCATTTCCGGAGACTGTGGTGTTGCGGTCGGGGGCGTGACCGCCCGGCATGCGGTGATGTGGGAACACGGTACCGTGACGGAGATCGTCAATCCCAATGGGGCCACGCACTGGAATACGCCGATGATGATCAACCAGCGTGGCGACGTCGTCGGCTTTGCTGGCGTCCCGGGCGACCCGGACGGCAACCTGACTCCGCCGTTCCTCTGGACCCGAACGCAAGGGTGGACCTTCCTTCCACTGCTGACGGGAGACATTGCAGGCGTCGCCAGCAGCATCAATATCCGACGTCAGGTGGTCGGCTATTCGAACGATGCCAGCGGCAACTTCCACCCGTGGATCTGGCAGAACGGCGTGACGACGAACCTCAACGATTTCATCGAGCCTGGTTCGGGTCTCACAGGCCCGATCTTGATCTTGTATGACATCAACGACCGGGGTGAGATCACAGGCAGGTCGGCGAGCGGACAGGCCGTTGTCGCTACACCGATTCGCGTGCGTGAGCCCTAGCTGACACACGATCGACGACCTGAGGAACGCGCGCACCACGATCTCTGCTGCGCGTGTTCTTCGTGGGACGCGCCGCCTCCCACAGGTGAATGACCGCATAGCCGCGCCACGGTCGCCACGCCTGGGCGCGGTCCTCGATATCGCCGTTCGCCGAGCGTCCTTTGTCGGCCACCAACACGCGCAGGACGGGGTCGCCCGGGGGAAATGCATCGGGTTCGCCAAGGGCGAGCAGCGCGACGTACTGCGCGACCCAAGGTCCGATTCCTGGCACGGACGTCAGCGCTCGCATGACGTCATCGTTCGGCGCCGTGAAATCGATTCTGCGCGCGTGCACCGCTTGCGCCAGGGCTTGCAGCGTCGCAACGCGCGACCTGGGGAGCGCGAGGTCGTCCTTCAACCGCTCGCGAATCTCGAGCGGCGATGGAAACAGATGCGTCAGTCCCTCCGTGCCAGTTGCGATCGGCGTTCCGATCCGTTTTACGAGTCGCTCGGCCCAAGCCCTGCCCGTGGCGACCGTAACGTGTTCGCCAAGAACCGCCCGCACCGCGCACTCGAACGGACTCCATGCACCGGGAACACGCAGACCCGGTCGCCTCTCGACGAGCGACCGCAGAAGGGGATCCAACGTCAGCACGTCGGCAATCGGCACTGGATCGGCACAGGTGTCGAATACGCGTTTCGCCACCGTCGCCAGCTCGAGCAACGCGGTCGGAATTGCGCCGGTCACATTCAGGGAAAGAGCGTTCTCTCCCGGTTGTGGCCGAACGCTCACGATCACATGGCCGTTTGCCACCGCAACGGTTCGTGCGTATCCATGCGCATCAACGCGCTCGACGCCGGCGACTGCGCGTTCCGCGAGGAATGACAGGAGACGATCCCAATCGTAGGGCGGTCGATACGCGAGCTTGAGCTCGATTGATTCGGATCGTTTGGCGCCCATCTCCATCGCTGGTCGACGTCGCAGCTCGCGGGGCGGTTTATCGAAAGCGTTGAGAAATGCGTCGTTGAAGCGGCGGACACTCCCAAATCCCGCCGCCATGGCGATGTCGATAATGCGCAGGTCCGTCTCATCCAGGAGTTGTTTCGCAAAATGAAGCCGACGTGTCTGGGCCACCGCCACGGGCGACACGCCGACGTGCTGCAGGAGCAATCGATCGAGATGTCGGGAGCCGATCCCGAGACGCGTCGCGAGATCCTCCACGGTCCCGCTATCGAGGCTGCCCTCCTGGATGAGCCGAAGCGCCCGCCTGACGACCGCCGACGGACCCAGCCATGCCGGGCTCCCCGGGGCCACTTCAGGCCTGCACCGACGACACGGCCGATAGCCGGCTGCCGCGGCAGCCGCGGCCGTCGCGTAGTAACGAACGTTGCCCTTCTTGGACGTTGGCGACGGGCAGATGGGTCGGCAATAAATACCCGTCGTTCTCACTGCGATGAAAAATTTCCCGTCGAATCGCGGATCGCGGCTGATGCGCGCTCGATCGAGCGTTGATTCACTGAGTCCAAGGACATCATCCATGACGGCCACGGTACGCGCGCCGTTCAGCCAAAACTAGCTATTTTCGGACATCGCTGACCTGGATTTTTTTGGACTCGATGCGGCAGACCGGTAAGATGCCAGAATGAGCGTCGGGCAAAGCAAAGGGCAGGGTCTGACAGCCGGGCGCACTAATCTCGGCATCGTGAGCCGTGCTCTGCTGCTGATTCTCATGCTCGGCTTTGCTGGAAACACGGTATTGACGTCGATGTGTGCCATCCAGGACGCCGCCCCGAGCGCGCATTCCGCCTTGGTCGATGTTAGCGAACCCTCTTTCAACACTGAGGTTGAAGGTGACCAGTGTTGTGCATCTTGTAGTAACTGCGCGCTTGGAGGTTCCTGCTGCGCCCAGGCGGGAATGCCACCGGATACTCCGCCCTCCATTATTTCATGGTCCCTATCGGCGCTGACTGCCGATGCTGCGCGTGATCTGCCCGATCAGCTGTCCTCTGACCTGCTGAGAGTTCCCATCACGGCCTGATGGCGCCGCTGGCATTGCCGGCAATTTGTTCCATTCGGCCGGAGGAATTCTCATGCGCTCACGCTGGGCGGCGTTTGCTGCCGCTATTCTCGTTCTAAGTACTTCTGTCGCCGCTAAGGGCGTGAGAACGCTCACGCTCGACGAAGCGTTTGCGCGCGTCAACGCGCGACACCCTGACCTCGCGCGTTTTCAGTATTTGCGGGAAGGGGCTCAGTCCGACGTCGACGAAGCGACGCAGCGTCAACCGTTGCGTCTGGCACTCGACGTCGAGAACGTGCCAGGCACCGGTGACTCCTCCGGCGCCGAGGAAGCCGAAACGACCTTGAGTCTTGCCTCGGTGCTTGAGCGTAGTGACAAACGCGACGCACGCTTGCGCGTCGCCACTGCGCGTGCGCAAACGCTTGGTTCGGAACAGGAAGCCCGCCGGCTCGATCTACTGGCGGAAGTCGCCCGACGATTTCTGGATCTGCTCGCCGCTCAAACGCTGGCCCGAATCGCCGATGCTGAAGTCACGCAGCGAGAGTCCGTCGTCGCGGCGGCGTCGCAACGCGTGCTTGCCGGCGCATCACCCGATTCCGTAAGACTCACGGCCGAAGCGGCAGTGGCCCGAGCCAGACTCCAACGCGAGCGCGTTCGCGCGGAGACTAAGTCCGCTGCGCAACGCCTGGCGGCACTTTGGAACGAGCGTACCGTGGATTTCGAGCACGTCACTGGCGATCTCCTCGCGATCCCTACCGTGCCTTCGCTCGAGTCGCTGACTGCACTGATTGATCGCAACCCGCAGCTGCGTCGGTTCGCCGATGAGGCGAGACTGCGTGAAGCGCGCGTGCAACTGGCACGCGCCGCTCAGGTTGCCGACATCGAATGGCAATTCGGCGTGCGGCGTTTTGAGAGCAGCGATGATTGGGCGGCAGTCGCGGGTTTCTCCATGCCTTTTGGAACACGAGCACGCGCCGAACCAAGGCTGCGCGCAGCTGAAGCCGAACTCGCAGCGCTGTCCCTCGAGCGGGAATCTGAACAACTCACGCTCTACGGAACGCTGGCCGATGCTCATGCGAAGTTTGTCACGGCCAGCAGCGAGGCCGGGCTGCTGCGCGCGGATCTGTTACCGCGACTGCACGAGGCTGAACGTGCCGCTGAGCGGGCGTATCGCGGCGGCGCACTCAGCTACCTCGAATGGGCCCAGTTGCAGTCCGATACCACCGAGGCAGAACGCCAACAGATTCATGCCGCGATAGAGGCCCACCGGGCACTCATTGAGATCCAACGTTTGACTGGGCAGTCGTTCCTCGCGGCGGTGACGACTGCTTATCGGGAGATCGCACCGTGAATGGGAAATTGATTCCTGCGAACACACTGATTACCTGGCTGGCAGTCCTTTTGGTTGCCGCCTGCGATGGCAATCGCCCTGTTCACACCGAAGCGCACGAAGATGAAGGTGCCGCACACGCAGAGCACGAGAATCATTCAGAGCACGAGGAACGCGCAGAGACAGATCAGACCACGATTGCAAAGGCGACTGCGGAGGAAAGCGGAATTCGCACCGAACCGGTGGGCGAGGGGACCATTCGCGATGCGCATGAGGTGCAGGGCCTGCTCACCCCGGTCGAAGGGCGGCATGCGCGGGTTCGCGCACGGTTCCCTGGCCCGGTAACGAGCGTGCATGTCGGCGTCGGGGATCACGTGAAAGCAGGACAGTCCCTCGCGGTGATCGAAAGCAACGTCAGCCTGACGCCTTACACCATCAAGGCGCCGTTCTCTGGAACGATTCTCGACGTTGAAGTGGGCGTCGGCGATCTTGCCGGCGATCAACCGCTGTTCGAGCTAGCGGATCTCTCGACCCTATGGGTGGATCTACACCTCTTTGGCGGTGACGCTCAACACATTGCGCCTGGCCTTCCCGTCGAGATAATCCGGTTGAGCGATGGCGCCAAGGTCACCACCGAACTCGACCGCATCCTTCCGAGTACGGCGACCGCCAGTCAGAGCACCGTGGCGCGAGCCACTATTCGTAACGCCGACGGACACTGGCGACCGGGCACCGCCGTGCGGGCGCGGGTCACCGTTTCCGAACGTGAGGCAGCGCTGGTGGTGCCGACAGCGGCGCTTCAGACGTTTGAGAACTCCCTTGTGGTGTTCGTGCGCTCAGGCGATGTTTACACGGCGCGAGGTGTACAAATTGGCCGGCGAGACGCTGAGAACGCGGAGGTGCTCCAGGGCCTGACAGCCGGTGAGGACGTCGTCGTGCAGCAGAGCTACCTCATCAAAGCCGATCTCGAGAAAGCCGGTGCTGCTCATGAACACTGAGAATCACTCGTTCCTCGAGCGCGTTATTCGAGTAGCCATCGCGCATCGATGGCTGGTGCTGTTGCTAACTATGGGCACTGTTGCACTTGGCGCCTGGAGCTACACCCGACTACCGATCGACGCGACGCCCGACATCACCAACGTGCAGGTTCAGATCAATACGCAGGCACCCGGCTATTCGCCGCTTGAAGCCGAGCAACGCATTACGTTCACCATTGAGAATGCCCTGGCTGGTATTCCGAAGCTGGACTACACACGCTCACTCTCTCGGTATGGGCTCTCGCAAGTGACGGTTGTTTTTGAGGACGGCACGGACATCTATTTCGCGCGACAGCAGGTCGCAGAACGAGTCGCTCAGGTCACGTCTCAACTTCCACCCGGCATTGAGCCCGAGCTTGGGCCGATCGCAACGGGGTTGGGTGAGATTTTTCTTTATACCGTCACGGCCGATCCCGAAGCTCGGCGTCCCGACGGTAGCTCGTGGACCTCAACCGACCTGCGCACATTGAACGATTGGGTCGTAAGACCACAGTTGCGCAATACACAGGGCGTCACCGAGGTGAATGCCATTGGTGGCTATGAGCGGCAGATTCATGTCATGCCGGATCCGGCAAGGCTGTTGGCCTACGACTTCACTCTGAATGATTTGGTAGAGGCCGTTGAAAGAAATAACCAGAACGTTGGTGCAGGTTACATCGAACGCAACGGCCAACAGCTCCTCGTGCGTGTGCCCAGCCAAGCGCAGAATCTCAAGGCACTCGAGGAGATCGTTCTCGACCGGCGCGATGGCGTACCTATTCGCGTTCGCGACGTCGCGACCGTCGGCGAAGGCAGGGACCTCCGCAGCGGAGCGGCGACGCAGGATGGGCAGGAAGTCGTGCTCGGCACAGTCTTCATGCTTATCGGCGAGAACAGTCGGGCCGTGGCACGTGCCGCAGCCGCGAAAATCGAGCAGATACAAACGAGCCTGCCGAAAGGCGTTTCCATTCAGGCCGTGTACGACCGTACGAGTCTCGTAGACCGCACGATTGCAACCGTGCGGACAAATCTGGTCGAAGGCGCACTCCTCGTCGTCGCGGTGCTCTTTCTCTTGCTTGGGAATCTGCGGGCTGCGTTAATTACGGCAGCCGTCATCCCGCTATCGATGCTCCTGACTGTCACCGGGATGGTACGCAGCGGCGTGTCCGGCAATCTTATGAGCCTCGGAGCGATCGACTTCGGCCTGATCGTCGATGGTGCCGTCATCATCACCGAAAACTGCTTGCGTCGATTCGGGAAGCGCAAGGCCGCCTAGGGCGCATCCTGAACCCCGATCAGCGTTTGGAGCTCGCGGCCAGCGCGACCGCCGAAGTGATTCGTCCGAGTCTGTTTGGCGTCGGCATCATTACCGCGGTATACCTGCCCATCTTTGCCCTCGCTGGTGTCGAAGGAAAGATGTTTCATCCAATGGCCATCACCGTGGTGCTTGCACTCACAAGCGCCATGGTGCTCTCGCTGACGTTTGTGCCGGCAGCCATTGCGATGTTCCTCACCGGCCGCGTTGCGGAACACGAGAACCGTGTCATGCAGGCGGCTCAGAAGCGCTACGAGCCCGCCTTGCGTTGGTCGCTTGGAAATCCTCTTCCAGTCATTGCGATCGCGTTGATGCTTGTCGCGGTTGCTGCGTTCCTGACAACACGGCTGGGTTCAGAGTTCGTCCCAAGCCTGGACGAGGGTGATGTCGCTGTGCACGCGTTGCGAATTCCCGGAACCAGCCTCACACAGGCGCTAGGCATGCAACAGATACTTGATAAGCGGCTCGCGCAGCTGCCGGAGGTTGAGCGCGTCTTCAGCCGCATCGGGACCGCGGATATAGCGAATGATCCGATGCCACCGTCAATGACGGATACGTTCGTCATGATGAAGGCCAGACAACAGTGGCCCGATGCGCGTAAACCGAAGGCGCAGCTGCTGGAGGAGATCGAAGCGGTTGCCCGCTCACTTCCGGGAAACAACTATGAGTTCACGCAGCCGATCCAGATGCGGATGAACGAACTCCTCTCCGGTGTGCGTGCGGATGTGGCTATCCGGATCAACGGCGACGATCTTGACATCTTGAACTCGATTGCCGCGCGGGCAGCAGCGATCGCACGAGACGTTCCCGGAGCGGCGGACGTGCGCATGGAGGAGACGACGGGTTTGCCGATGCTGGTGGTGACGCCCGACAGGCAGGCCCTCTCACGCTACGGCCTCAATCCGGACAATGTACAGAGAACGGTCGGCACCGCCATCGGAGGCACGCCGGCCGGCCAGTTCATTGAAGGCGATCGACGCGCCGACATTGTCGTACGTCTGCCTGATGAATTGCGGCAGAGTCCGGAATGGCTCGCAGATTTACCCGTTCCGCGCGCAGATCGGCCGAACGAAGACGAGGTCGCGCGCGAGGCTACCTGGTCTGGCGGTGAACCGGCATTCGTGCCGTTGCGTGAGGTCGCGCGAATCGAGGAAATCAACGGCCCCAACCAGATCAATCGGGAAAACGGCAAGCGTCGTGTGGTCGTTACTGCGAACGTACGTGAAAGGGATCTCGGAGGTTTCGTTGCAGAGCTGCGCGAACGCATCGGCGCAGAACTGGAAGTGCCTGTCGGCTACTGGGTCGACTACGGTGGCAGTTTCGAGCAACTCATTTCCGCTGGCGAACGGCTGAGTGTGGTGCTCCCGGTGACGCTGCTGATCATATTTGGTCTGCTCTTCACTGCATTCGGATCCGGTCGCGATGCCGTCGTCATATTCACTGGCGTTCCGCTTGCCTTGACCGGTGGTGTTATTGCGCTCTACGTCCGCGATATCCCGTTGTCCATGTCGGCGGGCGTAGGCTTCATCGCATTGTCCGGCGTCGCTGTTCTCAACGGCCTGGTGATGATTGGTCTGATCCGAAAACTAATCCAGGATGGGCTTCCGTTGGAGGAGGCCATCACAAGAGGAGCGCTGGGCCGACTGCGCGCCGTGCTCGTCACAGCCTTGGTAGC
Source organism: uncultured Gammaproteobacteria bacterium (assembly GCA_963784225.1). Lineage (GTDB taxonomy): Bacteria > Pseudomonadota > Gammaproteobacteria > Steroidobacterales > Steroidobacteraceae > RPQJ01. Next base: position 131,748 of record CAWAQN010000012.1, read on the forward strand.
CTCGCTTGGCTTCGTGCCGATGGCGTTCAACGTCGGGCCCGGCGCTGAAGTGCAGCGCCCACTGGCGACAGTTGTGATCGGCGGTATCGTTTCATCGACACTGCTGACGCTTTGGTGCTGCCAACCCTGTATCGGCAACTGCAGCGAATGCCACGACCGGTGCCTGGCAGAACCGCGGCCCCACCCGAGCCGATTGCCTGACGTGTGTCGGCGTTCGCGGCCCGGAGCGGACGGTGGCGCGATGGCTGGTGACTGCTACTCGCGCTTGCACAGTGCGAGCGGCGCCGCGACAGCTTCCAGCGAACGCCGCTCGGCGTCGACGGCGAAGAAGAGGGCGACGACCGCCGCCGCCAGCATCAGCCCGCCGCCGAGGGCATACCCCATGAATACCTCTCCTCGTTCCCCTGATGCGATCAGGTGGCCGAACACGATCGGCCCCGCGATTCCACCCAGCGCGGTGCCGATCGCGTAGAACCATGCGATGGCACTCGCGCGCACCTCGAGCGGGAAGCACTCGCCCACCGTGAGGTATGCCGAACTCGCCGCCGCGGAGGCGAAGAAGAATACGAAACTCCACGCCAGCGTTTGGGTCTGCGGCGTCAACAGGTCCGCTTTGAAAAAGAGTCCCGTCACGATGATCAGCGCCCCCGAGAGCGCATAGGTCATCGTGATCATGAAGCGCCGGCCAATCTGGTCGAACAACGGCCCGAGCAGGAGTGGCCCGAGGAAATTGCCGGCGGCAAAGGGAAGCAGGAACAACCCGACTCGACCTTCAGGCACGTCGTAATAGCGAGTCAGGACCAGCGCGTACGTGAAAAAAATCGCGTTGTAGAGGAAGGCCTGCGAACCCATGAGGCTCAACCCGAGCACGACACGGCGTGGGTAACGGCGAACGAGCACGCCCAACAGCTCAAACCAGCCGACTTGTCCCCGCGGATCGAGGAGGATGGCGGGAGCGGCTTCAGCGTGAAGTCACTCGCGCCCTGGATTCTATTCCCAGGACGATGCTTTCAGCTTCGCGGTGGCGGCGCTGTAACAGGAGCCAACGCGGGCTCTCGGGGACGAAGCGTCGAAGCGGGCAGGATCCCCAATGCGAGCGCACCGCCGACGATGAACGCGATGCGCCAGCCCCACGTCCGGCGCGAACCATCCCGTATCGAGGAAGAGCACCGCGGCCACCGCTCCGGCAGCGGCGCCGATCCAGAAGCTCCCATTCACGGCGAGATCGACGCGCCCGCGCAAGCGCGCAGGCATGAATTCCTGTATGGCCGAATTGATGGCTGCGTATTCGCCGCCAATGCCTGCGCCGGTGAGAAAGCGCATCGCCAGGAAAAAGGGGAAGCTGGTCGCAAGTCCGGAAGCGATGGTCGCGGCGGCATACACGCCGAGCGTGACGAAAAAGAGTCTTCGGCGGCCATATCGATCGGCGAGGCCGCCGAACAGAACCGCGCCCATCACCGCGCCGGCGACATACGCGCCCGCAGCCTCGCCGACCTCACCCGGCGTAAGCCCAAGCGTCGTGGGCAAGGTCAGCACACCGGCCAGCGAGCCGACGAGCGTGACCTCCAGCCCGTCAATGATCCAGGCCGTGCCGAGGGCAGCGATCAGGGACGAGTGAAACGACGACCAGCGAAGCCGATCCAGACGCGCAGGTATGTTTGTCAGGAACCGCCCGGCATCCATCGCGCCGATTATAGGTAGCTGATCGATGTGGATGGCCGAAAAACTCGACCAGCACGATGCACAACATCCTGACACTGCGTGGAGCGTCAGGACGTTCGCTGCGATGTGTATGCGACTCGAAATTTAGTCAGTCGGAGGCGGTGGACGCATGTCCGCCTTGGGCCCGAAAGCAGGATGCGCGGCGCTACCGGCGTGCGGTCAAGCGGTAGCGCGTGCGTCGAGGATGCGATCTGGGAGCATCGAGTCGGGGCGGCCTACGCCGACACCAGCACCCAAGCGCCGGCAAGCACCAACGCGAGCCCGCTCAACCGGCCTCCCTGTGCGCCGTATGGCGCGAGTTTCTCCACCAGCACGAAGGCGGTGATGGCGCCAATCCACAGCAGGCTCATCACGCCGCCTACAAAGAGCAGGAGCATCAGCGCCCAGCAGCAGCCGACGCAATAGAGGCCGTGACGCAGTCCGAGGCGAAGCGCGCCGGGCATGCCGGGCTGCCAATGTTCTACGAGGAACGCCAGCGGTGAGCGGCAATGTCGCAGGCACGCATACTTGAATGGCGTCCACTGGTAGACGCCCGCCGAGATCAGGATCGCGCCACCCAGCCACGGGCTGGCGCTCACCATCATGGGCGACAACAGCGCCGCCTCGGCCAGCGCCCACTGCAGCAGGGTAGCCGCCGACGCTGAAACCGGACCACGCCACGATGTATCCAGCCGCAAATGCAAACATACGCCGGGCTGGCGAGCGAACCTTCGGATCGTTCCGGACCGCGCTTTGGAAAATGAGAATGGTCGGCAGCGCGCTCGGCAGCATCATCGCAACCATCATCGCCGCCCACATCAGGAAGACGAGCAGGAGGTAGCGCCCGTCCCAGGTCGCCTCCATCATCCAGGCGGCGGCGCCGTCCATGCGGCCGTACATATCCAGTGAAGCGGGCACCAGGTAGGCCCACGCGCAGGCAATCACCCCGGCGAGACCGGCGATCACGAAGGCTTTGTCCGCCGGACGCGAAGACTTTTGCATGCTTTCCGCCGTGGCCGAGCGCTTCTATTTTGGTCGCAACCGGACCGATAATGTCGCTCCATCGTACTGTTCGCTACCTTTACTGAAAACGGGGGCTGTCATGGCCGACGTTCAGAAATGGAGCATCAAGGGTCAGTGGTTCGATGTGTGTCGCTGCGCGATCCCGTGCCCGTGCTCATGGGCCGAGCCGCCCGACGACGGATACTGCGAGGGCATCCTCGTCTGGCACATCCTGGACGGCCACTACGGCGACGTCGAGCTCGATAGCCTCAACGTCGTGATGCTGGGTTCGTTCAGCGGCAACGTCTGGGAGAAGGCCAGCGACTTCAAGGACGCCATCGTCATGGACGCACGCGCCGACGAAGCGCAGCTTGCCGCGTTGCAGACCGTCTTCAGTGGCCAGGCGGGCGGTTGGCCCAAGCGCTTCGGCGAGATGGTGAAGGGAGAGACCAAAGGGTTCGCGATTGCACCGATCCTGGTGGAGATTGCTCCGGACCTTTCGACATGGAGGGCCGAGGTTCCGGCCCAGAACATCATGGCTGCGGCCGAAGCGCTGATGGGCCCGACCAGCGACGGCAAGGTCACGAAGATTCACAACCTGCCGGGCGCGGAAACCGGTCCCGGTGGCGTCGCCACGTGGGGTCGCGCGACGATCGATCGCGCCGATGCGTTTGGTTTCAAGTGGAACCGCACCGGCAAGTCCAGCAAGCTCATCGCCTTCCAGTGGAGCGGGCCGGATTGAAGCCGTCACACCAGCGCGTGCCGGATCGACGAGGTGTACCCGCAGTTGTCAGCACCGCGATCCGTTCGGGCTCGACGAGAAAAATCGACTCGTGGTCTCAAAGCCCTCGAGACGTATGAACCAAAAAGCGTTTCGTGGGAACTTACAGTAACGCCGACCTCGCCGCGGGCCACTGGTGGCGGCGTGATTCTCCGGCTCGCACCCGTGGCGAACGACGACGATACGCTGGAGAATGCGGACGACTGAGCGACCGCTCGTACGCACGCACGGAGCGTCAGCCGCCGGCGCTCCGTGCATCGGCAGCGGGAAAACAAGACGAGACGTGCACGTTCACGCCTGAACGAGAACGCGGCAGTCACGGCTAACGTACAGTGAACCGGTGAAACTGTTTTGGTAAACCGCTACGCGCCCATAGAAGACTACGGCATCATCGGCGACCTGCACACGGTCGCGCTGGTGGGCAAGAACGGGTCGATCGACTTCCTCTGCCTCCCGTCGTTCGACTCACCTTCGGTGTTTGCCGCGCTCCTCGACGCCGATCGCGGCGGCCGCTTCCAGATCGCGCCGCAGCTCGACGACGCGGTACACAGGCAGCTTTACCTGCCCGACACCAACGTGCTGCTCACCAGGTTCCTGTCCGACAGCGGCGTCGCCGAGGTGTCTGACTTCATGCCGGTGGAGGACGCCGGCGTCGCACACAACCTCGTGCGTCGCGCGAAGACGGTCCGCGGCGAGATACGTTTCGGCATGCGCTGCGATCCGCGCTTCGACTACGCCCGCGCCACGCACACGGTGGAGCGGCGCGGCGACACGGAAATCCTGTTCGTCGGCCGCTCTGGCGCGCGCGAGCTGGTGCTGCGGCTGCGCTCGTCGGTCCCGATGCAGCTCGCGGAGGGAGCCGCCGTGGCCCAGTTCACGCTCGGCGCCGACGAATCGGCGTGGTTCGTCCTCGAGGTGGTGACGGCGGACGAGCCGTCGCCCTGCGCGCGCCCCGATTACGCGACCGACGCGTTCAAGGAAACCGTGAACTTCTGGCGCGGCTGGATCGGCCGCAGCACGTACAAGAACCGCTGGCGCGAGATGGTGAACCGTTCCGCGCTCGTGCTGAAGCTCCTCACGTCCAGAGAGCACGGCTCGATCGTGGCCGCACCCACGTTCGGGTTGCCCGAGACGATCGGCGGCGTGCGCAACTGGGACTACCGCTATTCGTGGATCCGCGACTCGTCTTTCACCCTCTACGGACTCATGCGGCTCGGCTACACGGACGAGGCCGCGGAGTTCATGCGCTGGATGATGGCGCGCTGCGAGGAGCTGGAGCCAGACGGCTCGCTCCAGATCATGTACAGCATCGACGGCCGCCCCGCGATCCGCGAGGAGACGCTGCCCCACCTCGAAGGCTACATGGGCTCGCGTCCGGTCCGCATCGGCAACGCCGCCCATGCCCATCTCCAGCTCGACATCTACGGCGAGTTGATGGACTCGGTGTACCTGTATGACAAGTATGGCTCTCCGATCGGGCACGACGCGTGGATGAACGTCGTCCGGCTGATCGACTGGGTGTGCGACCACTGGCGGGAGAAGGACGAGAGCATCTGGGAGGTGCGAGGCGGGCGCCGGGAGTTCCTCTACTCGCGGGTGATGTGCTGGGTGGCGATCGACCGGGCCATCCGCCTCGCGAACAGACGCTCGTTCCCGGCTCCCTTCTCTCGCTGGTACGAAGCACGGGACACCATCTACCGCGACATCTACGAGCGCTTCTGGGACCCGGCGCGCCGCGGCTTCGTGCAGCACCCGGGCGCGGCCACGTTCGATGCCGCAGCGCTGCTCATGCCCCTGGTGCGCTTCGTGTCGCCGACCGATCCGCGCTGGATCGCCACCCTGCGCGGCATCGAGCAGGAGCTGGTGAGCGACTCGCTGGTCTATCGCTATCGTCTCGGGGAGAGTTTCTCCGACGGCCTCACCGGTCAGGAGGGCACGTTCTCGATGTGCTCCTTCTGGTACGTCGAGTGCTTATCCCGCATGGGCGATCTCCACAAGGCGCGGTTCTTCTTCGAGAAGATGCTTGGCTACGCGAATCACCTGGGACTGTACGGCGAGGAGCTGGGCCCGCGGGCGCAGCACCTCGGCAACTTCCCGCAGGCCTTCACGCATCTGGCGCTGATCAGCGCCGCCTACGATCTCGACCGGCGGCTCTCGGCCGCCGGCCACGCCGGCTGAGGCGGTGCGGTCTTCGCTCACCACCTAGCGCCTGAGATGCGCAATGAAGGTCCGTCCCGCCGGCCCCGGCGGCGCATCCTTCCGAAAAACCATTTTCATCGGCATCACCATGTGGCGCGGGACGCCTTCGACGCGAATCCTGACCAGTGCTCCCTCGTCGAGGTCTGCCTTCACCATGTGCAAGGGCATGTGTCCCCATCCCAACCCGGCCCTGAGAAACGCGTGTTTGGCTCCTAAATCCGCGAGGCGCCAGGTCAACGGCGACTGCACGCCGAAGTCTCGGCCGTTCGTCAGCGCGGATCTGTCGGTGAGAACCAACTGCACCTGTTTGCCGGCGGCCGAGGCCGAGACCACGCCGCGCCTCGCCGCCAGGGTGTGAGAAGGACTGACGACCGTCACAAACTGAACATCCAGCAATGGCTCCATCTGGAGTTCGTCCGAAATGACCGGCAACGAACCGACGACGCCAATGCTGCAGCGTCGATCGAGAACCGGCTCGATGACGGCGCCGAGGGCTTCCACATAGAGACGCAGTGGCGTGTGCGGATAGGTCTTTCGACTGTGCGCCGCCGCTCTCGTCAGCGCCTCCATCGGGTACATCACGTCCATGACGACCGCGAGCTCGGGCTCGAGGCCCTCCCGCATCGCGTGGGCCCTGGCCTTGAATCCGTCAATGTTGTCGGCCACTGAGCGGGCGTCCGGAAGCAGGCTCCGTCCCTCCTCGGTGAGCCGCGGATAACGGGCGGTGCGATCGAAGAGCTTCACGCCAAGCTGCGCTTCGAGATTGGCCAGCGTCTGACTCACCACTGACTGCGCGCGCCGCAGCTTGCGACCCGCGGCTGAGAAGCTACCTTCGTCCACCGCTGCGATGAAGGTTCGCAGCTGATCCAGCGTGACTCCATCGAGCATAACCATCGTCCTCGGCGATACATGCGGTTCCCTACGTTACTACGTTGATCTCGAAGTCGCGGCCCTCCCAGCGCTGGGTTTCGCGCCAGTAGAACGTGAACCGGATCGGAGCCGTCTGGCCCGGCGCGATCGGAATATCCACGAAGTCGATCTCGAGCGCAGTTGGTGCCGAATCAGTGTCCGTTACAGCGGACCACTCTGCCGCCGTCCAGTGCAGCCGAAACGGCGCCTTTGCTTGGACACGCAGGATCGTGCCTGCCCGAACCGAGCGAATGCGGCGCCGGAACGTCCATACCTCGATCGGCAAGTGAGCATGGCTACCTTGATAGCGCTCGACGACGGACGCAACGCGGTCGAATACCTGGCCGTCGCGCGCTGAGCGCAGGAGCTTGATGTACTCGGCATGCGCCCACATCAACGGCATCGCAGCGCCGGTCGGTCGGCCGAGTTGCATGCGAGCCTCGGGCCGATCCGGCGCGTCCCACACCTGCTCCGGAAGCAATCCCGCAGCGGTTGCGAAGCGCTCGATGGCGCGGATGTAAGGACCGACGTCGCGGCCGGCGGCGAGCTCGTAGTGTCCGCGCTCGCCGGTGAGCAGCGGCCACGCTCGGCCCGTGCCCCAGCCTGCGAATGGGCTGCCGTCGCCTTGCTGCCCATAGCCGTCATGGTTGTACCGGCGCCAGCACGGGCCAAACGGCGTCTCAACCTTGAGCACTGCGTCCACCACCCGCAGCGAGTCCTCGATGAGGGAGCTGCCAGCTCTCCGAATTCCGTAACGTACGAGTTCGAGGAACCCCGCATCGATGATTTCCTTGGCGGCGAATTCCGTGCGCGAGCCGGGCGGCCGATTGCGAATCGACAACACGCCGCGGTTCGGATCCTCGTCCGGCTCCGGATCATTGGGGTCTATCGGTCGAATGCGAATGAAGTGCCGCGTGATGCCGGGCACCAGCGTGCCGTCGGTCGTGACGGTCCAGGTATCCACGTGGCACTCGAGGAAATCGGCGTGCCGCTGGAGGAACGCGGCAGTCGCCTCGTCGCCGCGTTTATGGGCGAAGCTCGCGGCGCACATGAGCGCCGCGATGTTCGAAGCGAGCGTCGAAGGCGAATAGCCACTGTTCTCCTCCCAGCGCTCCTGCGGCGTGACCGGCCCCTGGTCGACGAGGTACCGGGCAGCGCGCAGCACCATCGGATAGGGATCGAAATCGCGGAGCGCGGCGGCTTCGCGCAGCTTCCAGGCGAGCAGAATCGGGAACGCGACCTCGTCGAGCTGGATCCCGCGCCAGTACGGCTCTCCGTCGATCCAGAAGTTCTGGTGAAACCCGCCGTCGGGCCGCTGTGAGCACGCGAGGTAGATGAGGGCTCGCAGCGGTGTGTCGGTGTTGCCGGAGGCCAGGAGCCCGGTCGTGCTGTTCACCATGTCGCGTGTCCACACGAGGTGATAGCCGCCGAGATCTTCGTCGCCCATCGACTCGCCCCACGGAATGCTGAGCGAGGCGACCATCGCTCCGGGATACGTCTTGTCCTCGTGAGCGAGGAGCAGGCTGTGACTCGCGTAGTAGAGAGCCCCGCCGTCACCGCTGACCGGTGCTAGCTGTGCAGTCTTGTTACAGGCGCGGCTCCACTGCGCGACGAATCGTTGGCGGTGCTCGGCGAAAGGGAAGCCGAGCGATTGCAAGAGGGTCGTCGTCGCGTGATGCAGGCTGTTGCCAAAACTCACTCCGAGAGTGAATTCGTTTGCCTGATCGAGGTCGATCTCTCCGATGAGAGCAACGTTACCGTCCTCAGCGGTATCGAACTCCCAGTCCATGCGAAAGTTGTCGCTCAGGTCGGTCCAGCCGTCCGTGAATCCGACGTAGCCGCAAGAGCGGTGAACGAACGGGACGGTGGCGCCCATGGCAAGCCAGGTGCCATGCTTCTGTGCCGTCAGCAGCCGATGGCCGGCGGCCTCGGTGGCGTACCCGCTGTTCCCCCAGCCGCCCACGTCGAGGTGCGGGGCGATGAGCGCGAAGAGACGGATCCTCGCGAGGAAACTGCGGTCGCCTTCCAGCAGAGTGTGTACGAGGACGCAGGATTGATGCGGATCCGCAATCACCTCCTTGATGATGCGATAGCGACCTTCGCGATCGGTCTTGATGATCCGGACGCCGAGCGCATGGCCTTCGAAACGTTCCAGACGGGAATCGAGATGGCGGCGTTCGTCATGGAAGAAGCTCTCGCCGTCGGTCACCAGGTACTGGAGGTCACGAATCTGGGGGCGGTCGATGGTGGGATAGTAGATCTCGTTCAGCATGCCGGCTGAGACGGTGAACCAGACCGTACTACCGGCCGAGTACGCCGTGCCGACCGCGTCCTTGGCGCCCTGGGTCCATCGTGGTGGGATTCCGGGAGCGCCGAACGCGCGTTTAGCAGAATGAACTTCCATTCTCTTCTTCAGCGTGGCGGGTGCAGGCCCTCTCTAATCCATCGGCCAAGGCATTGCGTTCGGCAACCTGGTCGTTTCGCGTGCGGCAGGTGCCGCTGGATGCGCAATGGTGTCGACGTCACGCCACCACGGTTCGACGTGTTCCACGCGCTTCGGCTCAACGGGTTCTCCGAGTCGCGGCATCACCAGTTGCACGCCCGATTTCGTGCCCAGCTCCAGCACGGTGTCCGCGGGCTGGTCCCAGGCGTGCATTGCGAGACTGAAGGTTCCCCAATGCACGGGCAAGAACGGGCCGCCGCCGAGCAGCGCTAACGCCTCGAGCGCGTTCTTCGGCCCCAGATGGATGTCGCCCCATGCAGGATGGAACGCGCCGATCTCCAGCATCACCAGGTCGAAGGGCCCAAACCGATCGCGGATGGTTCCGTATTCCGTCGTAAGGCCGGTGTCGCCGCTGAAGAAGACGGTGTGGCGAGGTGACCGGATCACAAGCGAGGACCACAAGGTCGCGTTGCGATCCTTGAGGCCGCGTCCTGAGAAGTGCTGCGAAGGTGCGGCGGTCACGACGAGCTCGCTGTCAGGTAATCGGTGTGACTCCCACCAGTCGAGTTCGACGATGTGTTCGGGCCGTACGCCCCAGGCTTCGAGGTGCGCGCCGACGCCGAGTGAAGTCACGAACGGTACGCCGTGCTTGGCGAGTTCTCGAATGGTCGGATAGTCGAGATGGTCGTAGTGATCGTGCGAAACGATCACAAGGTCTACAGGCGGCAGGGCTCGCAGCGGTACAGGAACAGGTTGAAACCGCTTGGGGCCTGCGTACCGCGACGGCGATGCGCGTGGTCCCCAGACCGGATCGGTCAATACGCGCAAGCCCTCGATCTCGATCAGGAGCGTGGAATGCCCGAGCCAGGTGCTGCGCAAGCCGCTGCCTGGCGGCTTGGTCCAGGTGTCCAGGGGGTTCACCGCGGGAAGCGGTCTCTGCGGCACGCGCCGTTCGCCGCCGCAGAGAAACTCGCTGAGCGTCGGCATCGCTGCGTTCGGATCTCGCAAGTTCGGCATGACCGGATGCGCGTTCTGGAACCGGTCGCCCGTCCAGAGCGGCGAAGCGGTCATGCGCTCCAATCGCGCACCTTGTGATCGTTTGCCCAGCGATCTCATGATGGCGTCTCAGCAGTCCTACCGCCTGATCACCAGCGTCGACAGCAGGTTTGCGCAGATCGGCAAGGCGATCGATGACGTCAAACAGAGATCCGGAAGCAACTTGATCGGAGACGTCAGGCCTCGTACTTGAAGGACAACGAGACTCGCGCGCGATACGCGACGACCTTGCCGCCGTCGACTTTCATGTCGAGCTTGCTGACTTCTGCAACGCGCAGGTCACGCAGCGATTTGGCTGCCGTTTCCACGGCGGTTTTCGCCGCGTCCTCCCAGGACACTTTGCTCGTGCCGATGATCTCCGTCACGCGGTACACGCCGTCGTCGGACTTCTTCTTTGCCATGTTGCTAACTCCCATGTAAGCGATGTACGGGTCGCAGGATAGGCGCCCCGTTGCTCACATCATACGCGCGCGCTCGAGGCAACGAGTCCGACATATGCCGCAGCAATCGCGACCTCGAACCTTGCGAATTGCTGCGGTGCGGAGCTGGGTTCGTCTGAAGCATCCAGGGTATCTCCCATGGCGATGGATACCATCGAATTAAATAGGCTTCTCAGATGGATCGCCGGCACCTAGGCTGGTGTCCATCAGGAGAGCAGCCATGAAAACCTCCACCGCCATCGCAAGAACTTCCGACTTCCAAAACGCTCGGGCGCCGGTGCGCCGCATCGTGTACCGAACACAGGGCAATCGCCGCGGCCCCATCACGAGATTGGTGAGTCCCTCTGACCTCGGCGAGATGCTTAAACCCTTCGTCTTCCTGGACTACGCCGTTGTTCCGTTCACCGGCCAGGTTTCCACGGGCATACATCCGCATTCGGGTATCGCCACGCTCACGCTCGCGATCAGCGGCGGACTCCATTACGAAGATACGACCGGCAAGTCCGGCGAAGTCGAGGCGGGCGGCCTGGAATGGATGAAAGCCGGCGGTGGCGTGTGGCACGACGGCGCCGCCCTGAGCCCGGGACCTTTGCAGGCCTATCAGCTGTGGGTAGCCCTGCCAGCAGCGGATGAGAACGCGCCCGCTGAAAGCCAATACATCGCGGCCGACGAAGTAGAGCAGCACGGGCCGGCACGCGTGTTGCTCGGCCGGCTGGGTCCGGCCAGGAGCCCTATTCGCGCCCCGGCTGGCATCAACTATTTGCACGTCCAGTTGAAGGGCGGTGATCGTTGGCGCTACCAGCCGCCCATTGGGCACACCGTCGGCTGGGTGTCGGTCTACCAAGGCGAGCTACGCACGCCCGAGATCGTTCCGGCCCAAACGCTGGCCGTGTTCGATGCCTCCGACGCCGCCATCGAGTTCGTCGCGAAGGGCGACACCTCGTTTGTTCTAGGCTCGGCCGTCAAGCATCCACATGACCTGGTACTTGGCTACTACTCGGTACACACCAATGCGCACGCCCTGGAACGCGGCGAGGCCGAAATCCGGCGCATCGGTGAACACCTTCGGGCGAGCCGTCGAATCAAGTAAGTTCAGGAGCAAACGCATGACCGTCATTTCTGTCATTGTCGGTAGCACTCGCCAAGGCCGCTTTTCGGAAAGACCCGCCAAGTGGATCCATCAACTCGTGAACCAGCGCGAGGATGTGGAGGCCCGGCTTCTCGACCTGCGGGACTATCCGATGCCGTTTTTCGACCAGCAGGCGACTCCCGCCATGTCCGGTCGCGCACCGTATGAACATGAGGCAGTGCGGCGATGGACCGCCGCGATTGGCGAGGCCGACGGCTTTGTCTTCGTTACGCCTGAGTACAACTACGGCACGTCCGCCGTGCTCAAGAACGCCATTGACTGGGTCTATCCGGAGTGGAATCGCAAGGCCGCCGCCTTCGTCAGCTACGGCTCGGCGATGGGCGCACGCAGCGTCCAGCAGTTGCGCGAGACGGCGATCGAGCTTCAGCTCGCCCCGATCCGCTCGTCGATCCATATCCCGGTCGCCACGTTGTGGGCGCACTACCAGGGCGGCGATGTGGATGCCGGACTGGCTGAGCTTCACGCGTCAAGCGAGAAGTTCATCGACGACCTACTGTGGTGGACCTCGGCGCTGAAGGCGGCGCGCACATTAACGGGTGCTGAGCATCGGCATGCAGTCGAAAGAAGGCATATCCCGAGGGCGGTAACGTCCGGTTGAACTCGTATTCGGCGAGGCGGCTTCGGTCAGGGACTGATCGTGTATCCCTTGCCACTCATGCAGGCCGAGAAAGCCTGCTTCGAGGCGGCATCTGCTGACTGCGCGGCCGTGGTCGACTGTTGCTCCGCCTGTTGCTGCGCCTGCGCCTGCTGAGTCTGCTCCTGCTCGCGTCGATCCCGACGCTGCCTCGAGCCGCCTACCACGGCACCTGCAACCGCGGCTTCCTTCGCCTCATTCTGCCGGTACTCCTGCTGGACATCGCTGTCGACCTTGTCGTAATTCTCGTATTGGTTGCCGCGTACCTGCGCGGCAGTCGCACCTGCCGCCGCGCCAGCGGCAGCGCCGCGCGCGCGTCCCCCGGAGGGTGGAGGTGCAGATGCGGTTGTGCTCGATGCGGCCGCGGTCTGGTTAGCAGCGGCGAGCGCCTGGTCGTAGGCCGACTTCGCCTGTAACTTGCAGGCTTCCGTATCCGCCTGGATTTGCTCAGGCGTCTGTCCCTGCGTCGGGATGACGGTCTCCGCGTGGGCCTGGACTCCCAGCGTCATGATAACCGCCGTGCAGGCATGCATGAAAACCCTGGTGCTCATTGTGGCTTCCTCGGCAAGGGGTTGGTCTACTGAACCGGTCCGCGCACACGACGCCCCGCAATCAGCTCTTTCGTGCGGTCAGTGTACTCTCCGCCACCGGAAGAGAGCGGCAGGGTAGGGCCGTCGGGAGAAGTCGGGAACGGTGACCTTGGGCCTCAGGCAGCGGATCGTGCGCGACCCATTACCGCCTCGTCGAACGCTGGCAGCGGTTTGATCAGAGGATTGAGCAATGCGGCAGCCTGTTCGGTCGTCATGACGTCCGCGGGATCCAGCTTGATAACCTCGCTTCGCCCGGGAGTCGTTTCCCAGACGTCCTCGCCCACCAGCCTGCAGCGATCGTCGTACGGCCAGATCTGCTGCACGCCATAGACCTTGTAGAGGTAGTAGGCGTTCTCATCGTCCACCTTGATGCCGCCATCGGCGAGCGACTTACCCAGCTTCTGCTGATAGAAGTCGCCGACCGACGCGACGTAGTTGTCCGCGACCGCAATCTGTTCGCGCTCGACGTAGAAAATCGACTCGTGGCTTTTTGCCCAATGGCCGTACAGCCCTTTGACCGCATCCGCTCCTTCAAGCGTGGTGAGGAGTCCGGAGTAGTTGAAATGGTAGACCGGGTGATCAACCGTCATGTCGGGCTCAAAGATTTCCAGATAGCGCCCAGCCATCTCGAGAAAGCGGTGTCGATAAAAGGCCTGGAGCATGTACCGGTGCCGCGGGTTGTGCGTGACTCGCAGCAGCTCGTCGATCGCCGCATTGGTCTTGGTGATGTCCAGCTTCGTCTTGTCGATGCGTGCCATGGCGGGTTCCTCGATTAATCGGCGTCCGGTCGGCGCTGTGGATTCGAGCACGCACTTTGAACCGCCGGCGCGCATTGAACACCCCCGCGAAATGGGGGGTACCGCGGCGTACCGGCCAACTTGTTAAGCGCCGCACTACGTATTGTCCGAGCGGGTTTACCATGCGCTGGTCAATCGGGAGCCTGATAGGCTGCACCTTGGTAGTGGGGGCTCGCCTGGTAATTCGCCCGGGCGCGTCTTTCTCTGAAACCCAATGCAGAGCAGGAATCCGATCCATGAATGCACTTAACAAGCCTGATCCCGAGCTCGAAAGGCGCCTGTCCGGGAGGCTGCTGGATGTCCTTATCCGTGCCGGCTTGGTGTTCGCCCTGGCAGCGCTGTGCTACCGGATTTTCTCGCCTTTCCTGTCATTGATGGTGTGGGCTCTGATCCTGGCGGTGACGCTCTTCCCGCTCCATCAGATGCTGGCCCACAAACTGGGCGGCAAGCAGGGGCTTGCGGCCACCGTGCTGGTGCTGGTCGGCATCGTGCTGATCGTGGTGCCCACGACCGTGCTGATGATGTCGCTGGGGGATTCAGTGCATGACCTTGTCGACAGCCTGCGGAATAACACCCTGCGGATTCCCGCACCCCCGCCGAAGATTGCCGACTGGCCGGTGGTCGGCGAGAAGATCCATGGTGCCTGGTCGCAGGCCCATGCGGATCTGCCGGCAGTCGTTCAGCGTATGCAGCCGAAGCTCGGCGACCTGTCCAGGAAGGCGCTGGGGATGGTTGCCAGTATCGGCGGCGCGGTGCTGCTGTTCCTGGCCTCATTCATCATTGCCGGAATCATCATGGCCTTCGGCAAGGCGGGAGCCCGAAGCTCCCGGTCCATTTTCGATCGCCTCGCCGGCACCGGCCGGGGCGAAGAGTTTGCCAAGCTCTCCACGGCGACCGTTCGTGCGGTGGCACAAGGTGTCCTCGGGGTAGCCTTCATCCAGGCCATCGTCGTTGGCCTCGTAATGCTGATCGCCGGCATTCCGTTTACAGGCGTGCTTGCAGTGATCGTGCTGGTACTGGGAATCGCGCAGGTCCCGGCGCTGCTGGTCACTTTGCCGGTCATCGGCTACATCTGGGCGAGCGGAGACTACGCTACCGCGCCTGCCGTCACATACAGCGTGCTCCTGTTCGTTGCGGGCATGCTCGACAACGTGCTGAAACCGCTGATGCTCGGTCGAGGGGTGGATGCGCCCATGCCCGTGATCCTGCTGGGCGCGTTGGGAGGCATGGTGAGCAGCGGCATCCTGGGGATGTTCGTCGGCGCGACCTTGCTGGCGCTGGGCTATCAGATCTTCATGGGGTGGGTGGCGTCCAACCCGGACGCTCCTGCGGCAACGCCCGAGCGTGTAATGCCGCCGGTGGGGTGAGACGTAATTGTGCGATGGTGCTGTCGGGTCGGAGACGAGCCTAAGTAGCAGGCGCCATTGCGGGCGTGCGCCGCGACGGCCGGCGCGCAGCGACTCCAGCGCGGCCATGGCAAGCCAGGCGTACAAGGCAAGAGCAACGAACAGGCTGAAGCGGATTGCGAAACCGCGGTAGGGGTCCTTGCCGGTGGCGCTGTCCATGACGGCCGGGCCGACCAGGACCAGGATATTCACGACCACGTCCGTCCAGAAGGCCGGTGGAAACCGGCTGGCGACCACGCCATACAGCTTGGCCGCGCAGTAGATGCCGACCAGCAGCATCCAGAGGAAAAACATCCACAGGCTTGGACAGATTTTCAGCGCGAGCCAGAACACGATCGCGATCCCGCCTGCGAGGAACACGGCGGCCACCATGTCGCGACCGGCTGCCCGTGCGCTGACGGTCGATCCCTGCTGGCTCAGCATTACGCATTTGGCGATGATCGGCACGTACTGGGCTGGATTCGACAGGAACAGCAACAGGGGCGGAAACACGATCAGCGTCGCGCGCAACGCGACCCACCTGATCTCAACCGCATTGACTGCCGGGGACTTTGCCGTCTTGGCCTTGCGCGCGTCCTCGGGAAAAAAGGGATAGGCGATCCACTGGCTGACGATCGCCACGCCGATGCCGATCAGCATCCCCTCGATCAGATCGAGCGCCAGGTCATAGCTCACCATTCCGACCGCGGGGATCAGGGCAAAACCGAGCGCCAGGAACGTGCCGAAGAATTGCTGGTTGAGCCCGACGCTGATGTATGTGCTCAGATAAACGCCCACTGCAATGAGCAGCAGCGCGGACACCGGATACTTGCCGAGCAAAGGAGCCAGCACCAGCCCGACACCGAGAGCGATGGCGATCACGAGAATCAGGCCGAGCAGTCCTTTCAATCCCGGCGGTGGTCCAGGCGTGGCCGTCAGCATCAGTCCGAATACAGGGCCGAAAAACGGAAATTGCAACCCGATGCCATAGGCAAGCGCGAGCGACAGCGCCACGACAAGGCCGAGCCGGAACACGCGCCTGGCGCCGATCGGCATCATGTGTCAGTCCGGCTCAATAGGCATACGACAGCCAACTCGCCGCGCGAATATAGGCCTTACCCAGGAGCCGCAGCAGTGTGGTGCCTTCGCCGTAGGCGATGACAGATGCCTGCCCCCCGATGCGCAGTTGCTTCCGCAGATCCGCGTCCTGTTGCGTCTCGAAGCCGATGATGACCGGGAAGCGCTGCGATGCCCGCAGCCAGTCGCGATTGTTCTGAATCGTCGGCAGCGCTCCCGCGGGCTGCTCGCTACCGGGACTGGTACCCAGGCCAATGCTGCGGACCTCACCGCTGTACACGCGTCCCGGCAGCGCATCGAGCAGGATTTCAACCGGCGTGCCCACCGCCACGTGACCGAGATTGTTCTCGGTGAACTCGGCGTTGATCCAGACCTCGTCGATCACGATCAGCGTCAGCACCGGGCTGCCGGTGCCGGCAAACAGGCCCACGTCGGTCCTGAGATCCGTGATGACGCCGCCGGAGGTTGCCCTGACCACCGTTTTGGAGAGGTCGAGCTCCGCCTTGCGCGACCGCGGTAAGTGCCGTCTTGAGTATCGTGTTGTTGTCGACGTCGTCACCGCCCATCTGCTCGATGGCCCTCTGGATGTCGGCCTGGGCAGCGGTGACCTGCGCCTGCGCCTGGTCCCAGTTGGCCTGGGCACCTTCGACGAGGCGTACCGAAACGGTGCCGGGGTCCTCCTTATGCAGCTGCGCAAGCCGCGTGGCATCCTGCTGTGCCTTGCGTTCAGCGGCACGCGCCGCGACGCAGATTGGCCCTTGCCGCATTGACGGCTGCGCTACCAGCGCCGACCTGCTTGCCGGCGCCGGCGAGGTCGGACTTCGCCCGGTCCAGCGCAATCTGATACTGCGAGGGGTCGATCTCGAAAAGCGGCTGACCTTTCTGAACCTCCTGGTTGTTCGTGACCAATACGCGCGTCACTATTCCAGCGACCTCCGGAGCGACGCCGACGACGTATCCCTCGATCCGCGCCTGGCTTGTGTAGGGGGTGTAGCGATCGGCGAGCAGATACCAGGTGAGGCTCAGCACGATTGCCAGGACCACGCCCAGGGCGCCTTTCTTGACGGTGCGACCGGCATCCTCCTTCTTCGCGTCGTCATTCGCCGCGGCGTCGGCCTTGTCGCCGCCGTCGTGCTCAGCCTTGTCATCGACCACATCGTCCTCGCTTCGTCCGTCACTCATTGGGGTTGACCGATGCTCTCACGGACCGACGCCGGCCGGCACCGGCTCGTCCAACAGGTCGCCCCAGTTCGTTCGATCCTGCATCTTGTCACGCATGGATTCTGGAAGCATTTGTTCCACGGACATGTCGATCCAGCCGCCGCCCAGGGACTTGTACAGGTCGATCACGGCGGCGATGTAGTCGCTGTGGTTGATCAGCTGCTGCTCCGCCTGGGCGAAAAGCGCGCGCTGGGCATCGATCACACGCTGAAAATCCGCGTAACCTTCCTGATAGCGTGCATTCGCAAGCTCGAGCGAGCGCTCCGCGGCGCGCAGCGCATCGTCGAGCACCAGTTGCCGCTCGGCGGTTTTCACCACGCTGATCGCGGCATCGTCGATCTCCCGCGCTGCCTGCAGCACGCCGTTCTGGAAAAATTCAATCGACTGCTGCAATCGGGCGTCCTGCAACCGCACATTGCCGCGAATCCGGCCGAAGTCGAACACATTCCACGTCAGTGCCGGGCCGGCGACGAGACTGCGAGTGTCAGGGCTGGCATCCAGCGAAGACCCGGACCAGCCGATGCTGCCGAGCAGCGTAATGGCCGGGAAGTAGTCGGCTTTTGCAATGCCGATCTGCGCCGACTGCGCGGCAATCTGCCAGGCGGCCGTGCGGATATCCGGTCGGCGCAGCAGCAGTTGGGCCGGAATGCCCTGGATGTCGAGGGGCTCTATGGCCGGCAAATTCCCCTTGGCCGACGCGAGTTCCGGCAGCTCGCCCGGCGTCCGGCCGAGCAGGGCGGCAAGCGCGTTGCGAAGCTGGACCAGCGTCGCTTCGAGGCCCGGTATCGTCGCCAACGTGGCCAGGTATTGCGTCTTGGCCTGCTGCAGGTCCAGTTCAGAGTCCTGCCCCGACTTGAATAACTTCTCGGTGATTTCGAGACTGCGCTTCTGAATCGCAGCATTCTGTTGTGCGATGTCGATTCGAAGCACTGTCGTCCGGTAGGCAAAGTACAGGTCCGCCACCTGGGCGCTCAGCAGTACCTGCGCGTCCTGTTGGCTGGTAATGGACGCAAAATACACTGCGTTGGCTGATTCGATGCCACGACGAAAGCGTCCCCAGAAGTCCAGCTCCCAGCCAACGTCGTAGCCGGCCTGATAGCTGGTGAAGTTCAGATCCTGGGGGCCCGAGCCGCCGCTCTGGTCTTGATCCACACGAGCCACCGAACCACTGGCTTGATTCAGCTGCGGATACCGATTGCTGCCGGCAATACCGAGTAACGCCCGGCTCTCCAGTATTCTCAGGCCCGCGATGCGCAAGGATGGATTTTCGCGCCGCGCTGTCTCGACCAGCGAGTTCAGCGCGGGTTCGTTGAACAGTTGCATCCAGAAGCGCAGGTCGGTCTGGGTCTGCTGCTCCGGTTGCCCGATCTGGCCGTACAGGTCGGACTGCCAATCGTTGAGCCACGTGACGTCGGGCTCTTCGTAGTCGGGGCCGAGGGTGACGCAGCCACTGACCACCAGCGCCGCCAGGAGTACGAACGCGACGACCCTGCGTTTCATTTGAGCCGGCGGTGATCGTGCCGTCATGCGAGCCGGCGAACGAGCCTTACGATCGCCTCTTCAGCCAGCAGCATCACGATGACGACCGCGATCAGGATCACCAGTCCGTGGATCGATCCGCCGAAATGGATCTTGTCGCCGCAAAACGCTGTCTTCGTTGGATGTCATGTCTGGTTTCCGGAAGTCGGGCCGAAGACGCTCTCGCTGTTGCGGCGGTGTGCCGCGGATACAGCATCGTATTATGGAGGTGCGGCGCGGTCCACGAAATCCTCGCCCTCACGCTCTTGTCGAGGGTCTTGATGCCCGTTCGCTTCAGCACGACTCAGGATGAAAGACCCCCCATCGAGAGTGGGGGCTGGCAGTGTCGTCTTGTGTTTTGATGGCGATCGAAAGTCGAGCCTACTGCTGTGCCGGACGAAACTGGAAACTACCCATGAAAAAGGCTGAACAATCCACCGTCGTCATCACCGGCGCATCCTCTGGTATCGGCCGTGCATTGGCTCTGGAAATGGCACGTCGCGGCCACGTACTCGGCCTGACCGCACGGCGCATGCCGCTCCTGGAACAATTACGCGACGAACTCCACGCCGCCCACGGTCAGAAGTTACGTGTCGAATTGGCGATGGTGGACGTTTGCCAGACCGCAGGCGTCAAGCCGGCGCTGCATGACTTGTTTGCCCGTCTCGGCGGGATCGACACGATCGTAGTCAACGCGGGAGCCAACGACATCACGCGCATCGGACTCGGAGACCTGGAGAAAGAACTCAACCTGATCCAGACCAACCTCCTCGGAGCGATTGCCACGATCAACGTAGCCACCGAGCATTTTCTGGCGCGCCGCAAGGGGCACATCGTCGGCATTTCCTCGCTGGCCTCGCTGCAGCCGATAGCATCGCAGGCGGCCTATTGTGCAAGCAAGGCAGGGTTCTCCATGTACCTGGATGCGGCACGCGTCGAACTCAGTCGCAAGGGCATAACTGCCACTGACATCCTGCCCGGCTATATCAAGACTGACATCGTCGAGGGTGTCGATATTGGCCAGCTGCCTTTCGCAATTCCGGTGGAGCAAGCGGCATGCGAAATGGCGAGATTGATCGACAGAGGCGTGAAGTCCGGCGTGGTGCCAGCGTTTCCGTGGAAACTCGTACGACCGTTCCTTGGACACCTCCCGGAGAGATTCGCCCGGGTCTAGTGGCTGGCAAGGGCTCGATAGGCATCACAGCAGTTTGCGTCGTCACCAAAGAGCCTTCGAGTACGCTTTCTTTCCATTCGACTGAGGTCCACAGTGAGTACGATGAAAAGTGCACTAGCTGTCGCCGCCGTCATTGAAATCGCGACCGGTGTCGACGCTGTTGCTTGTCCCATCGTTAGTCGGCCAATTGCTGTTCGGCATAGAGCTGGCCGGCATCGCGGTGACGCTGGCGCGTCTTGCAGGCATCGCCCTCGTCGGCCTGGGCGTCGCCTGCTGGCCGGACAACCCGATGCTCGGCATGTTGACGTATAACGTCGCGGCCGCGCTGTATCTCGCTTACATCGGGGTTTCGGGAGATTCGAGCGGCATCCTGCTGTGGCCTGCGGTCGTCACTCACGCGGTGTTTGCGGCGCTCTTGAGCCAGTCGTTCGTACGCACCCGTGAATAAAGATCTTCCTTATGTGCTCTGGGGCTCTCCGCACTCTTTCTACACCGGGAAAATCCGTTCGTATCTGATCAAGAAGGGCGTGCCGTACAGGGAAGAATTCCCGTTCAACCCGCAATTCCAGGCACGCGTCCTCCCCGCGGTCCGGCTCCTCGTAGTACCGATCCTGGAGACGCCCGACGGCCGCATCCTGCAAGACACGACCGACATGATCGAGTGCATCGAAGCCGAGATCCCTTCGCCGTCGATGATCCCGGAGTCGCCGGTACAGAAGGCGGTGGCCTGGCTGCTTGACGCGTTCGGCTCCGAGGGTCTGCTCGCTCCTGGGATGCACTACCGCTGGTCATATCGTGCAGAACAGGAGAATTTTCTGTGCGCGGAATTCGGCCGCCTGCTGCACGCGGGGCCGGATCGCGAGGCGCGATACGTCACGGCCCGCCAGACCATGGAGTACTTCAATGGTTTTCTGCCGGTTCTCGGCGTCACGCGCAGAAACCATTCCAACGGTAGAAACTGCGTACTGCGAACTGCTCGATGCCCTGGACGAGCACTTGCTGCACTTTCCCTATCTGCTCGGCGGACGTCCGAGCATCGCAGACTTCGGGCTGATGGCGCCGATGTACGCTCACCTTGCCCGCGACCCGGTGCCGGCGACGATAATGAAAAATCGCGCTGCGAACGTCTTTCGCTGGGACCAAAGGATGAATCTCGCCCGGATCGGCGATGGAGAATTCCCGGATTGCGCTGAGACGTACCCAGCAAACGACGAGATTCCGGCGACTCTGGAGCCTGTTCTTCGCCTCGTCTTCAAGGATTGGGGGCCACAATTGCTCGCCGACGCGGCCCGTTATGAAAAGTGGTTGAAAACCAACCCAGCCATGCCGGCGGGGACGCTGGTTTCGGAGCGAGGTGAGCGAAACGTGCATCCCTCGATCGGCCGCGTCGAATACGGATGGCGCGGTTGCGTGATGCAAAGGAGCAGTTCACCGCACGGGTTGTGGCATTTCGGCAAGGCAGCGGCCCACGCACGAGCACTGTCGGGCGATGCCCGGTCGCGTTTCGATGCCCTGGTCCAGCGGACCGGTGGTGAGAATGTGATGGACATTCGTCTCACGAGGCCAATGATGCGAGCGCGACTACGTTCTGGTGCTTCAGTAAACACCGGCTCCTATTGCCGCGTTGTTTCCAGCCGGTCGCGCACTGCGACGAACCGTGTCAGGCCATCGACGAGCCGCGCCCGCAGGCGCGGCTGGATCGTCGAGAATCGGGCGTCCCAGTCCGGGAGACCGGCGATGACGTTGCGATTGCTGTTTTATCCGTTGGTCATGCTGCTCTGCTCGGTGCGACCGGTTGCGTCCGAGACTATCGAGGACCTCGCGCGGCAAGTGCGCGAGGCCGAAGGCGCCCTTGCCGACACAATGGCGAAACGAGACTTGAAGGCTTTTGCGACCTTCCTCGACGAGGAGGCGGTGTTCTTCGGAGGGAAGGGCGCGATACGGGGCAAGTCTGAAGTCGTGGAGCGATGGAAAGCGTTCTTCGATGGCCCGACCGCGCCGTTCTCGTGGGCACCCGGAATCGGTCGAGGTGCTGGACTCGGGAGCTCTCGCCCACAGCAGCGGCCCGGTTCACAACTCGGAGGGCAAGCGTGTCGCAACGTTCAATTCTATCTGGCGGCGAGGCGAGGATGGCCGCTGGCGCGTCGTGTTCGACAAGGGCTGCGATGCCTGTGACTGTGCCGGAAAACAGTGACGAACAGCACCGTCCCGACCCGGGGTGCAAGGCATTTGCAAACTCGCGGCAGCGCCGGCTCACGCGCCAGGCGGCTCGCGCCTCAGTGGGTCGAGTTGCGCCGCGTCCTGAGTTGAGCGAGTGCGTTCTCGACTTCGGTCCGGAACCGGTTGTGGCCTTCGTTCTCGACCGCCAGCCAGTCGTGCGGCACCGATAGCTCGTTCTTCGGCTTCACGCGTCGCGATGCGCACGTGATGCAGGAGTGGTCGGTTCGGCGAACCGTCGTCCCAGACCGGCGGCAGCACGTCCAGTCCGGCGCCCGATCGCATGCGCAACGATGTAGTTGGTCGCCGCGTCGAGCAGGATCTGATAGTCGATGGTTTCGTGGATGCTCATGTTCCACCTCCGGGACGGCAGCGGCTCGCGAATCAGCGGATGTAGCCCAGGCTTTCGAGCTTGACCAGGATGCGATGCGCCGCGAGATCGGGTGACAAGCTCCGCGTGTCGATGCGCATTTCCGGATTGACGGGCTCCTCGTACGGATCGCTGATACCCGTGAACTCCTTGAGGGTGCCGGCGCGCGCCTTGGCATAAAGACCCTTGCGGTCGCGGCCTTCGCAGACCTCGAGCGGCGTGGCGACGTGGATCTCGACGAAGCCGCCGGTGGCTTCGACCATCTCGCGCACCCGACGCCGCGTCGCCGTATACGGTGCGATCGGTGCGCAGATCGCGATGCCGCCATATTTGGTGATTTCCGAAGCGACGTAACCAATCCGCAGGATGTTGATGTCGCGGTGCTCGCGCGAGAAACCGAGCTCGCTCGACAGGTGCTTGCGCACGAGATCGCCATCCAGCAGCGTGACGCGCCGCGAGCCGATTTCGAGCAGCTTGACGAGCAGCGCGTTCGCGATCGTCGACTTTCCCGAGCCCGAGAGGCCAGTGAAAAAGATCGTGAATCCCTGCTGGTGTCTCGGCGGGTGCGTCTTGCGCAGCTCGGCGATGATCTCCGGGTAGGAAAACCAGTCGGGGATCTCGATGCCCTCGCGAAGCCGCCGGCGGAACTCCGTGCCGGAGAGCTTCGCCACCGTCATGTCGGGCGTGACCTGGTCCTCCGGCACGAACTGCGCCTGCTGCTCGACGTAGACCATCTCCCGGAACGGGATGATCGTGACTTCGATTTCCTTCTCGTACTCGCGCAGCAACTCCTGCGCAGCGTACGGCCATAGTAGGGCACCCGACGGTGACGAGCCGGGTCCTGCGTGATCGCGCCCGACGATCAGGTGCGTGCAGCCGTAGTTCTTGCGGATAATCGCGTGCCAGAGCGCTTCCTTCGGCCCCGCCATGCGCATCGCGAGGTTGAGCAGACTCAGCGCTGTCGTCTGTTCCGGGTAGTGCTTGAGCACGTGTTCGTAGCAGCGCACGCGCGTGTAGTGGTCGATGTCGCCGGGCCGCGTCATGCCGACCACGGGGTGCAGCAGCAGGTTGGCCTCGGTCTCGCGCGCCGCGCGGAACGTGAGCTCCTGGTGCGCGCGGTGCATGGGATTGCGCGTCTGGAACGCAACCACCTTGCGCCAGCCGAGCTTGCGGAAACGCCGCGCAGCTCCGACGGCGAGTCGCGCAGGATCTTGAAGTCGTAATGCATCGGCGGCTCGACGCCGCGCAACTTCCCGCCGACATAGACGGGGCCCGCCCGATGGTTCAGGAAGTGGACGCCGGGGTGATGGTCGTCCTCGGTGCCAAAGACGCTGCGTGCTTCGAGCGCCTTGTCGGGCTCCCAGATGTCGCCCATTTCCATCGTGGCGATCAGCACACCTTCGGGATCGCGAAGCCGATGCGATGCCCGACTTGACGCTGGCTGCGAACTCGCGGCTGACATCGAGAGTGATCGGGATCGGCCAGACCAGCCCCGACGGCAGGCGCATCTTCGCGAGCACGCTGTCGTACTCGCGCGCGACAGAAATCCATCGAGTGGTGAGAACGCGCCATTCAGCAGCAGCTCGAGGTCGCAGAGCTGCCGGTCGGTGAGGTTCCAGTAGGGATAGTTGGCGGCGGCGAGCTTCTCGTTTTCGGCGCTTGACTCGGTCAGGTACAGTTCCTTGAGCTCGCCCCCGTGCGGTTCCTTGAACGCTCCCATAAACGCTCCCTGTTGTTGTTGGCTCGATCCGGCGGCAGCTCGTTTGGCACTCGGCTCAGGAATACTACACCCGGGCGGGCGGGGGTCCAATGGTCGCTCGGCGAGGGGCGACTACGACGGCCCGGCCGGCTTCCCTTGGGGCGTGAAAGCCTCTGTCTCCTGACGGCGGACTGCAAATGTAGGACACTTTAACCACGTAGTGCAGACCCCCTCTCCGAAGGGGGGACGATCCGCGTCTCCCGGGCCTAAGCTCGACTCTCACGTCCAAGGCCGCCGCGGGGCAGCCTCATCCCCGCTTGGCCGCTTCAAGTGTATCGCCGGACTCGAAATGTCATAGAAGGACGCCATGAAAAGTTTAATGATGCAGCGGCCGACTGTACTGATTTCCTCGTTGTTGACTAGTGCCGAGCGACATCATGGCGACCAGGAGGTGATCTCGCGTCGTGTCGAAGGCGACGTACACCGAACCTCCTACCGCGAACTTGCCGCGCGCTCACGCCGCATGGCCAACGCGCTCGCGGCGCTCGGTGTCGGCTTCGGCGACCGGGTCGCCACGCTGGCGTCGAAGAATGGCTTCCGCCATCTGGAGCTCTACTACGCGGTATCCGGCTCAGGTGCCGTCCTGCACACGCTGAACCCGCGGTTGCATCCGGACCAACTGGTCTGGATTGCCAACGATGCCGAAGACCAGGTCCTGTTCTTCGACCTGTCGTTTCTGCCGCAGATCGAAGCGATCGCTTCACGCGCGAAGACCATCAAGGCCTTCGTCGCGATGACCGATCGCGCTGCACATGCCGGTCCCGAGCCTGCCACCGGCAAGATGCCGAAGTGCTTTGCTACGAAGAGCTGATCGTCAGCGCCAGCAACGAGTTCGATTGGCCAGTCAGTTCGACGAGAACACCGCGGCGTCGCTGTGCTACACCTCCGGGACGACTGGGTGATCCGAAGGGCGCGCTGTACAGCCACCGATCGACGATCTTGCACACCTATGGGGCGGCCTTGCCGGACACGTTCAATTGTTCGGCCCGCGACGCCATCCTGCCGGTCGTGCCGATGTTCCACGTCAACGCCTGGGGCCTGCCGTACGTCGGATGCATGGTCGGGGCCAAGCTCGTCTTTCCCGGGCCATGGCTCGATGGCAAGTCGGTGCACGACCTGATCGAAAGCGAAGGCGTGACGCTCGACTGCCGGCGTGCCGACGATCTGGCAGGGCCTGTTGTCCCACGTCGAAGCCAACTACCTGAAATTCAGACAAGATGCGCCGCACCGTCATCGGCGGCGCGGCTTGCCCGCCGGCAATGATGCGCGCGTTCCAGGACCGGTACGACGTCCAAGTGCTGCACGCCCGGGGAATGACCGAGATGAGCCCCCTCGGCACTGTGTGCACGCTCAAGGGGGGGCATGCGCGCTTGAGCGCCGAAGAGCGTATGGCAGTACAGGCCAAACAGGGTCGCGCCATTTTCGGCATCGACATGAAAATCGTGGGCGACGATGGGCAAGGAACTTCCTCGCGACGGCAAAGCCTCTGGCGAACTGATGGGTTCGCGGCCCATGGGTCATCTCAAACTACTTCAAGAGTGCGGGCGGCGATCCACTGGTGGGGGGCTGGTTCCCGACCGGCGACGTGAGCACGATCGACCCCGGACGGATACATGCAGATCACCGATCGCAGCAAGGACGTCATCAAATCCGGCGGCGAAT
>CAWAQN010000013.1:0-310815 GCA_963784225.1 uncultured Gammaproteobacteria bacterium
CGCATTGATATCGAAGCGCCACGGCTGTGCGCCGGTCCAGGCCACGTTGCCGCTACCGCGAATACGGCCGCGGAGTGCATAGCCGTCGAAACTCTGCAGCTCGAACTGTTCTTTGTCGACGACCCCGGCCAGCTCGAAGCTCGTGCTCGGTATCACCGCGCCCGCGACCAGTGCTTTCGCACGCACGCGGTACGGCAAGGAGCCTTCGACGCTGTACACGCCTTGCGGACTCGTGACAGCTGGGGCGTCGGCACCGGTCAGCGGCCAGCGCAGCGCCGTCCAGTCACCCGTGAGCGCGAGGTGCGGCAGCGTGCCTTCAGCCGCGTCCGCCGAGGGCAACGTGATCTTGCCGCTCGACGTAAATTCGAGCCCGGCTCGCGGCAACCACACACGCAGCGAACCGATATCGAGCGTCGAATCAGCCCACCGGCCAGCGCCTTGCAACCTGATCTGCTGTCCCTCGAGCGCAGGCGTCGTCACCGTGCCGTCCATGCCGAGCGAATTGATACCCGCCGCCAGAGTGATCGTTCCACTCATGAGGGGAAACCGGCCCTTTGGCACCCAGGGCGATCCGTCGAAATCCTCGGCACGAAATATGCCGCTGGCGCGTGGTTGTTCGGTCAGGTCGAGCAACGTGCCATCGAAACTCAGGCGCGCAGGCGCACGCAGTTGGAGTGTGGCGTCCAGGCGGTCGAGGTTGCCGCGCGTCTGCACGTTGAATGCATACGTGAACTCTTCCTGCGGTGATTTCCATGTGCCTTGCAGGTTCGTGCGCAACCCCAAGGGCTCCGTGGCCCGCAACGCCAGCGTGCCGCCGACATGTCCGTCCGGTCCTCGCACGTCGAGTGGGTCGAGGTCCAGTCGCCAGCGCGTGATCGCGAGCGTGCCGCGCGCCTCGCCGACCTTTACCTGCTGCCCGCCCTGCAACCAAAGCGCGATATTGGTGATCCGGAAGTCAGGCGCGTGAATGCTGAGGCCAGGTGGCAGGAAATGCGGTTCCGACGGCGGCGGCTCGGGACGCTCCTTGAGTCGCACGGTGACCTTGCGCACGAGGACACGCTCGAGCGTCACGCGCCCGATCAGCAGCGCGCGTGGCCTGGAGACCATGCTCAGGCCTTGCACGTCTATGTGCGCCGCCTCGTGATCGACGACGAGCCGCTCCATCGACAACGGCCCGGCGAGCGTGCCCCTGGCACCGGTCACTGCGATCTCGATCTTCGGGATCCGGTGCAGCTGCGACACTGCAAAATCGAGCCCGCGCTGGGTGTAGAGGAGCTGGTAGGTGCCCCACGCGAGCGCGCCGACAAGCACCAGCAACACCACGCCGAGCGCCGTCCCGAGGCGACGCACCTACAGCACCTGGGTCATGTTCAGGTGTACGCGCGGCTTCAAGCCAGACTCTGAAAGAGCCTGGGCCAAGTCGAGCCCGATCATCAGCATGGGCAGTTTCCAGCGAATGCCGATGCCGATCGAATATTCGAGTGGCGTATCCCAATCGTTGAACGCATTGCCGATGTCGGCGAACACGGCGCCACGGAAATTCGACCGGAAATCGCGTTCGAGCTCGAGGCTCGCCACGATCTTGTGTTCGCCGCCACCGGATTTCTGCTGACCGGTGCTGGGCGTGCCGTCTTCGAGCGGTGGGCTCAACTAGTTGGTCGCGAACCCACGCACACTGCGATCGCCGCCGGCGAAGAATCGCTGTGAAGCGGGCAATTTCGAGAATTCCGTCGATCCAGCTCGTGCCTAATTCACCGCGAGTGCGCAGATAATAAGGGCCGTCCTTGATCGGCCAGACGCGCTCTGCGCGCGCGTAGAAACGCAGATAGGAAGCATCCGAGCCGAGGGACTGCGGGCTGCCGCTGAGTTCCGCGAAGTAAGCGGCGTCGCGCACCCAGCCCGTAAGGAAATTCGGAGGCAGGCTCGCGTAGCTGATGCCAGGAATCAGGTAGAGGGCGTCTTCCGCCGTGCCGTCCGGGAAGCCCGTGCGTTCCTGGCCCAGCCGCAGGAACAGCACCTGCTGCCAGCGACCGAGCACCTGGGTCAACCCGCCGATGAGCTCGAAGCGCTCGCTGTCCAGGTCGCCAATGATTTCGTCGACATACGCCCCCGAGAATTCGAGCTTCTCCAGGCTCGGATCGCCGACCGGTATCACGTAACGCGTGATCGCCTCGGACCGAAGCTGCGATGCCGTCAACTCCGTACGCATGCGATGCCCGCGACGATTGACGAGCCGGTTGTCCCACGTGAACTGGCCGCGTACGCCGGTGTCCGTGCCATACCCGCCGCTGACGGAATAGTGGTGCTTCTTCACGCGCTCGGTCTTGATGTTCACCGGCACGGTCAACGTGTTCGGGTCGCGCTCACCGGGTGACACGGTCACGGAGGAAAAGTAATAACTGTCTTCGAGCGCGAACTGCGTGTTGTTGATCAACGTGGGCGAGTACGGTTGGCCCTTGTCGAAGCGCAGGTATGCCTGCAGCAGGTCGTCGTTGATGGAGTCCTGTTCTACCTCGATGTCCCCGAATTCGTAGCGCCCGCCCGTCTCGAGCGTGAGCCGCGCATCTGCCTTGAGGTCGGTCGGATTCACGATCAGCTCACGCCGGGTCAGTGTCGCGTCGAGGTAACCTCGATCGCGGGCCGTGCGCATCAGCGAGGTCTTCAGCGCCTCATACGCCGTATGATCGAGCCGCGTGCCCGTTTTCAAGGACGTCGCCTTGGGCACCGCGGCCAATGTGTGGTCCGCCGCGCCGGGCCCCTCGATCCTTACGTCGACGTCCCGCATCAGCACCGGCTCGCCAGGCTGGATCCTGAGCCGCACGATCCAGTTCGGTTCGTCGCGGCTCGTGCGGCTTTTGATGATGGGCTTGTAATAGCCGAAAGGGCGCAGGGCATCGGCAGCTTCGTCGACCGCGCGATCCGCGAGCCGGCGCACCTGCGGGTCCGTGAGGTCCTCGCGCTCGACGTAACGTGACAGGGTCAGGTACGCGCGCACGTTGTCGGCCATCTCGCGCGGCACGCCGTCGATATGGATGTCGATACGCTCCTTGGGCTTGCCGATAATCGCCGCATTGCACGGCCCGCAGCAGACGAGCGCCACGCTCGCCAGCACGCTGAGCGCTCGCCGCCGGAGTACGGAACCCTGGGTCATTCGGCCGCGGTGTCAAAAGACTGGTGCAGGGCACGCGTGCCCTGCAGGTCTTCGTCGAGCTTGTCGTCGTTATCGAACCAGCGCTCCGGCAGGTCCATGCTGTCGAACGCGACGCGCGACGAGCCTGTCAACGTCCCGGCCTCGTCGAAACGACGCTCGAGCATCGTCGTATGGCCATTGCGATCGACCAGCAGCAAGGTCGAGCAGCGTGTGCCATAACGTTCATGGACGACGAAAGGTGCGGACAAGGCGCGCTCCCATTCGGGCGGCAGACCGGTTTCGGGAATCTCGTCCGTATCGGCCGGCTCGCGGTCCGCCAGCAGGTCGAACAATGCCCCGGTTTCGACTGGGACCTGCTTGACGAGTTCAGATAATCGGGCCCGCGTACGCAGGAGCTTCGGCCACGGCGAGTCGAGCCAATGATTGCTGAGACCATAGACGCCTGCCGATAGTCGCCGTGCCGTGCCGCCATTCCGGTTCGAAAAATAGTAGAGCGCTCGCGGGCCGCCCAGCAGCACGCTGAAGCCGGCATACCGCGGTGCACGTCCACGCAGGTCGTCCAGGTACTCCTTCGGGGACGTCGCCCCGGTCAGGAAGCGCGTGACGAGGTCGCCGCGCGAAGGCGCATCCGGCGCCGGGGGCGTTTCAAGATCGCGGAAGTTCGTGACGATGCCGAAGCGGCCGGAGCGCGCCACGCCCATCCAGGTGCCTGAGCCGCGCAGGTCGCGTCCGGCGAGGATGCGCGGTTCGTCCGGCCACCAGCCGAGCGGCTGCGCCGGGCGCTCGTGAAACTCATCGCGATTTGCGGCGACGATCAGGCGATAGCGTGGGTGGGATTTCCAGGCGAGCACGAGGAGGCACATAGGGGTGCGATTGTACTGGCTCGGCGCCGCATCCCCGCCACTCGCTGCCATGGGTGGACCGGCGTGCCGCCGGAGTCGCAGTTCAGGATCCGGCCTGGTTCAGTCGATCGAGCCCGCCTGCTTGCGCCGGCGAAATACAAATTTGCCCGCCTTGCGCACCGCCCAGATCAGCAGTGCCACGACCAGTACCAGGCAGATCACTGGCGTTGCGATCGCCAGCAGCGACAGGCCCGTAGCGCCCGCCGTCTCGACCGTCGACACGACCGGATTCGCCAAACCTCCGGTCATCAGGCCCGATTTTGCCCGGACCAGCGCGGTGCTGCCCTTGGTCAATCCCGCTATGCCCCCGCCACCGATGATTGCCAACGGCCAGACGATGCTCGGCGGCAAGTCGGTCATCACGGCGGCGCTGGCCACGATGCCGGCGATGACGGTTGCGGGGCTCGCGAGTACGTCGAGTGCGTGATCGACACCGGGAATGTAGTACGCGAGTACTTCGACGACGGCTGCTACGCTGAGCGTGATCAGCGCGGGTGTACTGCCGAGCCATTGGAAGCCGTCCGACAAGGGCAGGTGGCCGAAATGCGCGGCAATGCCAGCCACGAGCAAAGGCAGGAACACACGAAACCCCGTGGCTGCGGCGAGTCCGACGCCGAGCGCGACGCCGATCAACGAGGCTGGCGAAATATCCATGAGCGCCTTTTCTGTCTCCTGATCAATCCTGCCGCAATTTCATGCAAAGTGCAGCCGCGCAGCGTCCCATGCCGTCTTGACGATCAGTGCGCCGACGACCGCCAGGAAAAACTTACGCACCAGCACGCTGCCGCCCCGGATCGCGACATGGCTACCGATCTGGGCGCCGGTGATGTTGCAGACCGCCATCGCCAGGCCCAGCAACCAGTACAGTTCGCCCGTGACGCCGAACAGGATGATGGCCGCGACGTTCGCGGCCGCATTGACCACCTTCGCAGATGCCGAGGCGTGCAGGAAATCGAGCCCGAACACGCGGACGAACAGGAATACGAGGAAGCTGCCAGTTCCCGGCCCGAAGAAACCGTCATACAGGCCGATGAGCCCAGCGGTGCCGGCAGCGAGCATGTGCCCGTGATGACCGTTGTAACGCGGACGATGCACGTGGCCGAGATCGCGGTGCAAAAGCGTATACAGCAGCACGACCGTCAGCAGCACGGGCACGAGCGCGCGAAACCGCGCCGGCGGCAACACCGTCGCGATCCACGCGCCGACCAGCGCCGCGACGAACGCGCCGGCGGACGCCCAGAGCACGAGGCGCCAGTCGAGGCGCACATGCCGCAGGAACCGGAAGATCGAACTCGTGGTGCCGGCGAGTCCAGCGAGCTTGCCGGTGCCGAGCAGCGTGGTGTGCGGCGCTTGCGGAAACGCCGCGAACAAGGCCGGGAGCTGGATCAGGCCGCCGCCACCGGCCATGGCATCGACGAACCCCGCGCCGAATGCCGCGACCAGCACGAAGCCGACTTCCAGGGTCACGCAGGCGTTGCTCGTGCGAGCCGGAAGTGCGCGCCTCAGCGCGGCTTCGAGCCCCAGAGTTGCAGGCCGCGTGTTTCCCGCAGCGGCACGCTGGAGTCGGAGTCGTACCAGTCTTCGATCAGCCGATACGAGACGGACTGTGAGGGCGGCATCACGGGCATGCCAGATGCAATATCGGCACGGCTGAACCAGCGCACGTCCTCCAGTTCTTCATCGGCTCGCGGAATTTCCGTCGCTGCGGCTCGCGCCGAAAAACCGATCATCAGCGAGGCAGGAAATGGCCAGGGTTGTGACGAGTGATACTCCGACTTCGAGCACGTGCACGCCCGTTTCCTCGAGCACCTCGCGCACGACGGCGTCCTCGAGGCTTTCGCCGGGTTCGACAAAACCCGCGATCGTCGAGTAGCGGCCTTCCGGCCACGATGCCTGCCGGCCGAGCAAGGCCCGCTCGCCGTCGCTCACCAGCACGATGATCGCAGGATCGATCCGCGGGAAATGATCCGTCGCGCAACTCTCGTTCGTGCAATGCATGACGTGACCGGCGCTCGTACTCGCATTCGGCGCGCCACACATCCCGCAGTAGCGGTGGCGATGACGCCAGTAACTCATGCCGCGTGCGTAGGCGAGCACGCCCGCTTCCTGCTGCGGCAGTTGTCCGCCGATCATGCGCAGGTCTTCGAAACGAGCGTCTGCCGGGATCAGCGTCGCGACGGGATCGGCGATGTCCGCGGCGAAGTACGTGATTTCGTCGTACCGGCCGAGCAGGATGAAGTCGTCGTCGCCGACAACTCCGGTCAGCTCCAGCGCACCGGCGAGGTACGCAGCCGACCAGCCCTCGGGACCGCGCCGCACCAGGTTGCGCAACCGGTGTATCGCGACGATCCGCGTCGCAGGGTCGCGCAACGCCTCGGCAACGAACCGAGCGTCTTTGCGCAGGTGGGCGGCCCGGTCGAGATAAGGACCTGAGAAGGCATTCGGGGCGGCGCGACACGCGACTTTTCCTTTCTGGCGCGACCCCGGCAGTGTAGCAAGCGACGTGGCAGCGCCGGGCCGCGCGCGGCGCGTCCGCCTGTTGAGCTAGGTCAGCCGCTTGAGCAGCTGATGGTACCGCGGGTTCGAGCGCAACGGATTCATGTCGGGATCGTTAGCAATCCAGTCGGCATTGCGATAGCCGAGCTCCACGGCTCGCTCGAGCCAATCGAGCGCCTGCTCATAGTCGTGGCTATGCACCGCACCACAGGCCGCGTTGTAGTACGTCGAGGCGTCGTGCGGCCGCAGCGCTATCGCGCGCTGCGCGAACTCGAGCGACTCTTCCCTGCGCCCGAGCAATGCCAGCACGCCAATGCCGTGGTCATGCGCCGCGGCGTCGCCGGGATCGATCGCGAGACGTCGTTCGATCGCGGTCCAGGCCCGTTGCACCGCGCTCTGCTCGCCGGCACGATCGTGCAGGGCCTGGTATTCCTGGATCGCCAGCGTGACAGGAAGGAAGTCGTCGGGTTGCAGCGCGAATGCCTGTTCGTAATGCGCCGCGGCCTGCGCGTGATCGCCGCGCAAGACGCAGAAACGTGCGTAATAGTAATGAGCGTCGAAGAAGCGCGGATCGAGCTCGATGGCGCGGCGGAACGCCGTTGCTGCTTCGTCATACCGCTTGCACATCGCGTGCACCTGGCCGACGGCGACCTGCGTGTCCGCAGAATCCGGGGCGAGGGTGGATGCGCGATCGATCGCGCGTTGCGCTTCCGGCGCGAGCGCCTGACGTAATTCCTCGCGTCGCTGCACCATGTGAGCGATCAGACTCGCGAGCGCCGCGTGGGCGGCCGCGAAATCGGGATCCAGCTGCAGGGCCTGTCGATACTGGTCCGCCGCAGAAGATTGCTCGGTGTCCTTCTCCTTGCGCGACAGCTGCCTCGCGCGCAGGTAATGATCGTAAGCGGCGACGTTGCCAGGTGCGTCGCCAACTCGCAGCCGCGACTTGTCAGCCGTTAATAGAGTGACGCGGAGCGCCTGCACGGTCCGGCGGGCAATCTCGTCCTGTATCGCAAAGATGTCTTCGATCTGACGGTCGAAGGTCTCGGACCAAAGGTGCGCGCCGTCCTGCGCGTCGATCAATTGCGCAGCGATCCTTACGCGGTCGCCGGACTTGCGCACGCTGCCGTCGAGCACCGCACGCACATTCAGCAGGCGGCCGATGTCACGTGTATCGACGACGCGGTGCTTGAACTGGAACGAACCCGCGCGGGCCGCCACACGCAAGCCCTGCACGCGGTTCAGCGCGTTGATGATTTCTTCGGCCGTGCCTTCGCAGAAATAGTCCTGGTCCCTGGCGGCGCTCATGTCTGCAAAGGCGAGTACCGCCACGGACGGGCCATCGGGCATCGGCGGCGTCGCTGTCAGGATGGGTTCCGACGCTGAGCCCGGCGCCTCGTCTGGCGCGGCAACCAGCGCCGCGGCGACGCGTTCACGCCGGTCATACCACGCTGCGACAGGTACCGCGACCACGAAGCCTGCGGTGACGCCGATGATCACGAGCCGCAGACCATACGCTGGCCAGCCGAGTGGCTCGCTGACCGTGGCGATCACCTGGATCAGCACCCAGGCGCCGGCCGCGTATCCGAATGCCGTGCGCGCCGCGCGGCTCGAAGCAACTCTCTGCAACCGGCTCGTCACGTCTCGGCGGCCCTCCTGTCGCCTGCGAGGGGCGTCGCCGCCAGCGTAACATTTCAGACCAGGAACAAGCCGCGCCGGCAAGCCGGACAGTTGTCCGGCAGGATGTCGAGCGTGTCGCGCAACCAGAGCGACTCGCAGTCCTGGCAGACCGAGAGCACGAACTCGTCGGCGCGTGACAGCATCTGCCAGAGGTGCCATGCGTGCTCGAACGTGATGTGCGGCTGCAGCCAGAGCCCGGCGAAGGTCTCGTAAACGTCGCAGAAGCGGGCCACCGATTTCGAGGCTGGG
Organism: uncultured Gammaproteobacteria bacterium; assembly: GCA_963784225.1. Classification (GTDB taxonomy): domain Bacteria; phylum Pseudomonadota; class Gammaproteobacteria; order Steroidobacterales; family Steroidobacteraceae; genus RPQJ01. The sequence goes on from CAWAQN010000013.1 coordinate 8,476, forward strand.
CCGGTGGGCAGCCGCCTCGCGCTCCAGCAAGGCGCAAGCCCGCAGCAGTGCCCCCAGCATGCCGGCCTGCTGCTCGTGCTCCAGCGAGCGCCGGAAAAACGCCATCTGGCGCGGCGACTTGCCCCGGCGGCGCTTGACCGGGATTTCCAGCCGGCCCTGGAAGTAATCGCGGTAGAGCTTGCGAATCCGGTCGTCGGACAACTGCGTCGCCAGCCGGATCGTGCGCGTGCGAGCTTCGAACGCGATCAGCCGATAGGCGAGCGCCAGGCGGAGCCGATCCCGGTCGTAACGGCTGTCAGTGATGCGCATGGCCTCGTCCCCTCATTCCTATGTTGTATTGGCCAGTTATGGTTTAACGAGGCGTTGCCGAGGCAGTCTATAACCATATATGGTCCATATGGACCATATATGGAAGAAATCGTCATGTCCGACCGTCCGCTCACCGCCAGCCCTCGCCGGCACCGACCTCGCGCTCGCGGGGCAATCTGCTCACCGCAGCCATCCGCCGGGACATCGCGGACCTGAACCGGCTGTTTCTCCAATGTGCCCTGGAGCCGGGCTTCGGCAGCGACCCATGGTTCTGCCTGCCGGCACGGGCGGTCGGGCGCCTTGCGTCGGCGCCGCCACAGGCACGCGAGCGTGTGGCACAAAGCCCCTTCACGCTGTTCGAGTTGTGCTTGCCGGAACCGGCTGACCGCCGGCTGGCGGCCCGCCGCCGTCGCCGACGCCCAGGACATCGGAGCCCGGACTGCGTGCCAATGCCGACGCTCGCCGCGCATCTTCGCACTGATCGCGCTCGGGGTTGCTCGCCGCCTCGCGGAAGGCGCGCCCATGTGCCCGCGGATAGCGTTCGGCGTAGGCGCGCGAGGCCGAGACGCGCCTATCGGGCTTGTCGCCGTCGGAGTCGTTCGGTGTCGCCTCGTGGCCCGGGCCTGGTGCGGCCGCGCTGGCCTCGGCACGAGCGATACTGGTGCATGCTCGCGGCGGCCGCCTGCAGCGAGCGACGACCAGACAGCTGCGCTGGGCTTTTGCCACCGGCCTGTGCCTGCCGCCGTCGGGGTGATCGGGCCGTGCCCTGCACGGACGCGCCGACGGTCCGGCGCAGAGCCGCGCCGTACCCGCCCGGTAGAGAAAAATGTCCATAAACGTTCCTTGCTGCGCAGGTAGGGGCACATTACCCTTCGCTCCCTTTCCGAGCGGTGGTCCCGAGACTACATGAAGGCACTTGCGCTGCGCCAGCTGACCAAGATCTACAAGAACGGCGTCCACGCCTTGAAGGGCATCGACCTCGATGTCGAGGAGGGCGACTTCTTCGCGTTGCTCGGTCCGAATGGTGCCGGCAAGACCACCGCGATCGGCATCGTCTCGTCGCTCGTAACGAAGACCGCGGGCACAGTGTCGGTGTTCGGTCACGACATCGACACCGAGCTCGAGGCGGCGAAAACCTGCCTCGGCGTCGTGCCGCAGGAAATCAACTTCAACCAGTTCGAGAAGGTCTCGACGATCCTGCTCAACCAGGCGGGCTTCTACGGCATTCCGCGCTCCGTCGCCAAGGGCCGCGTCGAGTACTGGCTGCAAGCAGCTGCAGCTCTGGGACAAGCGCGACGCGATCTCGCGGTCGCTCTCCGGCGGCATGAAGCGACGGCTCATGATCGCGCGTGCATTGATCCACGAACCGCGCCTGCTGATCCTCGATGAACCCACCGCGGGCGTGGACATCGAAGTGCGGCGGTCGATGTGGGAATTCCTGCGCCGTATCAACGAACAGGGCACGACCATCATCCTGACGACGCACTACCTCGAAGAAGCGGAGAGCCTCTGCCGCAACATCGCGATCATCGACGAGGGCCGCATCATCGAAAACGATCGCATGTCCACGGTGCTGCGCAAGCTTCACACCGAGATTTTCGTGCTGAACCTGCGCAACACACTGGCGGAGCTGCCGCCGTTGCCCGGTTACCGGATGCTGCGCACCGACGAGAGCACGCTCGAGGTCGAGGTGAACAAGGAGCAGAACCTGAACGGAATTTTCGCGGCGCTGAGCGGCGCGGGCATCGAGGTGGTCAGCATGCGCAACAAGGCCAACCGTCTCGAGGAGCTGTTCCTGCGTCTCGTCGAAGGCCGTGACGTGGCAAGCGGCCAGGCCAAGCCGGCCGGAGTCGCGTCCCATGAGCGATTCGTCGATGGGCGTCAGCGAAGGCGCCGCGATCACGGGTGTCGAGCGCATGCGCACTGGCCCGCAAGGTCGGTTTCTACACGATCGTGATTCGCGAATTCAGCCGGATCATCCGGATCTGGGGCCAGACGATCGTGCCGCCCGTCGATCACCGCGACACTGTATTTCATCATCTTCGGCAGCCTGATCGGGCGGCGCATCGGCGACATGAGCGGCTTCTCGTACATGCAGTACATCGCGCCGGGCCTGATCATGATGTCCGTGATCACCAACAGCTACGGCAACGTGGTTTCGTCCTTTTTCGGCGCCAAGTTCGGCCGTCACATCGAAGAGCTGCTGGTCTCGCCGCTGCCGAGCTGGCTGATCGTGCTGGGCTACGTCACGGGTGGCGTGCTGCGCGGCCTGCTCGTCGGGCTCGTCGTGACGCTCGTCTCGCTGTTCTTCACGCATCTGCACGTCGAGCACCTGTTCGTCGTGTTCGCGGCCGTGCTGTTGACGTCGGTCGTGTTCGCGCTCGGCGGTTTCGTCAACGCGGTCTTCGCCAAGAACTTCGACCAGATCTCGTTCGTGCCGACCTTCATCCTGACGCCGATGACCTATCTCGGCGGCGTGTTCTATTCGATCTCGATGCTGCCGGAGTGGGCGCAGCAGATGTCGCAGCGTAAACCCGATCCTCTACATGGTCAATGCGTTCCGGTACGGCTTCCTCGGCCATTCGGACGTCAGCGTGGGCTTGTCGTTCGCGATCATGATCGTCGGCGTCGCGGTGATGTTCGGCGCCTGCGTCTGGCTGCTGAACCGCGGCACGGGAATCCGCGACTAGGGCGCGCCCGCAGCATGTGTGGCCGATTCGCATTTTATTCGCCGCACGAAGCCGTCGTGCGACTGTTCGGCCTGCCCGACGACACGCCGGAGATCGAGCCGCGCTACAACATTGCGCCGACCATGTTCGTGCCCGCGGTGCGTGCAAGTCGGCGATGCGGCTGCGACCCGCCGGCTCGCGATGCTGTACTGGGGCCTCGTGCCGGCCTGGGCCAAACGACAAGTCAGTCGGCGCGCGGATGATCAACGCGCGCGCGGAAACACTGCGTGACAAGCCCGCCTATCGCGAGTGCGTACCGCAGCCGGCGCGCGCTCGGTCGCGGCGGATGGCTACTACGAATGGATGAAGCTGGGCGCCGACCTCAAGCAGCCCTACTTCATCCAGCCCGCGAGTGGCGCGCCGTTCGCGTTCGGTGCGCTTGTGGGAGCGGTGGCGCGACCCGGCGACCGGCGAGCCGCTCGAATCGTGCACGTTGATCACGGCGCCCGCGCCTGCGTCCATTGCGCACATCCACGACCGCATGCCCGTGATCATTCCGCGAGCGCCACCACGACGAGTGGCTGGACCGCGGCAACCAAGACCTGGATCGACTCGATCGTCTGCTCGATCCGGCGCGACGTCGGTGAACTGGTAGCGACGGCCAGTGGGGCGCCGGGTGGGCAACGCACGCAACGAAGGGCCGGACCTCATCGAACCCGTCGAACCGATCAAGCCGGCACCTGTGCCCGGCGACCTCTTGTTATAGAATACGCGAGCGCAGAATCCGGACATGAACGTCGCGGCGCCGTCCCCAAAGATTTTCTGCATCGGTTTTTACAAGACGGGCACGACGACGCTGTTCGAGGCACTGCAGGTGCTCGGCTTCCGCACGATCAACGGCGACAAGCCCGGCAGCTACGCGGGAGCCGACGACGGTTCTACGATGCTGCGGCAAATCGAAGCGGGCGACTTCAACCTGCCGACTTTCGAGCTTTTCGACGCGTTCACCGACAACCCGTACTTTCGTCTCTGGCGCGAAATGTACGCGCGGTTTCCCGATGCCCGCTACATCCTGACGGTCCGCGACGAGAAGCAGTGGATCGACAGCTGCGTGCGTTTTTATCGTAATCGCCGCATCCGGCCGATGCGGCTCTGGATGTTCGGCAAGTACGCGAATCCGTCCAAGGATGGCGCGAGCCGCCAAGCCTGGCTCGACGCGTATCGCGCCCACAACGCCGCGGTGCGTGCGCATTTCGCATCGCGGCCGGGCCAGCTTCTCGAACTGGACATCATTCGCCGATCCGCGCTGGGACGAGCTGTGTAATTTCCTGGGCGTGCCGGTCCCGGCCGTCCCCTTGCCGCACGCGAACCCGACCGGAACCGGACGCATTCTGGCGCCCGGCATGGCGTCGGTTGCGTCGCGCGCTCGGTGCCGAGCACACACTGCCGGACGATTGAGCAGGCCTGGAGAAAAAGAATCCATGAGTTCGCTGCCGCAGTCCCTGCGTGCGCTGCCGCTCGTGCGCTGGGCGCGACGCGTCAAGCGTGCGCGCGCGGCGGACGTATTACCTGCTGTCGTTCCCGAAGGTCGGCCGCACCTGGGTCCGGGTCATGCTCGGGCATCTGCTGGCCGAGCACTTCGGCGTGCCCGAGCTGGCTGCGGCGAGCTTGGCGATCGCACGTATCGCCACCCCGGCGTGCCTCGAATTCTTGCCAAGCACGACGGCAATCCGCATCGGGCCACGGCGGACGCCATCGACCCGGACCGGAGCGAGTACGCAGGCACGCGCGTGATCCTGATGGTGCGCGATCCTCGGGACGCGGTAGTCTCGAATTATTTCCAGGTGACGCGTCGCGAGGGCGTGTTCCAGGGTGATCTCGCGACTTGGTTACGCGCCCCGCGTGGCTCGGTCGACAGCATGCTGCGGTATTACGCGGTCTGGGCAAGGCAGCGCGACGTGCCGCAAGCCTTCCTGTTGCTGCGCTACGAGGACGTGACGCGAGGACGCGCCGCGCGAGTTGCGACGCATCGCCGCGTTCATCGGGTTGCACGACGTGAGCGAGGCGGCCATGTCGCGCGCCGTAGACTTTGCAACCTTCGAATGCATGCGCCAGCGCGAGGCAGCGCGGCCGGCGGACGGCACGCCGCTGGCGCCGGGACGACAGGGCGACCCGGAATCGTTCAAGGCGCGCCGAGGCAAGGTGGGCGGCTACGTCGAGTACCTGACGGCCGAGGACGCCGCGTGGATCGCGGGCCCGCATGCGCGCCGAGCTCGATCCCTTCTATGGCTACTGAGCGTCCTCGCTCACGACGGCCTCCGTCGCGGGCTCGCCGTGCGCCGAGCGCGATGATGCCTGCGCCTACTCGGCTTCTTCCTGCGGCTTGAAGGCAGCGCTCAGCTCCTGCTGCTTTCGCGGCGGCACCGGGTCGTAGTGGCTCAGTTCCATCGTGTAGGTGCCTTCACCCCCGGTCAGGGCCTTCAGCCGCGACAGGTAGTCCTGCAACTCCGCGAGCGGCACCAGCGCCGCGATCTCCGCGCGCCCGCCGGCAGTGTGTCCTGGCCATTGATGCGCGCACGCCGCGTCGCGAGATCGCTGGTCACGTCGCCGATCGCACCCGGCCGGCGTGTTGATTGCAACGCGCACGACCGGCTCGAGCACGATGGGCGAGGCTTCCCTGATCGCCGCGATGAAGGCCTTGCGGCCCGCGGAGACGAACGCGACTTCCTTCGAATCGACCGGATGATGCTTGCCGTCGTAAACGCTGACGCGCAGGTCCTGCAATGCAAAGCCCGCGATCGCGCCCTCGGTCAGCACCTGGCGTACGCCTTTCTCGACTGCAGGGATGAACTGCCCCGGGATCACGCCGCCGACCACGTCGTCGACGAATTCGAAACCCGAGCCACGCTCGAGCGGCTCGATGCGCAGGTACACCTCGCCGAACTGGCCCGCGCCGCCGGTCTGCTTCTTGTGGCGGCAATGGCCATCGGCCGGGCGCGTGATCGTCTCGCGGTACGGCACGCTCGGCGGGCTCGTCTTGATCGCGACGCCGTAGCGCTCGGTCATCCGTTGCAGCATGACGCGCAGGTGCAGGTCGCCGAGACCGTAGAGCACGGTCTCGTTCTGCGCTGCGTGATGCTCGACGCGCACGCACGGATCCTCGGCCGTCAGCCGATGCAGGCCTTCGGAGAGTTTCTGTTCGTCGCCGCGCTTCTCGGTGCGGATCGCGAGCCCCAGCATCGCCGGCGGGAATGCCACGGGCTTCAGGTGAAAATGATCCTCGTCGTGCGAGTCGTGCAGCACGGCGTCAAAGTGGATCTCATCGATCTTCGGCACCGCGCAGATGTCGCCCGGTATCGCCTGTGGAATCTCGACGTGCTCCTTGCCCTGCAATTGGTACAGGTGCGCGATCTTGATGGGCTTGCGTCCATCGCCTACGAACAGCGGCGCGCCGGGCTTCAGCGTGCCCTGGTGCACGCGGAATATGCCGAGCTTGCCGACGAACGGATCGATCGTGACCTTGAACACGTGTGCAATGACGTGCTTCGCCGGGTCGGGCGCAACGGCGACACGCTCGGCCGCTTCGCCTTCGCCTTTCAGGAACGGCGGCGGATTGCCTTCGGCCGGATTCGGCGCAAGGCGCGCGAGCACCTGCAGCAACTCGGCAATGCCGGCTCCGGTTTCGGCGGAGCAGAAACAGATCGGCACCAGGTGATCCTCTCGCAGCGCCAGTTCGAAAGGATCGTGCAGTTGCTCCGGCGAGATCTCTTCGCCCTGCTCGAGATAGAGCGCCATGAGGTTCTCGTCCACCTCGACGACCTGGTCGATGATCTCGGTGTGCGCGGACTCGACCGACGCAAAGTCGGTCGTCTTGCCCGAGTTCTGGAAGAAGCAGTCGACGACCGCGGTCCCGCCGTCGGCCGGCAGGTTCAGTGGCAGGCACGCCTTGCCGAACGTCGCGCGGATCTCGGCCAGCACCTCCTCGGTGCGCGCCTCGCGGCTGTCGATCTTGTTCACGACGATCAGGCGGCACAGGCCGCGCGTCTTCGCGAAGTCCATCATGCGGTGAGTCATCGGCTCGACGCCATTGACGGCGCTCACGACGATCACGGACGTTTCGACGGCCTCGAGCGCACTCAAGCGTGCGGCCGAGAAAATCCGGATATCCGGGCGTATCGATGACGTTGACGCGTTTGCCCTGGGTCTCGAAGCCGCAGATGGCGGTGTCGAGCGAATGCAGCAGGGCTTTTTCCTGGGGATCGAAATCGCAGACGGTCGTGCCGCGCGCGAGGGACCCCTTGGACCGTATGGCACCGGACTGCGCGAGCAAGGCTTCGGCCAGCAGCGTCTTGCCCGCGCCGGCCTGGCCCACGAGAGCGATATTTCGGATGTCGGGCGTTGCATAGGGCATGGGATGCCTCCGATTTTGGTTTCGTTTCCGATTTACGAAGCATACGCCCGGCCAAAAATGCCGATCAGTGCAGATTACCGGGATTGGCTTCGGACAGCTTTCAAGGTAGAAAGCAGGCTCACGCGACGCCGGCGGGCGTCTCACAAGGAAACTGGGGAATGACCACGGGCAAGCGCGCCCTGATCGTCGACGACTCTCGTTCGGCGCGCATGATCTTGAGCCGCATGCTCGAGCAGAACGGCCTGACCGTAGACACGGCCGAGTCGGCCGAGCAGGCGCTCGAGTATCTGCAGCGTTCGCGGCCCGACGTGATCTTCATGGATCACCTGATGCCGGGCATGGACGGCTTCCAGGCCGTGCAGGCCATCAAGAGCGATCCGCTGACCGCGACGATCCCGTTGATGATGTACACCTCGCAGGAAGGCGAGTTGTACGTGAGCCAGGCGCGGGCGCTCGGCGCCGTCGGCGTACTGCCGAAGACGGTCCGGCCGGTGGACGTCTCGCGGATCCTCTATCAATTGCACCTGCTGCCCGACCGTCGCACTCGCCGCACCGCCCTGTTCGAGGGGCCCGCCGCGGCCGCTGCGGCCGCCGCCGAAATCGCACCGGGCGAGGCCGCCATGGCCGCCGCGCTGGCGGCTACCGGTCAGCAGTTAGCACTGTCAGGCATGGACGAGGGAGAGCGGGTCGCCTCGCAGCACGACACGACCCGGAACGTCGCCCTTTGGCTCCGTCACCCGCCGCCCTCGTTCCTCCTTCGGTCATGGCCCTCTCAGCCATCGCAGTGTCCGAACTGCAGGCCGGATTGCGGCAATCGACGCAGCAGCTCGTCAAGGACCAACTGGCCGAACAGCGACGCTTCATGTTGGCGACGTTCGAAGCTTTTGCGCGCCGTTTGACCATCGAAGTCCGCGACACCATTGGAAAGGTGTCCGTGCCGGCGCCGCTTGAGAGTCTGCCTCAGCGTCCAGCCCGGCAATGGTGGCCGGTGACGCTGACAGCCTTGCTGGCGGTGATCCCCGCTGGCGTCCTCGGTTTTCTGGTCTGGCAGGCCACGGTGGCCAACCAGGGTCTGGCCGAAGAACTCATCGAGTCCCGTGCCGCGACCGACAAAGCCCGCGCGGACGCCCTGCGCCGCCGCTGCCTCGGCAACCCTCGCCGGGCCGTTGCCGGCGACACCCGCGACGCCTGGCGCTCCTCCGGCCGGCCCGATCGCCACGGAGTACGTGCAGTACGGCGAGGTTCCGCTCGGCGGCTCGCGACTCGAGCGGCTGCGCGTCATCGCGACGACGCTCGAAGGCCAGGGCTTCAAGGGCCGCATTCGGATCGAAGCGTTCGTCGGCGATTTCTGCCTGACCGGCAACATCGGGGACGGGTTCGCTGTGGCGGAGTCGGCCATCGCGGCGCAGAAGTGCGATCTCGTCGGCAACCCGTACGAGGACTCGCTTTCGGCAGCACAGCGCCAATCCGTGGATTTCGCGAACTTCACTGCCTCGCTGCGCAAGCGCACCGGCGGAGCCATCGAGGTGGATGTCGTCGACGCGGGACGCACGCAACCAGTCGACTACCCGGCACAAGCCGAACGCACGACCGCGGGTGACTGGAACGTCGTCGCGGCGCAGAACAACCGCGTGGAATTTCACATAGTTCCAAAAGCTGCGCAGGTGGAGGGCTGATCCTCCCACTCGTCGTAGTGCGGCGAAGCGCGCAGTTTAGGAATGTTCCTATGCGCGGGCGAGGGGTTCGACGTCATGCCGTGCGACCTTGGCGCGGCACGATTTCCACGCACCCATTTCAGGCACGTCCAAGATGTTAGATGCACTCGAACAGACCGCCGGATTAGCACCGGGCATACCAGGTGATCAGTCCGACCTGGAGTTCGTGCCGCCGTGGCGGCTGCGGCATCATCACCTGCAGTCGATCTACCCAAGCCTGCCGATGCGGCGCGCCGCAGTGATGCGGCGTTGTGCGCGGCTCGTGACCGCATCGCGCCAGGTGATCGTCGATTGCGGCGAAGGCGTGCGATTGCTCGCCGACATCTCGACCCAGGAAAATCTCGGCCTGCCCGCATCGGATCGCCTGGCCGTGCTGCTGCACGGTTGGGAAGGCAGCTCGGATTCGCTGTACCTGCTGTCGCTTGCGCAGTCGTTGCTCGAAGCCGGCTACGACGTCGCGCGCCTGAATCTGCGCGACCACGGCGCGAGCCATCACCTGAACCAGGAAATTTTCCACTCGTGCCGCATCGCGGAGGTCGTCGGCGCCGTACGCAGCCTGCACGCGATGTTCCCGGATCGCCGGCTGCACCTCGCGGGATTCTCGCTCGGCGGCAATTTCTCGTTGCGGGTGGCAGCGCGTGCGAAGGCGGCCGGCATCGACGTCCAGCGCGTCGTCGCGGTCTGCCCGGTGCTCGACCCGGAGCACACGCTTACCAGCCTCGAAACCGGCTGGGCCCTGTATCGCCAGTATTTCGTCTGGAAGTGGCGCCGCTCGCTGCGCAGGAAGCAGCAGGCCTGGCCGGACGCCTATCGCTCGCTCGGCGACATCCTGCGACTCGACAACCTGACCGACATGACAGACCGATTGGCGTGTCGCTACGGCGGCTACGCGTCGCTGCAGGAATACCTGCGCGGGTACGCGATCGTCGGCGATACGCTCGCGGCGCTTGATGACACTGCGGGCCTGCGCGTGCGCATCATCGCGGCGAACGACGATCCGATCATCCCGGCGGACGATCTTGCGCGATTACCCAGGCTGCGAGCGCTCGAGATCACGCGGACTCGCTTCGGCGGTCACTGCGGGTTCTTTGCCGGCGGCACCGGTCCTGCGTGGCTCGAACGCGAAATACTCGCGAGCTTCAACCGCTGAGCCGAGCCTCGACCGCTGCGCGCCACAACTGCATTCGTTGGCTAAACGCAGGATTACCGCTGGCCGCGAACACGCGCTCGACCGGCACGGCTTGCCACTCGACCGAGGCGTCCGCGGCGAGATAGGCCGTGCCGCGCGCCGTGGCCTCCCGCAGGGCGGGTCTTTCGACGGGTAACCCGCAGACCTCCGCCAGCGCCTGGCACAGGTAATCGCAGGATGCGAGCCCGCCCGTGATGACGATCTTCTGCAATGGTGACGAACGTTGCAGCAACTGGATGTTCACGGCGACGAGGAAAGCGATGCTTTCGACCACGGCAGCCAGTTGCGCCAGTTCATGCGGTTCCGCGTGCACGCTGCCGTGGCCGATCGTCACGAACTCGACCGGAAAGTCCGGCTGCCAATAAGGTGCGCCGAGCCCGCCCACGCCGTTCATGAACAAAAGCGGAACCGCGGCCGCGTCGAACGTCTGCGCCAACGAACCAAGCGCACGCCTCGTGTCGAGGCCAGTCTCGCGTGCGAGCCACTCGATGGCACTGCCCGCGCCGTTCACGGTGCCTTCGTGACTGCGGGTCGCGTTTGCAATGGAATCCGTGTCTGCGTGCACGACGCTCTGCAGCAAACCAGGAGCGGGCTTCGCACCGGCGACACGCAGCACCCGCTGCACAAACGCTCCGGTACCTGCGTTTACAAAGGCCGTCGTCGTTGCAGGCATGCCGAGCGCGAACAGCGCTGCCGACTGGTCACCGCTGCAGGCGCGCAACGGCACGCGCGACGTCCCACCCAACAGGAGCGTGCCGAAGGCGTACTGCGTGCCGACGCAGCGCGGCAGCACCTCGGCCGGGATGGCGAAGGCCTGCAGCAATGCGCCAGACCAGTCGAGTGTTGCAGTGTCGTACAGCAACGTTCGCGAGGCGTTGGCCGGGTCGACGACCAGCGGATTTTCTGCGCAAAGGCGTTGCAGCAGGAAACTCGAGAGTGGGCCTGCAGCGAGGCGCTCGTCGCGCAGCGCGAGCCGCACCGGCGCCAACTCATCGAGACACCAGCGCAGCTTACTGGCGCCGTAATGGGCCGACAGCGGCAAACCCGTCAATTCGCGCACCCACGCTTCACGCTTGCCGAGATGCTGCTGCAACCATCGCGCATTGCGGCGGTCCTGCCACGAGATCGCCGGGCTCAACGCCGCGCCCGTGTTGCGATCCCAACAGACGACGGTCGAGCGCTGCGTGGCGAGTCCGGCGGCGACGACCGGGCGGCCTGCGGCCGCGGGCGACTCGAGCGCGTCCGCCGCGGCGATCAGCAGTGACTGCAGCAATTCCTCGGCATCGTGTTCGACACGATCCGCGTCCGGGCGTTGCGTCTCGATCGGCACGTGCGCCGCCGCCACCTGGCGTCCGAGCTGCATCGAAGAGCACTGCGCGGCTGGAGCTGCCGCCCTGGTCGAGCGCCAGGTACAACCCGCGCGGTTCGCCGCGTGGCAGCAACTCGCGCCGGATCTCACTGAGCTCACCGCGCAACCACTCCAGGTCCTGCTCGTCGTCGGTAGGGACTCACGATTCGGCGCGGCCTGTTGCGAAGGCTTCCTGCAAGGCACGCACGGTCATCGATTCGACGTGAGTTGCGCCGAGCGACTGGCAGTGGCGTGCCGTTGCAAGATCACGCACTTCGTAGATGGCCCACTGCCAGGGCCCGATCCAGAGCGCCGTCGCGGCGGCCGGCACGCGCTCGAGGTTGCAGAATAGAAACTCCGGTGCGGCATCGACGGCCGCGACGTGCGTCGCGGCGTCGTACGCCTCCAGGACCCAACCGACGCGCGCTCGCGTCATCTGGCGCAGTACTTTGACGCTCGGCAGGTCGAAAGAAATCAGCACGCACTTGTCGAGCACCGGCTGCAGCACTTCGGCAATGCGCGTCAGCACGGGTTCGCGGCCGAAGCGCCGCAAACTCGAACGCTTGACCTCCACAAAAGCGGTAGCGCCATCCCAGCCCGCAATCGCCGCGACGGTCTGTTCGAGCGAAGGCGCAAAGGTATCTGCGAATCGTGTCCCGAAGCGGCTCGATTCACCGACCGAAATCTTCGCAAGCTCCGCCCAGGTGATGTCGTGCACGCTTACCGACCGGTCGCCCACGCGTTTGCAGGTCGGCGTCGTGGATGACGACCGGTACCTTGTCGCTCGTCAATTGCACGTCGAACTCGATATTGCGCACGCCGAGTTCGAGCGCCGACTCGAAGGCCGGCAACGTGTTCTCGGGAAATTCCGCGGCGTTGCCGCGATGTGCGATGAGGTGCGGCGGAATCAGTGACGATGCCATCATTTGCGATCTCGCGGGCCCGCCCGCCGGTGCTTGCGCGCATGTTACTTAATGTCCGCACGGCCGCGTGCCTGCGGCCCCCCATCCGGAGTGAGTGGCGCATCACACTTGGACAATCCCCGTCGTTGTATTGACACGACTGGGCACGTTCGGTGCCGCACGCACTTTGCCAGGTGAGCCGTAGCCCCATTTTCGGGCTGGCATGCAAGTTGCTAGTCCTCTATCGCACAGTTCCATTCAGGTCCAGCACGTTGTCCCTTCTCGAAGAATCTGAAGTCCTCGCCCTGCTGTTCCCCGAACCGGCCGCCAACGGCAAGCCGTCGAGCGAGCAGGTCATGGCGGTCGTCCAGGATGCCGTTGGCGAACTGACGTTGCACAACGTCGTACCCGACAAGAACCTGTTGCGCCGCGCGCGCGTGACCGGGCGCTACAAGAGTGGCACGCCGATCGTCGATCCCAAAACGCGCGAAATCATCGGTTACGAGCTCGCCCCGATCGCAGTCGCCTGACCAGCGCCACGTTCCTGAATCGGGCACGGTATCGCCGTGCGCTATAGTCGCCGCAAAGACCAGGGCGGCACGCCGCCGTTCGCCGGGGAATCGCGGGATGCGGCAAGCAAGACTCGTTGGGATGGTGCTGCTCGTCACGGCCATGGGGCTGCAATTTCCCGGCAGATGCAGGTCGCGCCTCGGCGCAGGCAACCGGCCGCGACGACATCCCTCCCGAATTGCGACCCTGGCAGGGCTGGGCTCTCGCGGGCGCGGAGTTCCTGCGCTGCCCATATATCAGCGGCCTCGACGCCACCCAGCCCGCTAGTCGAATTTGTCATTGGATCGGCGCCTTGCGCATCGACGCCGGTGTTGCCGGCGCCGCGTTTCACGAGGAAGTTCGCGTCTTCGCACCAGGCTGGGTAACGCTGCCGGGCGACTCGCAACGTTGGCCGCAAACCGTGCGACTGGATGGTGCCGCTGTGCCGGTAGTCAACCGCGATGGCCTTCCAGCCGTGTGGATTGCAGCGGAGGGGGCGTACGGCATCACCGGTACCGTGCCCTGGTCGCGACTGCCGGACGCACTTGCAGTGCCGTCCAACGCGGGCATCGTCGCCCTTACCCTCGCCGGAAAGCCCGTGCTCGACCCGGAGTTCCGCAATGGAGCTATCCGCCTTGGGGCACCGGCGGTGCGACCGGCCGAAGCAAATAACCTCGACGTCCGCATCCACCGGAAACTGACCGACAGCTTGCCGGGCCGACTCGATACGCGACTTACGCTGCGGGTTGCAGGTGAAGCGCGCGAAGAATACTTCGGACCGCTGTTGCCCGCCGGATTCGTCCCGATGGGCCTGCGCACGCCACTGCCCGCGAGACTCGAAGCAGATGGCCGGCTGCGCGTGCAGGTCCGGCCGGGCACATGGGCGATCGAATTAAGCGCACGCGCACCCGCAGCGCTCGAGGCGGTCACCGTTCCTGCCGCCCGTAAATCCGCAGGCCACGAGATCTGGAGTTTCGCGGCGGATGACCGCCTGCGTGTGGGCGCGGTGGAAGGGCGCGGCGCCAATCGACCCGGCGCAAGCGAACGTGCCGGCGGAATGGCAGGCCTTGCCGGCGTACCTGGTGTCCGCTGGCGCGGAATTACGCATCGTCGAGCGCAGCCGCGGTTTCGCCGGCCAGGACCTCAACCGGGTCTCGGTTCAGCGCGACCTCTGGCGCGATTTCGACGGGGCCGGCTATACCTTTCGCGATCGCTTGACCGGTGAGATGCAGCAAACCTGGCGTCTCGACATGGTCGCGCCCTACGAATTGCAAGGTGCGCGGAGTGGGCAGCAACCGTTGCTGGTTACGCGCGGAGTCGAACCCGGCACGGCAGGCGTCGAATGGCGCTCGAGAGCCGTCGACGTCCAGGCGACCGGACGCCTCACGCCGAGCACGGGAGAGGTTGCTGCGTCTGGCTGGAATGCACGCCTCACGAATCTCGGGATCACACTGCACGTGCCACCGGGGCACCGGCTGCTTGCCGCGCTGGGCGTCGACCGCGCACCGAGCGCGTGGCTCGACCGCTGGCAACTGCTCGACATCTTCATGGTGCTGCTGGTCGTGACCGCTGCGTTTCGCGTCGCCGGTGTGACTGCTGCAGTCGTCGCGGGTATTGCGTTGCTGCTGGCGCACCAGGAACAGCACGCGATTACCTGGCTGTTCCTGAACCTGCTGATCGCGATGGCCATTGCTCATGCCGTCCCGGAAGGCCGTTTCCGGATGTGGGCGAAGGTCTGGCGCAACGTTGCCTTTGCACTGCTCGGAGTCGTGTTGATCCCATTCGTGCTGACCCAGGCACGCATCGCATTTTTTCCGCAGCTCGAGGCGGACGCCATCGTCGTCTGGGATCAGCCGCAGCCGGAAAATGTCCACGCGGGAGCTCCGCCGGCTCACGAGCTGCAGCAGAAAGTGGTGAGCGGGGCGCGGAGTGGGGCCGACGCCGCGGTTGCGCTCGACAGCGCGACCGCGACCTCGACGGTTGCCGCTTCGTCGCCACCGGCGCCGGCGCGTCTGCCGTTGTATGCGCCAGGCACAGTCCTGCAAAGCGGACCGGGCGTCCCGCGCTGGAATTACGGGGTGCATCGGCTGGAGTGGAGCGGGCCGGTCGAACCTGCGCAGACAGTGCGTCTGGTCGTACTGGAGCCGTTGCTGGTCAGCGCATGGCGTTTGCTCGCCTGCCTGCTGCTGGTATTGCTGTTCGTGGTGCTGTTGCGCGAATCCTATGCGCACCCGCGCTGGGCCGTCATCGAGCGCTGGTTGCCGCGTCGAAAGACTGTAACGCCGCTGGCCATTGCGTTGCTCGCAGTGACCTTCGTCGTGTCCGCGCCGCTGGTGGCACATGCACAAACACCCTCGTCGGAAATTCTCCAGGAGCTGCAACAGCGACTGCGAAAGCCGCCTGAGTGCGCCCCGGCCTGCGTGTCGGTGGCGAACGCAACCCTGCGGGCAACTGACGACACGAAACTCGAAGTGGAACTCGAAGCTCACGCGCAGACACGCGCGGTGCTGGCGCTGCCGTTCGCGGCGCGACATTGGGAGTTGGAGTCCGTGCGGATCGACGGCAATGAAACTTCGACGCTCAGCCGCGACGACGCCGGCCGGGTCGTGATTGGCCTGGAGCCGGGCGTACACACGGTGACGCTTGCGTGGCCGACTTGCCGCTGCGGATTCGATTCGCATGGCATTTCCGCAACGCCCGGCCCGGGTACGCGTCGACGCAGCGCAGTGGACGGTCAGCGGCGTCGACGAAGGACGCTTGCTGGCGGACTCGGTGACGCTGACGCGGCGAGTCGCGCCCGTGATTGCGACCAGTAATGGAGCGGCCTCGGTGAAGCGGCTGACCGACGAATTCCCGCCGTTCGTACGCGTGACACGCACGCTCAACCTGGGGCTCGATGGGTGGACCGCCAGCACCGTTGTCGACCGAATGGCGCCGGAGCAAGGGGCTTTCACGCTGCAGATCCCGTTGCTGCCCGGCGAATCGGTCCTGACCGCGAACATGCCCGTGCGCGATGGCACGATCGGGGTGTCGATGCCGGCCGACGTCGGCACGGTGCGCTGGAATTCCGCCGTGGCTGTAGTTGAACGTGTGCAGCTGCAGGCTCCGGTGAATTCGCCTTGGGTCGAAACGTGGCAGGTCGACCCGAGTCCGCTGTGGCGCGTGAGCTTCTCCGGGACACCCGAAGTGTTTGCGGACCCGGCCATGGGACAACGTCCCTTGCATCGTTTCGAGCCGCGGCCGGGTGAAAAGCTGGAGTTGCGAGTGCTGCGGCCCCAGCCGGTTGCCGGCAGCAGTGTCGACGTTCGACGTCGTCAATCATGCCGTCACGGTGGGGCAGCGCACCCGCGACACGACAATGGAACTCGGGTATTGGAGCACCCAGGGCGGACGACACACCCTGCAGCTGCCGTCCGCTGTGCGTCTGATGTCCGTGAGTGTGGACGGCCAACCGCTCGCGTTGCGCGCGGAGCAAGGCAAACTGGTGTTGCCGCTGCAGCCTGGTCAGCACACCGTTCAAGTCGCCTGGCAAAGCGACCGTGCTCCGGGCCTCGTCACCAGGCCCGACCTCGTGACCCTCGGCGCTCCCGCCAGCAATGTAACAACCACGCTCGGCCTGCCGGAGACGCGCTGGACCTTGTTCGCCGCCGGCGGCGGCGTCGGTCCCGCCGTGCTGTACTGGGCGGAATTGATCGTCTTCATCGTGCTGGCCGTGCTGCTCGGCCGCTTTGCCGGCAGCCCGCTCGGCACGCGCGACTGGTTGCTGGTCGGGCTTGGGCTCAGCACGTTCTCGTGGACGGTGCTGTTGCTGTTCGCCGCGTGGACATTCGCGATGCAATGGCGCAAGCGCTGGCAGGATCCCGTCGCACCCTGGGTGTTCAACCTGGTGCAGGTGGGCCTCGCCGTATTCACGATTGTCGCCTTGGGAAGCCTCGTTGCCGCAATCCCGAACGGGTTGCTCGGCACTCCCGACATGCGCATCGCAGGGGGCGGCAGTTCCAGCCACTTGCTCACGTGGTTCCACGATCGAGTCGAGAACGTGTTGCCGCAACCGGCGGTTTTTTCGGTCTCGATATGGTTTTACAAGGCGGCCATGCTGGCCTGGGCGTTGTGGCTCAGCTTCGCACTCGTGCGCTGGGTGCGCGCCGCGTGGGATGCCTATACCGCCGGCCGGATCTGGTATTCCTCTGCGGCCGTGAAGGCGCAGGCAGCGCCGGACCAGTCATGGGATTCTTGATGATGCAACGAGCCGACCATGGCCCAGCCTGAGCGAGCCGCCAACGCTCCCGTCGGGCGTGTCGCGCGCCGAGTGCACTTCGGCTGGGTGCGCCTCACGATGCGCCGCATCCGCGCGGAGCGAGGTGCGGAAGCCCCACCGATATTGATCCGCAAGGCTGCGCGGACCCCGGAGGCGATGCTGGTGTTGCGGGCAGGCCTGGTCTTCCTGCTCATTTTCGCCGTCTTTGCCGTGTTCATGCTCGACCGTGCCGGCCTGCAGGACAACATCGACGGTCACGTCTCGCTGGTCGACGTTTTCTATTTCACGATGGTCACGATCACGACCGTCGGCTACGGCGACATCGTGCCGGTCTCAGACGCGGCACGATTGATCGATGCTTTTTTTGTCACGCCCGTGCGGATCTTCGTCTGGCTGCTGTTCCTCGGGACGGCGTACCAGCTGATCATCCAGCGGCTCATCGAGGAATGGCGCGTCATGCGGTTGCAGGCAGACTTGCGAGATCACGTGATCATTTGCGGGTTCGGTCACAGCGGCTCGATCGCGGCAAACGAATTGCTGCTGCGCGGTTGGAAGCCGGAGCAGATCGTCGTCGTCGAGTCAGACCGGGAAGAGGTCGGTCGCGCGGCCGAGCACGGCTTCGTCGGCTTGCACGGCGACGCATCGAGCGAGCAATTGCTGCGCATGGCTGGCGGTAGACCGGGCGCACTCGGTCATCGTGAGCGTCGGTCGCGATGACACCACGGTGCTCGTCGTGCTCACGCTCCGGGCCGTCGACACGCGATGTCCGCATCATCGCCAACGTGCAGGAAGCGGAGAACATCAAGCTCGTACGCTCGGGAGGCGCGGACGAGATCGTGGCGCCGTCAAAATTCGGTGGGTATCTGATGGCCGACGCCGTCAACACGCACGGCACGATTGCTTTCGTCTCGGACCTGCTGTCGTTCAATGGCGAATGCCGGCTCAGCGAACGGTCGCCGACGCCGGCCGAGATCGGGCGGCTGGCACGCGAAGTCGACGCGATAATTCTCGAGATACGGCGCGATGGCAAACGGCTGGGTTGCTGGCGGAACTGCACGCTGACCATCGAAGCGAACGACAAGCTGCTTGCCATCGATGGCAACTGCCCCACCGCCTCTTAGGCAATGAACCAAAAAAACCCCGCTTGCGCGGGGTTTGTCGTCATCACACGAGGCACTTTTATTTTTCTTGTCGTTGTTCTATTTCTACGCGCCCCAGTCGTTGGCGTTTCTTCTTTTGCAATCCCTGTTCTTCGTCGCCCCTTCCAATCTAGTTCCCCCGGCGAACACCCTCCCGTCGAGAGCTGGCTTGCCCATCCTTCGCCCGCCTCGTTGTTTTTTTCTCGGTCGGGCCATGAAGGACACCATCAATACAGCAAGCGCCGTGCCAGCTTTTAGTAACCATATGAAAATCAATAGGTTATACCTCTCCGTCGGGGCTTGAAGCCGATCCTGCCAGGGCCCCGTGCTGCGATTCGTAAAGATTGCCGACAGGAATGGAGCATGCTTTTCGCCAATTTTGCGAGGAGGTCTCGAGGATGAAACCGCAGGGCGCATGGTCGATACAGCGCGGCCAGACGACAGCAGCGTTCCTGGCTCTCGGGCTCGCGCTGGCAATAGGCCTGGTGCTCGCGGCCTGGATCGTCGCGGGCAGTCTGGAGCGCATCAAGCTGGCCGGCGACAAGATCGTGGTCAAGGGCTATGCCGAACAGAAGGTCGTCTCGGACGCCGGCGCCTGGCGCGCCATCGTCAGCGTGCGCGGTCCCAACCTCGAGACGGCGTTTCGCGGCCTGCAGGCCGATTCGGCGCGGCTCGTGAAACTCGTCGCGACCGTCGGCGCCGACAAGGCGCAACTGGCGCCGGGATCCGTGAACACGCAGACAATCTTCGAGATCGGCCCGGGTGGCGCGCAGACGGGACGCATTACGGGCTACGAGTTGAGTCGCACGTTCGAGGTTACTTCGGCGGACGTCGCGCTGATCGGCCGCATTGCGAACGAAGCGGCAGCGTTGATCAGCGAGGGCGTCGCGTTGAACTCGATGCCGCCGCAGTACTTCTACGGCAACCTGAACGACGTGAAGGTGCAGCTGATCGGTGCCGCCACGAAGGACTCGCTGCTGCGTGCCGAGCAATTCGCGGCCAATAGCGGGGTCACGGTGGGTCCGCTGCGCTCGGCCTCACAGGGCGTCTTCCAGATCACGGCGCCGAACTCGACGGAGACAGCCGACTACGGCAGTTACGACACGAGCACGGTCGAGAAACTGGTCAAGGCCGTCGTGACCGTCGAGTACTCGGTCGCTCGCAAGCGCTGAGGCCCCACGACGGGACCTGTCGGGTATTCCAGGTCGTTCGCCGGGCCGTGCGCGGCATGGACGCCGCGCCGGAGCCCCAGGGACGGGTTCATGCGTCCCGGCGAGCGACCTGGAATATCTGGCAGGTGCCGCGGGCGCTGCGCGCCGACCGCTCCTCAGAACGCGTTGATGCCCGTGAGCTCGCGGCCCACCGTGAGCTGATGGATGGTCTCGGTGCCTTCGTACGTGATCACGCTTTCGAGATTCAGCGCGTGCCTGATCGGCACGTACTCGGCGCTGATGCCGGCCCCGCCGAGCATGTCACGCGCGTCGCGTGCGATTTCGATGGCGGCACGGCAGTTGTGCCATTTCGCGAGCGACACCTGCGCAGGCGCCATTTGACCGGCATCCTTGAGCCGCCCGAGCTGCAGCGACAGCAGCTGCGCGGTGCTGATCTTGCGCGCCATCTCCGCGAGCCGGATCTGCACGGCCTGCGTCGCGGCGATCGGCTTGCCAAACAGCACGCGCGTCTTCGCGTACTCGAGCGCTTCGCGCAAGCAGGCCTGCGCCGCCCCGATGACGCCCCAGGTGATGCCGTAGCGTGCCTGCGTCAGGCACGACAACGGCGCCTTGATGCCGCAGGTGCTGCCCGGCAGCATGTTTGCAGCCGGCACGACGACATCCTCGAAGAAGAGCGCGCCGGTCGCCGAGGCGCGCAGCGAAAACTTCTTTTCGATCTCCGGTGTCGCAAGCCCCTTGATGCCCTTGTCGAGCAGGAAGCCGCGAATGCCTTCCTCGGTCCTTGCCCAGACGATGAACACGTCGGCGATCGGCGCGTTCGTGATCCACATCTTCGAGCCGTTGATGACCCAGTCGCTGCCGCGGCGCTTCGCATGCGTCTTCATGTTGACCGGGTCGGACCCGCCGTGTGGTTCCGTCAACCCGAAGCAACCGATGATCTCGCCGCGCGCCATGGCTGGCAGGTAATGCTGACGCTGCTCTTCGCTGCCGTAGGTATGGATCGGATACATGCAGAGTGACGACTGCACCGAGACGAAACTGCGGAGCCCGGAATCGCCACGCTCCAGTTCCTGGCAGATCAACCCGTAGCTGACCGAATTCATGCCTGCGCAGCCGTAGCCCTCGAGCGAGCTGCCGAGCAGACCTAGCGCAGCCAGTTCACCGACGAGCTCGTGCGGGAAAGTGTGGTCTTCGAAGTGCTGGCGGATAACCGGCAGGATGGCGTCGTCGACCAGCCGCGCAACCGAGTCCTGCACCATGCGTTCCTCGTCGGTGAGCGCGGAGCGAACGTCGTACAGGTCGACAGGATTGAGCGCGTTGGCGGGCACGGTAGGCTCCGGGAGAGGTTGAGCAGATCGGGGCGAAAGGCGGGATTGGACAGATTTTACTTTACGGCGACGGGAGGCGTCGTACCGAGCGCGGCCGCGACGCCTTCGATGCGATCGCGGGCCTGGTTTCCCAGCGTTACGGCCTGTTCCGGACGTGAGGCGGCGTGTTCTGCGATGGCCCGTTCCCAGAGTGCCCGCGCGTCGTCGACACCCTGTCTTGCGGTGTCGAGCATGGCGACCGTGATGCCACGGGGTATTTTTTTCTGCGCCGCGATCCGCTCCACCTTGGCGCGGACGGTCTCGATCTGCTGCGGGATTGCGCCCGAGAGCCCCGTCCATTCCTGCTGCAGCAATGCCTGCAGTTCGGCCTTGCGGGCCGCCGCCTCGGCCGGCAGGTTCCTGGCTGCCGCAAGCGCGGCCGGCGCATCTGCCAGAACACCGGCGTAATCCTTCTGCTCGAAGCGTGTCTTCAGCACATCGAGCCGGTCGTTGACGTCATCGAGCACGTTCGGGACGAATTCGGCGGGTTCGGTGCCGGCCGCGGTCACTGCGGCTTCAATCTCGGCGATCGCCTCTCGTGCCTGCTCCGTCTGCCGGTCGGCGCAGGCGGCAACCAGCAGCAGGATGCCGGCCGACCAGACGAACGCTCGCAAGCAGCGGCCGGCGCCGGGGTGGCGGTGCGACATGGAACAATCCTTGGTGTGGCCGCAGAGGCCGGAGCGACGGCCTGCTATGGTACGCCGTTCGTCGCGGACGAAAGGACGGCGTGGACGATGAAGATCCCCGAAATATATCTCGTCGAGACCGTGCACAGGCCCGGAGCGCTGGCCAGCGTGTTGCAGGTCATTGCCGATGAGCGACTCGTCATCGAACACCTGCAATCCTTACGCCGCGACCAGGACAGGACACTCTGGGAAATCACCGTTGAAATCGACGAGCAGGCGAGCCCGAATTTCTACGCGGCCATCGACGCCCTGCCGTATGCGCGGCTCGTCGGCAAATCGGACCGCGTGTTCAACCGGCACAGGGGCGGCAAGATTCACATGCGCCCGTCGCTGCATATCAATACCAAGCAGATCCTGCGCGACATCTACACCCCGGGTGTCGCCCGCGTCTGTCTCGCGATTCGCGAAGACCCCTCGCTGGCGTCGATGTACACGAACCGGCCCAACACCGTGGCCGTCGTGACCAACGGCACCGCGATCCTGGGCCTGGGCGACATCGGCCCGGTCGCTGGCCTGCCCGTCATGGAAGGCAAGGCAGCGCTGTTCGCTGCGCTCGTCAACATTACCGCTGTTCCGATCCTGATCGACTCCCGGGATCCGGCACGCATCATCGAGACGATCGTGGCGATCGCACCGTCGTTTGGTGCGATCCAGCTGGAGGACATTGCTGCGCCCGAGTGTTTCGAGATCGAGTCGGAACTCGTGCGCCGTCTCGACATCCCGGTGCTTCACGACGACCAGCACGGCACCGCCGTCGTCGCGCTGGCCGCGCTGCTGAGCGCGATGCGGCGTGTCGGGTCGCGAACTGTCGGAAGCCGTCGTGGGCCAGGTGGGCCTCGGCGCCGCGGGTCTCGGCATCGCCCGGCTGCTGCGCGCGCAGGGCGTGCGGCGCCTGTTCGGCGCGGACCTTCGCGACGACGCCAAGGAACGGCTGCGTGCGCTCGGCGGTGAGCCCATGTCGCTCGAAGAGGTCATGGCACAAGCCGACGTCGATCATCGCGACGACCGGCGTGCGTGGACTGATCAAGCCCGAGTGGGTGCGCAAGGGACAGATCATATTTGCGCTGTCGAATCCCGACGCCGAGATCGAACCGGTCGTTGCGCTGGAGCGGGGCGCCGTTTTTGCCGCGGACGGCAAAAGCATCAATAACGTTTCCGGGTTTCCGGGACTGTTCAAGGGCGCACTCGAGGCTGGCGCAACACGCTTTACGGACGGCATGCTGATGGCCGCCGCCCACGCGCTGGCCCGTCTTGCCGGGCCACGAAGAACTCTTGCCCGATCCACTCGATCTCGAAACACACCGTGCCGTAACCGCGGCGGTACGCGCGGCCGCGGCGAGCCGCGATGTCAAGTGCGCTTTGACAAGCGGCGGTGCAACCAACGCATCCGCTGCCACGTTAGGTTTTCGTTGCTGGCGAAGCCGGCCGTAGTCATCCAAGACCGGACGCGGTGTCCGGTACACAGTCAGGAGAGAGCTGCATGCATGTCACCAGAAAAACCCGGATCGCCGCGACGCTGACCATGGCGGTCGTGGCGTTGAGCGCCTGCGCACCGATCCAGGACATGGCCACCAATCCGGAGAAGGACAAGACCCGCAAGGGCGCTGGTTATGGTGCAGCGGCAGGTGCCGTGATCGGCCTTCTGACCGGCGGCAACGACAAGTTCAAAGCCGCGATGATCGGCGCCGCCGCGGGCGCGCTCGCCGGCGGCGCGGTCGGCTATTACATGGACAAGCAGGAAGCCGAGCTGCGCGAAAAGATGGCAGGCACGGGCGTCGAAGTCGTCCGCAATGGCGACAACATGACGCTCGACGTGCCGGGTGGCGTCACGTTCGCGTTCGACAGCTCCGACCTGAATTCGCAGTTCATGCCGGTGCTGAACAAGGTTGCGACGACGCTCGCCGAGTACGACAAGACCGTGATCGAGGTGGCCGGGCACACCGACAACGTGGGCAGCGACGCGTACAACCAGCAGCTCTCCGAGCGGCGCGCCAACTAACGTGGCCTCGTACTTGTCGAGCAGTGGCGTCACGCGCACGCGCATGGTGACGATCGGCGCGGGCGAGGTGCACCCGGTCGCGTCCAACGAAACGGACGCCGGCCGCGCGCAGAACCGGCGCGTCGAGATCACGATCGTCCCGGTGACGCAGGAAAACGTCGAGAAGGCCAAGCAGGGCTGATCGAACAGCTGACCGCGTCTCGCCGTTCACGTGGCGAGACGCGAGGCCGGGTGTCGGACGGTGTCGTCCTCGCGGCCGTAATCAAGCTCGCCTCGACTACCAGCTTCTTCAGCTTCTTGATCGCGTTCGCTTCGATCTGGCGGATGCGCTCCGCCGACACGCCGTAGCGGTCGGCGAGGTCGTGCAGCGTCGCTTTCGGCTCGTCCATCCAGCGCGCCCTGAGGATGGCACTGGCTGCGCTCATCGAGTTGCGACGATCGCGTCGGCGACCTTGTCCGTCACGTCGTCGTCCCATTCCGCGCGCTCGACCGCGATCGCCGGGTCGGCGTCCGGGGCCGGCAGGTACGCCGCCGGCGAGTAAACGTCGTCCTCATCGGACGCGTCCGGGGCCGGGTCGTACGAGACGTCGCGCGACGAAAGCCGGCGCTCCATCTCGGTGACATCGCGTTCGGACACGCCGAGGTCACGCGCGACGGCCGCCGTTTCCTCCGCGGTGAGCCACCCGAGATTCCGCTTGTACTTGCGCAGGTTGAAGAACAGCTTGCGCTGCGCTTTCGTCGTGGCGATCTTCACGAGCCGCCAGTTGCGCAGCACGTATTCGTGGATCTCGGCGCGGATCCAGTGCACGGCGAATGAAACGAGACGCACGCCGACCGTCGGGTCGAAGCGCTTGACGGCCTTCATGAGGCCGATGTTGCCTTCCTGCACGAGGTCGCCCATGGGCAGGCCATACCCGGCATAGCCACGCGCAATGTGCAGCACGAACCGCAGGTGCGAAAGCACCAGCATGCGGGCCGCCTCGAGGTCGTCGGCGGTGTGCAGCCGGCTGGCCAGCGCTAGCTCTTCCTCGCGGCTCAGCACCGGAATGCGGCTGACGGCGTCGACGTAGGCGTCGAAGCTGCCGATCGGACCGGCAAGCGCCAGTTCGGTGGGGCTGCGTGGAACCAGGGCCGTGGTCGCGCTCATCGTTGCGAGGGTTCCTCTTGATGTGATCTGATGAGCCAATATTAGCAGTCGCTGATTTAGAGTGCTAACACGGTGCCGGGTTCCCGGATGCGACCTCCAGCGTGAAATAACATCAATAAAACAGTGAGTTAGTGCCATCCTGGACTGCCAGACCGACCTCTCCAACGGGCTCGTATGGACAGTCCGCGTCTACTTGGGCTCGATCTCCCGCAGTTCGCGCGTCGCCACGATGAACGAGCCGAGCCAGCCGAGCGCCGCGCCGCCCAGCAGCAAAGCGAGCCAGCCGACGAAGCCGATACCCTGCAAGTGGAACTCGCTGCCGTACAGGCCCGGCGATACGCCGCACGGGGGCGCTCAGGACGATCACGACCACGGCGACGATCAAGCCGGCGACCATGCGCGCCGCCCAATGCCGTACCAGACGCCGTTGTAGAGGAACGGCCGGCGGACGAACGCATCGCTGCCACCGACCAGCTTGGTCACCTCGATCTCGTCGCGCCGGTTCTCGATGTCGAGCCGGATCGTGTTGCCGACGATCACCAGGATGCCGAGCGCGAAGAATGCCGGCCGCGAGCAACACACCGCGCCGGATCGACGTCGAGGATGGCGTTGAAGCGGCTCACCCACTCGGTGTCGAGTTGCACGATGTCGACCCCGTCGATCTTGGCGCAGTTCGGCTCGTCAATGCCGCGACGTGTGCCGCGTCGCGGATACTCCACGTCCGGTCGCACGACCAGCGCGTGCGGCAGCGGGTTGTCCTTGAGCGCATCGAGCGCATCGCCGAAGCCCGAGTTGCGCCGGAACTCCTTGAGTGCATCGTCGGCCTCGATCACCGTCACTTCGTCCACGTCGCGTCGCTGGCGGATGCGGTCGGCCGCCTGCTTCGCCTGCTCGAGCGTCGCCGACTGCTTCATGTAGATCGAGATATCGAGCGCGTTGCTCCAGCCGCCGCTCGCCTCGCGCACGTTCTGCACCAGCACGTGCAGGCACGCGGGCAACGCCAGCGCGATGCCGATCACGAGAATCGTCAGCAGCGTCGCGAACGGATGCTGCCAGAGCCGGCCAATCGAGCCGACGAGCGTTTGCGCGTGTCGTTCGAGCCATTGCCTGTCATGGCTCAGTCCACACCGTGTATCGAGGGCAGCTCGAGCAGGCGCCTCGTGTGCACGGTCGTCGCCGTTGCTGACGCGCGGCCGACCTTCGAGCATCACGCGCCGCACGCCGTAACGTTCGATCAGGTGCACGTCGTGACTCGCGATCAGCACGGTCACGCCGACCTCGTTGAAGCGCTTGAAGATATTCATGATCTCGATCGCGAGTTCCGGATCGAGGTTTCCGGTGGGCTCGTCGGCGATCAGCAGGGCGGGCTTGGCGATGATCGCGCGCGCGATGCCGACACGTTGCTGCTCGCCGGTCGACAGTTCGATGGGGCGCGAGCGCTCGCGGCCAAGCAGGCCCAACCTGGTCGAGCGCCGCCCGCACGCGCTTCTGGATCTCTTTCTCCGGCACGCCCGCGATGACGAGCGGCAGGCCGACGTTGTCGTAGACCGGCCGGTCCATCAGCAACTTGTGGTCCTGGAACACGACGCCGATCTGGCGGCGAAACGCGGGGATTTTCGAGCGCGGCAACGCGCTCGTATTCTGGCCGTTGACGAGCAGCGTGCCGCGCGTCGGCCGCTCGATCAGCGCGATCAGCTTGAGCAGCGTGCTCTTGCCCGCGCCCGAATGCCCGGTCAGGAACGCCATTTCGCCGCGCGCGATCTCGAGCGACAGGTCGGTGACGGCCTCGCGCCCGTTCGGATAGCGCTTGGAGACATGGTCGAAGCGGATCATGCCGCAGCGCCGCCGAGCCGTGCGCGGCGGCGACAGCACGGCTTCGACGAATGCGTCGGCGTCGAACACATCGAAGTCTTCCGCCGTCTCGCCGACGCCGATGTAGCGGATGGGCAGTTTCAGCGCATCGGCGATGGCGAGCACGATGCCGCCCTTGGCCGTGCCGTCGAGCTTCGTCATGACGAGGCCCGTGACGCCGACTGCCTGGTGGAACTGCTGCGCCTGCGCGAGCGCGTTCTGGCCCTGGCTCGCGTCGAGCACGAGCAGCACTTCGTGCGGTGCCGTTCGGGTCGAGACGCGACCAGCACGCGCTTGCACCTTCTTGAGTTCATCCATGAGATTGCTCTGCGTGTGCAGGCGACCCGCGGTGTCGGCAATCGAGCACGTCGGCGCCGCGCGCCTGCGCCGACTGCAGCGCGTCGAAGGTCACCGCGGCGGGATCGGCGCCGGCCGCCTGGGCGATCACGGGCACGCCGTTGCGCTCGCCCCAGACCTGCAGTTGCTCGATCGCGGCCGCGCGGAACGTGTCGCCCGGCCGCGAGCATGACCTTGCGGCCTTCGCGGTGAAGCGGCGCGCGAGTTTGCCGATCGTCGTGGTCTTGCCCGAGCCATTGACGCCGACGACCAGCACGACGTACGGCTTCTGCGCGGCATCGATGACCAGCGGTCGCGCGACCGGCGCCGAGGATCTCCAGCATCGCGGCGCGCAGCGCAGCCGAGCAGCGCATTCAGGTCGCCGAGTTCCTTGCGCTGCACGCGCTTGCGCAGCGAGCCCAGGATTTTTTCCGTCGTGTCGATGCCGACATCGGCCGCGATCAGCCGTGTCTCGAGTTCGTCGAGTACGTCGTCGTCGATCTTGCCGCCCGGCAACAGGTTCGCGAGGTCGTACGTGAGCCAGGAGTTGCCGCGATTCAGCTTTGCGCGCAGCGCGCGATGAAGCCAGGCTGGGCTCGGGATGCCTGCAGGCTGGGCTCCGCGTGTACTGGCTCGAGGACGCCGCCTGGGCGGGCTCTTCCTGCGTGACCGGGCTGGCCGTCGTCCTGCGTTTTCTTCGAGCGGAAATTGAACAGAGCCATGGCGGGTGCGAAGGAGTGCAGCGGCCAAACGACGATTGTAACGGATGGAAAATGGCCGGGCGGTCAAGAAGCCGGACGGTCAAGAAAAAGGCACCAGGCCTCGCGACCTGGTGCCCACAGTCGCTGCAGCGCAGCGGTCGGCGTACGGCTCGATGACGCTCGTGTCGGTGACGTCAGGAACGGACCGCCGGGTGCCACGGCGTCGCCATGAACATTCGCTTCCGCGCTGCATCTCGACCGTCGCGGCCAGGCTCGCCGTGGGATCGAACAGCGTGCCGTGCGAACCATTCGTGAAGGTGACGTACGCACCCGTTCCCGGTGCGACCGGGTGCGTGCCCGAGCTGTACTTGGCAGGCCACCCGCAGCGATCAGTCGATCCGTCGCGTTGTTCGGCACGACGGCGTCACCGACGACCTTGAACAGCACCAGCGGGTGCGCGCTCTGTGCGGCCTGATGTGATTGATCGGGTCGCTCGAGTCGACGACCGCCTGGAAGTCGCGGAAGAACAGGTTGTAGAGATAAGAGTTGAACGCGAGACCCTGGCGCTCGACAGCCGCCATGATGCGCGGGCCGAAGGTGCCTGAGATCCCGAGCAGCAGCGTGATCACGCCGCCCGGCGCCGAGAGCGCAGACGTGCGAAGCTGCGGTGTAGGCGGCCGCGACGATGCCGGCCATCGAACCGAGCGACAGGCCGACCAAGCTGATGCGCGGCGGGATCGACGTCGGGCACCGCCGCCGTCCAGGTCGAGTGTCACGAGCGACTTCGCGAACGTGATCAGGTCGGCCGCCGCCTGGCGCTTGTTGTCGCGGCTGGTCAACGGGCTCGGCAGGTTGATGAAGTGCGTGCCGGAGCGATCGATCAGGCCGTCGGGAACCGCGCTGCCGGTGCTGGCGTTGTTGATCAGGTCGACATCGAACGTGCGTTCGCCGCGCGCCGACGCAAGCCGGGTTCGCGGTCCGAGCAATAGAGCGGGCTCGGTGTTCGGCTCCCGCATCTGGTCAGGCAACGCCGTGCAACGGCAGGTCGATCGAGGCGAGCACGTAGCAGGCGTCGGCGAACGAGTCCGCCATCGCCAGCGCCTGCGTGCGGTTGCCCGTGATGCCGTGCTGCACGATCGCGAGCGGCCAGCCCGCCGGCGGGCTTCGCGCAGGCGCCGCCGGCCGCTGTGGCGTTCGGCACGGTCACCAGCACGGGACCGTGACGTCCGCGATCTTCTCCGGGACCGGGTTGAACCGCGTCAGGTTGCGGCTGGCCGGATCCAGTCCGGGCACCGGCGAGGCGCCCGCCGCGTCCAGAATTTCGTCAGCACCGAGCCTTGTCGGTCGGCGTTGCGGCCGGCGTCAGGTAATACGGCAGCTGCGTGGCGCCGACGTAGATGTCGGCCTTGCCCTGCAGCGCTGCATTGGCGATTATTGGTCGTCAGGCCGGTCGGGACGACCGCGGTCGGCTGTGCCGTTGCAGTCGGCTGCGAGGTAAGCGACGTATCGCCGGTGGACTCCGTCGTGAAACTCCAGGACAGCACGACGGTATCCGCGGCGGTGCCCGCTGGCGGCCGCGACCGACAGGTGCGCCTTGGTCAGCTGGCAAATCGCTTTCTGGGTCGGGTCCGTGAAGGTGCTGCAATCTGCCGGGTGGGGCCTTGGATAGCCGCCAGTAGAGAGTCATCGGGCAGTGCCGGCTGGCCGTCCGTGCTCTGGATGCCGTTCGTCAGGATCACGAGGTAACCGATGTTCGTGCCGCCGGTACTCGGCGTGAGCGGCTTGAGCGGAGTGATGCTTGAGAAACTTGCCGCCGCTGTCGACGTCGTGGCGAAACCTCGGCCGTGTAGTCCGTGCCCGTAGACGAGCAAGCGACGCACCGGACTCGTCACGCCCAGGAGGCAACTCCCGCGCCTTGGGCCGGGCGCCTTGGTCGTGTTGCTGAAGTACATCTCCACCAGCTGCACGGTGGTCGCGGAGAGCGGAGCTCGCACCTGAGCGGCATGCTGAAGCCGTCGTGATCGGGTGGCGGTCGTCGACCAGCCGTCGAGCGCATTCAGTGCATCGCGCATTCGCTGCGGGGCGGTAGGCGATGGCCGGCAGGTTGAACGTGCCGTCGGTCGACCCGGCGAAGAACAGATCGATCGGGATGCGGAATCGCGCCCGTGGAGAGGTTGAAAGGGCCTTGAAGACTTCGGTCGGCGGGAGGGGGTGGTGACTCCTCGCCGTCGCGTGGCTGAGCAACCACCCAGCGCAAGGCTGCCGAGCGCGGCCATGGCCGGCCCAGAACAGCCTGTTCCTGGTCTCGAACATTTGTTTTCCCCTCAGTTTGGACCGCGCGTAACATCGCGCGTTGATCATCAACGGCCGAAGCCTACGCTCGCCTGCTGATGCCGCGCAACAATCGAAAGGGACGGTCCGCGCAAAGGTCGTTTTGCAGCCGCAACAAACGCACCCGGTCCGACCGCTCCGGCGCAATCGCCGCGAAGGTCCGCCGACGGGTCGCGGCGAAGATTCGAATCATCGGCGGCGAGTGGCGCGGGCGTAAGCTGCATTTTCCGCATTCACCGACCCTGCGCCCCACGCCGGACCGCGTCCGCGAAACCCTGTTCAACTGGCTGCAGTTCGAGATCGCAGGCAGCCGCTGCCTCGACCTGTTCGCCGGCAGTGGGGCGCTCGGGTTCGAGGCGCTGTCGCGCGGCGCAACGCGAGGACGTGTTCGTCGAGCGCGATCCGGCGTGTCGCGGCGATCCGCATCGGACTCGACACGCTGCGAGTGCTCGAGTGCCCGCGCGGCCGACTCGGACGTCGCGACGCCTTCGATTACCTCTCGCGGCCGCCGGCCGCGCCGTTCGATGTCGTGTTTCTCGATCCTCCCTACGCCGAGCGCTGGCTCGTGCAGCGCCTGCGAGGCGCTCGAGCGTGGCGGCTGGCTGCAGGCCGGACTCGTGGATCTACCTCGAGGACGAGGCCTCGCGAGGCAGTCCCGGGGTGCCCGCCGGGTGGACGATCGTGCGGAGCAAGAGCGCCGGCGACGTGGGCTATCATCTGGCCCGGCGCGGCGGCCGCGTGACGCCAACGAAGACGCAGAACGAAGGGGGAGTGCATGAGCAGTCGCGCGATGTATCCGGGTACCTTCGACCCGTTCACGAACGGCCACAACGACCTGGTTCGCCGCGCCAGCCGCATCTTCGACCAGGTCGTCGTCGCGATCGCGGCACGAATCCGGTCAAGGCGCCGCTGTTCCCGCTCGAGCAGCGGATGCGAGCTGGTGCGTACCGTCGTCGCGGACCTGCCGAACGTCGAGGTGACGAGCTACACGGGTCTGACCGTGGAGTTCGCGCGCAAGCACGGCCTCAACGTGATGGTGCGCGGGTTGCGCGCCGTCTCGGACTTCGAGTTCGAGTTCCAGCTCGCCACGATGAGCCGACACCTGTCCGACGAGGTCGAGACCGTGTTCCTGACGCCGACCGAGCAGTTCAACTTCATCTCGTCGACACTGATTCGCGAAATCGCGAGCCTCGGCGGCAACGTGAGCGAGTTCGTGCACCCGTCCGTCGCCGAGGCGCTTCGGGCCCGGTTTGCCAAGTAAGCGCCGACTGACGGGCGGCTAGAATTCCGCGCCATCGCGGCGAATTCTCGGCGTGCGCACGCTTGCCGGCCCGGCCTGACCATGGGCGCTCCCGCAGGAGTCCGCGCCCATGTCGACCTCGCCACCCTTGCAGCTCTGGCACGAATCCGAGCGACCGCGGGAGAAATTGCTTCGGCTCGGGCCAGCCTCGCTGTCGGAGGCCGAGCTGCTCGCGATCCTGCTGCAGACCGGCACGGCCGGACGCTCGGCGCTCGACACCGCGCGCGGCTGCTGCTCGGGGAGTTCCGGTCCCTGCGTGGGCTGCTGACCGCCGAGCGCCAGCGCGTGTGCCAGACCCGGGGTCTCGGAGCGGCCAAGTTCGCGTTACTGCAGGCTTCGCTTGAGCTCTCGCGCCGGCACTATGCCGAGGAGATGCAGGTCGGCCCGCCGCTCGCGAACCCCCGCGCCACGCGCGAGTTCCTGCGCGGCCCGGCTGCGTGATCGCGATCACGAGGTGTTTTGTTGCCTGTTCCTCGACAATCGCCACCGAGTCATCGCTTTCGACGAGGTTTTCCGCGGGACGATCGACGGTGCGAGTGTCCACCCGCGCGACGTCGTGAAGCTCGCGCTGGCCCGCAATGCCGCGGCGGTCATCCTGGCGCACAACCATCCGTCGGGCGTTGCCGAACCGAGCCAGGCCGACGAAATGATCACGGGCCGGCTGCGGGACGCCCTGGCGCTGGTCGACATCCGGGTGCTGGACCACATCGTCGTCGGCGACGGGGCCTGCGTATCGTTCGCCGAGCGGGGGCTGCTCTAGGCCCGGGGACAACATTCAGGCGGTCGGGCTTGCCCGGAGCGCACGCGACTGGTATAAAACGCGGCTCGTTTTTCGGGTCCTGCCACGCGCCGGCCCGTCAGCTCACAGGACCAGCAATCATGTCGAGAGTCTGTCAGGTCACCGGCAAGCGGCCGATGAGCGGCAACACCGTTTCGCACGCCAACAACCGCAAGCGCCGCCGCTTCCTGCCGAACCTGCACACGCAGCGTTTCTGGCTCGAGAGCGAGAAGCGCTGGGTCAGCCTGCGCGTGTCCGGCAATGCCATGCGCACGATCGACAAGAAGGGCATCGAGGCCGTCGTCGGCCGAACTGCGCGCCCAGGGCGCAGAAGGTCTGACGGCCCGCCAGCAGGAGTCATAAGCCATGCGCGACAAGATCAAGCTCGTTTCGACCGCCGGCACCGGCCACTTCTACACGACCACCAAGAACAAGCGGCTGCACCCGGAGAAGCTCGAGGTCAAGAAGTTCGACCCGAAGGCCCGCAAGCACGTGCCCTACAAGGAAGCGAAGATCAAGTAAGCCGGCCGCGCTCGGCCTGCCCGCTTCTCGAGAAACCCGCCCCGTGGCGGGTTTTTCATTTGGAAATGGCGAAAATGGCGGACACTCTGGATTTTCGAGTCGAAAATCCAGAGTGTCCCCGATGCCCGAGCTACCCGAAGTCGAGACCACGCGCCGCGGCATCCGCGCTGCGCTCGTCGGCGCACGATCGCGGCGTTCGACCTGCGCGAGCCGCGGCTGCGCTGGCGCGGTCGAGCCGCGCCTGGTCGACGTGCTCGCCGGGCAGCGCGTGCTCGAGGTGCGCGACGCGCGAAGTACCTGCTGATCGATCTCGATCGCGGCACGCTGATTGCGCACCTCGGCATGTCGGGCAGCCTGCGCGTGATGCGTGCAGGGTCGCCCCGGCTGCTGCACGACCACTACGACCTCGTGCTCGACTCCGGCCAGTGCCTGCGCTTCAACGATCCGCGGCGCTTCGGCAGCCTGCATTGGTGCCCCGGCGATCCGCCGAGGCCCACCCACTGCTCGCGCCGCTCGGACCGGAGCCGCTCGAAGTCGGCTTCGACGCGGACTACCTCGTCGCGAAGGCGCGCAGAGCCGCCGGGCTGCGGTGAAGATCTTCCTCATGGACCAGCGCATCGTCGTCGGCGTCGGCAACATCTACGCGAGCGAGGCACTGTTCCGCGCGGGCGTGCGGCCACGGCGCGCCGCGGGGCGCGTCCGGCGCGGCGAGTGGGAGCGCATCGTCAAGGCGGTCCGTGCGGTGCTCAGCGAGGCGATCCGCGCAGGGCGGCACGACGTTGCGTGATTACGTGAGCGCGGACGGCACGCCCGGGTATTTCCGCCAGCAACTCTACGTCTACGAGCGGACGGGCGAGCCCTGCCGTCGCTGCGGCCGCCCCGATCCGGCAGCTCGTCCAGGGCCAGCGCTCGACCTATTACTGCCCCGGCTGCCAGAAGTGATCGGCGCGCGGCCTGGTCGGCTCAAGTGCTCGCGGTTATGACCTGAGACCGTCACGCGATTTGCGGCGTCTCCCTTTGCGGCGCTGCGGCGGCCGACCGCCATAATCCGCCGCCATGGCCCGCACCTGCATTTCACGACATGCGCATCCTGCTCGGCGTCACCGGCGGCATCGCCGCCTACAAGAGCGCCGAGCTCACGCGCCGCTTCACGGATCGCGACGTGGACAGTGCAGGTCGTGATGACCGCCGGTGCGCAGCAGTTCGTGACGCCGATGACGTTCCAGGCGCTGTCGGGACGCCCAGTGCGGACCGATCTCTGGGACCCGGCGGCCGAAGCCGCCATGGGTCACATCGAACTCGCGCGCTGGCCGCACGCGGATCGTCATCGCACCGGCCTCGGCGGATTTCATCGCGCGCCTCGCGCACGGGCTGGCCGACGACCTGCTCGCGACACTGTGTCTCGCGACGGATGCGCCGATCACGGTCGTGCCCGCGATGAATCGGCTGATGTGGGCCAACGCCGCGACGCAGGCGAACGTCGCGACGCTGCGCCAGCGCGGCATCGCGATGCTCGGCCCGGCCGAAGGCGACCAGGCCTGCGGCGAAACCGGCCCTGGCCGCATGCTCGAGCCGCTCGAGATCGTCGAAGCGCGTCCGTCGCCGCGCCGCAGCCGGTCACGGGTCCGCTGCGAGGCCGCAAGGTCGTCGTGACGGCGGGACCGACGCGCGAGCGCATCGATCCGGTGCGCTTCATCACCAACCGCAGCTCCGGCAAGATGGGTTTCGCCGTAGCCGAAGCCGCGCGCAATGCCGGCGCCGCGCGTCGTCATCGTCAGCGGTCCGGTCAACGTGCCGACACCCTGGCGGCGTGCGAGCGCATCAACGTCGAGACGGCCGAGCAGATGCTGGAGGCCGTGCAGGCCGAGATCGCGCGACACCGACGTCTTCATCGCTGCGGCCGCGGTCTCCGATTACCGCGCGCAGGAAGTCGCCGAGCCAGAAGATCAAGAAGACGAGCGACGCAGATCTCGTCTGCCGCTGACGCGCACGCCGGATATCCTCGCCACGGTTGCGGCCGGCACGCCGCGTCCGTTCGTCGTCGGGTTTGCCGCCGAGACGCAGAACGTCGAGCGCAATGCGCTCGCCAAGCTCGAAGGCAAGAAGCTCGACATGATCGCGGCCAACCAGGTCGGGCGAGGGACTCGCCTTCGACTGTGACGACAACGCGTTGACCGTCTACTGGCAAGGCGGCCAGCGCGAACTCGCGCGTGCGCCGAAGTGCAGCTCGCCGCCGAGCTCGTCGCGGTGATCGCCGAGCGCTACGTCGCGCGCTGAGCTGCGTGGCACGTTTCCGACGCAGACAAGCAGGATCAGCATGACCGCAGCGCCAAGACGCCCATTGCAGGTGCGCGTCCTCGACGCGCGTATCGGCAAGGAGTTTCCGCTGCCGCATTACGCGACGGACGGCTCGGCAGGCCTCGACCTGCGTGCGTGCCTCGCTGCAGCCGCTCGACGCTCGCGCCGGCGCAGGCGGAGCTGGTCCCGACCGGGATCGCGATTCATCTGGAAGATCCGGGCCTGGCGGCCGTGCTGCTGCCGCGCTCGGGTCTCGGTCACAAGCACGGCATCGTGCTCGGCAATCTCGTCGGGCTGATCGACTCCGACTACCAGGGCCAGGTGATGGTCTCGTGCTGGAATCGCGGCAGCACCGCGTACACGATCGAGCCCGGCGAGCGGATCGCGCAGATGGTCGTCGTGCCGGTCGTGCAGATGGACGTTCGAAATCGTCGACGAATTTTCCGCGAGCGATCGCGGGAGCGGGCGGCTTCGGCAGCTCCGGGACGAGTGCTAGTAACGGACATCGAGGCTGCCCTTTCCAACGCTTCACTTGAAGCGCGCGATGTCCTGAACCCGAATGTCCTGCGGCGAGCTGCGCTCAGCGCTCGCGCCGTGTTCTTGGTGAGTTCCTGCTCGTAGACCTGCAGGCCCTTGACGGTGTTGACTATTTCCGCCGCGATCTGGTCCGGCAGCGGTGGCGCGTTCTGCTTCGTGCTGTAGGGCCGGAAGCGCTGCGCGCTCTCCATCAGCCGCGCCTGGCGTGCGCGCAGGTTGGTGATGTACTGGCGCGTCACGACGTTCTGCTGCACCAGCAGCTCGAGGCGCTGGTCGCGCAGCCGCTCGATGTCGGCGACGGTGAGGTAGGTCGCCAGCAGCGTGCGGTCGCGCTGCGCGGCCGCCGCCTTGGCCTCTTCGGCTGCCTTCTGTTGCGCGACGACCTCCAGCGACTGGCGGCCCGGGATCGTGCGCACGACCCGGCCGGTCTGGTCGAGCACCTCGATGTCGATGTCCATGCACACCGGCGGGATGGACTGGCCGAAGTGCGACTGGCCATTCGCGTCGCTGGCAGCGATAGACCGCTTCCGTCGGCAGCCTTGGGCGCCCGTTTCGTGGCCGCTTCGAGCGCCCGGCCAGCACGCTGAGCACCAACGGCAGCAATGGCCAGCGACCAGCGCGACCAAACGTACGCAGCAGGACCGGTTCGGCACGAATGACGTTCATGGGCGGAATATTGCCCCCTGCGGCGGGTAACCGACATCTTTATGGCCTCCCGGTACTCGTGCAATGTGACTCACGTCAAACGGCGGCCTGGCTCAGACCCCGTATCGGTCGCGATATGCCGCACGGCCTGCAGCACGGCGGTGTCACCCGCGATCTTCCAGGTGGGCCATCAGATCGCTCAGGCGCAGCACGCTGATGACGGGCAGGTCGAAGGTGTCCTGCACTTCCTGAACGGCGGACTTGTCGCCCTGGCCGCGCTCCTCGCGGTCGAGCGCGATCAGCACGCCGGCAGGGGTCGCGCCCTGCGCACGGATGATCTCGACCGACTCGCGGATGGCGGTGCCCGCCGTGATCACGTCGTCGACGATCAGCACGCGGCCCTGCAGTGGCGCGCCGACGAACGTGCCGCCTTCGCCGTGGTCCTTGGCTTCCTTGCGGTTGAACGCAAACGGCAGGTCGCGGCGCTCGTGCTCGGCGAACGCGGCAGCGGTCGCCGTCACCAGCGGGATGCCCTTGTAGGCAGGGCCGAACAGCATGTCGAACGGCACGCCGGACAGCGTGGCGGCACGCGCATAGTAGCGACCGAGCGAACCGATCGCGTGACCCGTGCTGAAGAGACCGGCATTGAAGAAATAAGGGCTCACGCGTCCGGACTTCAGTTTGAACTCGCCGAAGCGCAGCACGCCGAGGTCGAGGCAGAGACGGATGAAGTCGGGTTGGTGCATGGCGGCGTACTTTATACTGCGCGACCATGCGCATCATCACCCTGAACGCCAACGGCATACGCTCGGCCGCGCGCAAAGGCTTCTTCGACTGGCTTCAGGCGCAGGACGCGGACGTCGTGTGCGTGCAGGAAACCAAGTGCCAGCGCGATCAGCTGATCGATCCGATGTTCTGCCCCGCCGGCTATCACTGTTATTACTTCGATGCGGCCAAGAAAGGGCTACAGCGGCGTGGCGGTTTATTCGCGCGTCAAGCCGGACAACGTCGTCAACGGCTACGGCTCCAGCGAGTTCGACACCGAAGGCCGCTACCTCGAAGCCCAGTTCAAGAACCTCAGCGTCGTCTCGGTTTACCTGCCTTCCGGCTCCTCGAGCGAAGAACGTCAGCTGGCGAAATTCCGTTGCCTGGGCGAATTCATGCCTTACCTGCGCAGCCTGAAGCGCCGCAGGCGCGACTTCATCCTGTGCGGCGACTGGAACATCGCGCACAAGCCGATCGACCTGCGCAACTGGAAATCGAACCAGAAAAATTCCGGATTCCTGCCCGAAGAGCGCGCGTGGCTCGACGAGCTTTTCGGCGACGTGCTGTACGTCGATGCGTTCCGCGAAGTCAACTCGGACCCCGACCATTACACGTGGTGGTCGAATCGCGGCGCGTCCTGGGACAAAAACGTCGGCTGGCGCATCGACTACCAGGTGTTGAGCCCGCGCTTGCGGGGCAGCGTGCTGGGCGCCGAAATCTACAAGCAGCAGCGCTTCTCCGATCACGCACCGCTCACCGTGACGTACGACCTGTGACCGTCTCCCCGGACGCGAGCAAAGCCGGTGACGCGGGCGCAGGTCAACAGAAGGCCTGGTGGCGTGGGTGGGGCGATGCCGTACGTGCCTACAAGCATCCCCGTGTCGCCGCGATGTTGTTCCTCGGCTTCTCTGCCGGGCTGCCTTTCATGCTCGTGTTTTCGACGCTTTCGGCCTGGTTGCGCACCGTCGGCATCGAGCGGGCGACCATCGGGATGCTGTCGTGGGTAGGCATCATTTACACGGTGAAGTTCTTCTGGGCACCGGTCGTGGATCGCCTGAAATTGCCGATCCTGCATCGATTGCTCGGGCGACGCCGGAGCTGGATGCTGGTCGGCCAGGTCGGGATCGCCGTCGGCCTGCTCAACATGGCACACATGGACCCCGTCGGGCATCTCGCGATCGTCGCCTCGCTGGCGTTGCTGGTCGCGTTCTCGTCCGCGACGCAGGACATCGCGATCGACGCTTGGCGTATCGAGGCGGTGCCCGTCGCGATGCAGGGCGTCATGGCCGCCGCGTATCAGCTCGGCTACCGCATCGCGATGATGATAGCGAGCGCGGTCGCACTCTGGATCGCCGCGGACCACGGCTGGCTCGTTTCCTATTCGACGATGGCCGTGTTCGCTTGCGTCGGCATCGTCACGACGCTGATCATTCCTGAACCCACACCGCGTGTCGCAAAGCAAACACTCGCGCAGGAAGCGCGTGTGCGCGACTGGGTAGCAAGCAAGGCCCACTGGTCGCCGCGCATGCAGGAACTAGGCGCCTGGTTCATCGGCGCGGTGGTGAATCCCTTCGTCGACTTCTTCACGCGCTACGGTATCAGGCTGGCGACACTGACGCTCGCCTTCATCGCCTGCTATCGCCTTGCAGATTTCACGATGGGCGTGATGACCAACCCTTTCTATCTCGACATCGGTTTCACGCTCAAGGAAATCGCCGCGATTGCGAAGGGCTTCGGCGTGGTCTGGTCCATCCTCGGCACGCTCCTCGGGGGCGTCATCGTCGCGCGCTTCGGCCTCGTGCGCTCGCTCGTGCTCGGCAGCGTGCTCGTGATCCTGGCCAACCTTTTGTTCGCGGTGTTCGCGTGGTTCAACGAGCCCACGCTGTTCGGCCTGGCCGCACTCATCAGCGCGGACAACCTGGCGATGGGAATCGCCGGCACCGCGCTCATCGCATACCTATCGAGCCTCACGAGCGCCACCTACACGGCGACCCAGTACGCGCTGTTCTCGTCGATGTACGCCTTGCCGGGCAAGCTGCTCATGGGCACGTCGGGAATCGTGGTCGATGCCATCGGCTATCCGAAGTTCTTCGTGTACACCGCTACGCTCGGCATCCCAGCGCTGGTATTGCTGTATTTCGTCGTGCGCCAGGCCGAGCGCGAAAAGCGAGCCGCGGCCCCGCTCGAAGCGCAGCCGCAGGCTGGTCAACGCTGAGCAAGCCAGTGACCGCGCGCCTGCCCGAGATCGACCTTGCGCGAGTAATCTGCCCATTGCACGAACTGGCGGACCCGGGCGCCCTGGCTTTCACGATGGGAGAAGGCGACTGGCCCTTGCGCGGATTCGTCGTGCGGCGGGGCGACAGCGTGCATGCGTACGTGAATCATTGCCCGCATGCGGGCTTCCCGCTCAACTGGTCACCGAACCAGTTCCTCGCGCCCGGTGCGCCGCTGATCCTGTGCGTGATGCACGGCGCATTATTCGAAATCGAGACGGGTGAATGTATCTCCGGGCCATGCGCCGGCCAGGGCCTGCAGCCGCTGGCGATACAGGTGCGCCACGGCTACGTGCTGCTCGATGAGAGTGTGCCGCTCACCGATCCGAACTGACTGCGGTTCGAAACGCCAGGCGTCGCCGGTTCAGGCGGTAAGTTCGTCGTCGGGTTCGTCCGGGAGTTCCAGCTCCGAGAAGCCGCCGGCCTCGTCGCGATCGACGACCTCGAGTGGTGTCTTGCCGTTGCCGATGTTGGGCTCGGTGTCGAACTCATTCTCGTAGTCTTCGGGCTCGACATCGACCGAGCCCGTCCAGTCTTCCGGTGGCTCGGCCGATTCGATCTGTTCTTCGCGCCACTCCTCGAGGTCGAGTTCTTCGATCGTACCGTCGAAGTACTGGATCTCGATCGTGCCGTCGTCGCGGTCGAAGGCAACGATCTCGAACGAATCACCGCCGGGGCGTGCGTACCACTTGCCGACTACGGGTTGGGGATTGACCATCTCGATTGCCCTCGCGACGTCCCTGCGCTTGGTATCCTCTGGTCTCCTTTGTAGACCCGCACGACGACGAGTTCAAGTCGCAATCCATCGCAGTCGCAGAATGTTCGACGAACTGGTGAAATTCTTCGTGGTCCTGCTCGTCGTCGTCGAGCCCTTGTCGCTTCTGCCAATCCTCGCCGGTCTTACGGAGGGCGCCGACGAGTCCTACTTGCGGCGCATGTCGTGCAAGGCGGTCGGCATTGCGGCGATCGTATGCCTCGGATTTGCAGCCGCGGGTGCGGCACTCTTGAAGATACTGGGCATCAGCGTGCATGCGTTCAAGGTGGGCGGCGGTGTCCTGTTGTTCCTGCTGGCAATCGAGATGGTGTTCGCGCGGCCGTCCGGGGCGCGCTCGATCACGCCCGGTGAGGACGTCGAGGCGCAACACCGCGCCGATATCTCCGTGTTTCCGCTAGCTTTTCCATTGATCGCGGGGCCCGGCGCACTGGCGGTGATCCTGTTGGCCTTTGCCGGCGTGCCCCTTGGCTCGGTGCAATTCATGGCGCAGGCTCTCGTGATCGTCGCGGTGCTGGCCATCACGCTGGCGCTGATGCTGGTCACGGGTCCGGTGATGCGTGCAATCGGCGTTACGGGAGGCGCCGTGCTCAGCCGCCTGCTCGGCGTGCTGCTGGCCGCATTGGCGGCGCAGTTCGTGATGGACGGTATCCGCGGCGCAATGACCTGACGCGTCGCTACACCTTGCGAAACGCAAGATCCCAAACGCCGTGCCCCAGTCGCTGTCCGCGCTGCTCGAAGCGTGTCAGCGGCCGGCTCTCCGGTCGCGATACGAAACTGCCGGACTCGGATTCGTTGTGCAGGCCCATGCACGCCGAGCCGACGGCCAGCATGTGTTCCGCGTAGGGCTGCCAGTCCGTCGCCATGCGGAAAATTCCGGCGGGCCGTAGTTTTCGTGCCACGAGTTCAGCGAATGCAGTTTGCACGATGCGCCGCTTGTGATGGCGCTTCTTCGGCCACGGATCGGGAAAGTAAAGCAGCACTTCGTCGAGCGCGCCATTCGCGACGTGCAGTTGCAACACCTCGACCGCGTCTTCGCACACTGCGCGCACGTTGACCAAATGCTCCGCTTCGCAGCGCAGCAGCAGGTGACCGACGCCTGGCCGATGCACTTCGAGGCCGACGAAGTCTCGCTCGGGGTGCGCCCGGGCAAGCGCGACCAGTGATTCACCATTGCCGAAACCAATCTCGAGCGTGACCGGCGCGTCTCGTCCGAACACTGCCCGAAAATCAATCGGTCCGTCGTGCGCGGCGATGCCGTACCGCGGCCAGAGCTCGCGCCAGGCTCGTTCCTGGGCCGTGGTCATGCGCCCGGCCCGCACGACGAAGCTGCGAATCGCGCGGTGCGGCGACCGTTCGTTGCTGCCCGGACCTGCACTCGGGCCGCCGCCGCTGGCTGCAGGGTCGGGGCCGGTCCCGGCGGCGACAGTATCTGGCTTCATGATGGGCAAGCGGCTACAGTCCTCGCAGCGGTGACCCACAATGATAAAGCCCTGCCACGGGCGCGGGAGAATTCGATGGTCGGTTCCGGCGGATTATTGTCGAGCCTGGGCGGGGACGCCGGCGCGCTTTGCAAGCGAACCTGGTGGGTCTTCCTGATCGGCGGCATCGCAGCAGTCATCTTCGCGCTGCTGGCTTTCGCGCAGCCCATTGCGGCGTGGTTGGTCGTGGCAATCTACTTCGCCGCGTCCATTCTCGTGGATGGCGCCGTCAACATCTGGGGCTCGATCCGTCACCGTGAAAAGGACGGCTGGTGGATCATGTTGCTGATCGGCGCGCTGGGCGTGCTCGTGGGCGGTTATGCGCTGTTGAATCCACTGGTCAGCATGGCCGCATTCGTTTTGCTGGTGGCGATCCAGGCTATGTTGCTCGGCGCGTTCACGATCATGCTCGGCTACAAGGTGCGCGCGGTCACCGAGAAGGAGTGGCTTCTTTACGTCATTGGCGCGCTGTCGATCCTGTTCGGCATCCTCGTGTTCGTCAATCCCGCGGTCGGGGGCATTTCGGTGATCTGGATGATTGCGTCCTGGGCGCTGGTGACCGGCCTGCTGAAAATATTCTTCGCCGTGAGAATAAAGAACCTCCCCGGCCGAATCGGCAAGGCGCGCGCGGCCTGACCAACGGCCATGAGCCCGGCCGGGTAATACAAACGCTTCCACCAGGGCTGCCATCAGCCTGGAGCGCTCGGCACTCAGCTCGACGGACCGTGCTGGCATCCCCGTTCCCGTGAACTCGTCACCGCGAGTGCACATTGATGCGCCGGTATGATTCGCGCATGCGCGCACAACGCAAACCGCGTGAATCGCTGTCGGCTGCCGAAGCCCGTCGTGTGGCGCTCGCGGCCCAGGGATTTCACGAACCCCGGCCGGGTGGGCCCGTGAGTGGCAGGGAGGTCGTGCGCACGGTGCGTGCGCTCGGGCTCGTGCAGATCGATTCGGTGAATGTGCTCGTGCGCTCGCATTATCTGCCGCTCTTCTCGCGGCTCGGCATTTATGAGCCGACGCTGCTGGATGGCGCCGGCACCGGGCGCCGCCGGCGACTCTTTGAATACTGGGGCCACGAAGCGTCGCTGATCCCTGTCGAACACCAGCCCTTGTTGCGCTGGCGCATGCGACGCGCGAGGGACGGCGACGGCATGTGGGGCGGCGTCACCCGCTTCGGCCGCGAGCAGCGGGCTTTCTGCGCAAAGGTGTTGCAGGAAATCACCGACCACGGTCCGCTCGGCGTGTCGGAATTGCAGGCGGAAGGTCAGCGCCGCAAAGGCGGCTGGTGGGGCTGGAGTCACGGCAAGGTGGCCCTCGAATGGCTTTTCTGGACCGGGCAGGTCACCACGCACTCGCGTCGCCGGTTCGAGCGCGTATACGACCTGACAGAACGAGTGCTGCCACGCGCGGTGCTCGCACTGCCGACACCGGCCGATGACGAGGCGCAGCGGGACCTGCTACGGCTGGCAAGCCGTGCACTCGGCGTGGCGACCGAACGCGACCTGCGCGATTATTTCCGGCTGCCCACGTCGGAAGCAAAGGTCCGAGTTGCCGAACTGGTGGCCGCCGGCGAACTGCTGCCGGTGTCTGTCGAAGGTTGGCGCGCACCGGCATACGTGACTCCGACCCTGCGAGTCCCCCGCAGGATCGAGGCCCGCACGTTGCTGTCGCCGTTCGATTCGCTGGTCTGGGAACGCGACCGCATGCAGCGGCTGTTCGATTTTCACTATCGAATCGAAATCTACACACCTGCGCACAAACGCAAGCACGGGTACTACGTGCTGCCGTTCCTGCTCGACGACCGGTTGGTCGCGCGTGTCGACCTCAAGGCCGACCGTGCGCACTCGACGCTGCAGGTGATCGCAACGCATTTCGAACCATGGATCAGGCCGGTCGATGCCGAGGCAGCGCTGCGGGATGAGTTGGCGACGATGGCGCAGTGGTTGGGGCTCGAGCGGATCGCGGTGCGCAAACAGTGAGCATGCAGAACATCGCTCTGCTCGCGGTGATGCTGCTTTCGCTGCAGTCAGTCTGCGTTCGGGCCGACACTCGGTCCGACTCGGTTCATGCGGACGCACAGGCGGCTCGCTACGAGGATCGTGCCGAGACGATGGGTCGTGTGGTCACGCTGATCCAGGAGCGTCTCGCACTGATGCCTGACGTGGCCGCGGTAAAGTGGATAAGCCGGGCAGCTGTCAACGACCCCGCGCGCGAAGCCCATGTGCTCGACAATGTCGTCGCGCGCGCGACGCAGTTGGGACTCGACGCGGACACTGCGCGCGCATTGTTCGCACTGCTGATCCGGTTTGCGCGCGATGTGCAGACTCGCCTGCATGAGGACTGGACCCGTTCAGGCCGCTGTGGGCCGTGCGCATCGGTATCAGGGTTAACGGGCCTGCGCGAGCGGATCGACGCGATCGATGAGGATCTTCTGCTGACGTTGTTGCTGATGTCGCCGCCGCCCGCACAAACCAGCGACGCCGGCGAATTGGAGAGGAAGGTAGCCGCGACATGGGGCGTATCGATACCGGGCGCGGATGACCGAAAAGCCCTGCTCGATGCCATCCGTTCGGTGAGGCGTCTGGGTGGCGATTCGTGGAACCGCATCCACGCAAGCGGAATGCTTCGGATCGGCACGACTGGCGACTACGCCCCCTTCAGTCTCGAATCTGCGGGTGAGCTGCGTGGTGCCGACATAGCGCTGGCGCGCGACCTTGCGCGGCACCTCAAGCTGCGCCCGGTCTACGTGCGAACGAGCTGGCCGACCCTGGTGCAGGATCTGCGAGACGATCGGTTTGACGTTGCGCTGAGTGGCATTTCCTTCACGCCCGAGCGCGCGGCGGTCGGCAAGTACTCCGTTCCTTACCAACGAGGCGGCAAGACGATCCTCGCGCGCTGCGTACAGCGCCAGGACTTCGAGACGCTGGCCGAAGTGGACCGCCCCGGCGTCAAGGTCGTCGTAAATCCCGGCGGCACGAATGAACGCTATGTGCGTGAGGCCCTGCACCGCGCAACCATCGTGCTGCATCCGGATAACACGACGACCTTCGACGAGATCATGGCC
Source organism: uncultured Gammaproteobacteria bacterium (assembly GCA_963784225.1). Classification (GTDB taxonomy): domain Bacteria; phylum Pseudomonadota; class Gammaproteobacteria; order Steroidobacterales; family Steroidobacteraceae; genus RPQJ01. Next base: position 52,993 of record CAWAQN010000013.1, read on the forward strand.
CGCCGCGCGGATGTCATGATCACCGACGACGTCGAAGTGGACCTGCAATCGCGTCGGCATCCCGAGCTTTGTCGCACGATGCCCGGCACCCTGACGCAGGGAGATAAACGCGTGCTGATGGTCCGCGACGATCGGCTTCACGCCGCCGTGGATATCTGGCTATCCTCCGCGCTCGATGCGGGACTGCCGCAACAGTTGTTGCAGCAGGCAATGATCGACGCCGTGAAAGACTCACCGAGGTGACGACTTGCGCAGACAAGTGACCGTAATCCTGGCCCTGCTCAGCGCCTGCGCGTCGCCCGCACAGGCGGAGGCGCCGGCAGCGGTTCGCGCGGAGGCTCGCGCGATATTCGAAAAGATCATCTCGATGAAGACCTCCGAGGGTCTTGGACAAGTTCCCGTGATGGCGAACTACCTCGCGGACCGGTTTCGTGCCGCGGGCTTCCCGGATGAAGACATCCACGTGCTGACCTCCGGTGAAAATGCGGCGCTCGTCGTGCGCTATCGAGGGTCGGGCAAGAGCGGCAAGCCGATCCTGCTGCTCGCTCATATGGACGTCGTCACGGCGAAGCCCGAGGACTGGAAGCGTGATCCGTTCACGCTGGTCGAGGAGAACGGTTACTTCTTCGGCCGGGGCACGCTGGACATCAAGAACGAGGTTGCGAACCTCACGACGACTTTCCTTCGATTGAAGGCCGAGAAGTTCGTGCCGACGCGTGATTTGATCATCGCGTTTTCCGGCGACGAGGAGACGCACATGGCCACGACGCAGGAACTCGTCGACAAGCACCGCGACCTCGTCGATGCGGAATTCGCCTTGAATGGCGATGGCGGCGGCGGTTCACTCGACGACACGACCGGCCGGCCCCAGTTCTATACGGTGCAAGGGGCAGAGAAATCCTACGCGAGCTACCAGGTAACCGTGACCAATGCCGGTGGTCACAGCTCCCAGCCGCGGGCCGATAACGCGATTTATGAACTCGCGGATGCCTTGAAGGCAGTGCAGGCCTATGAATTCCCGGTCATGTGGAACGACTGGACTATCGGCGGCTTCAAGGCTGCGGCGGTGCAGGTGCCGGGCGAGCTCGGCGCGGCGATGGCGCAGTTCGCGGCGCACCCTGGTGATGCGGCGGCGGCGGCGCTGATCTCGAAGTCCCCGGCGTTCGTCGGCCGCGTGCGCACTACGTGCGTCGCCACGATGTTGCAGGGCGGGCACGCGGACAATGCGTTGCCACAGTCCGCCGTGGCAACGATCAATTGCCGGATTTTTCCGGGCACGAGCGCGGAAGATGTGTCGGCGACATTGCAGCAACTCGTGGGCGCCAAGGCGAAGGTCACTACGCCCGACGCGGCGCTCTCCAGCCCGCCGTCGCCGATGCGCGACGATGTGATGGCCGCGGTTGGCAAAGCCGTGCATGCACGTTATCCCAACCTGCCGATCGTGCCCGACCAGGCGCCTTACGCCACGGATGGTTCCGTTTTTCGCAACGCGGGGATCCCGACCTACGGTGTCATGAGTACGTTCATCAAGCCTTCCGATGAGTTCTCCCACGGCCTCGACGAACGCCTCCCGGTGGCCTCTTTCTACGCCGGATTGGATCATTGGTACGTGCTGCTCAAGACCCTGGCTGGCGGCAAATAGCGATTTCAGGCATACTGCGACCACAGTTTGCCGCTGCGCGGTCCGGTCCGCGCGTGAGGTTCTTCAGGCTTCTCTCTATAAATGAAGCCACCGCGGCCCCTCCTGCAGACTGATCGAAGTCTGCATTTCGCGTCTCGATTGCTCAAAAGAACTGACGGTGCCCCGTCCGGTTTCCGCCTGCGTGCGGAAGTGGCACCTGGAAAAATCATCAAATGTCATTTGATTCGCTCGGCCTGTCGGCCGAACTCGTGCGCGCCGTAACAGAACTCGGCTACACGGAACCTACCCCTATCCAGGCCCGGGGCATTGCGCCGGTGCTCGAAGGACGCGACCTGCTTGCCGCCGCCCAGACGGGCACGGGCAAGACGGCTGCCTTCGCGCTGCCGCTGCTGCAGATGCTCTCGGCAGTCGAGCCGCGCCCACGTGGCTCGCGTGCCCCGCGTTGTCTCGTGCTCGTGCCGACCCGCGAACTCGCGGCGCAGGTGCAGCAGTCCTTTGTGGATTTCGGTCGTCACCTCGAACAGCGCTCGCTGCTGATTTTCGGCGGCGTCAGCCCGCGGCCGCAGATCGAAGCATTGCGCCAGGGTGCCGACATCATCATCGCGACGCCCGGCCGGCTGCTCGATCACGCCAACGAGCGCAACATCAACCTGCGCAGCATTCGGCATCTCGTCCTCGACGAGGCCGATCGGATGCTCGACATGGGTTTCATTCGCGACATCCGTCGTGTGCTCGCGCTGTTGCCGGCCAAGCGGCAGAACCTGCTGTTCTCGGCTACGTTTTCGCATGAAATTCGCGGCCTCGCGAGTGGCCTGCTGCACGACCCGCTGACGGTGGAAGTCTCGCCGCGCAATGCTCCCTCCGAACTGGTCGAGCACCGCGTGCACCTGGTTTCGTCGGGTGAAAAGCGCGCGGTCCTGAGCCACCTGCTGCGAAACAGTGCGAATGCGCAGACGCTCGTCTTCACGCGCACCAAGCATGGCGCCAACCGTTTAGCGGAGCAGCTCGAGCGCGACGGCATCCAGTGCGCCGCGATCCATGGCAACAAGTCGCAGAACGCGCGCACCAAGGCACTCGAAGACTTCAAGGGTTACAAGGTCCAGGTGCTGGTCGCGACGGACATCGCCGCGCGTGGCCTCGACATCACCGAACTACCGCAAGTCGTAAATTACGAATTGCCGCATGTGCCTGAAGACTACGTGCATAGAATCGGCCGCACCGGTCGCGCCGGCTCCGCGGGTCAGGCGCTCTCGCTGGTCTCGGACGATGAGCGGGATCGCCTGCGGGCCATCGAGCGCGTGCTCGGCCGCAAGATCAACGTGCAACCCCTCGACCGCACGGGCATCAACATGTCCGCGCCGGAACTAGGCGTGGTGCGGCACGAGGGCCACCGCCCGTCGGGTCAGCACAACGGTCAACGCAACGGCAGTGGGCAGCGCGGTGGACAAAGCCACGGCGGCCAGCGGTCGCAGGCGGGTCGCTCGCAGTCCGCCGCAGTCCACGTGCACAGGCCGCATGGCGGCGGCGGTGCCGGCACGGCATCCCGGCCCGCGGGCAGCAGTGCGCCGGGCCGTCGCAGCGCTTTCCGCCAGGGCTGAGCCGCTCAGGCCGCGAGTCCGAACGAATAGGCGTCCATCGCGAGCGCCGCCGCTTCAATGGCGGCGTGCTCTCGCTTGACAGGCGCCCGCTCTCCCGCGGCTCCCAGGGCCACGAAGAGCGGCAGAAAATGCTCGTCGGTCGGATGCGCGCGCTCGGCGTGCGGAGCCCGCGCCCGGTAGTCCGACCAAGTCCGTCTTCATCGTGCGCAGCGAGGCGGTCGGCCAGCCATTCCGAGAATTCCGCGACGTACGGCAACGGGGTCGCGCTGCCGCTGCGTAGCGCCGACCAGTCACGCAGGTTGTGCGTGACGTGGCCGGAGCCGATCACGAGCACCCCGTCTTCCGTCAGCGGCACGAGTGCGCGACCGAGGGCAAGGTGATGAGCCGTGCCGAGTGCCGGTTGAATCGAGAGCTGCACGACGGGTACGTCGATGTTCGGATACATCCAGCGCAGCGGTACCCACGCGCCGTGATCGATGCCTCGACAGGCATTGATCGAGGGGCTGAGCCCCGCGTCGCGCAGGAGTGCGGCCGCCTGCTGTGCAAGGTCGGGTGACCCGGGCGCGTCATAACGCAGGCGATAAAGCTCTTCCGGGAAACCGCCGAAATCGTGAATCGTGCGCAGCTCGTTGCCACCCGTCAGCATCGGTAACGCGGTTTCCCAGTGCGCCGATGCGATCAGCACGGCCCGTGGCTGCCCGGTGGAACCGGCGATCGATTCCGCCAAGGCACGCCACTTCTGCCCCGCACCGCCCGCATCGAGCGCGTGCATCGGCGAGCCGTGGGAAATGAACAACGTGGGCATTTTCATGGCTGCACTTCGCATCGCTTCCGAGTTACTTGGTGAGACCTTCCGCCTTCAAGGTCGCCTGCACCGCGGGGCGCGCCGCAACGCGGGCCTGGAACTGCTGCAGGGCCGGCCACGGGGCAAGGTCGATCTTGTGGTGCCCGGCCCAGTTGGACACAACGAACAGGTACGCGTCGGCGATCGTGAACTTGTCGCCCGTCAGGTATGGCTGCGCGGAAAGTGTTTTTGAAATCAGCGTGAAGCGATTCCCGAGCGCCTCGATCGCTCGCTCGCGCACGGCGGCCTCGCTCTTGGGATTCCAGAGCGGACCAAATCCCTTGTGGATCTCCGTCGCGATGAACGCGAGCCACTCCATGAGTTTCCAGCGCTCCTTGGTACCGAATACCGGCGCGAGCTGCCCGGGCTTCTGGTCGGCGATGTACTGCAGGACCACATTGGCTTCGCTGATCGAGGTGCCGTCGTCAAGCACCAGGAAGGGCACGTAGCCTTTTGGATTGACCGCGCGGAAATCGGAGCCGTCCGGAAGCGTGTGCTTGGTCAGGTCCACCTTCACGGATTCGAAGGGCAGGGCGAGTTCGTGCAACGCGATGTGCGGGGCCTGGGCGCAGGAGCCGGGCGAGTAATAAAGCTTCATGGTGTTCTCCGAGGGCCGGGATGGCCATGGCAGACATCTTCCACGTGGCCTATTACAAGATAAAGAGGTCCTCAGTTGATAGATTATTGCTGATAACGCAATAATCGGTCATGGACCGATTACTAGCCATTCAGTCGTTTGCAAAGGTCGTCGAGCTCGGCAGCTTCGCCCGCGCAGCCGAACGGCTGTCACAGTCCACGTCGGCCGTCTCACGCCAGGTCGCGGACCTCGAGGCGCACCTCGATGCACGCCTGCTGAACCGCACGACTCGACGACTTTCGCTCACCGAAACCGGGCAGACATTCTACGAGCACAGCGTGCAACTGCTCGCGGCCCTCGACGACGCCGAGGCGTCCGTACGCGCGGCAACCACCGTACCGCGAGGCACCCTGCGGTTGACGTGTGGCGTCACCTTCGGCGTGCGTTACCTGGCTCCTGCGATAGCCGAGTTTTCGGCGCGACATCCCGAAGTGATTTTCGACCTGGACCTGTCGGATCGTACGGTCGACCTGGTCGAGGAGGGTTTCGATCTCGCGGTACGAATTGGCGCCCTCCGGCATCAAGGGCTGGTGGCGCGCAAACTCGGCGAAACCCAACTCATCTGCTGTGCAGCGCCCTCGTACCTGGCGAAACACAAATCGCCACCGCGGTCGCCGGAGGACCTGGCGGGGCACGAATGCCTGACCTACTCGAATGCAAGCTTGCCGAACGTCTGGCAATTCGAAGCGCGCGACGATGGCCGACGCATCGACGTCAAGATCCCGCTGCGGCATCGATCGAACAATGGTCGCGTGCTGACGGCGCTCGGCGCCGCAGGCCTCGGCGTGCTGTTCGAACCCGACTTCATCGTCGCGCCGGAGATACGCTCGGGTCGGCTCGTGCGGCTACTCGCCGATTATCGCTTGCCGCGCTCGCCGATCACGGCCGTGTATCCGAGTCGCCGTCATCTCTCTGCGAAAGTACGAGCATTCGTGGAATTCCTGGTTGAGCGCTTCTCGCGCGCGCAGGAATGGCGGCTGCCGGGCATGCAGTGACCCACATCTCAATTATGCGATCCAGTTCCGCTGTGCATTTCGGCGGCGTGCTGTAACTTGAATTTCCAGCGAGCTGGCCCAGCTCCAGGAGAATTCATGCATACACCCAGGTCGAACAATCCTGCGCGTCAAGCAAACTCGGCGCTTGCGTTCATCGCGCTTACCGCCGCCATGTTGACGGTGGCAGGTTGCAGCGGTGGCGGCAGCGACGAGGGCGGCAAACCGCAGACCGGCATGCTGAAAATAGGATTGTCGGACGCGCCGGTCGATGCCGCGGACGCGGTCGTGGTGCAGTTCACGGGCGTTGAACTGAAGCCTGCCAATGGCGAGGCATTTTCAGTCGACTTCGCTACCAAGACGATCGACGTGCTTACATATCAGGGGACAGACCGCGTGATGCTCCTCGATGGCGAGCAGGTGCCGGCCGGTGAGTACCAGTGGATGCGTCTCAAGGTGAACGCCGACCCGGATGTTGCCGGCGACTCGTACATAACCGTCAACGGCGCGCAGTGCGAGATGCGCATTCCGAGCGGTGATGAGACGGGACTCAAGCTGATCCGAGGTTTCACGGTCGGCGTCGGAACGACCACGGATTTCACCATCGACTTCGACCTGCGCCATTCGGTGGTTCGACCGCCGGGCCAGAACGGCATGACAGAGCAGTGCGACGGCCAGGCTTATTTTCTGAAGCCAGTGCTGCGCATAGTGGACAACCTTCAGGTCGGCACGATTACCGGCACGGTTGATCCCACGCTCGTCAGCGCGCAGTGCACCGATGCGAGTACGGTCGCCCAGGTTGCGCCAGGCAATCTTTACCTGTTCGGGCCGTATGCCACCGGTGCCACGCCACCCGTGCCGGATGACTTCGACCTCGTCGATGCAGATGGCGCGGATGCTCTTGCGTCGGCCATGGTCAAAATCGACGACGCAGGCAACCACGTCTACACGATCGGATTCGTACCGGCCGGCAACTACGTGCTTGCGTACACCTGCAGCCCCGATCAGTCGGACATCGATGCAGACATGGTCGATACGCCGGCGGGCGTCGACGAACTGGTGAATTTTTCACCGAGCGCAGGTTTCAACGTGACGGTTACGGCGAACCAGACGACCACGCAGAACTTCACGCCCTGACTTCATTTATCTAGCTGGGGGCGCTTCACGCGAGGCGCCCCGTTTCTTCGCGCACCGGGCGACGGTGCTTACCCACTTGCGCAACTGTGCATGCACTTCAGGATGGCTCAGCAAGTCGAGGTGCCCGATTCCATAGCCCACCCACTGCCGCGACTTTGGAATGGCGAGGTTTCGCGTGCGGTCGGAATGCTGGCCCAGGGCGCTGCCTAGCGGCACGACGCCGTCGCCCACCAGTCGTTCGCTCATCACGCTGCGTTTTTTAGCGAGCGTCGCGGCCGCGGCGTAGCAGGGCACGCGCGCTGGCAACGGCACGAACTCATGCTGCTCGGCCAAGGTGATGCTGCCGTGACGCAGGTCCGTGATACCCGCGCTGCGTGACTTGCCGATACGCGCGAACGGTGCGGAGTAGGGACTCAATTCCAGCACGAAATCGAGGCCGTGCCCGCCGCGCTCCAGGGGCGCGCCGTGGTGCGGCGTGCCGAGGAATATCATCTTACGGAGCTGCCGGTGCCAGCCGTGCCCCGCTGCGGTCGCGTGATGCCATGCACTGCGCGCCACCAGGCCGCCCATGCTGTGACCGAGCAACACGATTTCTTCGACAGGCACGGGCCAGTTGCCGACCAGGGTGTCGAGCGCGTCGGCAAAAAGCCGTCCGTTGCTGCCGATGCGCTGACCGCTGTTGTAACGCAGGTAGAGCGGCATGTAACCGAATTCTTCCGCCAGTGCCGCACCGTGGTCGTGACCGTCGCGCAGCCACTGCCGATCGTTCATGCACAAACCATGCACCATGACGAGCAACTTGCTGCGAATCGGGAGATCCACCTCGTCGTGCAAGGACACACCGGGCCTCGCGATGTCGACTTGCCGGCCTCGAACGCGAAAGGTCATCTCCAGCGCCAGTGGATTAGCGGTGCGTGCGAGATAGTCGCCATGGGTGCCGTTCAGCGCAGAGACGATCGCATCACGCGCCGGCGTCGATTCGCCCTCCGGCAGGAATTGAAGGATCGGCGCGAGTCCGGCATCGATGCTCTTGCCAACCAGGTGCATACCGCCACGAACGCTGCGGTAGACGAGACCGGTAATGCCACGCGTCGCACCCGGCGATATTCGGCCCAGCGGTCCCGGCAGCATCTGAATCGTGCGATGCATCTTCTCTACGATGTCGGTGATGCCGGATGAAGTTTCGGCGGCGAGTCGTGCCGCGCCACGAATATCGGAAAGCTGGATGCGAGTGGGTCGAGCCATGAGAAATTTCCTTGGTCCTTGGCTGATTAAGTGACGCGGCTTGCCCCGTCACGCAGCGGACCCCTAGAATCAGCGTTCGGTGCGGGTGTAGTTCAATGGTAGAACTGTAGCTTCCCAAGCTACTAGTGTGGGTTCGATTCCCATCACCCGCTCCAACTTATTCAAAGACTCAGAAATCGACGTCGCCAGCCGGCTTCGCCTTGAATCCACGATGTTCCAAAGATGACACACGAGGAACGACCGGCATCCTGAGCAATTTGGGTAAGAGCCTCCCGCCCGTTGCACGGCCAGGACTGTGGGGAACGCGACAGCTCGATATCAGTAATATCTGATTGCCACAGTCACGGCTCCGAGCGCGACATTCGTCCCTTGATTCCTCCCCATTAGAGAGGCACGAGGAAAACATGGACCGTTCACTTACCCACCGGCTGGCCCTCGTCGTCGTCGCCGCGGTCTTCGCGATTCCCGCCACGCAGGCCAGCGACGGCACACCCGACACCGGCAACCGGTTTCCGGCCGCCGGCGCCTACTATGAGTATTTCGTTTACCTGACGCCCGGGGAGCCGCCCGATGTCGCCTACGCCGAGCAGTCCTGCTCGGGTTCGCTCATCTCGCCGAAGGTATTCATGACTGCCGCGCACTGCACGGCCTACAACTACACGATCGATATCGGCATTACTGGGTACTACGACCAGGCCTGGGTCACGTTCGATCTGGTCGCGACCGGCAACGACTTCCGTTGCTTCGTGGCGGAACAAGGCGTGCCATACACGGAATTCATGACGGCCGACTATGGCTGCGACCCCGCGGCGAAGTCGGTCCCGTTCCCGACTTTTTATCCCGTGGCCATCGCCGGCCGCACCAACAGTGTGCCGATCGCACACGGGCTGACGCATCCCGGCTACCTGCGCGATGGTTTGCGCCATGACGGCCGCGCAACGCCCGTGAACTGGAATCTCCTGCAACAGCCCGACGTCGGTGCACTGATTCTCGAGCAGGCCATCGTCGGCATCGACCCGCTGCCGCTGCGCGCAGTTGGCGAACTCGATACGATCGAGGGCATCGTCGGTACACCGGTCGTGAGCGTCGGCTATGGCCTCAACTGGACCAAGTTGTATGGTACGAAACCGACGCGCGGCCTCGGCCCGCTGACCGATCTCGGCGGCGGCAACGAGGTCAAGCGCGTCGCGCGGGTCGGGCCGATCAAGAACCTGTTCGAGAATTCGCTCGTGCCGCGGCAGGATGTAAAAAAAGGCGACGATGTGGTCTGTTACGGCGATTCCGGCTCGCCGTTGTTCCTCGAGCGCAACGGCGTGGTCGAGCCCGAAATCGCGGCGGTGCTCTCGGGCGCCACCAATTGGTGCCAGGGCTCCATGGATCCGTACTACAGGATCGACCAACAGGAAGCGCAGGATTTCCTGCAGTGCGTGATAGCCAATCAAGACGACGTCGGAGCAGCGTGCCGGGAATGCTCTGCCGAGGCGGAGTCTCGGGCTCTGCGAGCCATAGCGGCCACAGCGAAATTGCCGTTGGCGCCGAGCGCATGGACTGCTGTACGATTCCTCCTTATGTCAAAACCGTCCTTGACGGTGGACAATAGGAGTGACCATGAACGATCTGGATGGCTATGACGCGCTGAGCGCCGACGACCGCCTCGCGCTGATGACGCTGAACACGGAATACGCCTGGCGGGCAGACCATCCTCACGAGCACGGCGACAAGGTGCCCGAATTGTTCACCGACGACGCAGAGTGGGTGTTGCCAGCGGGGCATCCGAGCGGGACGATTCGCGGACGCAAGGCGATTATCGAGTACTGGAAAGGACGACTGGACCCAGTCGGGTTTCCGTACGTCGCACGGCGCCTGATTTCGAACATGCGTTTTGTGCTGGATGGCCCGGATCGGGCGCGCGGCTGGATCAGTTTTTCGGAGTACGGCGCCAAGCTCGACGCGCCAAAGCCCGCCACGCCGGTAATCGTCGGCGATTGGCTGGACACCTATCTCAAGGGCGCCGACGGAAAGTGGCGTATCCAGTCGCGACAAGTCGAGATCAAGTTTGGTGGACTGCCGGCGTCGTTCACTGGTAAACCCGAGTGACCCCGTGACGCACGGAACGTTGGTGCTTAGCGAATGACCGCAGGTTTCGCTGCGAGATCGCTGCGCACCAGGTGCAGCACGTAGCGCGTATCGTCGAGCGTGAACCGTAGCTCCTGGCGTGGCGGGTAGCTCGTCTTCATGACCAGGCGCGACAGGTCAACGTCGCGAGCGTCGAAGTTGGTCTGCAGCCAGTCCCCTTCCGCCCGGTCCGGCTGCTCGGCGAGACCGGCGAGGATGCGCTCGATCATCGCGACGTGTGCAGGGTTCGATTGCCGTAGCTGAGCCACGGCCGCGCTGTCGCGCAGGTCTACCGTGCGCTGGACAGGGCCAGGGTCGGCAGCGGCGGTTTCTGGCGCGAGTATCACGAGTATCAAGAAAGTGGTGACCAGCAGCTTACCTAGCGCGTGTTGTCCAGTGATCATCATCGGCACCTCCTGGCATCCGCGACATCACCATATCTTTGACCGATCCGACGCGCGCAGGGTTCCCAGACCGCGAAAACCGATAGAAAGGCGGGCCGTGATGCGCCGAGGCCATGGCCCGACGAGGCGTCACCGCGGCCAGCGGGCACTGCGCTCGACGACATTGAGATCGAGGTGGTTGCGCATGTACTCGCCGGACGCATCGCGCCGCGGAGTGAACTCCCACGACGTGTGGCTGCCCGAGCGCAATGCTCTCATCACGAATCGCCGCCTCGCTTGATCCCGCAGGACCTCGTCGTGGAATCGCGCGAGGTTCCATCGTTGCGCGACCTCCTTGCGGAACTCGGCGACGGTCGCTGCCCACTTGGCGTCGTCCGCAAGGTTAACCCTCTCGCCGGGGTCTGCAGCAAGGTCATACAACTGGTCTGGATCGACGGCACAGTGCACGAACTTCAGCGTGCCCCGCCGCAGCATGACGATCGGTGCGCAAGCACCCTCGGCCGCGTATTCACCGATCACAGTTCGGTCTTCTTCGGCCGCGCCTTCGCACAGCCGCAGCAGCGAGCGGCCCGCCAGCGGTTCCACGGCGTCGTCGACGTTACCGCCCGATAACTCGAGGATCGTTGGAAGGATGTCGACCAGCGAGACCGGCGTCGCCACCCTGCGCGCACGAAAGCGCCCGGGCGCGTGCACGACCAGCGGGATGCGTGCCGAGCCCTCGAAGAAATTCATTTTGTACCAGAGGCCGCGCTCGCCCAGCATGTCGCCGTGGTCGGCGAGCAGGACGACGACGGTATCGTCCGCGAGACGCAGTGACTCGAGCGTCGTCACGAGTGTTCCAGTCCAGTCGTCGACGTACGAGATATTTCCCATGTAGGCACGTCGCGCACGACGCACGTCATCGTCGGTGATCGCCTTGGCTTCCATGTCACACGCGGCGCGTAGACGCCGTGAATGCGGGTCGAGCGGCACGTCCGCCGCAGAGACCGCGGGCGTCGGAATGTCGACGCCCTCGTATCGGTCCCAGTATTCCTGACGGGTCACATACGGGTCGTGTGGATGCGTGAAGCTCGCGACGAGCAGGAACGGTCGCCGATCCTCGGCACGGGCCACGTCGTGCAACGCGCGCACCGCGTGAAAGCCGACCTCGTCGTCGAACAGCAACTGATTGGTGACTTCCGCGATCCCAGCGCCGGTAACGCTCTCCATGTTGTGGTACCACCAGTCGATGCGCTCATCGGTCGCGCGCCAGTCCGGCGTCCAGCCGAAGTCCGCCGGATAGATGTCCGTCGTGCGCCGCTCCTCGAAGCCGTGCAACTGGTCGGGGCCCACGAAGTGCATTTTTCCCGAGAGCACCGTGCGATAACCGGCGATGCGGGCGTAGTGCGCAAACGTCGGGATCGTGCTCGCGAGATACGCGGCATTGTCGTACCCGCGCGTGGCTGATGGCAGCTGCCCCGTCGTCATGCAGTAGCGCGCCGGTGTGCACAGCGGACTGTTGGTATACGCAGCGTCAAACATCACGCCTGCCGCGGCGAGGCGGTCGATGTGCGGCGACTTGGTGGCGCGGTTCCCGTAGCAACCTAGCGCGGATGGCGTCAGCTGGTCGTACATGATGACCAGGATGTTCGGTGTGCTGTTCATGCGGCGATCCTAGCACTCGCGCATGTGCGAATAATTCTCAGGTACGCGGCCTCCTGTCCTAAGATCCGCGATACACCGCCGCAGTCCCTGCGGATCTCGGAGTGTCCATGCAGAGTCCATTTGAGGTTCCGGCGAGCTACCGCGAAATCCATGACGAGGCCTTCCGCTTCGGCAAGGAGCGCCTGCATCCGCTGCTGGCGCGCATGGACGACGACGACTGGTTTCCCGAGCACCTGATGCGTGAGCTCGGCAGCAATGGTTACCTGGGCATCACCGCGAGTCCGGAGTATGGCGGCGCAGGGGCCGACCTGTTCACGGCCGGCATAGTCTGTGAAGCCTTCGGCTACTGGAACACCAATGCCGTGGCCATCTGGGGGCCGCATGAAAATCTCTGCCTGAACAATATCCTGCGCAACGGTGATGCCGAGCAACGGCAGCGCTACGCGCCACGGATGATCAGCGGCGAATGGATTGGAGCGCTGGCGCTGACCGAGCCCGGCGCCGGCTCGGACGCCTTGGGGGGCATGCGCACTTCCGCGCGCAAGGTGGACGATCATTACGTCCTCAACGGCACTAAGACGTTCATCTCGAACGGCCCGGTTGCTGACGTCGTGCTGGTATACGCCAAGACGGCGGGCGAGCTTGGACCGCAGGGCATCTCCGCGTTTGTCGTCGAGAAAGGCATGCCCGGGTTCACGGCTGCGCCGAAATTCAGGAAGATGGGCTGGCGCGGCGCACCGACCGGCGAGCTCGACTTCGACCACTGCATCGTGCCGGCCCGGAACCGGCTCGGGACCGAGAACAATGGGGTCGGCATCGTCATGAGCGGCCTGGACATCGAGCGCGCGTTTCTTGCGCTGGGCGTCGTGGGTGCGTGCCAGCGTTGCCTGGATCTGGCCGTCGACTACGCGGCGCAACGCAAGCAGTTCGGCCAGGCGATTGGCAGTTTCCAGATGGTCCAGGCGCACCTGGCCGAGATGTACACGGAAATCGAGGCGACTCGGCTGCTTTGCTACAAGGCACTCTGGCAGTGCAATGACCTGGAGACGGGCGGCGGAGGTCGCGGCGACATCCACATGTTGACCGCCGCCGCACTGCTCAAGGCCGGCCAGACGAACACGATGGTCGTCGACAAGGCAGTACAGATCTTCGGCGGCGCCGGCTTCATGTGGGACACGGAGATAAACCGCCACTACCGGAATGCCAAGGTCGCAACCATCGGCGGCGGCACGGAGGAGGTGCGCAAGCTGATCATTGCGCAGGAACTGCTGCGCAAGCCAGTTAGCTGATACGGGCAATCGAATGCTCAGCGCATACGTCGACAGCGTCCTGGCCGGAATCGCGGCGCGACGGGGCAATGGTCATCACAACGGCTCTTTGCCGAGCCGCCGTATGGATACACCGGTCGGCCCGGTCCGCGTCTTCGACAGCGGCTCCAAAAAGCCGTGCGTTGTAACGGTTCCGGATGGCCCCAACGTGATCGAACATCACGAGCAGCTGATCGCGCGGCTGTCGTCGCAAGTGCGCATCGTGTGCTTCGACATGCCAGGGTTCGGATTCTCGTTGCCGCAGAAGTCGTATGCACACTCGCTCGATCAAGGCGCCACAGCCGTGCTCGGTGTGCTGGACGCACTGCGGATCGAGCGCGCCACGCTCGCGTTCAGCTGCGCCAACGGCTTCTACGCGATGCGCGCCGCGCAACTTGCGCCGGAACGAATTGCGGGCCTCGTCCTGTCGCAAACGCCGTCATTGCGGGCAATGCATGCGTGGACCGATCGGGTTATTCCGTGGCCGGTGCGCGTGCCTGTCGGTGGCCAGGTTTTAGTGTGGCTGAGGCGTAAGAAGGTTGCCGAGGGTTGGTATCGCGTCGCGCTGCCAGCCACGACGGACGCACAGCCATTTCGGGAAACTGCGTTGCGTGCGCTGCAAAGCGGCGGTTGCAACTGCCTGGCCGGTGTCGTCCAAGGCCTGGCCCGCGAGAACGCCGCGTCGCTGTGCAACGTGTCCGTATCCTGCACCATGGTGTGGGGCACGCGGGACCGCTCGCACAAATACACCGACCCTCTCTCGTTGCACGAGTGCATTCCGGGCGCGGCCATCGTGCCGTTCGAGCGTTGCGGACACTTTCCGGAACTCGAAGCCCCCGACCGGTACGCCGAGATTCTCTTGCGCCAGGTCGACAATAACCACTGAACTCTCCGCTCGCGGCACAGCGCCGATCGCGCAACGGCAAAAGTCACCGGATCGCTACCGGCGTGCGACTGACGCCGTTACCCTGGACGTGCAGGATGGTTGCATGGCACGCGTCAACTCGTATTCCAGGGCGAGCCGGCCCATCCGAACGATTGCAATAGTCGGCGCGGGATTCAGCGGTACGGCCATTGCGACCCGCCTGCTGCGCGAACCTCGGTTCGGCCGGACCCGCATCGTGCTCATCGAGCGCTCCGCACGCTTCGGGCCGGGCGTTGCGTACGCGGGCCAGTGCCCTGCTGCGCTGCTGAATGTTCCCGCCGGACGGATGTCCCTGAATGAACGCGAGCCGGACGACTTTGTCGACTATCTGTTGCAGCACGGCGTCCCCACGAACCGCGATGACTTCGTGCCGAGGCAGTGGTTTGGTCGTTACCTCGAAGCCCGCTTGAGCGAAGCCCAGGCGGCGGCGGCGTCCGATCGGATCCAACTCGTCCGTGCCAGGGCAATCGCCAGCGGTATCTTTCGCTCGACAGACGACGGCGGCTGGAGAATCGAATTCAGTGACGGTCAAGTGTTGACCGCGCAAGCCGTGGTGCTCGCCTTCGGTCACTATCCGCCGCGATGCATCGACGCGCTGCGACCCCTCATCGGATCGAGATCCTACACCGCCGATCCGTGGGCGCCGGGCGCGACGTTGCCGGTCGCGCAGGACGTACTGGTCGTCGGAACGGGCCTGACGATGGCAGATATCGTGCTCGATCTGATGCAGCGCCCAAATCCGCCCAACCAGGTCGTGGCGGTATCGCGGCACGGTCTGCTGCCGCATACGCGGCGCAGCGGCCCGAACTGCGAACCGACACTGGACGTCGATCTCCGGACGCTCGGTCGTCCCACCAGCGTGCGCAGCCTTGTTGCGCGGACACGCGGACTGGTGACACGCGCGGCTCGCGAAGGAACCGACTGGCGCGACGTCGTCGCCGCAATTCGCGTGCGCGTACCGGAGATCTGGCATCGTCTCGGTCACCGCGGCCGTTCCCGCTTCCTGCGACACCTGCAACCGTACTGGGACATTCATCGGCATCAGCTGCCACCGGCCGTCGGCGCGGCGCTGCAGTCGCTGATCGATGCGGGCAAGCTCAGGATTCGTGCCGCCCGGATCGTTGGCGTGCGTGTCGAGCACGGGCAAGTCATCGTGGATCTCAGGCCGCGCGGCGAGTCCGGCACCGAGCGGTTCGAATTCGGGCACGTGATCAATTGCACCGGTCCGGATTACCAGCCTCAACGTGTCGATTGCCCGCTTGTGCGTTCGCTGCTTGCCGACGGGCTGATCACGCCTGACCCATCGGGCATGGGCCTGGCAGTAGACGAGGCGGGGCGGCTCACTGACCGTAACCAGAGGGTCGTACCGAACCTGTATTACCTCGGTCCCTGGCTGCGGGGCCGATATCTCGAAGCAACCGCCGTGCCTGAACTTCGCGTACATGCAACGCAGCTGGCCGAGCATATGCGCCGGGATTTGCAGAGCGCGCCTGAGAGCACGGCGGTTTCTGCCAGCGGGGCCCACAGGGTCGCCCAGGAGCACGTAGCGAAGTCAGCAGAATCGGCCTGATAGCGAGCACTTACCGAAGCCGGTGGAGTTCCTGTACTCGTCATGACGATTCGCGGTCTGGCCCGCGAATTCGTGCGCGAGCATCAGACCGTCGCTTGACGGCGACGTCGCAAGCCGTCCTACCGACAACCCGATGGGCATCAGCCATGATTCGGCCAGGCATGGATTCAGGAGATCCGTCATGACTGACCTTAAATTGCAGATGTTCGCCGTCGCCTTGGCTTGTTCGCTAGCCGCGGCCGGATGCTCGCGTGACAACCGTGACAACGAGGCCGACGAATCGGTCGACGTCGCTCAACAGGACGCTGCGCAGTCGGCTGATGTCGCCGAGATGGAAGCGGACCAGGCGGCGCGTTCGGCTGGCGAGGCCGCCGATGCCGCAGCGGATGCCGCGGGCGCTGCAGCCAGCGCGGCGGGCGCAACGGCGGCTGACGCAACAGCTGACGCCGGAGCGGCGATCGAGGAAGGCGCCGACCACGCAGAGGACGAGGCCGCCGACGCGCTCGATGCCGCTGGCGACGAAGCCAAGGAAACCGCCGGCGAAATGCGAGAGAACGAGTAACTAACCCTTCAGGCGAACGCGCTGCCTCACGGCAGTGATGGAGCCGGCCGCAGGTTACTGCGCCGGCTCCTGCCCGAGGCAAGTCTTACTGAATCATCTTGATCGTCGATACCGGCCCGTCGCGATCACGAATAGATTAGCGGTACGCATGCCGGTATCTCGTGCAATAGAACTCAGGGGGTGGCTGCCGCCGTTCCGCTCGGCACCGTGCCCGCTTGTACGAGCACCATTTTCGCCGGATCGATGTGGGTGCGAATGGCGCCGTTCACCTCGTCGAGCGTCAGGGCCGCCACGCGCTGTGGGTATTCGTCCACAAACGAAAGTGGCATGCCGGCATTCAGCATCGCCAGGATCCTGCCCGCCATACCGCTCGTGGTTGCGAGTCCGACCTTGTAGGTTCCGGCGACTTCGGTCTTGGCACGCTCGAGTTCGGCGGCCGTGATGCCCTGGCCGTGCCAGGCGATGAGTTGCCGCTTGGTCGACGCAATGCCCTGATCAAGCAATGCCGGCGCAAAGTTACCCTCGATACGCCAGTCGCCGTCGACGAACGTGTCGTTGCGGATCGATGCGTTGATCCCGTAGGTCAGGCCTTCCTTGTCGCGAACGTTCGCCATCAGGCGACCCATGAAGCCGCTACCGAGGATGCGGGTTCCCACTCGCAACGCGATAGCCGCCGGATCCGCGTATTTGAGTTGTGTCGGCTGGCCGATGATGACGGTGACGTTGGCCTTGTCGGGCATCGAAACCGTCCGCACCTGCGAAGCCTCGAGCGCGGGGCTCTTTTTTGCCGGCGCTGGGGACGTGCCACCGCTCCACCCTTCGAAGGCCTTGTGCACGGCGGCTTGCGCCGCCGCCGGTTCGACGTCGCCCACCATGACGAGCCGCATGCCGGTCGGGCCGTAATACTGGGCGTGAAACTTGCGCACGTCCGCGATGTTCGACTTCTCGATGGCGGCAAGGAAATCCGCTGGCACCGGCTGCCGGTTCGGGTGACCGGGCGCGTACACGGCGCGCGAGAATTCGTCATCCGCGCGAAAATCCGTGTCTTCGAGTTGCTGCTGGACCGAACCCGCAATTCGTTTCTTGAGTTTCGCGAATTCTTCGTCCGGGAACGCCGGCATTCGCAGCTGCTCGGCCAGCAGCGAGAGCAGCAGCGGCAGGTCCTTGCGCAGGCATTTGCCGCTGAACTGCAGCGTGGTCGGGCCGACCGCGAAACTGATCGTCGCACCGACGTCGCCGAGCTTTTGGGCAATCGCGAACTTGTCCTGCCTCGTCGTGCCTTTGTCCAGCATCGCGCCCGTCAGAGTGGCGAGTGCCACGTTGTCGGAGGGGCTGCGATCGTCCCCGGCGGGCAGGTTGCCGACGACCGTAACGACGTCCTGCGCGCTCGTGTGCAGGACGATCACGTCGACGCTGTCGATGTCGCGGCGCACGGCATCTTTGGCAACCAGGGCATGCGCGGCATTGTTCGCCAGCAGGCCGAGCGCGCACATCAGGAATACTTGCAAGTGGTTCATGGCGGGAGTCTGCATTGGTGGCTGACCAGTCACGGTGCGGCGGCGGCTGGCGCGGTCACGGGTACGAACCAGCCAGACGTGCTCTTGTTCGGATCGAGATACTTCGCGGCGACGCGCTTGACGTCAGCGGCGCTGACTTTCTCGGTCGCAGCATCGACCGAGTAGTACAGCGTCCAGTCACCTCCCGCGATCGCTTCATTCAGATTGTCGGCAATCGCAAACGCGCCGTCGCGGCTGTAGGCCGTCGCCGCGTGATATTTGCCAAGCGCGGTCGCAACTTCGCCGTCGGTAACGCCTTCTTTCTTGATCCGATCGACCTCCTCGAGCACGACCTTTTCCACCTGGTCGTGCGTGATGCCCGGCGCGACGTATGCATACACCTGCAGCAGCGAGGGATCGTGGAAAAAACCCGTGTTTGCGGCAACATCCAGCGCGAGGTTCTTGTCGATCAGTGCGCGATAGTACCGACTGGTCTTGCCGTTGCTCAGGATGAGGCTCAGGACATTGAGCGCCGGGTAGTCTTCACTGCGCGCGTCCGGCGTCTTGAACGCGACACCGACCACACCGATCTCACCGGCGCGACGCACGGTGACACGGCGCGGCCCGGTCTGTTCGGGCTCCGTCGTATACATGTTCGGGATCGGCTGCGGTGCGCGCGTATAGGCGCCGTAATACTTCTGCACGAGTTGCAGCGCGTGCGCCGGGTCGAAGTCGCCGATCACCGACACCGTGGAGTTATCGGGCCAGTAAAACGTGTCGTAGAACTTTCGGAGCTGCTCGATCGGCACGTTCTCGATGTCGCTGCGCCAGCCGATGGTCGAGTGATGGTAGGGGTGGGCCTCGAAAGACGTCGCCCAGATTTCCTTGTCGAGCGACTCGCGCGGATCGTTCTCGCCGATCTCGAACTCGTTACGGACGACGGTCATCTCGGGCCTGCGGTCCTCCTCACGCAGCCGCAGATGACGCATGCGATCGGCTTCGATGGCGACATAGCCTTCGAGGTGTTCGCGTGGTATCACGGCGTAATAGTTCGTACGGTCCAGCCAGGTCGTAGCGTTGTAGGCCCCGCCGACGGTCTCGACGAACTGCTTGATGCTGTTCCGGCTCTCGTCGTTGTATTTCTCGCTGCCCTTGAACATCAGGTGCTCGAGCAGGTGCGTGGCGCCAGTCGTGCCGGTCACCTCGTTCCTGGAGCCCACGCGATAGGTGACCATGAAGGTCACGACCGGCGCGGAACGTTCCGGCATCAGCAACACCGTTAGTCCGTTTGACTGGAGCACGTACTCGGAAATGGTCCCGACCGTCTTGACGAACTTGAAGCCGGGCACGTCGACGACGGGCGGCGGCGCCGCGCCGGCCGCGCTCAAGAGAGAGGCGTACAGCACGATGGCCGCGATTACTCTGTGCATCATGGGATAGGGTGTCTTGCTGGCGGTGGCACAATATTACTTGAAGTCCGTCGCGCCGACGTCATCCCTCACGGTTCCGCTCCACGATCATGCGCCTGAAAGAATTGCGGGTTTCCCCACCAGCCGTGCCAGGGGATGCATCGTGCCCCCACCGTCCGCCTTGTCCTGGGTGCCCGCGGTTTGGTGAGCCTGACATTGCCCCCGCGGCTCGTGCTGTTTTACAGGCTTTGGCGCGTGCCCATGGCCTGCCCGACCTTTGTGTCATCACCGGGGCAACCAGCGCGTTCCGAATGCGCGCCCGGCTCGCCATACGGGGCAGGCGGGGCGCGCCCAAGCTCGGGATGTTCCAGCTTGGCACCCACCGGATAGTGCATATCCCGAACTGTCGCATCCACCATCCGCTGATCAATCGTGTCGCTGGGATCGTGCGGCGCGCGCTGATCGATGCCGATGTCAGCATCTATTCGGAAGCCGCCCACCTCGGTCTCGCGCGGTACCTGCAGGTCGTCGTCGAGCGCGGTTCACAAAAGGCTCAGGTGGTGCTGGTCGCCAATAGCCCAACCGTCGAGCCACTCGCGCGGTGCCTGGACCTGGTTCGCGAGCGCCTCGGCGACGATTTGCACAGCTTGTGGTTCAACGCGCATTGCGAGCGCTCCAACGCCGTCGTCGGTCCGGAATTCGAGCCCTGGCATGGACCTCCGAGTGTCGTCGAATATTTCGGCGGTGCGGCCGTACATTACCCGCCAGGTGCATTCGGGCAGAACAATCTCGACATTGCCGAGCGCATCGTCGATCACGTGCGTGCCCAGGTTCCGCCAGGCGCTCGAGTCGCGGAGTTTTATGCGGGCGTCGGCGCGATCGGCTTGTCACTGCTGGCCCGCGTCCAGCGAAATAAGCATGAACGAGCTGAGTCCTCATTCCCTGCGTGGCATGCAACTTGGACTCGCGGCCCTCGATCCGGCGAGTCGTGCCAGGGTAAGCGTCGTCCCGGGCCCGGCGGCCAAAGCGTTTCAGGCCGCGTCGTCCGCGAACGTAGTGATCGCCGATCCGCCTCGCCGGGGGCTCGATCCTGAATTGCTCGCGCACCTGTCCGGACAGCCGCCCGAGCGTTTCGTGTACGTAAGCTGCGGGCTGCCGTCCTTGCTCACCGACACCGCGCGTTTGACGGCCAATGGAGCAATGCGCTTGAGCGGCCTGACCGCGTTCAATCTCATGCCGTTTACGGAGCACGTGGAGACGGTAGCCTGCTTTCAACGAATTCAGTAAACAAGAAAAGAGTCGGAACCATGATAAGAAAAGCTTTGGCCGCCCTGACCCTGGGCTTCCTGACGGTCGCCGCCCAGGCGGCCGAGATAACTTCCGTCACGACACCGCGAGCGGTCCTCGTCACTGGGGCAAGCACCGGCATAGGTCGGAAGATAACCGAACGACTTGCAGCCGAAGGCTTCCATGTCTACGCGGGCGCGCGCAAGGAAGCGGACCTGCGCGAGCTCGACGCCATCGCCAATGTCGATGCCGTGCGACTCGACGTAACCCGTCCGGACGAAATTGCGGCAGCCGTCGAGACCATCGGCAAAGCCGGACGTGGACTCTATGGCATCGTGAACAATGCCGGAATCGCTATCGCCGGGCCCTTGTTGCAAACAAAGGACGAAAATTTCGACCAGGTCTTCGATGTCAATGTCTATGGACCCTATCGCATCACCAAGGCATTCAGTGCGTTGGTAATCGCGGACAAGGGCCGCATCGTGAACATCGGTTCGATCTCGGGAGTCCTTTCGGCACCCGACCTCGCCGCCTACAGCATGAGCAAGCACGCGATCGAAGCGTTCACCGATTCGCTCGCCGGGGAACTCGCGCCCGTCGGAGTCAAGGTCAGCGTAATAGAGCCGGGCAATTTTCGGTCCGAGATAGGGAATACGGCGGCGAAAATCTCGGGCGCCACGAGCCGGCTCGCGGACAGGTCCAGATACAAGGAGCCCGACGAAGTGGCGGCCGCCGTGTTGCGCGCCTTGTCGGACCACAGCCCGCAGCGCCGTTACATGGTCGTGCCCGATCAGGCCGAAGCCGAGGTGACTATCAGGAAACAGATCCAGGAACTCGTGCAGCTCAACCAGAACCAACCATACAGCTACGATCGCAAAGGTCTGATCGAGATGCTCGATGCGGCACTCGCCGCCGAAAAATCCAGGCCCTAGCGGAAACCAGCAATAGGTCAGCGCAATGGCAGCGCCCGGACTACGCGCTCCAGCACGACGAGAGGCATGCGGCCTTGCAGCAGTACATCGTGGAAAGCACGGATGTCGAACCGGGCGCCTGCCCGTCGTTTCGCCTCGTCGCGCAGGCGCACCCACTCCGCGTGACCGATAAGGTAACTGCACGCCTGTCCGGGCCATACGCAGTAACGGTCGATTTCGCGCTGCACCCGCGGACGAGCGATGGCAGTGTTCTGCACCATGTAATCGGTCGCGGCTTCGCGGCTCCAGCGCTTTGCGTGAATACCTGTATCGACGACGAGCCGTACGGCGCGGAACAAGAACGACTGCAGGTAACCGATGCGTCCGAGCGGATCGGACTCGTAGACGCCCAGCTCATCGGCGAGTTGTTCCGCGTAAAGCGCCCATCCTTCACCGTACGCGGCAAAGCCGAAGCCAACCCGCCTTAGCAGCGGGATCTGCGTCGATTCACGGGAGATCGAGCCCTGCCAGACATGACCCGGGAGCGCTTCGTGGTAGGTGAGCGTCGGCAGCGAAAATTTCGGCCAGTCGGTCGTGTCCTTCAGGTTGATGTAGTAACGACTCGGTCGCGTGCCGTCGAGCGATGCCCCTCGAGCGTAGCCATTAGGGGCGCCGTCCTCGATCTCTGCCGGCACCCGCACGATCTCGAACGGTGCCTCTGGCAGCGTGCGAAAGAGTTCGGGCATTCTTGCGCGAATCGCGGCCGCCTGGAAATTCAGGGCCAGCAGTAACTCGGCACGTCCCGCATCAGTGTTGGGATACAACAGGTCCGGTCGCTTCGATAGCGCGTCGATTCGGGCAGCTACGGAACCACGCTTCAGTCCCTGCTTGCGCAGCAATGAATTCATTCGAGCCGATAGGTCCGCGACCTGATCGAGCCCGTACCGGTGTACGTCGTCCGGCGTGCGCAAGGTCGAGGTCTGGTAACCCAGCGCACCGGCGTAATAGGCATCGCCATCCTTGAATTTCCATATCCCAGCGTCGTTCGAGGCGCGAGCGCGTAGCGAGCGCACGATTCCGAGTTGCCGTTCCAGCGCGGGATAGATTCGCCTGGCCAGCAACTCGCCCGCCCGGTTGCTCCAGTCGCCCGGAACATTTGCTGCCGCGGCACGATCCACCAGCGAGGTCGTCAAGGAGCTTTTCTCGGGGGATGGTGTGCGCAGCTTCTCGATCTGCGCTACCGTCGTATCGAGTGCAAAGTCAGGTGCGAGCACCCCGCGCGCGGCGTCATCGGACAGCGCCGTCGTCGAGTCGTCGAGTGCCGTCGCAAACAAGTCCAACCGTGCGAGGTAGGCCTCGGCATCCGCAACCGAGCGAACTGGATGCGTGGAAGCGAGAAAATCCGGGACGCTCTGGTACGGCCCCGTCAACTGGCTCACCACGTAAGGCGTCCACGGTGACTCGCCGAACGGAAACCTCGTGCCACCGGCGACGGCCTGCGTCGCCGACCATTCGACCACGTCGTAGTCGACTTGCCCTTCGCGAGAAAGCGCGGCACGCGCAACCCCGCGTAGGCGAGCGAGACGTTGCCTTTGTCGTTCGACGGAACGGATCTGGCCCGCCGCCGAGTAGTCGTTCAGCTGACTGCGAAGAGCAGCGCGCGCGCCGGTGTCGAGCCCGAGCGCGGTCGCGAATTGCGGCCGCTCTGCAAGGTCCTCTTCGAAGAATGCATCGAGCAACGCTCGTAACTGCGCATCGTCCGATTCGGCGGCCAGCGCTTGTGGCACGAGCGCGGAAAGCCAGGCGACGCTGCTGGCGACGGCCGATGAGAACAGGAATTGTCGACGGTCCATGAGGGCCTCGCGGAATCGTTATCAACGCTACTGTAACAATTGACGCATTTGGCGGTCGGGCCGGGCGTAAACTCCCTCCCTTCGGCCCATCTCCGGGCGTCGCAACCATTGGAGCACGTACATGGACTTGTTAATTACGCTGATCATCGGCGGCATCGTCGGCTGGCTTGCGAGCATTGTCATGAAGACCAACGCGCAGATGGGCATTATTGCCAATGTGCTAGTCGGCGTCGTCGGCTCTCTGCTCGGATACTGGGTTGCAGGCCTGCTCGGCATCGCACCGACCGGCGGAATCGTGCGTTTCATCGTTGCCTTGCTGGGGGCAGTGGTGCTCATTTTCATCCTGCGTGCGCTGGGCCTTTTCAAGAAGGTCTGAACGCGAAATGGACGGTACGATCGGCTCCACGGTGTCCGGGCACTCCCATGAACTAAGCCGGACATTGCTGCCCCGTCACATCACGATGATCACCATCGGGGGCGTGATCGGGGCGGGGCTTTTCGTGGGGAGCAGTGCGGCGATCGCCGCCGCCGGTCCAGCGGCGCTGGTGTCCTACCTGCTGGCCGGTTCGATCGTTTTCATCGTGATGCGAATGCTGGGTGAAATGGCCATCACGCATCCGGGCATCCGGTCATTCACCGAATTCACGCGAGCAGGGCTCGGCAACGCGGCGGGCTTCATCGCCGGATGGCTTTACTGGTACTTCTGGATCGTCGTGGTGCCGATCGAGGCGATTGCCGGCGCAGCCATCCTGCAGCACTGGATCGCACTGCCGGTCTGGCAGATCGGGCTCGTGCTGATGGCGGTCATGACTGCAGTGAATCTGCTCTCGGCGCGGTCGTATGGTGAATTCGAATTCTGGTTCTCATCGATCAAGGTCGTCGCAATCATTGCTTTCATCCTGGTGGCCGCCGCTTACGCTTTTGGCGTGACCTCGCCCAACGGAGCTACGTTCTCGAACCTGACGGCTCATGGCGGTTTCGCGCCGAAGGGATGGGTCCCGGTGCTGGCCACGGTGACCACGGTGTTCTTTTCGCTGGTCGGCGCCGAAATCACGACGGTGGCCGCTGCGGAGTCGAAGGATCCGGCGCGGGCGATCGTGCGCATGGCCACCACGATCACGTGGCGTCTGCTGTTGTTCTATGTCGTGTCGCTGTTCCTGATCGTCTGCGTCGTGCCCTGGCCGGAGATCGTCCCTGCACAGTCGCC
Organism: uncultured Gammaproteobacteria bacterium; assembly: GCA_963784225.1. Lineage (GTDB taxonomy): Bacteria > Pseudomonadota > Gammaproteobacteria > Steroidobacterales > Steroidobacteraceae > RPQJ01. Next base: position 77,778 of record CAWAQN010000013.1, read on the forward strand.
ATTCACGCTGGCGCTGACTGCGATGGGATTCGAATGGGGCAGTGCCGTGATGAGTTTCATCATCCTGACCGCGGTGCTGTCCTGCCTGAACTCGGCCGTTTACGTATGTTCGCGCGTACTTCACGTGCTAGCCGACCGCGGCGATGCGCCGCGCTGGCTCGTCGAGGTCAATTCGCGTCGCGTGCCCGCACGGTCGATCCTGCTGGGCTCGTTGGTGGGGATAGCCGGCGTCATCATCGCGACTGTCTCACCAGAAGTGGTCTTCGCGTTCCTGATCAGCACGTCCGGTACGGTGATCCTCTTCGTCTACCTGATGACGGCGGTCGCGCATATCCGCTTGCGGCGATTGCATCCCGCGACGGAGCAGCAACCGGTGCGCGTATGGCTGTTCCCGTGGCTGAGCTATGCGGCGATCGGCGGAATGGTGGCCGTGCTGGCCGCGATGGCGATGACGCCGGGACTGGCGAGCCAGTTCTATTTCAGCCTGTTGGCACTTGCTGTCGCAGCGTTCGCGTACTACGCGTTACGGAAGCCGCGCAACGCCTGAACGGGTCGTTCCCAGCGAACCGACAGGGATTGGCCTCGCAACGACCGCTGGAGTAGCGTCAGCGGCATCCTTTTCCTTGACGTCGCGCTGCAACCACTCCTCCAGTTGCGGACGGCTGTTGGCGTAACTGCGGGCACGTCGCAATATTTCCGCGCCCGCCTTTTCGGCGCCCGATCTTGCGTCGCGCGGCACGTTGCTTTCAGTGTATTCGCGTAATTTCTGAGCCAGTCCTGGATCGGATGACGACTGCGCGAGCCGCGGGATGAAGCTGTACCGGGACGAGGCTTCGATCAGAGCCAGGACGGCTGATTCGTTCGTCACCGCGTATTCGAAAGCGATTTCTGGATGACGGCTCGAGACACTGCGCAAGATCCAGGGCGCCGAGCCGGACGGCGGTTCGTCACCTAAGGCAAGTTCGAGCGCGCGTTTCGCGAGGACGGGATCGAGCGCCAGGCCGAGCCGCGCATACATGTCCTGTTTTTCAGCCGGATCGGATTCCTTGCGTGCGCGCGTCAGAATTTCCTGCCAGGTCGCCGAATCTGCGTGAACGGCCGTGACGCGGAGCACGGCATCGTGAATCGCGGCCGGCAAAACGGCCGGGTCGCTTGGAGCGCGTTCAAACCGGCGGCGTGTCTCGGCGATGACGACCGGGTCGTGCAGCAGACCTAAGGCGACGATCACGCTTTCGCGCATCAGCGCGACGCTACTCGCTTGTCCAGCCTCGGGCACCCAGCCCACCCGCTGCAACTGGGGGTGCAGCATTGCCCGAGCGATCGCCCGCCATTTTTCCTGGTCCGCCGAGCCGTCAAATATCGGGTCGATATCGGCGAGCCGGTCTGCGATCTGCTTCCAGACCAGCACGTCGCCGTCTGCTTTCGCCGCCTTTGCGAAATCCAGATATGTCACGGCCGGCACCCGCCCTACTTGCCCGAGGGCCCAGGCATCGCTCAGCAGCCCGAGTTGATCGATCGCGGGTACGTTTGAAAATTCCTGGCGCAGACGTTCGATATCGGGCGGCGCGTACAGCGTCCTGACGTAACCTGACAGGCCGGAATTCACGACGACGGGACCGCATCCATCGACCCGGACAGCGGTCGGCGCGCCGGGACCGACAATTGCAATGGCGTCCGCGCGACCGCCGATGGCCGTTACCCTGGTCGGAATGCGCCAGGAGAGTTTCTGCGGGGAACTTTCGTCGGTCTCGAACCGTGATTGTGCGAGCGTGACCGTGGTAACCCCGTCGAGGCAAGGTCGGGTCGCAGCCTCGAGAAGAGGAACGCCCGGTTGCAGTGTGAAGTCGTGCGCAATGGCAACGACCGGCTTGGCGCTCGCGGATTCCAGCTCAGTCCACAATTGATCGGTGACCGTGTTGCCGTAGGCATGTTTCTGCATGTAACGACGCATGCCCTGGCGAAACGCGGCCTCGCCGATCGTCTCCTCGATCATGCGTATTACGGCACCGCCTTTCTGGTACGAAATAGGATCGAAAGCCTCTGAAACGTCTGCTATCGAGACGACGGGCAGCACCACCGGATGCGTGGCGGACCCGGCATCGAGCTGCAGTGCCCTTTCGCGCGACGTGGCCGCTGACAGCAACCACGACTGCCACTCCGGGTGCAACGATGCCATGACCTTGTTGGCCATCCAGGTCGCAAAACCCTCGTTCAGCCATACGTCATCCCACCATCGCATGGTCACGAGGTTGCCGAACCATTGATGAGCAACCTCGTGCGCGACGGTGTCGAAGACCCATTGCCGCTGCGATTGGCCGGCGCGTGCCGGATCGACCAGCAGTGCCGATTCGAAATACAGGATCGCGCCCCAGTTCTCCATTGCCGCGAAGAACTGGCTCGTGCCCGGTGCGGCAATCATGTCGAGTTTTGGAAGCGGGTACGGCGTGCCGAAGTACTCGTTGTACCAGGGCAGTATCTCGCTGACAGCGTCGAGTGCGAATTTTGTCTGGACGCGGGCGCCCTTCCGCGTCACCACACCTACGTCCACGCCGCTGATCGTTCTTGCTGTCCGCTCCAGGTCGCCGATCGTCACGTGCAGCAGATACGACGACATTTTCGGCGTCGCCTGGAAGCGGACATGCTTTTTCGCGCCGACGATGCGGCGGGACGTTTCGGGCATGTTCGAGAAGGCGTCCTGCTCCGCGGGAATCACGACCTCGAGTGTAAAAGTAGCCTTCGCGGCCGGCTCGTCCCACATCGGTATGAAGCGACGCCCGTCCACAGCTTCAAGTTGCGTCGTGAGCATGCGTTGCGGGCCTTGCTTCGTCGAGTAATCCACGGCAAACATTCCCGCGGCGCTGGTGCCGATCTTTCCCGTGAACGACAGCGCAAGCTGATGGGGCCCGGGTTTCACAACGCCTGGAAATGTAAACGTCGCCGTTTGCGCGGCCGCGTCCAGCGCGATGTCGGCTGCCGGGAGTCCGTCGAGACGGACATCGCTCAGTTCGAGGTCCAGCGCGTTGAGCGTGATGGACCTGGCTTCGTCACGAACGACGATGTCGATCGTCTCGCGACCTCGATAGCGCAGTTCGCGCGCGTCCGGCTCGATCAGCACGTCATAGTGAACGGGACTCACGCCGCCGGGGAGCCGAGCCGGTAGTGCCTCGCCTGAGTCCGCAGCCTGCACCTGTGAGACGCAGGCCACGGCGGCCAGCAACACCCGACGCCACTTTCCGAAGTCCGTCAGCCGTTTCGAATGCAGCAATGAAGTCTTCTCGCTACTTCGGTGACGCGAACAGGTACAACTGGCCACCTTCGAACAGCGTGGTGGTGGTCGGATAGTGGGCCTGCGTCGTGCCGAGGAAGTACCGCCGCCCCGTGTCGTACCAGATCGCACTGCTGACCTGCTCGGTGATCTCTATGACCCCTGAGTTTTCTTCATCGACCGTCAGGAAACCGGCGGCACCCGGGGCGAATCGATTCCGATCCGACTCGAGGATCTGCGTCGCTGCGCCTGTGTCCGGATCGATACTCCAGACCTTGCCGATGTAGTCGTCGCCCGCATCCTCCTGGACTACCACGCGCCCAGCGCCGTCGACCGTCACGTTATCGAAGCCGCGGGCCTCCGCGCCGTCCGCGCCGAGCAGTTTCGCCGAATCGACGACGAGATCGATGGTGCCGCCGGTGGGTTGGTCAATCGAATCGAACGTGAGCTTGTACAACCGTGCCGACTGGCGCACCCCATTGATCACGGCGCCGGTGGTGGCCCAGTAAAACGAGCGTGCTTCCCGCGTATCCCAGAATCCGCCTTCAGGACGCGCGAATTCGGTGATACCGCGCGCTGCCGAGACCGCTTGAAGCTCACTACCGAGGCCCAGTGCGTAGTCGGTGACATCGATCAATGCGAACGTGCCATCGACGGCACCGGCATTTTCGCGCGGGACCGCGCCCGCGGCGTAATTGGCGCCTCCGTCCGTGACCTGTATTCCATAAAGGCGGCCGCCATGAAGGCCGGCCAGTTCGACCGGGTTGCCCGACTTGGTCTTGGTGCCGACATACACGTACACCTGGCCAGTCGGGGAGTCATCGGGGCTCACGACAATCGTTCTGGCTCCTGATCTCGGGTGAGCGACCGCGGTCTCATGCGCGAACTTCCCGAGATATGGCACTTCGTAGCTGTGGCCGTACTCAGCGCCCGTGATTACGTGGGCAAATGCCCTTCCTTCGGCGTCGGCCTCTTCGCCGTTCAGGAACAACCGACCGTCGAACCCGCTGCCGCTCGGCGTATCGAAGAACGCGCCGGCAATCGCTAGATTTGCGGAACACAGCCGATCGAACACGAGCGTGCCGGTGGCGTCGACCCACGTGCCACCAGAATAGGCGAACGCCCGCGAGGTCAGGTCATGACCCTCGACCATGCGCAGGGTGTCGAGGTCCACGGTCCAGTGCGAGACGAAGGCACCTGCGGTGCCGTGCGCGCGCACGGCTCCCCGCTGCGCCGGTAGTTCGTGGTTCATGAGAATCGTCAGGAAGTTCTCGGGTTCGAGCAGTTCGCCAGTGCTGGAGATCCTTCCGGCGAGCGCGCCGAGCCCATCCGGCTTGCCGACCATGGCATAGGACGACCCGCTTGGAGTGTCGCCAACGGTCAGCAGCGGAACCACGGACCAACCGGCCGCAGTCGCCACGACATAGGCGGTCTGCGTGCTGTCCGTCGTCGTGGGCAGCGGCGGAGGCGGAGGTGGAGGTGGAGGTGGGGGTGGCGGGGGCGGGGGCGGTGGTGGCTCGCCGCCGCCACTGCCGCTACTGCCACCCCCGCAGGACGCTAACAGCAGCATCGCGAAAATGCCGACAGTCTTGAGCCACGTTTGCTTTGCCCCGACCTGGTATTCCATGTCCACCTTCCTGGCTTGTGCGAAGCAGTCTCGCATCCCTCGGCCCTTTCGGCCAAAGGTTCGCTGCCGCCTTGCCGACCCATGATAGAGGCGCGCCCCGGTTTCGAGTTTCGCTGGCACCCGGTCACGCTGCGAAACGAGGCGCGCACCTACGCCTGCGTCCGCGTTTGACCCGCGATACTGCTCGCTGCGTCCGCTGTGGTACTTTGAATTTGAATGGATTGCCGGGCGCAGGAGTTCGCCCGGGACCAGCGGCCGCGAATGAACGCGACCGCCGTCGCGCTGTCTTACACGCATGATCCGGAAGACGCCATTTGCGGCAGGCTTCGGCGATTCTTATCGGGTGCGCGGCACTTGCTCTCGTGGGGTGCGTGCCGAGCGGCTACGTCCGTGACTACCCTCAGTATCGCTCCTATCCAAACAGCGGCTACATCGGGGGCTACTACCCGAACAGCGGCTATTCCGGTGGCTACTACCCGAACAGCGGCTATTCCGGCGGCTACTACCCCTACAGCGGCTACCCCGGTGGCTATTACCCGGGCAGCAGCTATTACGGTTACACCAACCGATACTTTTTCGATGGCTATTACCCCGGCCGTTACTACGGGTTTGTGCCGCACGGTTACTACTGGAACGGGCTATATCCGTACCCCTATCGCCCGCGGCATCCCCAGCAGGGACACGACGGTCAGGACGATGACCACGACGGCCAGGGTTCGGGCGGGCAGGGAGGACGGGGGCCAGGCGGTGACGGATCGGGTCCCGGCCGGCCAAGACAAGGCGGTCACCTGCCGGTGCGCGATGCCGAACCGGGTCTGGTGGGCACTTCGCCGAAGGCGCCCTATATCCGCAACCCCGATATCAAGCGACAGCAAGCAAGCCCGCGACAGGAAGGAAGCCCGGTTGCCGGCAAGGCACGCGATGAGCGGCCGATGCGGGCGAACCAGTCGCAACCCGAGACGCGTGAAGTGCGAAATGCGCGTGAAGTGCGAGAACCGCGTGAAGCGAGATCCGACACGCGTGACATAACCAGCCCGATCGGCAGACAGCTACCGTCCGGAGTGGCCAAGCCCTAGGGCAGCAGTCGCTCCAACAGGTCATCGAGGGCGGCTCGCAACTCCTCCATGTCGAGGTCCGGCTCGCGCGCCGCGCGAAGCGCCAGGCCCTCGAAGACGCACCGCAGCAACAGCGCGCGCGAGGCAGCCATGCCATCGGTCAGGCCTGCGCCGCCGTCCTCGCGACTGCGGCCGAGCCAGGTCTGCAGATTCCTCACGCGTAAGTGCGTCCGACGAATGCAGCGCTTCCGCGATCCGCGGATTGCGCGTGGCCTCTGCGCTCATCTCGAGAAACAACGCCACGCTCATTGAACCTGGATCGCGCGCGCGCCACTGCTCGAATATCTGCAGCATGCGGTGCACGAAGTCTTTCGGGGACCGCATCTGCTGGATCGCGGCGCGCTTTTCCACGAGTTGCCGCTCGACGATCGCCAGCACGATCGCATCCTTGTTCTCGAAGTACCGGTACATCAGCCCCGCGCTCATCTGCGCGGCTTCGGCGATGTTCGCCATGCTGGCGGCGTGGAAGCCGTGCTCGATGAAGCATTTCAGGGCTGCGCACAGGATGCGCTCGCGCTGTGCGTCAGCGCGGTTGCCGGCCTTCACCGGCGGTGACGCCGCGCCGTTCATGGACCGTGCTCCTGCCAGCCGCCGCCCAGCGCCTTGTACAGCGTGATCCGGTTCGACTGCTCGGCCAGGCGCGTGGCGATCAGGGCCTGCTGTGCCACGTACAGTGTGCGTTGCGATTCGAGCCTGACCAGGTAGCTGTCGCGGCCGGCCTCGTAACGGGCCAGCGAGAGTTCCTCGGCGCGGGTCGCGGCGTCGACCAGGTGCTGCAGCGCTTCACGTTGCGTGGCAAGCGTCGAGGTCAGCGCCAGCGCGTCCGCAACTTCGCGAAAACCTTCCTGGATCGACCGCTCATACTGCGCCAGTGCGATGTCGCGGTCGGCGGTCGCCACGCCAAGATTCGCCCTGCAGGCGACCGCCCTGGAAGATCGGCACGCTGATCTGCGGAATGAAACTCCACGCGAGCGTACCGTCACTGAACAGGTCGGATAGTTCGGTGCTGACGCTCCCCGTCGCTCCCGTCAATCTGATCGACGGAAAAAACGCCGCGCGTGCGGCCCCGATGTTCGCGTTCGCGGCGCGCAGCAGGTGCTCGGCCTGCAACACGTCGGGTCGCCGCAACAGCACGTCGGACGGCAACCCGGCGGGCAGGGCATCGATGCCGGAGACTCCGTCATCGAAACTGGCGGGCAGAAGCGCTCCTTCGACCGGCGCACCGACCACGAGATTCAGTGCATTCACGTCCTGCGCGACCTGGCCCGCGTAGCGCGCCGCGTCGGCACGCGCGGTTTCGACCTGCGTGCGGGACTGGTACACGTCGAGCGCGGACACGGCGCCGAACTCGTGGCGCCGCTGGGTCAGCAAATAGGCTTCCTCGCGGGTTCGCAGCGTGGCGTTGGCGAGCCGGGCCTGCTCCTGGTCGGCCGCGAGGGTCAGGTAGATGTTCGCGACTTCGGCGATCAAGCTGAGCTGGGTGCTGCGACGCGTTTCTTCCTGCGAGAAGTAACGCTGCAGTGCGGCCTCGCTCAGGTTGTTGACGCGACCGAACAGGTCGAGCTCGAACTCGGTAATGCCGAGATTGGCGCTGTAGGTCTCGGTCGTGGGCGCGTCACCGCCGGTTCGGATCAACGCGGCATTCGCATCGAGTGAGGGAACACGTTCGGAACGCTGGATGCGGTACAGCTCACGTGCTCTTTCCACAGCCAGGATCGCCACGCGCATGTCGCGATTGTTCGCGAGCGATCGCGCGATCAATTCTTCGAGGCTGGAATCCTTGAAAAAATCGCGCCAGCCGATATCGGCCGCAACACCCGCGGTGGCGGATGCGGCGGTGGTGTTCGGCGGCAGTGGCCATTGGGCCTGGATGGCCGGCTGGGCAGCCGGCAGCCGCGGCTGCAGCATCGCGCAGCCGCTTGCCGAAAAACCGATCGCGATCGCGACCGCTGCCATCAACGACCTAGTCAAGGGGAAGCCCTCCGGTCGCAGGTCCCGCGTTCGGGACCGGCACGGCGTGACTGCTCGACCCCTTGCGCTGGATGAACAGGCGCTCGACGACGACGAAGAACAGCGGGACAAAGAAGATGCCGAGCAGCGTGCCGACGATCATGCCCCCCAGCACACCGGTGCCGATGGCGCGCTGCGCGCCCGAGCCCGCGCCAGTGGCGAACGCCAGGGGCAGCACGCCGAGGCCGAAGGCGAGCGAAGTCATCAGGATCGGGCGCAAGCGATCGCGTACCGCCTGCATGGTCGCTTCGATCAGCTCCATGCCCTTCGCCAGGTTCTCGGTCGCGAACGCGATGATCAGGATCGCGTTCTTGCTGGTCAGCCCGACCGTCGCCAGCATGGCGACCTGGAAGTAGACGTCGCGCTCCATGCCCCGCAGCGTGTTGGCGAGTGTCGCGCCAAGGATTCCCAGCGGGGCAACCAGCAGCACTGCCGTCGGGATCGTCCAGCTCTCATACAGCGCGGCGAGGCACAGGAACACGATCAGCAACGAGAGCGAATACAGCATTGGCGTCTGTGCGCCCGCTTGCCGCTCCTGGTACGACAACGCCGTCCATTCGACGCCCAGGCCCGCCGGCAGCTTCGCGACCAGTCGCTCGACCTCCGCCATGGCTTCGCCCGTACTGACGCCAGGCGCCGCCTCGCCGTTGATCTCTATCGCCGGCACGCCGTTGTAGCGCTCGAGTCGCGGCGAGCCGTAGGTCCAGTGCGAAGTCGCGAACGCCGTGAACGGCACCATCTGGTCCTTGTCATTGCGCACCGACCAGAGCTTGAAATCCTCGGGGGACATGCGAAACGGCGCTTCGGCCTGCAGGTAGACACGTTTCACGCGACCGCGATCGACGAAATCATCGATGTACTGCCCACCCCAGGCCGTTGACAGCGTGCTGTTGACGTCGGCGATCGAAAGGCCCAGCGCCGCGGCCCGTTTGCGTGTCCACGTCGATATGAAACTGCGGGGTGTCGTCCTGTCCGTTAGGACGGACGTTGACGAGCAGCTTGCTTTGCGCCGCCATGCCGAGGAATTCGTTCCTCGCGGCGACCAGCGCCTGGTGCCCGAGTCCCGCGTTATCCATCAGGAAAAAATCGAACCCAGCCGCGATGCCCAGTTCCGGAATGGGGGGTAGCGAAAAGGCGAATGCCATGGCGTCCTTGATCTGCTGACTGAAGTTCGCCATTGCCCGGCCGGCGATCGCGTCCACGTGGAATTCCGGACGCTTGCGTTCATCCCAGTCCTTCAGCTTTACAAACGCCGTACCGGTGTTCTGGCCAGTGCCGCCGAAGCTGAAACCCTGTATGGCCATCACGGCTTCAACCGTGTCGGTCTCGTTCTCCCGGAAATGCTGCTCGAGTTTCGCGATCGACTGCATCGTGCGTTGCTGCGTGGCGCCGACCGGTGCCTTGACCTGCGCAACCAGCGTGCCCTGGTCCTCTGCGGGCAGGAAGGCGCTCGGCAGGCGCAGGAACAGCACGCCGAGAACCACCAGCAATGCCGCGAAGATCGCCATGAAGCGTCGGCCGCGGGCAAGGATATGCGAGCACGCCGTCGTGGTAGCGCTCGGTGCTGCGCTCAAACCCGCGATTGAACCACCCGAAGAAACCGGTCGCGCCGTGCTTCGCACCCTGGTGCAGGGGCTTCAGGATCGTCGCACACAGGGCCGGTGTCAGTACGATCGCGACCAGCACCGAAAGAGCCATCGCGGCAACGATCGTCGCCGAGAATTGCCTGTAGATGATGCCCGTGGAGCCACCGAGAAACGCCATCGGCACGAACACCGCCGACAGCACGAGGCCGATGCCGACCAGCGCACCGGTGATCTGGTCCATCGATTTGCGCGTGGCCTCGAGCGGCGACAGGCCTTCCTGGCTCATGAGTCGCTCGACGTTCTCGACCACGACGATCGCGTCGTCGACCAGGAGGCCGATCGCCAGCACCATGGCGAACATGGTCAGCATGTTGATCGAGAAGCCGAGCGCCGCGAGCACGCCGAATGTGCCGAGCAGCACCACGGGCACCGCGATCGTCGGTATCAGCGTCGCGCGCAGGTTCTGCAGGAACAGGTACATCACGAGGAACACCAGGACGATCGCTTCGGCCAGCGTCTTGACGACTTCCTTGATCGACGCGCGCACGAATGGTGTCGTGTCGAACGGCAGCACGGGCTTCAGCCCGGCCGGAAAATAGGGAGTCATGCGCTCCAGGGCCGCGGTGACGCCCTTGGCCGTTGCCAGCGCGTTTGCGCCAGTGGCCAGCGAAATTGCCATGCCAGCGGCGGGCTGACCGTTATAGCGGCTCAGGAACTCGTAGGTTTCGGCGCCCAGTTCCACGCGAGCGACGTCGCCCGAGCTTCAGGACCGAGCCGTCCGGATTGCTGCGCACGACGATTTCGCGAAACTGATCTGGCGTCTGCAGGCGTTCCTGCGCGCTGACCGTGGCATTCAATTGCTGGCCTTCGACCGCCGGCGTGCCGCCGAGCTGGCCCACCGTCACCTGCGCGTTCTGTGCCTGCACAGCGGTGACGATGTCGCTGGTGGTCAGGTTGTACGTGTTCAGCTTGTTCGGATCCAGCCAGATCCGCATCGCATACGGGCGCGCCGAAGACCTGCACGTTACCCACGCCCGCGACTCGGCTCAGTGGGTCGACCACGTTGGCGATGATGTAGTCGGAGATGTCGTTCCGGCCCATGCTGCCGTCATCGGACTTGAACGCCACGATCATCAGGAAGCCACTGCGCGACTTGCTGACGTTGACGCCCTGCCGCTGCACCGCTTGCGGCAACAGTGGCATGGCCACCTGCAGCTTGTTCTGGACCTGCACCTGGGCGATGTCCGGATCCGTCGCGTTGTCGAAGGTCAGCGTGACCGTTGCGCGACCGCTGGCTTCGCTCGTCGCCGACATGTAGATGAGCCCATCCAGGCCCTTCATGTTCTGCTCGATGATCTGCGTTACCGAATCCTCGATGACCTTGGCCGACGCGCCCGGATACGTCGCACGAATCAGGACCGACGGAGGCGCGATCGTGGGGTACATCGAGACCGGCAACTGCGTGATCGCGAGTCCGCCGGCAAGCATGATGATGATCGCGATGACCCACGCGAAGATCGGACGATCGATGAAGAAACGTGCCATGCGCGTGCCGCTTACGGCTGCGGCGTGCCGGCGGCGGCAGGTCGAGCCGCAGCGACGGCAGCTGCCTCGGCGCCAGCTTCCGTCGCCTTCACGACCGCGCCTGGCCGAAGTTTCTGCAGCCCTTCGACGATCACCTTGTCGCCTGTGGCGAGTCCATCCTCGACCAGCCACTTGTCGCCGATGGCCCGGCTCACCTTCACCGGCGCGCACGTCCACTTTGCCATCGTTGCGCGCGACCATCGCGGTGGTCTGGCCTTTCTGGTCGCGCGTGATGCCTTGCTGCGGTACCAGCAGCGCATCCGGGCGTTCGCCGTCACCCACCACTGCGCGTACATACATGCCAGGCAGCAGCACGTGCTCTGGATTCGGGACGACTACGCGCAAGCCGAAACTGCCCGTCGTCGGGTCGACCGTGACGTCACTGAACGCGAGCTTGCCGTCATGGGGGTACTGCGTGCCGTCTTCGAGCAGGATCTTTACCGGCAGGTCGCGCGTGCCTTTCAACGCGCCGCTGGCGAGGGCCCTGCGCAGTTCCAGCAACTCGGCACTCGACTGGGTCAGGTCGACGTACATCGGGTCCAGCTGCTGCACGGTCGTGAGCGCGTCGGTCTGGTTCGCGGTTACCAGCGCGCCCTGCGTCACCATGGACTTGCCGATGCGGCCGCTGATCGGCGCCGTGATGCGGGCATAGCCCAGGAACACGCTGGTGCGGTCGGCCGCCGCCTTGGCGGCTCGAACATCGGCTTCCGCCTGGCGTAGCGCTGCTGCGGCGTTTTCGTCGTCCTGCTTGCTGACGGCGTCGATCTTGATCAGGTTCGCGCTGCGCTCGGCGTTCAATTGCGCCGTGACCAGCGTGGCCTGCGGCGCGCGCCAGGTTCGCCTTGGCGCTCTGGTCGTCGGCGCGGTAGGTCGCGTCATCGAGCTGGTACAGCGGCTCGCCGGCCTTGACCAGGCCGCCCTCGGTGAACAGGCGCCGCGCGACGATACCGTTCACTTGCGGCCGCACTTCGGCGACCAGGAAAGCCGTGGAGCGGCCGGCCAGTTCCCGCGTCAATGTGACGGGCTGCGGGGCTCAGCGTAACCACGGTCACGGGGATCGGTCCGGCGCCTTTCGGCGATTCGTCCGGCCCCCCGCAGGCGGTCAACGACCCCCAGAACTGTCAGCAGGCCGAGAACTGCTTGCGGTCTCGCGACGTTCGGCGATGGCATGGAAACCTCGAGCGGGGAGGACGGGATGTATCGCGTCCGATCGATGAGAATGAACGATCATTCTACACTGATCTGGCCCACCTTTGGAAGGCCCGAGCCGTTCGCAGCCGAGGCCTTACATTTGCCGGAACAGGTGCAGGTACGTCCGGCTTACCGGCAATACCTCGTCGCGCCCCTTCAGGTGGATGTCGGCGGTTTCATTGTCGTTGCGCTTGACCTGCGCGATGGCCCGCAGGTTCACGACCACCGAGCGATGGACTTGCGCGAACTGGCCTGCATCCAGCTGTGTCACCAGTTCCTTCAATGGATGCGGATGATCGCCTCGTACGGCTGTCCGCCGTCGCCGTGCCACGCCACCTGCGTGTACTTTTCATCCGAACGCAGGAAATCGATGTCGTCGACCGGGATCAGTCTTACGTTCGGGCCGACCGACGCGCGAATCCAGCGCAGCGTCTGGCGCGGCGCAGCCCGCTGCAGCTGTGCCGCCAGTTGCTGAAGCAGCGCGTCCGTATTGAGCGCGGGCGCGGCCGCGCGCAGCCGCTCCTGCAGTCGCGCTACCGTTTCTGCGAGGCGTGCGGGTTGCACGGGTTTCACCAGGTAATCGAGCACACCCTGCGCGAACGCCTCTACGGCGTATTTATCGAACGCGGTGACGAAGACCAGGTGTGCCCGCCGCCCGATCAGTTGTGCCGCCTCGATGCCGGTCATGCCAGGCATGTGCACGTCCAGGAAGCAGATGTCGGGTGCCTGCGCTTCGAACTGGTCGAGCGCTTCGCGACCGTTGCGTGCTTGCGCCACGACGCGCAGCTCGGGCCAGGCCTTGGCGAGCAGGCGCTCCAGCGCATCGCGCAGCAAGGGCTCGTCGTCGGCAACGAGGGCGGTGGGGCGAAGTGCCGTCACGCCTTGGCCTGCACGCGCCGGAAAATCGAGCTCCGCGCGCACACCGTGCGGCTCGACTTCGATCAGGTTCAGCTGCGCGTCGCCGCCGAACGTGAGCTGCAGCCGCTCGCGCAGGGTCGACAGCCCGGTGCCAAGCCCATTGCCCGTGGCGCGCAGGCCGACACCCGTATCGGTCACGCTGGCGCGGCAGCGGCCATTCGTCACGCGCACCTCGAGGTCGATACGGCCCCCGTCCTCGCTGGGATCAATACCGTGGCGAACGGCGTTTTCGACGAGCGTCAGAAGAGTCATCGGTGGGCAAAGCAAGTTCGTGGCAGCCTCGTCGATGTGCAGAGTGAACCGCAGGCGATCCGGCATGCGCATCTGCATCACCGCGAGGTAGGCGCGCACGAGGTGCACTTCCTGGCCCAGCGTCGTCGCGGGTTCATTCAGGCGCGGCACGGCGGCGCGCAGGTACGCGATGAGGCTTTCCAATACCTGTGATGCCTGCGGCGATCCTGCGTCTACGAGTGCCTGCACGTTCGCCAGCGTGTTGAACAGAAAGTGCGGCTCGACCTGGGCTTGCAGCAGTCGCAGCCGCGCATCCAGCGCTTTGCGTTCCAGTTCACTGCGCTCGAGTTCGAAAGCCAGCGCCTGATGGCGCGCAAAAGCATCGCGCTGCCGCACCATCGCGCCAAGTGCAATCCACGGCGCAAACAGGATGCCGGCAAACGTCAGCATCCCATAACCAACCATACGCTTCTGGTTTTGCGCGAACTGCGGATCGCCGCCGAGCGTCACCCAGTACGCGAGCACGCCGGCAAACGGCACGACCAGCACCACGCCGACCAATTGCAAAGTCCATCGGGGCAGCCACGAGGGCAGCCGTGCGGGCCATTGTTCGAACAACCCGAACGTCAGCATCGCGACGAATCCTACCAGCACCGCACGAGCGGTCACGATCGCCGTTGCCGTTTCATTGTGAGTGCTGAGCACGAGCCCAAGCAGGGCTGAAGCGGAGAGTGTCACCAGCAGGCGGCGCCACCCCAGCATCATGGCAAGACCCTTCGATTTCGTAGCAGCACCTTCGCCCGACATGGGTTCACTATATTCCAGGTTCTCAGTGGTTCCAGCCGCACGATGCGATGCTCGGACGCGTGCATTCTGCCGGGCCTTCCACCGTTCGCCACTGTCCTGCGACGAACTACACGGGTACCGGTCCGACGCGCGCCAGGCACGGACAGACGGCGCTCGTTTCCTGGCGTGTTCCGTCCGCCAGCACCGCCACCCGGTTACGCAGGATCGTGATTCATCGCAGGCGCGGCGGCACGGCGGCACGGCCATGGTGACCGTCAGGCGATCCGCTACCTGGAAACGGGCCGCGCGCGAGGCAAGGTGATCATCACCGTCGCCGACGAAGGCTGAGTGCCCGGCGAGAATTCGACTGGCTCATACTTCAGTGCGTGCGGCGCTGCCGGAGGGCCGCGGTCAGCATCAATCGTGTACTTCGCCAATGTTCAGCCGTCTCCAGCGCGTGCTGGTCGTGATCGACGCATCCCAACTGATCGCGCGATTGCGGCCCGCCGATTTCGCCAGCAGCAAGGCCTGGTCGGCCCTGCCGATGCAGTCCATGACGTCGGTCTCGGGATCGAGCAGCGCGAGCCCGAATGACGCAGTCACGTGCAGGGACGCTCCGCGCGGGCTGCTGATCAGCAGACTCTGCGCCAGGCTTTCGCGCACGCGCGTGATCACTGCACGCGCACTGACAAGGTCGACACCAGGCAGACAGATCAGGAACTCGTCGCCGCCGTAACGAAAAACCTTGTCCTGCGCCCGCAGGTGATGCGTCGAGATGTTGCACGACGCCACACAGCACGGCATCGCCCACCTGGTGACCGTGCGAATCGTTGATTCGCTTCAGGTTGTCTACGTCCATGAATACGATGCAGCACGGCGACCCGCCGCGCGCGGCCTGTGCGTGCAGCTCATGCAGCTCCGGCAGCATCTCGACCCGGCCGAAGGCGCCCGTCAATGCATCGCGGTTGCCGAGCGCGCCTTCGATGATCAGCCGCAGGGCATCGAGGCTGAGGCGCAGTCGCGCACTCGTCAGCACGATCTCCTCGAAATCAGACCGAATGATCGGCACGTTGCTTCGCACCGCGCGCAGCATTCCACCTGCGAGTCGATGCAGGTTTTCGTGCTGTTCGCCAAGGGTGGCGAACAGCGGTTCTGCGCGAAGCTCGGTCGGCGCACGCTCGTAATACCAGCGTCCGAACCGGCAGCTGCGGTGCGCGAAGGGCGCGAGATCATCCGGGTCCATCGGGAGACCGCAGAAGGCGGAACGCAGCAGGTTTTCGTGCCACTCGACGTGTTCGTCGATGGCCTGCTTCAGTTGCTCCGAAGCTCTACGCAACGTCGTAGGATCCATCCTCAGCATCGGTTTTTTTTCTCCCGCGCGGGGGTGGCAGAGCTCGCAGCTTCCGTTGCTCCGAGTCGTCGCACAAGCCGGCTTCTGTCGCCCGTGCGGTGTGTCACAGTTTTGCGATCTTCGAGTGGGCGCGAGTGCTCTTCCTATGGCTTGCAGTGCATCGGTGTGTTGGACCCATTTACGCAAGCGTCATGACAGCGTTATGTCATGTCGCTCAGAAGCTGCATCGCAGCGCGAAAATGAAATTGGCGTCTGGAGAGGTTGTCGATGCTGCATTGGCCCGGTTGACGGTTACGCCAATGCTGACATCGCCGAACGGGTCATGCGCAGGCCGCCGCGGGGCGGGCATAACCATGGACGGAACCAGTGAGTCACTACCCTCGTGCTGGCGTGTCAGCTCAATTCGTCGCCATGCTCAGTTTCCCACGCAGGTAACTGACGAACTCGCGGGTCTTCGCTGGAATCTTCCCGATTCGCGCACCACGCGCGACTGGCGCGTAAGGCAGCAGCAGCATCAGGACGAGGTAAACAAGGATCATCGTGCCGCCGGAGACGACCGTGAGCACGAGCGCAATCACGCGCAGCAGCGTCACGTCGACGCCGAAGTAGCGCGCAAGGCCCTGGCACACGCCGCTGATCACTGCGCCTTCGCTGATTTGCTGCAACTGGCGTGTGGATGCCCGGGTGTCGCGCTCGGCGTTGTTGGCGGTGCCCGGAACCTGTACGGGCCCGATTTCCTCGAGTGCCGGTTGCAGTTCAGCCAGCGTGACGATGCCCTGCTCGAGCGGCATGCGCTTCGTGCACTGGTCCGCAACCGCCTGCTCGAGGTCGGCAATGATTTCGGCCTCGTCGGGATTGCCTCGCAGTGTCCGGGCGGCCTCGGCAAGGTAGTTCTCGAGGCAGGCGTAGGCCGCCTCCTCGAACTGGAGCGTGCTGCGATTGAGGCGGGCGGTGATGGCAATGCGTTGCATGACTCAATGTCCGATAGCGGAAATGGTGCGGTTGAGAAGGGCCCAGTAATCGTCGAGGGCAGCGAGCTGCAGCCGGCCGGCGTCGGTGAGCCGATAGTATTTGCGCGGCGGGCCCGCGTCCGATTCCTGCCATTCGTACTGCACCAGGTCTTCCCGCCGCAACTTGCTCAGCAGCGGATAGAGAGTGCCTTCCTGGGTGGCAAACTCGGTCTCGGCGAGGCGTCGCAGGATGTCCGGCACATAGGCACTGCGCGCGCCGACGATCTTCAACACGAGAAATTCGAGCAGACCCTTGCGGATCGGGGCGAGTTTGGAGTCCATGGCTATATCTTTAGAACAGTACCTTGTACAAGAAAGGTACCAGTCCAAGGACAACCCGTCAAATCCGGTCGGCTTATACCTACGTGCCGGCCGACTCTGCTTAATTGAGCAGCGAAGCATGGCTCACGGGACGGGTCTCCCAGGGCTGCTCGACCTCGAGCATGGACAGGTATTCGAGGACTTGTTCGGCCTCACCGCATTCCACGAGCTGACGTGGGCTCGATCCGTAGCAGATCCGGGATCGGAATC
Source organism: uncultured Gammaproteobacteria bacterium (assembly GCA_963784225.1). Taxonomy (GTDB): domain Bacteria; phylum Pseudomonadota; class Gammaproteobacteria; order Steroidobacterales; family Steroidobacteraceae; genus RPQJ01. Next base: position 94,983 of record CAWAQN010000013.1, read on the forward strand.
TCGTACCAGACCAGCGCCGCGGCCTCGCCACCGAGCTCCGCGGCGGCGGCAAGTACACGCCGCTCCGTCTTGACGATTCGCCAGTCCCTGAAACTGCCCATGTGCCGATCGTGCCATCACCATTGCGACCGGAAAGTCCGCCGCCGCCCATACGTTGCGATCATTCCGACCGCTGTTACACGTCGGACGTCGCGAAAGTGCAGCCGGGTTCAATGTGACGGATCGAAGCGAGCCATTGATGACACGGGGAGTCAGGCTTCGGCGACAGGCCTGAACAACGACTTGGCCGTGCGCCCAACCAGTCGGCAGACCGCAGCATCCATTGTGCCGCCGACCACGCCGCCCACGAAGGGGACGGCCTTCGAGAAATTCACGGCCGTGCGTTGCCCAGCCTTGGTCAGCAACCTGACGCCGATGCGCTTGTTGATTTCGACGAGCGCGCGGCCCGGAACCTTCTGCAGCAGGGTTTCGTTCAAGTCATTGCCGAAGCGCACGGCGATGGTCTGCATTGCTTCCCTGGCCCGGTCGCCCGCCAGGCTGAGCAGGATCAGCGTGCGCACGCGATCCTCGTTGAGTTCGTGCCCATAGATGCGTGCGATCGCGCCCGCCATGCGGGCCTGCAACAGCCACGAGGCGCCGAGCGCCGAGGGAATCGATAGCGGCAGCGAAACGACCCCGCCGAGTCCGGTCAGGAACCCGCTCGTGAAGTTCTTGCCGGTCTCCCAGTTGATCAGCGAGTCGACACGCTGGTCGTGTCCTGCGTAGCCCTGGTCGATCAGGTATTCGTCTGCCAGGTCTTGCGCGCTGGACAATGGTCCGAAACCGCCGAGGCCCTTGCGAAGCAGGAAGTTGACCAGACGGTCGGCTGAAACCTCTGTCGGTGCGTCGTCTTTCAAAGCAGGTTGTCTCCGCGTCAAAGCTCAATCCAGGAGCGAGATAGGCGCGAGTCCTTCGATGTGCATCATTCCATCCTCGATTCGCACGTGCTTTTCGCTTCGCACTTCATGGTCGAAGCGGTAGACCATCTCCGCGGTCCCCTCGGTCAAGGCCCTGTCCCAGTCGGCCGACCGCTGCACGACCGCTTCGTTGCGTTCGCGCCAGGCCGCAAGCGCGCGATGGCCGTGCCGCTGCTCGAGTCTTCGCGCGACGACACGGGGCGAGATGATTGTAGCCGTCGCATTGTTGCCGCCGAATCCCTTGGAGTTCAAAAACGAGGCATCCCAATCGGCGGGGGAACGCTCGAGCGGCGCCGGTGAAAACCTGAGGCACTCCTGCTCCACGTCGGCAGCGATTGCGTCGATGGTCGCGATTCCAGGCAGGATCCCGTACCGGAACACGCCGAGCGTCGAGAGCAGCTGGTCGCCGCCAGCCGCAGCCATCGTGTGGCCGACGAAACACTTGATGGCCGCGACGGGCCAGGCATCGATCCCGAAAGCCTTGGCGACGCCGCTCATGATCTGCGATTCGGTCGTCCGGTTATGGGGTGTGCCCGTGCCATGTGCCTGTACGAAACTACGACGTCGAATCGAATCTTCACCGACATCACGCATCGCGCGCGCGACTGCCTTGCCGAACGTGATGTAGTTGCCGACACCGGGCGACGAAATCGACTTCTTGTAGCCGTCCGCGTGGACCTGGACGTCCGTGACCGCGCCGTGCATCGACGCCCCGAGTTCCAGGGCCAGTGCGTCGTCGAGCAGGAACACGAACTGCGCGCCTTCCGCGATCGTGAAGCCGCAGTTTTCGGCAAATGGTCGACAGGCACGGCGCAAGTCAGGCTCGGTCGCATTCAGATTGCGGTCGAGCTCCAGCAGCTCCTGGTCGGTACCGAGCGCGCCCATGGTCGACAGGCCTTCGATGACGTCAGCACACAGCGGAGCCTCCGCGCCACCGACCAGCACTACGCGCGAGCGGCCGGATTCGATGTCGTGAATTCCCTGCCGCAGGTTGTAAAGAAACGTCGCGCACGCTCCCATGTTGTGACCGGTCCGGCCAATGCTCCCCAGCACATACGCGTTCACGAAGTCGGCGGGCATTTCGGCCAGGCCCATGGCTATCTGCTTGGATGTTGGCCGCATGCCCCGATAGCGCGACCCGAGCAGTCCTCCGGTACCCTCCTGGTCGAGCTGGCCCAGCGCACTGCCGGCATACACGCTGACGCGATCCGCCGGGACGTGCTTCAGCAAGGTTTCCCACTTGATGCCGAGCGAGCCGAGCGCGTCGTTCGCGGCGAACAACGACATTTGAATGGCCCGCGGATGACCGCGCCCGGCATACAGCGTCTTCGGATCAAAACCGGTAGGAAGCTGCCCGGCTGCGCTGACATCGAGCGCCCGCGTCACGGGCAACAGGATTTCTTCATCCTCCGGCAGGTCGACGCGCACACGGCCTGCAACGCTCTCGCTGACCGTCCAGCCGGGTGGCAGTTGGCTTGGCAAGTCGCGCTGCAAGACGCTGAAGGACACCGCGCCGAGGCCCGGGATCAGCCGGGCCCGGCAGTTCCAAGGCACGTTCCTGGGATCGAGGCGATCAGGTTCGAGGCGCCGAATCAGCGTGTGGTCAAGGATGTACTGACGCACGTCCGCATCGATTTCACCGTTGATATTCATCAAGCCGGCGAGGCTGCGCAGCGTTGCATCCGCAAGGCCTGGTTCAAGCGCATCGATGATCGAGCGACGATAGCCGTGATCAGCCGAACTGCGGCCGGCGGCATTGATTCCGCCGAAACCCGCTATGACTGCAAGAGGTTGCATTACCGAGGCCTTGCGGAGTGAGCGCGTCCGAGTCGAACCGCAGTCTAACCGGCGCCGCGGATCGTTTCCGCGGATTCCCTCAGCTGGCCCGGCGGGTGCCCTGCCGGGCGTGGGCCGCGAGCAATGCCTCGATCGCGGCCGTGTCGATCGGCTTGGTGTAGTGGCGATCGAATCCTGCCGAGCGCGCTCGCTCGATATCGTCCTGCTGGCCCCAGCCAGTCAATGCAATCAGCAATGCGGACTGGCCCCAGGGACAGTCGCGGACCGCGCGGGCGACTTCATAACCGCTCAATTCCGGCATGCCGATATCGAGTACCAGGACATCCGGGCACTCGCGACGGGCCAACTCGAGTGCTTGTCGGCCAGTCGTTGCCACGAACACTTCGTGCCCGGACAGCTGCAGCAACATGGCGAGCGAATCGGCCGCGTCGCGGTTGTCGTCCGCCACGAGCACCTTGAGTCGCGCAGTCGCATCGCCTTGACTCGTTACATGCCGCGACGGTCGCTGATGCCGAGGCTGCTGCTCGACGATGCAGGCCTCGGGCAGGTGGATTGCGAAACTGCTGCCGAGTCCCAACCCGTCGCTCCGCGCGTGCACTGACCCGCCGTGCAGCGCAACCAGTCCTTTCACCAGGGCCAGCCCGATGCCGAGGCCGCCCTCGCTGCGCTGGATGGCAGTCTCGACCTGGGAGAACATCTCGAACACTTTGACGACGGAGTTGGCGTCGAGTCCGATACCGGTGTCATTCACCTTGATCGAGATGCCATCGACTTCGCGTCGTGCCGAAAGCACGATCGTGCCTTCAGCGTCGGTGTATTTGGCCGCATTGGTCAGCAGGTTCGACAACGCCTGCGCCATGCGCAGCGAATCGACCATCAGTTCGATCGGCTCGTCCGGCAGCAACACGGACAGGTCGTGCCGCTTGGCGTCGATCAAGGGCCTGGACGTTTCGACGGCCGCGTGGACGATACGCTCCAGCGACACCGGTTCGAGCTTCAGGTCGAGCCGGCCGCGCGTGATGCGCGAGACGTCGAGCAGGTCGTCGAGCAGCAGCGCCATGTGCTCCACCTGCCGTGCGATGACCTCGCGCGCCCATTTGCGCTGCGGCTCGTTTGCGTCCGCGGTATCGAGGATGCGTGCGGCGTGGCGAATGGGTGCCAAAGGATTGCGCAGTTCGTGCGCCAGTGTCGCCAGGAATTCGTCCTTGCGCCGGTCCGCCTCGCGCAAAGCTTCCTCGGTGTGTTTAAGCGGGCTGATGTCCAGGTTGATACCGGCCCAGCCGTAGATCGTATTGTCTTCCCTGCGAATGGGAACGCCCTGCGCGAGCACGGGATGGAAACTACCGTCCGCGCCGAGGATCCGATGCTCCCGGTACCAGGCATCGCCCCGCAGCACGCATTCCCCCCACGCCGCCAGGGTTGCGTCCCGCTCCTCGGGGTGCAGCAAGCTGGCCCAGCCCAGGTCACTGCATTGCTCCTGGCTCATCCCGAGCAGGCGCAGGAACGACTCACTGGCATACGTGCAGCGACCCTCCGCGTCGGTGATCCAGACGCCATAGGCCAGCGACTCGCCAATGGCCCGGTACACCCTCTCGGTCTCGCGCCGTTGCTGCTCTGCGTGCATCTGTGCCGTCACGTCGATCAACAGGCCGGCCAGTCGCACCGGCCGTCCATCCGTGGCCCGCTGCACCTTGCCGCGCTCCATGCACCAGCGATGAGTGCCGTCCGGTTGCACGATCCGGAATTCCTTCGAAGCCAGCGTGCCGGTCCTCATGGCCCGCGACTCGGCTTCGGCCACGGCGACAGCGTCGCTACGGTGAATGGCACGCAGGCGCCTGGTCGGGTCGGCCATGAAGATGGCTGGATCGGAAAAGCCGTAAAGGGCGGCGAAGTTGTGATCGACGACCAGTTCGTGGGTTCGCAGGTCGAGCGCCCAGCCGCCGATCTCAGCGGCCGCCATCGTGCTTTCGAGGCGTGCGTTGGCACGTCCGAGTTCAGCTTCGGCTCTTTTTCGTACCGCCACTTCGCGGCGCAGCGATTCGTTGGATCCCTCGAGCGCCCGCGCGCGTATCTGCACCTCGTCCAGCATGCGATTCAGCGCCTGCACCGCGAGTCCGATCTCATCGTTGGTCATCTGCTCGACGCGCAGCGAGTAATCCTGCTGGTGCACGATCTGTCGTGCCACCAGCCCGATCGCCTCGAGCGGTATCGTGACCAGGCGTTGCAGGGCCGCCGACAGGAACAGCGCGGCGACGAGGCTCAGGCCGGTGATGAAAGCGAAGATGCCGAGGTAGGCATTGATGCGGCCCAAGATGTCGTAGTGGGCGCGCACGTAGAGTGTGCCGAGATTTTCACCGTTGAACTCGATAGGCTCGGCAAACTCCACGCGCTCGCCGGATACGGAAAGGCCGCGCAACCCGGCTGGCGGATGCGGCCCAGGGGGCAGTTCTCCTTTGCGCGTGAACTTCGCATACAGTTGATCAGCCGCCGTATAGAGTGCTGCGGCACGGATCGCGGGGCGAGCCTGCAGGGCCTCCAGGCTGCGCCGTGCCTCTTTCCTGTCGTCGAAGGCCATGGCCGGTGCCGCCGATTGCGCCAGTATCCTTGCTTGCGCCGCGACGTCCACAGCCCATGAGTTGCGATACACCGACAGATCGTGCACGAGCAGGGCAACGCCGGCGATCAACAGCACGATCACCGTCGTGAGCAGGACGATGCCAGCCAGCTTGCCGCGAACCGAATCGCGCAGGTAACGGATTGGACCAAGGCTGGGGCGTGCCGGCGGATCGGGCGCCGGCATGGTCTGCAGCGGCTCTGCGCTCAAGACCGGGCCACTCGTTCGGAACACCGCAACTGGCCGTGGGTGTAGTGGTGCGAGGGTGTGCATACGGTCCGCAAGTGCAGTTGCGAACCGCGAACACGGGTGGCGACCGACAACAACTGCGAACTGACCTTGATGCCCGCGAGCTCTGCGGCGGGCAGCGATACCTCGAAGCGGACACGGCGATCGACCAGCAGGAAATTCACCGCGCTGCCGTCGTCCAGGCCCCGCGGATGGTCAGTGACGATGAGCACCGGCCGGCCGGCAAATGCTGCGATCGCTGTCGCGAGATTGCCGGAGTAGTCGGCGCCGATGTACAGCACCTGTGCCTCGCTTGCCTCCTTGGCAGCCCGGATTGTCTGTACGCGGACGGGTAAATCCTTGATCGGGCGTTGCTGCAGTAACCGCGCGAGTTCCTGCGCAACTGGCTTGGCATCGAGCACTGCGATCGTAAACCCGGGGCGCAACTGTGCCGACGGTTTCGGCCACTCCATGTAACCGGTGAAGCGATAAAGAAAGGCCGCCTTGACGGCGTTCTCGTCGTACGGCGTGGTTTCTGCGTGGCTGGGCGTCGTGCATGCGAGCACGCCAACCAGCAGGCACTGCAGCCTGCGCTGGAGGCACCGGGCAATATCGATCGTCGCCAAGGCCATGCTCAGAATCTCCAGCGGGCCTGCGCCAGCACGCTGTGCGGAATAAAATTGCCACCCGGAGCCGGATATTCAAGGTGGCGATCATCCAGCAGATTGAAGCCGCTGATGGAAACGTCCACCGTATTCCACACGCGCCAGCCGACCGTGGAACCCTCCATGCGATTGTCCCACCGCAGCGGCAGGAATTCAGTGGCTGAGGCTGGCTCGATCGTGCGCAACTTGTCGTACACGTTGTAGAAGACAGCGACGGAGAAAATCACGGCCTGGCAGGGCTGCGACCGATACCCGATCTCGAGGGTATCAACTTCCTCGGGATCGAACGAGTCGTTGCTGTCGGGAAGACCGTCGTGCCGAGGGTTTCGACGACGTCACGATCGAAGGCGTCGGTGTCCGGATTGCCCGCGAGGCGGCACCCCAGAGCAGTGACTTGTCGCGTGCCCGCCACGCAAGGCGAACGTCCGAGCGTGTCCTGCAGGAACACATTGCCAAGGGTCAGCGTGCGTGACGAAGGCTTTCAGGGCCAGGTCGGCCGTGCAAATCCGGGGCGGTCCGGAGGGCTGCGGCAAATGCGCAGCCCCCCGCATACGCATGAGCGAATCAGGTCCGTGCTAGCGAATCAGGTCGTTGCGGATTGCGTAGCTCGTGATGTCCGCGTTGCTCTTCATGGTCATCTTGTCGAGGATGCGACGCCGATATGTGCTCACGGTCTTTACGCTCAGGAAAAGACGTGCCGCAATCTGCGAGACCGACTCGCCTTCGGCGATCTTGCAGAAAATCTGGAATTCGCGTTCCGACAGGCTGCCATGCAGTGGTGAAGTGCCGTCGCCATTCATGCCCGAGACGAGTTGCTCGGTCAGTTCCGGACCGACGTAGCGGCCTCCGCGCGCCACGGTACGCAATGCGCGCATCAATTCCGTCGGCTCGGCGCCCTTGCTGATGAATCCGCTCGCGCCGCCACGCAGTACGTTCAGACCGAACTGGGATTCAGGGTAGCTGCTGATCACGAGAATCTTCGTGGATGGATAGTGCGAGCGCACGTAGCGCAGCACGTCCAGGCCCGACATGTCGGATAACTGCAGGTCGAGCAGCAGCACGTCGGTCGGAATTGTGCGGAGTTGCTCGAGCGCCTGCTTGCCTGACGAGGCCTCAGCGACGACGCCAAGGTCGGGCTGGGCACTGATCATCGATTTCAGGCCGGCGCAGACAACTTGGTGGTCGTCTACCAGCATGACGGAGGTTTTTCTCATGTTCGTCTCCCCAGAGCTGACGGATGATCGGGAGAGCACTTTATTCCATGCCTACGCCGAATAGGAGGGTTCCTAAGACAAATCCTACAACGACCGTTCGCGGTCGCACCGTTCCCGTTTCACATAGTGAGAAGCGCAGCCCGGTTTGCGGTCATTCGGCGACCAAAAGGACCAGTTTCCCGATGTGTACGCTCGATTCCATGACCCGGTGAGCTTCCGCCGCCTGTTCCAGCGGGAACACCGCATGAACAACCGGAGCGACCCGGCTGGCATCGAGCAGCGGCCAGACGTTTTTTCGCAGTTCGTCCGCAATGGCGCCTTTCTGGGCCGTCGTCCGCGGCCTCATGGTCGAGCCCGTAATCGTCAGGCGCTTGCGCATCACCTGCAGCAGATCGAACCGTTCGACCTTGGCCCCGAACTGCGTAGCCACCTCGACCAGTCGGCCATCCAGCGCCAGGCTATTCATGTTGCGCTCGAAGTAAGGCGCGCCGACGATGTCGATGACGACATCGACCCCGCGGCCGTCCGTCAGGGCCGCGATCCGCTCGCCGAAGTCTTGGGTCTTGTAATTGATGGCAGCCTCGGCGCCCAACCCGACGCAGGCTGCGCACTTCTCATCGCTGCCGGCCGTTGCGAAGACGCGCGCGCCGAACTCCCGGGCGAGCTGTATCGCGGTTACCCCGATGCCGCTCGTGCCGCCGTGGATCAACACCGATTCGCCGCGCGCCAACCGCCCGTGCATGAACATGTTCGCCCACACCGTGAAAAACGTCTCCGGCAGCGCCGCAGACCGGACGGCGTCGTAGCTGCTCGGCCACGGGAGGCATTGAGTGACGGGCGCGACGCAATATTCGGCATACCCGCCGCCATTCGTCAGCGCGCAGACCTGGCTGCCGATCTCGCAGGCGGTAGCCTCGACACCTGCTTCGACCACCTCGCCGGCAACTTCGAGACCGATGATGGGACTGGCTCCGGGCGGTGCGGGATATTGCCCTTTGCGTTGGGCCACATCCGGCCGGTTGACACCGGCGGCCTGTACACGGATCAGCACTTCATCGGCCCGGGGCCGCGGAACTTCCGTGGTGGAAATGGCCAGTACTTCCGGACCGCCGGCGGCGGTGGCAGCGACGAAGCGCATCTTCTCGGGAATCATGGAATCTCCGGTTACGGCCGGACGATCTTACCCGCTCCGAGGTGCGCCTCGTCCGCAGACCGACCCCGCACCGGGATCCCAGGCAACTTTAAGCCAGCGACTCCGGCTCGCACGCGAGAGCACTGTTGCACTCCGCGCAGGCATACCGGGCGCCCGCGATGGCGCGGCGGTGCTTCGACGTCGTCAACAGGTGCTGGCGGCAACCGCAGCGGTACGTCCAGCGGCGCTGGCTGCGTGAACCGGTGTTGCTCGTATCGAAAGAATGGCAGCGCGACGGCTCGAGCTGAAAGATTTCACGCATGATGTCCTGCCACTCGATCCCGTGTCCGCTCGGGGGCTTGACCACGCCCGGCTGGGATACGCGCACCTTCTCGAGGTACAGCCACCAGACTACGACATGTGCGAATTCGTGAGCGACGGTGTCTCGCAGCATCGGCTCGGGATTTTCCGCGAGCAAGACTTCGTTGATCGCGATCCGATGTTCGTAGCCGAACGCGAGACCGGCGGCGCGGCGGCCGCTGAATAGCGTGCAGGAAACCCTGGGGAAATCCGGGAGTCGTTCGTTGACCGTCCTTTGGCACTCCGCAACGCGAGCATCCAGGCGCTCCCGCAACTCAACCGCACTCATCGTCGAACTCCTCTCCGTTACGTTTTGACGCATATTTTTGTTGGGCAAACCAGGCGCACAGGAAATCACGCGGGTTCGCAGAAGACGGTGAAGTGTGTCGCAGCAGAAAAAAACGCGCGCTCGAATCGAATCCAGTTCGGAGCGCACCGGACTTTTCGTTCGCTTTTTTACATATTTTTCGTCCGAACCGGGCAGGGGTGGCGACGGCCGCCCGGACCGCCGCGCTATAGATACCGGAGTCGGCCGCGTGGTGCAGCAGACTCCTGCCGCTTCACTCGGGAAGCATTTCGCCGGAGCCGCCGAAATCCTTCGGAAAATCCTTGAACTTCGGCAGGCCGTCACGCGTGGCCATGACTTTCTCACCGTAATGCACGTGCAGCGCCGGCTGATAATTCAGGCCGCGCACCGAGCCTGCCGGGACGTCGGTCATGCCCATGCCAGGATGGACAATCTGCACCGGGGAACCGCAGCTCTTGCAGAACTGCCGATGGCTCGCTTCCGTCCTCTTGTAGACGCCGAGGTTATCCGAGCCTTTGGAAACCTTCACGCTCGGCGAAGGCCATAGGGCCGCCGCGTGAAGCGGTGCGCCGAGCCAACCCCGGCACGAACTGCAATGGCAGTAAGCCTGTACCGCCGGGTCGCCCGTAATCTCGAGTTCGACCGCACCGCACGTGCAGCCGGCCTTGTACGTCTGTTCCGCCATGGCAAGTTTCTCCTGGGGTTCGTCGCGGCGCGACGAGCGAGCGAGAATAAATGAAGCATGCGGCGTGATGCACGACGCGTTGCAAAACATATCCGCGAACGCCTCGCCAAGGCCGGGCAGCGCCGGTTTATCAGGCACCCTTGTCGACCCCGCCGCGCAGCAAGCACACTAACGGCATGACGCAACGTGAATTCCTGCAGCTCGACGTGTTCGCCCCCGTGAAGGGTTCCGGAAATCCGCTCGGTGTAGTCCTCAACTCTGACGGTCTCGATACCGCCGCGATGCAGAACCTGGCGGCCTGGCTGAACCTGTCCGAGACCACATTCGTCCTGCCCGCCACGCAGGCGGGCGCCGACTACCGTCTGCGCATATTCACGCCGCGCCAGGAACTGCCGTTTGCCGGGCATCCGAGCGTCGGCACCGCGCACGCCGTGCTGGAGCGTGGCTCCATCGCTCCGCGTGCGGGTCGGCTGGTCCAGGAATGCGCGGCAGGCTTGCTGCCACTGCGGGTCGAAGGCGACGGTGCGGAACGGCGCGTCCATGTGCGCGCGCCGAGGGCGATCGAGCGGGCGGGCGACCCAGCACAGGCGATCGCGAGTCTTGGTACCAGCCGCATGGGAAAGTTGCGTCCGGCCTTGCTCGACAACGGCCCGAAGTGGTGGTGCGTCGAACTGGCCGACGAAGCCGACGTAAGAACGCTGTCACCCGACCTCCAGGCGATGGCGCGCGAGAACAGGTCATCTGGAGCAATCGGCGTCGCGGTTTTCGCGCGCTGCAGCCAACAGAACTACAGTGTCGTAGTGCGGGCATTCGTCCCGGGAGACGGGATTCCGGAAGATCCCGTGACTGGTAGCGCCAACGCGGCGATCGCCGGGTGGATGCACGCAAACGGCGCTGCGCCGGCAACGAAATTCACGTCCTCGCAGGGGCGCGAGATCGGGCGTGATGGCGTCGTCGAGATCTCCATCGACGCCGAGAACGAGGTCTGGATCGGCGGTCAGACCCAGACCATCATCGAGGGCACGCTGCAATGGTGACGCAGGTTCGACGCAGCAACGAGCGCGGTCACGCGGACCACGGCTGGCTCAACTCCTATCATTCGTTCTCATTCGCCGACTATTACGATCCCGCGCACGTGCAGTTCGGCCCGCTGCGTGTCATCAACGAGGACCGCGTTGCGCCCGGTGCCGGGTTCGGCGCGCACAGTCACCGCGACATGGAAATACTGAGTTACGTGCTGGAGGGCGAGCTGGCACACGAGGACTCGACGGGTACGAGCTCCGTAATTCGCCCCGGCGACGTGCAGCGAATGAGTGCCGGCCGTCATGTCCAGCACAGCGAATTCAACAACTCAAAATCGCAGCCCGTCCATTTCCTCCAGGTCTGGATCCAGCCGAACATGAAGGGCATCGCGCCGGAATACGAGGAGAAGCATTTCGGCGTAGACGAAAAACGCGGGCGTCTACGGCTGATCGCTGCGCCCGACGGCGACGACGGATCGCTGCGGATTCACCAGGACGCGCGCGTTTACGCCGGATTGTTCGATGGCCCGGAGCAGGCTGAGCTGACGGTCGGCGCGGGCCGTCGCGTTTACGCGCACGTGGTTCGGGGCCGTATCCACCTGAACGACGCGCGTCTCGATGCGGGCGATGCCGCGATGCTGAGCGACACGCCGGTTGTCAGGCTCGCCGACGGCACGGACGCCGAGGTGCTGGTATTCGACCTTCCAGGCGATTGAAGCGCGTCGCGCGGCGAATCGTTCAGTCTTGCGCTGCACCCCGTAGTTTCCTGCGCAGCACCACATGCGTAGCACTGGAGGTCGCGACGTGCTCGGCACATTCATAGCCGAGCCGCACGAGGTCGAGGCCACCCAGCAGGTGTTCGCCGGAGCCGAGCAGGACCGGCGATATCGCAAGATGCATCTCGTCGATCAGCCGCTCCTGCAAATATTGCCGAATTGTCGAAACGCCACCGCCCAGGCGTACGTCCCGACCGTCCGCGGCTGCTTGCGCACGCTGCAGCGCTTCGTGGATGCCACCCGTGACGAAGTGAAAAGTCGTTCCTCCTGCCATCGTCAGGGGCTCGCGCGGATGGTGTGTCAATACGAACACCGGCACGTGGTAGGGCGGCTCTTCTCCCCACCAGCCACGCCAGCTCTCGTCCGGCCATGGCCCGCGAACCGGTCCGAACATGTTGCGGCCCATGATCCAGGCGCCGATTCGATCGAAGCCACGTGCCGCGAATTCGTCATCGATGCCCGTCGAGCCTCCCGCCTCGCCGACTATTCTCTTGAATGTGCGCGTCGCGACGACCCATTCGTGCAGGCCAGTACCGCCCTTGCCAAGCGGGTTCTCCATGCTCTGCTCCGGGCCGGCGCCATAGCCATCGATGGCCACCGAGAAACTGCTGACGCGGAGTTCTGGCATGTGACGGGTCGCTCTTTCTGCAGTTCGTTCCTGAACGCGTCGAGGCTGAGTGTAGCGTCCGCCCACGGGTTTCGCTGAGTCGACGGTCGCCGACGGTTAGAATCGCGCTTTGGAGGACAAGCAGATGACGGCTGAATACGACTACACGCGGATTCCAGACTTGCCTGCCTCGGTGTGCATCGCGCCGCTCAAGAAGCCCGAGCGTCTCCGCGCGGACTGGCTCGAGCCGGCACAGCGTCAATACTCAACCGCAGACCACCGCATCTGGGACGAACTCTACGCGCGGCAGATCCAGCTGATGCCAGGTCATGCCTGCAAGGAGTTCATGCTCGGGCTCGACAAGCTCGACCTCGGTCGTGGCGGCGTGCCGGATTTCAACGCCATGAGCGAGGAACTGAAGGCGTTGACCGGTTGGTCCGTCGTGCCGGTTCCAATGCTGATTCCGGATCACGTTTTCTATTATCACCTCGCAAACAGGCGTTTTCCCGCCGGCAACTTCATCCGTTCGCGCGAGCAGTTCGACTACATCCAGGAGCCGGACGTTTTCCACGACGTGTTCGGGCATGCGCCGTTGCTGACGGACCCGATCTACGCGAGCTACATGGAAGCCTACGGTCGCGCGGGCTGGAAGGCACTCAAATACAATCGTCTCAAGGCCCTCAGCGCGCTCTACTGGTACACGGTCGAGTTCGGCTTGATCCTGGAGGACGACCAGTTGCGAATCTACGGCGCGGGCATCCTGTCCGGTCCAACCGAGACCGTGTTCGCCGTCGAAGGCCGTTCGCCCAACCGGATCCACCTGAATGTCGATCGCGTCATGCGCACCGACTACACGATCTCCGACCTGCAGGCGACCTATTTCGTGATCGAGTCGTTTCGCGAGCTTTTTCACCTGACCGAGCAACGCGGGTTCGAGCCCATCTACGAATCGCTGGCGCCGGCGTTCCAGTATGCGAAGACCGCCGCGCTCGACACCGATCACATTTATCACCGCGGCACTCAGGAATACGAACTTCGCGGCGGGCGAGGATCGGGCGCGACGCCTTGCTGATGCGCCGGTTACGAGTCCCCGCGACGAGCCTGGTACTTTGTTGTGTGGGGCTCGGTATCCTGCTGTCCGCAGTCGCCAGCGATCCCCTCGGCACGCCGATCGCGTTCGGCTTCACCGCGCGCCAGGTGATGGGCTCGCTGCTCGGCGGCGGCATCCTGGTCGTCGGTGCACTGCTGGCAACACGAATCGCTACCGGCAACGCCGCGAAGATCCGCTGGCTCGCGGCGTTGTATTTCGCGGTCTGCGCCGCGATAGCCGTCTGGTACTGGCCCATGCAAACCGCGAGCTGGGCCCTGCTGGGCTACGTTGCCGCCGGTTGCGTCCTGCTGCCGGGCGTTTTCGGTGCCGTCAGTCTCGCCGCCATTGTCGCCCTGCATTTCCTGCTGACCTGGGTTACCGACCTCAAGGTAGGACTCACCGGGCTGCCGTTGACCGTCCTGGATCTCGAAATTGCACTCAGAAATCCCGCGGGACTCTGGGACGCACTGTCACTGCCGCAATGGACGCGGTACGTCACGACGCTGGTGCTGACATTGGTACTGCTGTCGTGGCTGGCGGCAGGAATCGTAGGAACCATGAATGTCATTGCGCGGCGTGGATGGCGTACGGAGCGCGGTGCCATCGTGACAAGGTGCGTGTCGCTCTGCTTCCTCGCCGCACTGCTCTCGTTGCAGCTCGACGCGCTGTATGCGGCGGCGGCCAAGGACGACTCTCCGACCTGGCAACTCGAAGGAGTCGTGCGCCTGGCGAAGACGATGGGCGTCCTGCCATTCATCGCCTATTCCGAGCACCTCGAATCTGCATCGACAGGTGACATCTACCTGACCAGTAACGTGGCGCCGCCGGGACCGGAGCAGATCACGGCAGCAGTGTCTCGATACATGGACTTTACGTCGCGGCCGGAACCCGGCACACGCCTGAGACCGAATATCCTCGTGTTACTCGCCGAGTCGACCTTCGATCCGGGAAAAGTATTTCGGCTGCAGGGGCCGTGGAATGATTATCTGTTCAAGCCGGACCCACGAACCGCCGCACTTGGATTGCTGCGCGTCAATGCGATGGGCGGTGGCACGTGGATCACCGAGTTCGAGACCATCGTCGGCATGGATTCGCGTGTCTTCGGGTACGCGGGCATGTACACCCATGCCTCGCTCTCTCCGTTCGTCGATCGCAGTATCGCGACCTACCTGCGTGACCACGGTTATCACACGTGGGCTTTCTTTCCGCACGGAGGTGACTTCTACAACGCGCGCAACGCCTACCGGCACTATGGATTCGAGACCATCCTGGACAGCATCGATATGGGCCGTGGCCCCTGGATGGACTCGGACCGCACTGTGGCCGCGAGCGTCGTGACGGCCCTCGGCCCCGCACCGCCCGCGCCATTCTTCGGTTATGCCTTGTTCATCGAGAACCATTCGCCCCATCAGTGCCGCGGTACCGATGCCCGGCGATTCAAGGTGCACTTTGCCGGTACGAAGGATTTCACGCCGAACTGCGCATTGGATGAATACCTGCGCAGGCTCGGTTCGACGACCGCCGCGATCAAGGCGCTTGCCGACTATCTGAAGGACATCGAAGCACGGACCGGGCGACCATTCGTGCTGCTGGTATTCGGCGATCACCAGCCGCACACATTTTCGAGCACCGGTGGATTCCAGTACGACTATCGCCCGCTACGGGTGCTTGCCGATACGCGCACGACGTTCTTTCACATCTGGTCGTCCGACCCTTACACCAGGCTGCACTGTTGCTCGGAAGCGCCGCCCGCGGCGATGTTGCCGACGTTGCTGAGCGGCTTCGTCGCTACCTCTGCCGACGATGTTTATCTTGGCATCAATGCGTGGCTCTACGACCACTGCGGATCCGACGCCATCCGCCGCGATTTCCAGGAATTCATGAGCAGGATGGGAAAGCGGGTGGTCGACCGGCGGACGAGCAGCTGCAAGGCTGCCTACGAAGGCGCGCTGAGCTGGTATCGCACGGCGGGCGTGATGCGTCTCGGCGGAGATTCTGCCACCCGGCACGCAGCGCCCTGAACGCAACTCGTCGACCTTTGGTGCCGCGGGCACGCGCGCGTTATGCTGCCGCCCCATCCGGAAAGGACAGGTAATGAACAATCGAGTCTTCGATCGCTTGAATGCCCGCAATGCGACGGCCGGAGTGCTGGCACTCCTGGCGGCGACTTGGCTGACCGGTTGCGGTCCGCAGGTTTCCGTGAAAAGCAGTCCCACGGCTGGTGCACGCAACATGACGTTCCAGCGTGTCATGGTGGTGGGTGTGAGTCCCGACGTGAATAAGCGCTGCCCCTTCGAGCGCTTCATGGTCTCGCAGCTGTCCAGCGACGAGACCGTGGTCTTCGCAAGCTGCGACGCGGTGACGAAGAAAGACCCGCTGACCCGTGAAAGCCTCGACGAGGCGGTCAAGGCGCAGAAGCCCGATGCGGTACTCGCGACGATCCTCGTTTCCAAGGAATTTTCGACCACGGAAGGACACGGCCGCGACGACCGGGGCGACGCGAGGTACAAGCCCACGGACGTCGGTTGGGATACCGGTTACTACGGGGTGTATGGCGTACCGGTTGTCTATGGCGAGTTCCAGACGCTGCCGTCCATCACGACACTGCAGGGCGACGTGAAGGTTTCGACGCGGCTGTTCGAGACGAGAGGCTCGACCGTCGTCTACACGATGGAGACGGTTGCCAAGAATCTGGAGTCTCGTGAGGAAGGCCTCGCGGTCCTCGCGCAAACGATTGCGAATCGACTGCGCAAGGACGGAATGACTCGCTGATCACGAATCACCGCCGGTAGTTCTCAGTAGTCGTTGCCTGGCGTCGACGGGGGGTGTCCATGCCGATCAGGAATCTTTACGTGTTCATCGCCTGCGCGCTCGCGCTCTGGTCCGGCGCGACGTGGAGCGCGGTCGACCTCTCGCGCTTTCCCGATGCAGCAGCCAGCGATCCGAAAGTGACCGGAGTCATGTCGGGGTTCCCGCCGGCGCCGGACAAGCTCGCACGCTGGGCCGACGCCTCGCACCTGAAATTTCCGTACACGCGCTGGACGTTCAGTCACATGCGCGAGTTCCTGCCGACCGCGGACGTGGCGAGAGGCCCAGGCAAGGCCTACGAATTTCCGCGCGCCGAGCAGGACCTCGATGCGGTGCCGTACACCGACATGGACGGCCAGTCGCGCACGTGGTCCGAAGCGCTCGCGAAAACCTGGTCGGACGGCGTCGTCGTCGTGCATCGCGGCCGTATCGTTTACGAGCGTTACTTCGGCGAGCTGTCGCCCGAAAAGCAGCACCTCGCGTTCTCGGTCACGAAATCGTTCGTCGGCACGCTGGCGGCGATGCTCGCGGCCGAAGGCAAGATCGACCCCGCGGCGCTCGTAACAAAGTACGTGCCTGAACTCGCGAATAGCGCCTATGGCGACGCGACCGTGCGCCAGGTCATGGACATGACCACGGGCCTGAAATATGTCGAGAATTATTCCGATCCCAAGGCGGCGGTGTTTGAATACATGGCCGCCGGCGGATTTGCGCCGCCAGCGCCGGGTGTCGTCGTCCCGGCGAGCATCTACGACTTCCTGCGGACGCTGCAGAAAGAGGGCGAGCACGACCAGGGGTTCGCATACAAGTCGGTCAACACCGAAGTGCTGGCATGGGTCATCCAGCGCGCCAGCGGGATGCGATTGCCAGAGCTGCTGTCGGACCGGATCTGGCAGAAAATCGGTGCCGAGCAGAATGCCGCGATGCTCCTGGATCGCAACGGAACGCCGTCGGGCGGTGGCGGCCTCAACGCAACATTGCGCGACCTGGCGCGTGTCGGCGAGATGATGCGGCTGGAGGGCAGGTTCAATGGCCAGCAGATCGTTCCGGCGGAGGTCATCAAGGACATCGCGGCCGGTGCCGACCGGGCCAAGTTCGCCAAGGGCGGCTACGCCACATTGTCGAACTGGAGCTACCACAACATGTGGTGGGTGTCGGACCAGGGCTATTACATGGCGCGCGGCATCTATGGCCAGGCACTCTATGTCGACCCGGTGCACGAGCTCGTGATCGCACGCTTCGGATCGCACCCTCTGGCGGCGAATACGGTCCAGGACCCGATCATCTTGCCGGCATACCGGGCAATCGCGTTGCATCTGGCGGCCAAGGACCGCTGAGGTGTCGCAATTGTCGGAATCAACAGGCCGCCGGGAAGTCGCAGCACCCGCACCGTGCCCGTCGAGCGTTTTCGCAGCGCAGGCAAGGCAGCGATGCACGCGACGTAGATGAAAACGCGCGTGAGCCGGTTCGTTCACCCTTGGCGTGTATCGTCCAGCCGACGCTCTTCGATCACGCCGGTCAACGTTTCGTTACCGAGCGTGCAATAAACTGCCTGGTCGGAGATGGCGAGGTCGAAATCCATCCGGCGATCCAGTCTGGCGACCATCGCTGCCAGCAGTTCTCGGTCGACCGACCGGATGCGTAGCGCCGCTGCACGATGGATGCGCTCGCCGGCGAGACGGTCGAGTGTGTGCTCCACGTCCCGATGCGGGTAGATCGTCACCTTGGGGGCCGCCTTCGCGGCCTTGTGCACGCGGGCCGCGTCGGGCACGCCCACCTCGATCCAGGCTTGCAAGGCGCCCGTGAGGTCGCGAACGCTGATTGCGGGATCGTCGGGCTCCGACAAGCCTTTGGAAAAGGCGATGCCCTCGGTGTACTCGAGGCAATACGCGAGGAGTCGCGTGACCAGGAATTCGGCGCTCTCGGAAGGGTGTCGTGCTGCCCGAATCGTCAGTGTCTCGTAGACACCCCGGTCCGCGTCGGCCAGGCGGACATCGAAAACGTACATCGTTGCGCCGAGGGCCATGCTCAGGGCCCCTTCTTTTTTACGGTGCCAGGATTCGAGCGCCCGCCACGCAACAGGAAATAGCAGACCGCTGCAGCGACGACGAGCGCCAGGACGTCGCCCGTAAACCCGGCGATCCATGGCTCCATCGATTTAGGTGCGACGCCGGCGGCAACGAGCCCGGCGACGACTACGCCGGCCAGTCCCTCGCCCGCGACCAGGCCCGAGGCGGCCAGGATACCGGCATCGTGCTCACCTTCCGTGCGTTGAGCACGGCCGCGGTCGGCCAGGGCACGCATGCACCCGCCGACGTAGAGAGGGGCCATCGTCGCCAGCGGCAGATACACGCCGATCGCGAAGGCCAGGCCTGATACGCCACACAGCATGGCACCGAGCGAGAGCCCGGCGCCCGTGAGCACGAGACTCCACGGCAGGTTGCCCGACAGCACGCCTTCAATGATGGTCTTCATCAGCGTTGCCTGCGGCGCCGGAATTTCCTGCGAGCCGAACTCATAGGCCGTGCCGAGCAGGTGCACCGTCGCCGCGACGGCCCAGCACGCGAACGCGGCGCCGATCAACTGTCCCAACTGTTGACGGGCCGGCGTTGCTCCGACGAGCCAGCCCGTTTTCAGGTCCTGCGAGATGTCGCCCGCCTTGCTGGCAGCCACCGCCACGATGGTGCCGACCGTGAGTACACCGGCGCGCGCATCCTCGGTGACCCAGCCCGCCGCGGCGAAAACCGAGGCCGTTCCGAGCAGCGTGACCAGCGTGATGCCCGACGTGGGTTGCGACGAGACGCCCACGATGCCGACGATGCGGGCGGCAACGGTCACGAACAACACTCCGAACAATCCCACGCCACCTGCCAGTACGGCGCGTTGCACGGCATCCATCTCGCCGGCAAACACACCCGGCACCAGGCCGGCGACCAGTACCACGGTCGCCACGCCGCCGAACACGAACGACGCGGGCAGGTCTCGATCGGTGCGTCCGGCATCACCGTGCGCCGCCCGCGCGTCCTTGCTCTGCATGCCCTGCGCCACGGCTGTGAATGCGCCGATCATGGTCGGCAGGCCGCGCAACACGGTGAGGATGCCCGCCGTGGCCACGGCGCCGGCACCGATGTAGCGCACATAGCGTGCCCAGATCGCACCGGCGTCCATGTCCGAGATCAGCCTGACTGTCTCGGGGTAGAGGGGCGTCGACAGGCTCGCACCGAGCCAGGCAATCAGCGGAGTGATCGTGACTGCCGAAATCAACGCGCCGGCGACACAAACCGCCGCCTGCCGATACCCGAGGATATAGCCGACGCCGAGCAGCGCTGGCGCGATTTCGAGTGCGAGCTGTGCTTTCGGCAAGAGTGGCAGCGCCGCGTGCACTTCACCCGGAATGAGGTAAGCGAGCGAGATCGCCAGCTTGACCGCGGCGCCGACCACCATGCCGCGGAAAATCCAGGCACTGCTGCTGGTCGCGCCGCCCGCGTCTGCGCTCATCGCATGCAGTACTTCGGCGCAGGCGGTGCCCTCCGGGTATGGCAACTCGTCGTGTGCCTTGACGATCAGCAGGCGGCGCAGCGGAATCATGGCCGCGAGGCCGAGCAGGCCACCGAGGAACGCGAGCGTCACGACTTGCAGGTACGGCGGCACCAGGCCCCAGAGGAACAGGGCCGGAATCGTAAAAATCGTGCCGGTCGCCAGCGACGTGGAAGCCGAGGCGACTGTCTGCGACATGTTGGCTTCGAGAATCGTGGCCTTCATGCGCAGCAGGTGGAATGCAGCGACGGTCATCACGGCCGCCGGAATCGACGCGGACACCGTCATGCCGACGCGCAGACCGAGATAAGCGTTGGCCGCGCCAAAGATGATGCCGAGCACGATGCCGGTCGCGACAGCCTTCAGCGTGAACTCGGCGATTTCGACTTGCGGAGCGGGCATGCCCGTGACCCCAGCCAATGCAGCCATCGTCGCTCCCTGTCCCTGTATGTTTTTAGCTTAAGTCCGCAAGCGTCAAAGACTGCGCAGTTTCGCAGGCCTCGCAGGCTTCGTAGTCCACTCAGCAATTGCAACATACAACGGCACAGGCGTTTCCGACAGCGACATTCCGTCGTTCACGGGTCGCAGCAACCGACGCGCTGGCGAAGCCGCTACACTGGAGCGCCAGCACGGAGTGGCGTGTGAATAAAAACCGAGCCGCAGTGAAGCGTGCAGCAGCGCGCAAACCCCACGCGGGCAGGCCCCGCATTGCAATTGTCGGGGCGAACTTCGCGGGATTGACGGCAGCACAGCACTTTGGCCGGGAGTACGACGTCACGGTCATCGACCAGTCGCCGTGGTTCGAGTGGCTGCCAAGTCTCCACGAACTCATCTCTGGCGTAAAACGGCCCGGTGACCTGCGTTTACCGCGCGCTCGCCTCGTCGCACGCGCCGGACACAAATTCCTGCGAGCCGATGTCACTGCGATCGATGCGCGCAAAGGCAACCTGACGACAGCGGCGGGTGGCAAGGTCGCCTTCGACATATGCATCGTCGCCGTCGGTGGCATAGGTGAGACCTACGGCGTGAAAGGTGTCGAGCGGCATGCACACTCCCTGGGTGATGTCGCCGAATGCGAAGCGATCCGGCGCAAGCTTGCGCAGCTGGCAAAGTTGCGTGGCCAACGTTCGGCCGTGATCGTCGGCGGTGGGCTCGAGGGCATCGAGGCCCTCGGTGAGGTGCTCCGCCGCTATCGCAACGTGCCAGGCTTGCAGATCGAGCTGATCGAAGCGGGTCCGAACCTGCTCGGCGGCTCACCGCCTTCGATCGAAAAAGCTGTGCGTAAACACTGCGTCGACAACAACGTGCTCGTGCATATGCGATCGCCGGTCAGCGTCGTATCTGCAAAGGGAATACGACTTCGCTCTGGCGCGAGGGTGCGCTCGGATCTTACGATCTGGACCGGAGGCATGACGGCGCCGCCGTTGTTGTTGCAATCCGGGCTCGCCACGCGGCCGCGGCAATGGGCTCCGGTCGAGCCCACGCTGCAGAGCAAGTACTTTGCCAACGTGTTCGTCGCCGGCGACGCTGCCGGGACAAACTCGACGGTCGCCAAGCAAGCGTATTTCGCGATGCAGATGGGGGAGTGTGCCGCCGCGAATGCCAGGCGTTCGCTTGCAGGCCGTGCGCTGCGTTCGTTCAAGCCCTCGCCTAAGCCGATGCTGATCGCATTTGGCGATCTCGACACGTTCTTCGTGTCGGGCCGCAGGGTCATCGCGTCGCCGGGTCTTGCCGCGCTCAAGGAGGCGGTCTACCAGTACACGATGGCAGAGTTCGATCCACCCGTCAGCATTGCTGCGGTCCGCGAGACAGCGACACGACTGACCGGTGCCGCGAGGAAACTGGGGATATCCCGCCGCGACTCGCTATCGATCGGTGTTGGTGCGCGGCGCGCGCCGGCGCGGCGGCGCACAGCATAAGGCGGCGCCGATCGCGCGGCTGCCAACTGCATTCGCGCGTGGCGGGCAGTCAGCGGGATGACTTGGCGTCCGGGAGCCGTCACGTGGCAGGGACGCCACGTGCGAGCCGACATGGATGTCTTTTGCGGCGTGCTCCCGGGACGCCAAGTTATTCCGGTGACGCGCCCGCAAATACGTGCGAAGACAGCACGATCCGGGTCGCCGCCGGTGCTGCGCGCGCGCACGCTTGCGCCATCGTCACACACGGAGCGCGCGATGGAATTCACGATTTCGGGCCTGCCGATGCAGGCCATCGGCCCGCTGCTCAGGATGTCGGACGCCGAACTGCGCGCCGCTGGGGTCGCCGTGGTCAAAGCCGATACGGCGGACACATACCCGTGCAGGATTACGCTCGAAGATGCGTCGCCAGGCGAAGAATTGCTGCTGTTTTCCTACGCGCACCTGGCGGGCGAGACGCCGTACGCCTCTACGGGTCCGATCTTCGTGCGCCGTACGGCCACCGGCACCGGTCTGTTCATAAACGAGGTGCCCGACCAGCAGCGCCGTCGGCTCCTGTCGGTGCGCGCGTACGACAGCGGGCAGCAGATGGTCGATGCAGACGTAGCGCCCGGCACCGAACTCACGTCACTGATCGACCGATTTTTTTCACAGCCGGAGGTCGCCTACCTGCACGTGCACAACGCACGCCGCGGCTGCTACGCCTGTCGCGTCGATCGCCGCCGCTGAGCAGCATCGCGGTCGCGTTTCAGAATCTCGATGCGACCAGTTGCACGTCGGCGTTTTGCCAGGCCTTCGCCAGCTGCTTTTCCACGTCCACGGCTTCCTCGCGTCGATTCTGCTGCTCGAGCGCCAGTCCGAGGCCTTTCAACGACCATCCGTTCGCCGGGTTCCGCGCCAGCTCTTCGCGATACACCACCTCAGCCTCCTTGGCGCGGCCAGCAGCAAGCAGAACCGCGCCCAGTGACTGGCGGACCGGCGCATGCCAACCCGGTGGCTCGTCGTACGGAATCTTGCTTTCGATCAGGAGCGCTTCCTGATATGCGGTGACCGCTGCATTCTTATCGCCTCGTACCAATGCCAGCTCCGCCTTCACGGTGCGCTCGGCGATATTCGCTGCGTGTGCCAGCGGGTAACGATCCCAGACCATCAGTGTCGGCATGATGGGATCCGCGGCCAGCTTGGCCAGCGCCTCGTAATGTTCGTTCGCCTGCTTCAGGCGATCCTGCCGGATGTCCGCCATTGCCTGCGCGTAGTGCCAGATCGCCGTGACGTACGGCAGGTCTGGGGCCGGATTGGGCACTCCCGCGATTTTATCCCAGCGCCCGAAGCGAACGTTGTCGAACCAGGGCGTCATCCAGTAGTGCTGCAGCCCGGCAAATCCCGGTTGCCGCATCAGCTCGGGCAGGTTGACGCGTTCGGCGGTCTGGCGGGCGGCTTCCTGCGCGATCTTGCTTGCACCTTCCATGCTCGCCGCGAACCACAGGAAGTGTGGGTTGTGCGGCACGTACCCGAGCGGGTACACACCCGACGTGTTGCCGCGGCACATCGACAGGTAGGCGTTGTCCGCCGCGATCGCGACCTGGTTGGCGAGCACGGCATCGTGCCAGCGACCGACACGCGCATAAATGTGCGCCGGCATGTGCACGAGGTGACCGGAACCTGGAATCAATGTTCGCAGACGATCGGCCGCAGCCACGCCCCGTTGGGGATCGGCCGACGCCTCGACCGCGTGCACGTAGAAGTGCAACGCTCCGGCGTGATCGGGGTTCGCCCGCATCACCTTCTCCAGCGAGGCCACCACCTCGGCAGTGTTTCCCTTGGGCTGCAGGTTGGCGTCGTAGTAATCCCAGGGCTGCAGGTCCATGAGCGCTTCAGCGTGAAATACCATGGCATCGAGATCGTTCGAAAGTTGCTTCACCAATTCACCAGTCGACTTCGCATAAGCCTCGTCCAGCGCGCGCCTGTCTTCCGGCGGGCTGGCTGCATAACGGGACTCCAGCGAGTGGATGAAAGCTTTCTCCCGGTCCGTCGTCCTGGGAGCAAGAGCGACGGCGCGCTGCAGTCGCTCCCACGCCTTGGCGTTATTCGTCGGATCCATCTGCGCATTCACGTGAGGCCCCAGCACGAGCGACGCACCCCACCAGCACATGGCGCAATCCGGATCGAGCTGTGCAGCCTTCAGGTACGACCGCTCGGCCGCATCGTGATTGAAACCGTAGGTGAGCATGAACGCCTGGTTGAACCAGCGCTGCGCCTCGGGGTTGCGCGTAGTGATGCGAAATTCATATGTGCCCAGGCCTGGCAACAGCGTCGCGCCCAGGGGTGGCTCAACCTTGGCGGACTGCGGCGGAGCCTCCACGTCGGAGGAGCGTGCGCCCACGTAGGCACCTGCGAGCACGGCTGCCAGTGCTACCGCAACGATAAGCATACGGTTCATGAAATCCTCCCAATCATTGGAGCGCGAACGGTCAATGCCGCGTCAAACGGTTCGCATGGGAGTTTTTTACCCCAGCCTGCGGGAATTGTCTTTCGGCAGTGCAGCGAGGTCGACGCGAGGCGAGTCTGACAGACGCCGAATCCTTGCGCAGCTAGGCCTCGGTCTCGACTTCGGCGACGAGACGCAACTGGCGCTGGATTTCTTCCTCGCGGGCGTCCTCGATCACGATCATCACGGCATTCGGATCGATGATGGTCTCGTCCCGGATGAAAACGCCGGTGAGCTTGCTGTCGGGGCGCAACTCGCCTTTCTGGAACAGCGCCCACATCTCCAGCGCATATTCCGTCACCAGCAATTCGGGTGCGAAGCGCCCGAGCGTGCTGCGCAGGTTGTTGACATCGCGCTCGAGCATGGTCAGCGCCGCGTTGTTGCTCGCCGCGTTCACGGCCTGCGGCAAGTCGATGATGACGGGGCCGTCCGGCGCAACCAGCACGTTGAACTCTGAAAGATCGCCATGGATCAGGCCGATGCACAACATGCGCACGACTTGCTGGACCAGGAACTCGTGGTATTCGAGCGCGGTCGCTGCACTCAGATGAACCTCGCCGAGCCGCGGTGCGGGCTGGCCCGCGTCGTCGGCGATGAGCTCCATGATCAGCACGCCCTCGAAAAAACCCAAGGGCTGTGGAACGCGCACGCCGGCCGCGACCAGCTGGTGCAGCGCGTCCACCTCGGCATTCTTCCAGGCGGTCTCCTGTTCCTTGCGGCCGAACTGCGTGCTCTTGCCCATGGCACGCGCCTGCCGGCTGCCGCGCACCTTGCGGCCCTCCTGGTACTGCGAGCGCTTCTGGAAGCTGCGCTGGGTCATGTCACGATAGACCTTGGCGCAACGCTGCTGCGTGCCGCAGCGCACGAGATATACGGTCGCTTCCTTGCCGCTCTTCAGCGAGCGTAGCACCTCGTCGATGACGCCATCGTCGATCAGCGACTGCAGTCCGGCCGGTGTCTTCACGAACGCAATCCTGCGCCGGCCACTACGAGTCGAGTCCCTGCATGTCGAGATATTCGTCGTAGCTTCCCGTGAAGTCGGTGATGCGTCCGCCCGGCTTGAGCTCGATCATGCGCGTCGCCAGGCCACCGACGAATTCCCGATCGTGCGAGACGAAGACCAGCGTACCGGGATATTTTTCGAGGCCGATCTGCAGCGATTCGATGGTTTCCATGTCCATGTGGTTGGTCGGCTCGTCCATGAGCATCACGTTCGGGCGCGTCAGCATCAGCTTGCCGTAGATCATGCGGCCTTTCTCGCCACCCGAGAGCACCTTCACGGACTTCTTGGTTTCGTCGCCGGAAAAGAGCAGGCGGCCGAGCGTGGCACGCACGATCTGCTCGTCGTCCGCCTTGCCGCTCCACGTCGACATCCAGCTGAAGAGATCGGTTTTTTGCTCGAACTCGGCCTGCGGATCCTGCGGCATGTAACCGACCTGTGCATTCTCGACCCACGTGATACGCCCGGCCGTGGGCGTCAGGTCGCCGGCGAGGCAGCGCATCAGCGTGGTCTTGCCGATGCCGTTGGGGCCGATGATCGCCACACGCTGTTCAGCATCGATCGTGAAATTCAGGTTCGTGAAGACGTCCGCATCGGCGCCCGGATACCTGAACGAGAGGCCTTCCACCGTCACGGCCGAGCGATACAGCTTCTTCGCCTGCTCGAACCGGATGTAAGGATTCTGCCGTGAGGAGGGCTTGATCTCCTCGATCTTGATTTTCTCGATCTGGCGCCGGCGCGAGGTGGCCTGCCGCGCCTTGGACGCGTTGGCGGAAAAGCGCCGCACGAACTCCTGCAGGTCTGAAATCTGCGCCTTGGCCTTGGCATTCGCGGATTCGACGCGCTGCCGCGCCTGTACCGACGCGAGCATGAAGTCGTCGTAGCTGCCCGGGTAAATGTTCAGCTGCTGACGGTCCAGGTCGGCGATGTGCGTGCAGACCTGGTTCAGGAAATGGCGGTCGTGGCTGATGATCACCATCGTGGCGTCGTAATCGTTCAGTGCCTTTTCGAGCCAGCCGATCGAATGGATGTCGAGGTTGTTGGTCGGCTCGTCGAGCAGCAGCACGTCCGGGCGCGAAAACAGCGCCTGCGCCAGCAGTACCCGCAGCTTGAGCCCGGGCGGCACCTCGCGCATCGGCAGGTTGTGACGCGACTCGTCGATGCCCGCGTCGATCAGGATGCTGCCGGCGCGGGCCTCGGCGGTGTAGCCGTCATACTCCGCGAACTTTGCTTCGAGTTCGGCTGCGCGCATGTAATCGTCATCGGTTGCCTCCGGATTCGCGTAAATCCGGTCCCGCTCCTGCATCGCTTGCCACATCTCCGCGTGACCTTGCATCACGACGTCCAGCACGCGCTCATCCTCGTAAGCGAACTGGTTCTGGTTGAGCTTGCCGAGGCGCATGCCCTGCTGCAGCACGACGTCACCGGCGCTTTGTTCGAGTTCTCCACCGAGGATCTTCATGAGCGTGGACTTGCCGCAGCCGTTCGCGCCGATCAGCCCATAGCGGTTGCCATCGCTGAACTTGACGGAAACGTGCTCGAACAGCGGCTTGGCTTCGAACTGGATGGAGAGGTTGGTCGTGGAAAGCATGGAGATCCGATCGAAGCCAGCAGCGTGACCGGTCGGGTCACGTTCACTGTGCTGCCAGGGGGAAGGCCCTGAGGCGGATCGACACGCCGGGCGGTCGTCGTACGCAGGTCCGCAGGGTTTACCGGCCCTCGATTCCGCGACTTGCGCAATGAATCGGGCGGGTACCGGACCGCAAGTTTAGCGTATGGAGGGCAAACAGGCGCCCTTTAGCGACCAAAAGGGGGCCAAAGCCGGCCAACCTGGCCGCATTCGTCCACGAACCGGGCCATCCGGCTCGCGCCGCCGGTCGAAAACACTCAGCCAGCCGGGCCCTATCGGGCCGCGATAACCTGGATTTCGACCTTGTAGACGGGGGCCGCCAGCTTCGCCTCGACGGTCGCGCGCGCAGGCGTGTTCTGCGGGGAAACCCACGTATCCCAGACAGAGTTCATCTCGGCGAACGTGGCGATGTTGGCAAGGTAAATGGTCGCCGAAAGAATGCGCGTCTTGTCGCTGCCAGCTTCTGCCAGCAGTCGATCGATCGATTCGAGCACCTGCCGAGTCTGGCCGGCCAGGTTGGCGGATGGGTCGCCGGCCACCTGTCCGGCGATGTAGACGGTGTCGCCATGAATGACGGCCTGCGACATGCGCGGGCCCGGTTGCATTCGTTCGATCATGCGGCTGCTCCTGGGCGTGTCATCGTGGTGTTCCCATCAGGGTCATCGGTCCCGATCGGGCGCGCGAAGTGTACAACCTCGCCTGCGCGCGTCGGCAGTTCCGCCGCTTGTCTGATTGATTTCCGCGACGCGGCTCACGACCCTCTGGAAAAGTCTTTCACCGATCGGGGGCCGTCCGGATGACCAGGAAGAAGCGACTGATGCTCGCGAGCATCGTCGGGGCTGTCGCGGCGGTCGTCGTAACTGTCATCGTCATGAATTTCACCACCTCCGAGAGCGAAATAGAGCGGTCATTGGAGCACCGTTATGGAGTCAGCGACCCGCAGTTCCGTCGCGAACTCGGCATCCTGCTCGGCCCGCCGATCATGGACAGTAACCGTGTGCAGGGCCTGCAGAACGGAGTCGAGATTTTTCCGGCGATGCTCGAGGCGATTCGAAGCGCGCGGCAGTCGATTACGTTCGAGACGTACATCTACTGGTCCGGCGAAGTCGGCCGGGAATTTGCGGACGCCCTGTCCGCAAAGGCGCGCGACGGCGTCAAGGTGCACGTGTTGATCGACTGGGTCGGTAGCCAGAAGATGGACGCTGCGCTGCTCGAGGAGATGGTGACGGCGGGAGTCGAGGTGCACCGGTATCACCCGCTGCACTGGTACAACCTGACGCGCATGAATAACCGGACGCATCGCAAGTTGCTCGTCGTCGACGGGAAGATCGGCTTCACGGGCGGCGTGGGTATCAGCGATGACTGGGCCGGCGACGCCGACGATCCCAAGCATTGGCGCGATTCGCATTATCGTCTGGAGGGCCCCGCCGTCGCGCAGATGCAGGCGGCCTTCATGGACAACTGGATCAAGACAACCGGGCGCGTCCTGCAGGGAGTCGAATATTTCCCGGCGCTCGAGCCGGTGGGCGAGGCACCGGCCCAGGTGTTCACGAGTTCGCCAACCGGCGGCGGCGACAGCATGCAGTTGATGTACCTGCTCTCGATCACCGCGGCCGAGCACACGATCGACCTCGCGGCCGCCTATTTCGTGCCCGACGAGCTCACGCGCCAGGCACTGTTGGCGGCGCTCGAACGCGGCGTGAAGGTGCGGATCATCGTTCCCGGCGAGTACATCGATTCGATCGTCGTGCGCAAAGCCTCGCGAGCCGACTGGGGCGAACTGCTGCGCGCCGGCGCAGAAATCCACGAGTTCCAGCCAGCAATGTTTCATTGCAAGGCGTTGATCGTCGACTCACAGCTGGTCTCGGTCGGCTCGACGAACTTCGACAACCGCTCGTTCAGGCTCAACGACGAGGCCAACCTCAATGTTTACGATCGGGATTTCGCTGCGGCGGTCGACCGGGTCTTTGAGCGCGACCTGCAGCAATCCAGGCCGGTGACCCTCGAGGCCTGGGAGAGGCGGCCATGGGTCGAGAAGGTATCGGAGGAAATTTCCTCCCTGTTCGCTGCACAGATGTAATGTCAGCCATGCCGCGTGACCGGTCGTACAGCCGGTGACAGCGCGATTAATCAACAACCAGTAGGGGTTGCGGCATGAGCAGTCTGGCAATGGGAACGGCGCGCATGTCGCGTGAGCGGACCGCCGATTGCCTGGTTTCCGCACTCAACCCGCACGTTTCGACGGTGCCGACAATGCCGCGCGAACCTGTTCCCGGAGCCACCGGTTAGCGGCATCACCCGCCGCGTTCTCGGGCCAGTACATGTAGGTTTCGATCGCAAGACCGGCCAGCGGCAACGGCAACACGCGAATGGCGTCCGCCGCGAGCAGAGTGCGGGCGTATGTCTCGGGCACCGTAGCGACCAGATCGGTCCGCGCGGCCACGCGGCATGCCGCGGCGTGACTCTGGCAGCGCAGCCGCACGCGTCGCGATGCCCCAAGCGGTCGCAGCGCCATGTCTTCGAGCCCCGGGCCTTGCCGGCGTGAGGACACGAGGATGTGTTGCTGCTCGAGGTAGGTTTCGAGATTCCAGGCGCCTCGGCGCAGGCGCTTGAGCGCAGGATGATCCTCGCGTGCGATCACGACGAGGCGGTCCAGCATGACGCGCTCGTGCGGCACGCTATCGGCGAGCGGCAGCAGGATGTCGATGCGCGACGTCGACTTCGCCGGCTGCAAGGTCGCGCGCGAGTCGCCTGCGATCGAGCCGCAGCGAGACGAGATCCGACCGGGGCGCCAGCGCGCAGAACGTGACGGTCAACGGGGCCAGCACGGTCGCTTCCAGCGCCGGGCTCATGCCGACGCGAAACTGGCGCTCGCTGGTCGCCGCATCGAAACTCCCTGCCTCACCGAGCGTGCGCTGCAGGGTGCGCAGCGCCTCCCTGATCGGACCGGCAATCGACCGGGCGAGCGGCGTCGCGGCGACGCCTCGACCCTGGCGCTCGAACAGCGGATCGCCCAGCAAGTCGCGCAGTCGCCCGAGCGCGTGGCTGACCGCGGGCTGGGACAGGTTCAGCTTGCGGCTGGCCATCGTGATGCCGCCCTCGGTGTAGACCGTGTCGAACACCACCAGCAGGTTCACGTCGATTCTTGAGAGATGCATGGTGCGAATGGATAACCATCAAAACATTGCACTGGGGTTATTCTACGAGTGGCTTAGACTCGGCGCCAGCAATCCCCCAGAACGCGAACCGGGAGTAACACGGTGGACTTCGAATACAGCGCCAAGACACGCGAGCTGATGCAGCGCGTCGATGATTTCATGCAGCAACACGTCTACCCGGTCGAACCCGAGTACGACGAATTCGTGCACGACCCGGCCAACCGCTGGGTCGTGCCGCCGCCGATGGCAGGCCTGAAGGCCAAGGCACGCGCCGCAGGGCTCTGGAACCTGTTCCTGCCGCACGAATACGGCAAGTTCAGCCCCGGCCTCACCAACCTCGAATACGCGCCGCTCGCCGAGCTCATGGGTCGCGTCGAATGGTCGTCCGAGGTGTTCAACTGCAGTGCGCCCGACACGGGCAACATGGAAGTGCTCGCGCGGTATGGCAGCGACGAACAACAGGAGCGCTGGCTGAAGCCTCTGCTCGAAGGAACGATTGCGGTCGGCCTACCTGATGACCGAACCACAGGTCGCTTCGTCCGATGCGACGAACGTGGAATGCTCGATCGTGCGCGACGGCGCCGAGTACGTGCTGAATGGCCGCAAGTGGTGGTCGAGCAATATCTATCACCCGGCCTGCGAACTGATGCTCGTGATGGGCAAGACCCGCTTCGACGGTCCGCGTCACACACAGCAGTCGACGATCATCGTGCCGCGCAGCACGCCGGGCGTGAAAGTGCTGCGACCGCTGAAGGTGTTCGGCGAGGTCCATTCACCGAGCGGGCACGGCGAAGTGCTGCTCGAGAATGTGCGCGTGCCGGCATCGAACCTGGTCCTCGGCGAAGGCCGCGGGTTCGAGATCGCCCAGGGGCGCCTCGGCCCGGGTCGCATCCATCATTGCATGCGGCTCATCGGCATTGCGCAGCGCTCGCTCGAACTGATGTGCCGCCGCGTCGAATCGCGCGTGGCGTTCGGCAGGAAGCTGAGCGAGCAAAGCAGCATCCGGCAGGACATCGCCAAGTCACGCTGCGAAATCGAGCAGGCGCGCATGCTCACGCTCGCAGCGGCCGACAAGATGGATCGCGAAGGCAACAAGGGCGCCGCCGACCTGATCTCGATGATCAAGATCGTGGCGCCGCGGATGTGCCAGACGGTCACCGATCGCGCGATGCAGGCGCACGGCGCGATGGGTCTGTGCCAGGACACGCCGATCGCGGCGGGATTTGCCTACGGACGCCTCGTGCGGCTCGCGGACGGTCCGGACGAAGTGCACATGGGTCAGCTCGCCAAGTGGACGATCGCGGCTGCGCTGAAGGCATCGCACTGATTGGCCGGCGTGGTGCGGGCCGCGCGCCCGTGCCATGCCTGCCTGTGCATAATGCCGCGCGAAGGTGTCGCAATCGCGGCGCCGCCGAGCATGGACATGATCAAGCCGTCGCCGGCTCCGATGGAGCCGGAGCATTCGCACGCCTTCGACACCACCAATCCCCTGGCGGAGCGCCGGACGCGGCAGGTCATGTGGCTGACCGCCGCGATGATGGTCGTCGAGATCGTCGCAGGGACGTTGCTCGGGTCGATGGCACTGCTCGCCGACGGCTGGCACATGAGTTCGCACGCGCTGGCCCTCGGCGTCTCTGCCGGCGCCTACGCGCTCGCTCGTCGGCATGCGCACGATCCGCGATTTGCGTTCGGCACCTGGAAGATCGAAGTACTGGGGGGTTACACCAGCGCGGTCTTCCTGCTCGGTGTCGCCGCCTACATGGGGATCGAATCGGTCTCGCGTTTGCTGAGCCCGGCACCTATCCAGTTCGACGAAGCAATTCCAGTTGCGGTAGTAGGCCTGCTGGTAAATGTCCTGTCCGCCTGGTTGTTGTCTACCGGCGCGCGTGCGCATCCCCACGCTGACGACCATCAACACGAACATGCCGTGGCACCAGGGCACGGGCATCACCACCATCACGACCTGAACCTGCGGTCCGCCTACCTGCACGTCGTGGCGGATGCTGCGACGTCGGTACTCGCGATCGTCGCGCTGGTCGGCGGCAAGTACTACGGAGCCGGCTGGCTCGATCCGCTGATGGGCATCGCGGGCACGATACTGGTAGGTCGCTGGGCGCTTGGGTTATTGCGCGAAACCGGCCGGGTGCTGCTCGATGCCGAGATGGACGCGCCGGTAGTCGCCGAAGTGCGCGAGGTCGTCGCTTCCCTGGCAGGAGCGCCCGTGCTGCGCGACCTGCACGTGTGGCGGGTGGGCAAAGGAAAATACGCGTGCATCGTCAGTCTCGCCGCCGGAGCCAGCCTCAAGCCCGAAGACGTTCGGCGCGCGCTCGGCGTGCATGAGCGAGCTGGTCCACGTGACGGTCGAAATCGAATGTGCGGAGCGGCCACCGATCTGAACGCGAGTGCCTCGCCGCCGCAACTCAGCTCCGCGACATCGCCCCATCCAGTTCCATCAGCAGCTTTTTTTTCTCAGCGGCGATCGTTACCGGCGTCGGCAGTGGACTTGGCCGGCGTCGAATACCAGACGTAAAGCACACGCGCTATGACGAAGCCGGTGCCGATCAGGACCAATTCATTCATGCCCACTGCAAAACGCTCCTGCTGGATGGACGGCACGCGGATAGCGGTGCCGTGCAGTAAAGAATAAGCGCACGACCCTGATTCCCGGTCAGGTTACATCCGCTCTGAACTGTTTTTTGCGACGTCGTGCGGCTTTTCGCGGCGCCATTCGACTTAATGCGGCTGGCTTGTGGCGCGCTGCGCTTCGATCCATCGATCTGTCCGCGCCTCCAGCAGCGCAAGGGGCAGGGGACCCGCCCCAAGCAGTGCGTCGTGGAACGCACGTATGTCGAATCGGGATCCGAGTGCGCGCTCGGCACGCGTGCGCAGCTCGATGATCTTCTGCTCGCCGACTTTGTACGCAAGCGCCTGTGCCGGCCAGGCGATGTAACGATCAACCTCGAACTCGATCTCGGTTGCCGCCAGTGCGCTGTTGTCCTCGAGGCAAGCCATTGCCTGCTGCCGCGACCAGCCCATGACGTGCATTCCCGTATCGATCACCAGCCGGCAGGCGCGCCACATCTCCAGCGAGAGACGACCGAACAGTTCATAGGGTTCGCGATAGATGCCCATGTCCTCACCGAGTTTCTCGGAGTACAGGCCCCAGCCTTCCGTGTACGCATTGATGTCCGCGTCGCGGCGAAACTCCGGCACGTCGGCCAGTTCCTGGCTGAGCGCAATCTGCAGGTGATGTCCAGGTACGCCCTCGTGCAGTACCCAGGCCGGCAGGCCGAATGTCGGCATCTTCTTCGCCATCCACGGCTTGTAGACAACCATGCCCGCGACCCCTGACTCGGGGCTCCCCGGCAGGTAGCCATTCGCGCTGCTTTCCAGTCCCGCAGGGATCGCGCGCACTCCGTAGGTGAGACGCGGCAGCACGCCGAAGAACTTCGGCAACATGAAATCGGCGCGCTTGGCGACTTCGCTCGCCTTTTCGCCGTACGTGTCGCTGTCGACATAGAAGCGGGGTTCGCCGCGCAGGAATTTCAGGAACTCAGCGAAAGTACCCTTGAAACCGGTGCTGGCAATGACGCTATCCATGCGCGCGCGAATGCGGGCGACTTCGTCCAGACCGAGTGAATGGATCTGCTGCGGCGTCATCTGCGTTGTCGTATGCCGTCGCACGAGGTACGCATAGTAGTCGCGTCCCTGCGGCACCGACGCGATGCCGATCTCCTTGCGCGCCCGCGGCAGGTACTCGGTCTCGAAGAATTCGAGCAAGGCTTGCTGCGCCGGGCGTACCTGTTCGTCGAAGACTGCGCGACCGCGAGCGGCGAGCGCTTCACGTTGCTCCAGCGCCATCGAAGGCGGCAGTGAGGCAAAGGGAGCCAGCAATGGGCTCTTCGCTGCTGGCAGCGCCACCTGTGCGCGTACGTCGGCGATCGTGCGTTCGACCGTGGCACGCGGCTGCGTAAAGCCGGTGCTGAGGCCGCGGCGCATGTTCGCGGTTTCGCGCGCGAAGTAGGCCGGGATGGCTTCGAGCCTTGCGATCCACGCCGCCGCGTCGGCTTCGTTACGCAACAGGGTGTTGAGCGCGGCGTAGTCCGGCGTCGTGTAGAACCCGTCACCGCTGATGAAGGGCATGCGTTCCTCATCGAATGCCATGGCTTCGAGCGCCATGGCCACACGATCCGCCACGCAGGTCGTGATTGAGCGCGTCCTCGGCCCGGGGGCGTCGACCCCGACAGCGCACGCAGGCGTTGCTGGAACTGCTCGAGCTGGACTTTTCGGCGTTGCATCGCTGCCCGGTGAATTGTCGGGCCAGACGCGGGCCGCCGCTGCGTCGCCTCGCTGCGCGGCGCGCACCGGGTCGAGCTGGCGGTTGTACGCGTCGTAGTCGCGTACGAGCGTCGCCATGTCGTCGGCGAGGCATGCGCGCAGGGGCCAACACGAGTAGCGACAGTCCCAGCAGGACCGAACCAACGAAATGAGGCATCGAACTCTTCCCCCGGGATCTATTCTGCAAACCGTGTCACGCGCCCGCGCCGATCCTGACTGCCGGTACGTCGCGTTCGTCGTCGTCCGCTTCCTCGCCGAGGAAGCCGCCGCTCTGGTGCGCCCACAGCCGCGCATACAGTCCGCCGCTGGCGAGCAGGGTCCGATGATCGCCTTCCTCGACGATGCGCCCCTTGTCCATGACGACGAGGCGATCCATGGCTGCGATCGTCGACAGGCGATGCGCGATGGCGACCACGGTCTTGCCTTCCATCAGGCGATACAGACTTTGCTGGATCACGACCTCGATTTCGCTGTCGAGGGCGCTGGTGGCCTCATCGAGCAGCAGGATCGGTGCGTCCTTCAGCATGACCCGCGCGATCGCGATGCGTTGCCGCTGTCCGCCGCTCAATTTCACGCCACGCTCGCCGACGTGCGCGTCGTAAGCGTGCCGCCCCTTGTGATCCGCGAGACCGAGGATGAATTCGTGCGCTTCGGCGCGCTGTCGCCGCTGCGATCATCTCGGCGTCGGTCGCACCGGGTCGACCGTAGACGATGTTGTCGCGCACCGAGCGATGCAGCAGCGACGTGTCCTGGGTGACCATGCCGACCTGCGCACGCAGGCTGTCCTGCGCGACGTCCGCGATGTTCTGCCCGTCGATCGGTCACGGCGCCTGCTTCGACATCGTAGAACCGCAGCAACAGGTTCACGATCGTGCTCTTGCCCGCGCCGGAGCGCCCGACCAGGCCGATCTTCTCGCCCGGCCGGATGTGCAGGCACAGGTCGTCGATGATCGCGCGCTGACCGCCATAGCCGAACGACACATGATCGAACCGGATCTCGCCTCGCTGCACGCGCAGCGGCGGGGCGCCCGGCTTGTCGAGGACGGTGTGCGGTCGCGACAGCGTGCGGATGCCGTCCTGCACCGTGCCGATATGCTCGAACAGCGTAGCCACCTCCCACATGATCCAGTGGGAGATGCCGTTGAGCCGCAGCGCCATCGCCGAGGCCGCCGCTACCGCGCCGATACCGACTTGCCCCTTGGTCCAGAATACAGCGCCACGCCGGCGGTGCTGGCGACCAGCCCCATGCTGAGCACGTGGTTGGCGATCTCGAAGCCACTGACGAGTCGCATCTGGCCGTAGGCGGTCTGCATGAATTCCTGCATCGGCACTGCGCGCGTAACCCGCTTCGCGACTCGCGTGCGAGAACAGCTTGACGGTCGCGATGTTGGTGTACGCGTCCGTGATGCGGCCCGTCATCAGCGAGCGCGCGTCGGCCTGCGCGGCGCCCATCTTGCCGAGACGCGGCACGAAATATCGCAGGCACACGGCGTAGAGCGCCAACCAGCCGAGGAATGGCGCGAGCATCCACAAATCGAAACTGCCCACCACCAGCAGCATCGTGACGAAGTAGATCGTGATGAAGGCAAGGATGTCCGTCGCGGTGATCCACGCATCCCTCACCGCAAGCGCCGTCTGCATGACCTTCGTGGCGACGCGGCCCGCGAACTCGTCCTGGTAAAAGCTCATGCTCTGGCCGAGCATCAGCCGATGGAAGTTCCAGCGCAGGCGCATCGGAAAGTTCGAGAGCAGCGTCTGGTACTTGAGCAGCGCGAACAGGGCGACGACGAGCGGGCTGAGCGCCAATATGGCGGCCAGCAGAATCAGATTGCGGCGTTCCTCAACCCAGAACTGTGCGGGCTCGACGCGCGACAGCCAGTCCACGATCTGTCCGAGCATCGCGAACAGCAGTGCCTCGAAGGCACCGATGATCGCGGTGCAGAGCGGTCATCAACACGATGTAGGGCCGCATGCCGGCCGTACAGGCCCACAGGAACGCAAAAAAACCGCGCGGCGGGGTCGCGGGCCTTGCTTCCGGATAGGTGGTGACGAGCTTTTCGAATCGACCGAACAAGAAGACGCTCCTGGCGCCTAAAAATACCACGCCGGCCGCGCGGCCGGCCGGCCTTGCTAGACTGGCAGCATAGACTTCGCGCAGGCAGGCGCCGCAGAACCACGCATGGACGCCAACTCGCTCAGGACACTGCTGCTGGTAAAGGCCGTCGAGGAACACGACGACACGGGCGCGCTGCTGCCTGCGGCGGACCGGGATGCGGCGACGCGTGCGGCATTGCGCAGGTGGCCGTTGGCGCCGGGTGCTCCGGCAGGCCGCGAACTGCGCATCGAGCATGCCCGGCGTGTTGCCGTCGGTCGAGCGCAGCGAACTGTACGGCAAGCTCGCCGAACGCCATCCCGTCATCGGGCGCACGATGCTGCTCGAAAGCTACGTCGACGCGTGCCTCCTGGTGGATCCTGCTGGCGGCGTTCCTGTGCGGCCTGGTGCTGTCGGTCGTCGACAGCCGCGTGCGCATCGAGATCGTTGCGTTTCCGTTGCTGGGCGTGATCGTGTGGAACCTGCTGGTGTACGCGCTGCTGCTCTTGCGTGCGCTTCGCCGTGCTCGCCCCGACCGCGGACTCGCGGGTCCGGGCGGATGGTCGTCGGCTCGGCTCGCTGGGGCTGGCGACGCGCACAAAAAATGATCAAGGCGGCCGACTTCTATCACCGTTCGCTCGCCGCGGCATTGCGCGAATTTTCGGACGAGTGGTGGCGCGTTGCACATCCGCTACTGGTGCGGAACGGCGAGCGAGTTTTTCACTTTGCGGCCGCGGCGCTGGCCTTGGGGCTGGTCGCAGGTTTTTACCTGCGCGGTGTCGGTCTCGAGTACCGCGCGGGCTGGGAAAGTACTTTCCTCGGTCCGACCCAGGTGCGCCAGGCTCGTGCGATTGTTGTACGGTCCGGCGTCGTTAGTGACGGGCATCGCCCTGCCGATCGAGCGCCGCGGCCATCGAAGCCTGCACTGGCGAGGTGGGGCCGGCGGCGGCCCGGCGGCCCAGTGGATTCACTTGATGGCCGCGACGGCATTGCATATTCGTGATCGTGCCACGAGTCCTGCTCGGGGCGTTCGCCGGCTTCGCGGTGTGGCGCGCAGCGCGTTCCGTAGCCGTGCCCGAAAGCGTCGTGCCCTACATCCGCAGGGTGCTCGCAGCCAGCGATGCAGCATTGCCCGCCGCTCACATCCGTGTGATTCCCTACGCTTATCGCCCCGACGATGGATCGTTGCGCGGCGCCGAGCGATTGCTGCACGCGGTATTCGGGACCGACGCCCGCATCGAGTTCGCCGACATCGTTGCCTTATGGCGAGGAGGGGGCGTTGCAGGAACGTCTGGACTCGGCCGATCTACAGGTCTTGCTGCTCAGTCTCGCGGCGACGCCCGAAGCGGAGAATCACGGTGCTGATCCTTGCGACTGCACGCGACCATGCGTTGCGGTCGTCGACCGCGACGCGACTGCTCGTGTTGATCGACGAGTCTCCATATCTGCAGCGCATGCGCGGCGATCGCATCGCTGCAGCGCCGCATCGAAGAGCGCCGGCAGGCCTGGCGCAACTTCGCGGCGGCGCATGCGGTCAAGCCATGCATTGTCGGACCTCAAGGCGCTTGCGAACAGATGACGCCACGGTTGCCGCGGCGACAATGGATGAGGCGCGCGCGGCGTCCTGGCCGCACTGGCATGACGGCCACGCCCGTCACGCGTCAACCTCGCGTTGCTGTCGCATACGAATGCAGGCAAGACGACGCTTGCGCGCACGCTGCTGCGCCAGGACATCGGCGCCGTGCTGGATCGCGCGCACGTCACGGAACGGCCGAAGTCGCACGTGCTGTTGCAGACGACCGAAGGCGATCGGCTCGTGCTCTGGGACACGCCAGGCTTTGGCGACAGCGTGCGCCTGTTGCGACGACTCGAGCAGAGTGGCAACCCGCTCGGTTGGTTCCTGGCCCAGGTGTGGGATCGATTCGCCGACCGGCCGTTCTGGTGCAGCCAGCAGGCGCTACGTGCGGCGCGTGATGCTGCGGACGTCGTGCTCTACGTGGCCAACGCAACCGAGGATCCACAATCCGCCGGTTATGTCGGACCCGAGTTGCGCATCATGGAGTGGCTCGACAAGCCGGCCCTGCTGTTACTGAACCAGCTTGGCACGGTGACGACACCCGAGGCGACCGCCGCCGAAACGAGACGCTGGCAAGATGCGGTGGACGGAAACGCATCGAGGGAAGGCTGGATCGTACTGCCGTTCGACGCGTTCGCACGCTGCTGGCTGCAGGAGCACACTTTGCTGGCCGCCATCCGAACCGTGTTGCCTGCATCCCAACACGAGGGCTTCGAGCGGCTTGCGGCCTGCTGGCGCGAACGCGACCGACGCGTGCTTGCACAAAGCGCGGAGATCATCGCGGCGCAGATTGCCGCGCTCGTCACCGATGCAGAGCACGTACCGGAATCGCGACTCACCGACAAGGCGCGCCGCTGGGCCGGTGAGGTCTCCGGCCGTGAAGCGGCTGCTCCCGAAGAGCAGCGGGCACAGGCGGCCTTACGGCAGAGACTCGACACGGGCGTGCGTGAATCGACCGCCGCGCTGGTGCGCCTGCACGGTCTATCCGGCCAGGCTGGCAGCACGATCCTGGCCACGATCGGCGGCGAATTTGCGATCGAACGCGCGCCCGATGCGGACAAGGCCGGCGTGTTGGGCGGCCTCGTGTCAGGCGCACTGGGCGGCCTGGCTGCCGATCTCGCCACCGGCGGTCTCACCTTCGGAGCCGGCGCGCTGCTGGGTGGATTGGCCGGTGCATTCGGCGCGCGCACGCTCGCGCAACGTTACAACGCCCAACGCGGCACCAGCGGCAGCGACGTGCTGTGGTCCGAGGCTTTCGTCGTGGACAGGCTCGCCGTGGCGATGCTGCGTTACCTGGCTGTCGCACACTTCGGCCGGGGCCGTGGCGAATTTGTCGCCGGTGAAGTACCCGCGCACTGGACCGGGATTATTCAAGGCGTGTTGTCCGCACGAGCTGCGGAGTTGGCAGCAAGTTTGCGAGCGCTGCGTGAGACGCACGCATCGACTGCAGGCTTCGCCACATTGGTGCAATCCATGTTGTGGCAAGTGCTCACGGAGCTGTATCCGCAGCCAGCGGCGCCGTTCGCTGCAAGCGACTGAGCGAGGCTGACCTCGAAGCAACCTCCCTTGACGACGACGCGACCTTTGAGGCATCGTCGGTGCGCGCAAAACGACGTAATGCCGCCAGGGACTCGGCGCGGCTGTCGCAAGCAACCCCGCAAGGGCGAATACGCCATGGATGTCTCCGTTCGCCGGTTCGCAGATGAACAACCGTAATCGGTTGTTCGCCGTGCCTTGCGCGTCGATGGTCACCTCCGCAGCGTGGCGCATCAACGCCGCAGTGTTCATCGGGGCGATCTGTGCAACGGCCATGGCCGAAGAAAGCGCGGACGAACTCGCCAAGAAACTTTCGAACCCTGTCGCGTCGCTGATCAGCGTGCCGATGCAGTACAACGTCGATTTCGATATCGGCTCGGAACAAGGCACCAAGCATTACTTGAACGTGCAGCCCGTCATTCCAGCGAGCCTCAATAAAGACTGGAACCTGATCACGCGCGTAATCATGCCCGTCGTCCACCAGAGCGACGTATTCGGACCCTCCGGTGATCAATTCGGGCTCGGTGACACGACACCGACGCTTTTCTTTTCACCAGTCAAACCGACCTCGGGCGGGTGGATTCTGGGTGCAGGTCCTGTTTTTCTGCTGCCTACCGCAACCGATGACCTGCTCGGCGGCGACAAGTGGGGCATCGGCCCGAGTGGCCTCGCACTCAAACAGACACCGGGTGGGTGGACGTATGGCGCGCTCGTGAACCACATCTGGTCGGTCGCGGGCGACGACGATCGCAACGA
This sequence comes from uncultured Gammaproteobacteria bacterium, assembly GCA_963784225.1. GTDB lineage: Bacteria > Pseudomonadota > Gammaproteobacteria > Steroidobacterales > Steroidobacteraceae > RPQJ01. Next base: position 135,271 of record CAWAQN010000013.1, read on the forward strand.
CATCAGCAACACGTTCCTGCAGCCGTTCCTGGCGAAGCAATTTCCCGGTGGTCGCACCTTCACGGTGAATCTCGAGTCGAGCTACGACTGGGAGAGCGAGCGATGGAACGTGCCGCTGAACGTCGGCTACTCGAAGGTCACTCGCTGGGGTCAACAGATGCTGAGCTGGCAGGGCGGCGCACGCTATTTTTTTGAAACGCCGGGGGACGGACCGGACTGGGGACTGCGTTTTACGCTGACGCTCTTGTATCCGGAACATTACGGACCGAAACCTGGCATGAACGTGCGCACCACCGAACCGGACCTTGGGATCGACCAGCAGGCGATGGTGGCGATACCAGGGGGCGTGTTCGAGATGGGGTCGAACAACCACTATCCCGAGGAAGCGCCAGCGCACCGCGCACGCGTCGACGCGTTCTGGATCGATTGCACGCCCGTCACAAACCTCCAGTTCAATGAGTTCGTGCAAGCGACCGGCCATGTGACCTTCGCCGAGATACCACCGGACCCGAAAGACTATCCGGGCGCGTTGCCGCACATGCTCTACGCGGGATCGCTCGTATTTTCGCCGCCGGCTGCATCCGGTCGACATTCGCGACTGGTCGCAATGGTGGCAGTTCATGAAGGCGCCGATTGGCGGCATCCTTACGGACCGACGAGCAGCATCGACGGACTCGACGATCACCCGGTGGTGCACGTCGCTTACGCCGATGCGCTCGCCTATGCGCGCTGGGCAGGCAAGGAGTTGCCGACCGAGGCCGAGTGGGAATTTGCGGCGCGCGGCGGGCTCGAGAACGTCGAATTCGCCTGGGGTAACGAACTGACTCCCGGCGGTCGGCACATGGCGAACACGTGGCAGGGTCACTTTCCGCACGAGAATCGCTGCGAGGATGGCTACGCACGTACGTCGCCCGTCACGGCTTTTCCGCCGAACGGCTACGGCGCGCACGACATGATCGGCAACGTCTGGGAGTGGACGTCGGATTGGTTTGCACCCAGGCACGAGGCGGACGCGGCCAAGGCCTGCTGCATTCCACACAATCCCCGAGGGCCGAGCGCGGAGTTGAGCTACGACTCCTGCCAGCCGACCATCAGGATTCCGCGCAAGGTCTTGAAGGGCGGTTCGCACCTCTGCGCGCCGAACTACTGCCGGCGTTATCGTCCGGCCGCGCGGCATCCTGAGCCTGTGGATACGTCGACGAGCCACGTCGGGTTTCGCTGCGTGATCCGCAACAGGGCGATGGCATGACGACGACCGAGCCGCCGGCGGCAAGCGGATCATGAACTGGCTGGTCGTTGTCCTGTTCGTCGTACTGATGGTTTGGGGTTTGGTGGAGTACGGTTGGTCAATGGAAGTCCATCACCGGTTCTGGGCCGATATGCGGGCTCGTGCCGAAGGACCCATGACCTTCCGGTTCTATCTGCAGCCGACCATGGCCGCGATTGCAGCGCTGCATGACGGTATCAGGGATGCACGGTCCGGGCATCGGGTGTTCTTCTGGACTGCATGGCTTGATCCTGCGCAACACCCGGGTCGGCTGCGTCAGGGCATGATCTCGACGGCGCGTATCGTACTGCTGGGGCTGAGTATGGACGCGATCTATCAGTTCACGCGTCCTGCACAGGTTCTATCCGGTAGAAGCGCTCATGACCGCGGTTCTGCTTGCCGTCATTCCGTATTTCATTTTCCGGTGGATTGTCGAGGGCGTCGCGCGCTGGTGGTTTGCGCGACGTCAGCCAGGCTCACCGGCCTGACCGGGAGGGAGCAAACATGGCGACGGACGAGACAGCAACTGAGTTGTCGATGCGCCGCACCGGCATGTCATTTCAGCGCACGCGCATGAGCGCGGACCGGACGCTGATGTCGGTCATCCGTACCTCTCTGTCGCTGATCGGCTTTGGCTTCACGATCTTCCAGTTCTTCGAGAAATTGAAGCAGGCTGGAACGCTTGCCCATGCCGCGGCGCCGCGCAATTTCGGTACCACTCTCGTCGCGCTCGGCATCGTGATGCTCGTGTTCGGCATCGTCTATCACGTGCAGTTCATGCTCGGCCTTCGCAAGGAGCGCCGGGCGATGACGGACGCAGGACTGGTCCATGGCGAAAGCAGGTTCCCCGTGTCTTTCACGCTGGTCACGGCAGTCGTCCTGCTCGGGATCGGCATCCTCGCGATCGCAAGCATGGTTTTCGGTGCTGGACCGTTTGATTAGCTAGGGCGACCTAGCTGCGGGTCTGCGTTCTCAGATCACGGCGATTTGACACAGTTGACGAATCACTCAAGGAGAGACGGTATGGCAAGACCTCGACAAAAGAGATCAGCGGCGCGCCCCGCGGCGGGCGGAGCAGCCGGCAATGGTGCTTCCGCAAAGGCGAGCAAACCAAACATCCTGGTGATCTGGGGTGACGACATCGGGCAGTCGAACCTGAGTTGCTATACGCACGGGCTGATGGGATACCGCACGCCCAATATCGACCGCATCGCGAACGAAGGAATGCTGTTCACCGACAGCTACGGAGAGCAGTCGTGCACGGCGGGGCGCTCCTCGTTCATCACCGGCCAGAGTGTCTATCGCACGGGACTCTCCAAGGTCGGCATCCCGGCGGCGCCGATCGGCATGAACACGAAGCTCGTGACGATTGCCGCGTTGCTCAAGGAGCAGGGCTACGCCACCGGCCAGTTCGGCAAGAACCATCTCGGCGACCTGAACGAGATGTTGCCGACCAACAACGGGTTCGACGAATTCTTCGGCAATCTCTACCATCTCAATGCCGAAGAAGAGCCGGAAATGGACAACTATCCGAAGGACCCGAGGTTCTATCGAAACCTTCGGCCCGCGTGGCGTCATGCATTGCTGGGCGACCGACAAGGACGACAAGACGGTGGAGCCGCGCTGGGGCAGGGTCGGCAAGCAGAAGATCAAGGATACCGGCCCCCTCACGAAGAAGCGCATGGAGACCTGCGACGACGAATTCGTGGCCGCGGCTACAGACTTCATCAAGCGGCAAAACAAGGCTGGCAAGCCGTGGTTCGTGTGGCTCAACACCACGCACATGCACCTGTTCACGCACACGAAGAAGCGCAGTCTTGGTCAGGCCGGCCGCTGGCAGTCGCCGTACCACGACACGATGATCGATCACGACAAGAACGTCGGGCAGATGCTCGATCTGCTCGACGAACTCGGCATCGCCGAGGACACGTTCGTACAGTACAGCACCGATAACGGTCCGCACCGGAACTCCTGGCCCGATGGCGGCATGACACCGTTCAGGAGCGAGAAGAACACCAACTGGGAAGGCGCGTTCCGCATACCGTTGCTGGTACGCTGGCCCGGCAGGATCAAGGCCGGCTCCGGTGCAACGACATCATCCAGCATCACGACTGGCTGCCGACCTTTCTCGCGATGGCGGGCGCGCCCGACGTGGTCGACCAGCTCAAGAAGGGCTACAAAGCCATCGGACGCACGTATAAGAACCATATCGACGGCATGAACTTCCTGCCCTACCTGACCGGCGAGGCGAAGGAAGGCCCGCGCAAGTTCTTCTTCTACTTCAGCGACGATGGCGACATGCTGGGTATGCGCTATGACAACTGGAAGCTCGTATTCATGGAACAGCGCACTCCGGGGAACGATGCGCGTCTGGGCCGACCCCTTTGTCCGGCTGCGCATGCCCAAGCTGTTCAACCTGCGCACGGATCCATACGAGTTCGCGGACATCACGTCGAACTCCTACTACGAATGGTTCCTGTACAACGCCTACTTCATCTATGCGGCTCAGACCGGGGCAGCGAAGTTCGCAGAGACGTTCAAGGAGTTTCCGCCCGTACAGAGACCGAACACCTTTACGGTCGACGACGCACTGGCGAAAATGCATGAGACGATGGCCGGCTCGAGTTGACCACCGTGCTGGCATCGTGGAATGACGGCGCGTCCAAGTCCACGATCGTCGACTTCGTCGCTCGTGTCACGACGGCAGGCGGGCGGGACTTTGTCCCGCCTGCCGACCGCATCGCGACGTTCGACAACGACGGCACGCTCTGGTGCGAGCAGCCGGTGCAGGTACAGCTCTTCTTCCTGATCGACCGGGTCAGGCAGCTCGCAGCGAAGGATCCTTCGCTCACGGAACGTCAACCGTTCAAGGCCCTGCTCGAGCGCGATCACGCGACGCTGCATTCGCTCGGCAAGCAGGCGCTGACTGAGCTGGGGTTCGCGACGCACGCCGGCATCAGCGTGGAGGAATTCGACCGCATCGCGCAGGAATGGCTCGCGTCAGCGAAGCACCCGAAATTCGGTCGGCTGTTCAAGCAGTGCACCTACCGGCCGCAAGTCGAGCTCCTCGAGTACCTGCGCGAGAACGGCTTCAAGACCTATATCGTTTCGGGCGGTGGCATCGATCTGATTCGCGCTTTCGCCGCCGAGGCATACGGCATTCCGCGCGAGCAGGTCATCGGCTCGAGCATGAAGATGCGCCTGGAGAGCAGGATGGCCGCTTGGTGTTGATGAAGGCTGCCGAACTCAACAGCTTCGACGATCGCGAGGTCAAGCCGCAGAACATCGGGCTCCACATCGGCAGCAGGCCGATTCTCGCGTTCGGAAATTCGGACGGTGATCTCGCCATGCTGCGGTACACGAAATCGGGCCCGGGGGCGCGGCTCGCGCTGCTCGTGCATCACGACGATGCCGAGCGCGAGTTCGTTTATGACCGGGAGTTCAAGCTGAGCCCGCTGGCGGAGGCGCTCGACAAGGCGGACGACTACGGCATCACGGTCGTCAGCATGAAGCGCGACTGGGCGACGGTTTTCTGAGCCGGCGATCCGCCGACGTCGAGAAAACGTGACTGCATCAAATGAATACACCGAAGAGGTGAGTACATGAAGGAATGGCTCGTGTTCGTCACCGAGTATTGCGTGCTCGCCATCGACGCGCTGGCACTCGTCGTCATCATGGTCGGTACGATCGAGGCGGTTTTCAAAGGCGCCGCATTGATGTTCGGTTCGTCGAACTCGCACGAGCGGCGCGACGTATGGATGCACTACGCGCGCTGGCTGGTGGCGGGTCTCACGTTCCAGCTCGCGGCCGATATTCTGGAAACGGCGATAGCCCCCGACTGGGACGACGTCGGCCGACTCGCAGTCGATCGCCATCATTCGCACGCTGCTCAACTACTTTCTCGAGCGGGATCTGGCCGAGGTTCGACGACTTCAACGCGAGGAGATCGCTGCCGGCATTAAGCCGAAAGGAGCTTGAATGACGGTTCCCTGATCGGAACCGGACCTATTTAGACCGCCGTAGGATTCCTCCGATTGCGAGCCGCTCCGCACTAGAGGCTTGATGCGGCGAGGCCAGCCGAGCAGCAACTCGGCAGGTCCTTCTCGGACAACCCGACGCAACAGGCCCTCGGCCACAATAAGATCTCTCGTGAGCACCCGACTCCGACGCCTCCCCGAGCAGCCCCTCGTGATCGCGCTGGTTGCCGCTGTGCTCGCCCTTTTGGGTGCCGGCATCTGGCTCTATCAACGCGACGCACAACAGATCCGCGCGGACAAGCTCGCGGAACTAACGACCATCGCGCGCCTCAAGATCGGGCAGATCGAAAACTGGCGCACCGAGCGCCTTGCGGACGCCGAGTTCAGCTCGCGCGGGCCGTTTTTCGGGCAGGTGCTGTCGCAGTGGTCCGACGCGCCGGAACATGAAGAGATGCGCGCTGCGATCGTGGCGCGGCTGCACGACTTCCGCGCGCTGCCGGGCTATGAATCCGCGATCCTCGCGACGGCCAACGGCACACCGCTGATTTCGACACAGCCAGCGCCAGGTGCGCTGGACGCCGTTGAGATGATCGCAGCGGACGAGGCGGTGCGAACGGGGCGGCCTCGCCTGAGTAATTTCTTTCAGCTGCCCGACGGCTCCGTACGAATCAGCGTCGTGGCCTCGCTGACCGGTCCCGATGCAGTCGTGCGAGTGCTGGTGCTACGCCGTGATCCCGACAAAGTTATTTTTCCGCTGCTGAAATCATGGCCGACACAGAGTCCGAGTGCCGAGACGCTGCTGGTCATGCGCAGCGGCGACGATGCGGTCCATGTCAACCGCCTGCGACACCGGGACGTACCGCCGATGTCGGTGCGCGTGCCGCTGACGGACACCGGAGTCATCGCCGTCCAGGCCGTAAAATCAGCACGAGCCAGGGTGTTCGAAAATGCCGTCGACTATCGAGGTGAGCCGGTCCTCGGGCGCAGCGAAATAATCTCCGGGACGCCGTGGATACTGATCGCCAAGATCGACGAGTCGGAGGTCACGGCCGCCGCGCGCTATCGCGGAGCCATGATCTTCGCATTGGCGATGCTCGGGATCCTGCTCTCCGCGCTGGCCGTCACGGTGTTGTACGGCAGGCGGCAACTTTACCTTTATCGCGAACTGTCTCGCGAGGAACAGGCGCACCGCCGCGAGGCAGACATCTTTCGAACCACGTTTGCCAGCATCGGCGACGCGGTCATCACGGCCGATAACGACGCTCGAATAAGACGCTTGAATCCGGCGGCCACCGCGTTGACGGGCTGGACGGAGACGGACGCGCGCGGCCAGCCGGTCGATGACGTGCTGAGGCTGGTCAACGAGCACGATCGAACAGCGATCGGCATCCCTTTCGAGCGCAATCATTGGCGAAGGCCGTGCCCAGGAATTTGCGGCGCACACGCAGCTCGTTGCGCGCGATGGCACGGAGCGTTGTATCGCCGGTACCTGTGCGCCGATCCGATCGGCCGACGACAGGATCACCGGTGTCGTGATCGCGTTTCGTGACCTGACCGAGCATCGAACGAACGCGGAAGCGGCGGAACTCGAGGATGTCGTCAGCCAGCAGCGGCTGCAGGATGCGCTGCGCGACGTGGAACGCAGCAAGGACCAGTTGCGCGGTGTCGTCGATGCGACGACCGACCTGCTGGCCGCGCTCGATCCCGAGTACCGGCTCATTGCTTTCAACGCGGCGTATGCGCGCGAAATCGAGCGGATTTACGGCGCGAAGATCGCGGTTGGCGAGTCCATGGCCGAGGTGCTGGCGGTGGTGCCCGAAGACCTCCGGGCGGCGTTGCAGAGTTTTGCCCGCGCGATTGGCGGCGAGCAGTTCGTGGAAACGCGCGAGTACGGCGACGTGGACCGCCAGCGGAGTTATTACGAGTCGGCCTACAGCCCGATTCGCAACGCTGCCGGCGAGGTGATCGGCGCGGTGCACATCGGGCGCGACGTGAATGAACGCACGCGCAAGGATTTCAGGCTCGCCGCGAGTGAGTCCAGCCTCCGTACGGTGAACGATGAACTCGAGCGAATCGTGAAGGAGCGTACGCACGAACTGACGGTCGCCCGCGACCAGGCGGAGGCTTCGAACCGCATCAAGGACGTTTTCCTGGCGACGATGTCGCACGAATTGCGCACCCCGCTGAACTCCATCATCGGCTTCAGCGAGATCATGCTGGGCGGCATTACCGGCGACCTGACCGAAGATCAGCGTACGCAGCTGGGCATCATCCACAAGTCGGGCCAGCAGCTGCTCGGCCTGATCAGCGACGTGCTCGACATCTCCAAGATCGAGGCCGGCCAGGTGACACTACGACCGGCGCCCGTCGCATTGCGTGATTTGCTGCAGGAACAATGCCACGTGCTGGAACATCAGGCCCGCGAGCGCGGGCTGGAGATCGAGTTCAACCTGCCGGATGAGCCCGTGACTGTCGTGGCCGATGCCGAGCGCGTGCGCCAGGTGCTCGGCAACCTGGTCTCGAATGCGCTGAAATACACCGACCACGGGCGGGTCGGCGTGCATGCGGAAGCGAGCCGGTACGCACGCGCGAATCACGGTCTGGGATTCCGGCATCGGCATTGCGCCCGCCGATATCGACAGGCTGTTCCAGCCCTTCCAGCGCATTGCGCCGCCGAGCGGCCGCTCGCGCGACGGGACGGGGCTAGGCCTGGCTATTTCCCGTCGCCTCGTCGAGGCGATGGGTGGTGCGATCGGCGTACACAGCGAGCCCGGCCGCGGCAGCCGGTTCTGGTTCACGTTGCCGCTCGCCTGATTCGGCGGCGCGGCAATGCTCGACGATATCGAGCGCGATTTTCTGCATCAGCGCTGGCGGGAAGTCGTGCCCCATGCCCGCAATCACCTCGAGACGGGCATTGGGGATGTGTGCGGCGGTGTCCCGGCCTGCGGCCAGCCGCACCAGCGGATCGGCAGCGCCGTGGATCACGAGCGTGGGTGCGGTGATGGTTCGCAGCATTGCGCGCCGGTCGCCCGAGGCCAGGATCGCAGCGAGTTGGCGTGCACGTGCCGGCGGGGTACAGGCCGCGGCGGATGACACGCTCGAGATGGGGTCTGAACGTCGCGGGATCGTGCGGATACCCAGGGCTGCCGATCACGCCGAAGACGTACACCAGGTGGTCGACGATGCTGTCGATGCTGCGGTCGACCGGCGGGCGGCGCAGCAACGCTCGCAGCGCACGGCGCTTGCCGAGGGCTATGCGCGGCCGGGGGTTGCCGCTCGAGGACATGATCGAGGTCAGGCTGCGCACGCGCCCCGGATGCTGCGCCGCCAGCACCTGCGCGATCATGCCGCCCATCGAGGCGCCGACGACGTGAGCCTTGTCGATACCAGCCGCGTCGAGCACCGCGAGGGCATCGCCCGCCATGTCCGTCAGGTCGTACGGCGCGCGCACCTTCATCCGCATCAGCATGCGAGTCATCGCTGCGGGGATATTGGGCACCGGCAGGTCGACGAGGCGCGTGGAGCCACCGGTTTCGCGATTATCGAACAGCACCACCCTGAAACCGTGTCCGACCAGCGCATCCACGAATTCCTCGGGCCACATGGCGGCCGGCATGCCGAGGCCCATGATCAACAGGATTGGACTACCCGCAGGGTCGCCCGCGACGCTGTACTCCAGACGGATTCCATTCCTCTCTGCAATCGGCACGGGCGGTCCTCGAGTTACTTGCCGTCGGTGACTTCAGCGGGCAATGGCGCTTCCGCGGCGGGCACAGCGCTCAGCAACTCGACCTCGAACAGCAGCACCTGGTTGGCCATGGGCCCCTGCGCGCCATAGGCGAGGTCGGGTGGGATCGCGAGTTCGAACTTCGCACCTTCTTTCATCAATTGCAGCGCCTCGGTCCAGCCCGGAATCACACCGGTTACCGGGAACGTCGCCGGCTGACCACGCTTGTACGAGCTGTCGAACTCCGTGCCGTCCACCAGCGTGCCGCGGTACTGGACGGTAACCGAGTCAGCCGTGGTCGGCGCGCGGCCTTTGCCCGGCTCGACCACCTTGTACTGCAGGCCGCTCGCAGTCGTCTTGACGCCGGGTTTACTGGCATTCGCGGCGAGATAGGCCTTGCCGTCGGACTGGGCCTTTTCGGCCGCCGCCGCCTGCACCTTGGCGCGATGCTCATTGACCTGCTTCTCGAGCGCCATCAGCGACGACTGCATCTCGGCATCGCTCAGCTGCGGCTTCGCGCCGCTGCGGCCATCCTCGACGCCCTTCAGCAGCGAGTCCGGACGCACGTTGGTGGTCGCGAGGTCGCGACCGAGTTGGTAGCCGAGCGCGTAATTCATCTTCGCCGTCTCGTCCATGGTGCTTGTCGCAGCTGGCGTAGTTGGCGCCGCGGCCGTTTCGGCGGCGTGGGCTACCATCGCGGGTGCGCTGAACGCCAAGGTTGTCAGCAGCATCGTGGCGCATCGGTTCTTGAAATTTGGCATGGTCAGCTTTTCCTGGCCTGGGGCAATGGGTTGGGGCGGGGCATGTTACGCGGCGATGCGCCGCGGTCAACTCAGGTCCGCGTTCGCCGCTGTCAGCAAAGGACCGCTGCAATTGCCGCGGTGGCGTCCGGACGCCGGCAGCATGGTCCTTTATTGCTGCACTGCACAATACCGTCTGGACGGTACAGAGTCATTATGTTAATTGGACAGCGCTATGCATTGCACCCCTCCGAGTCTTATGCGCGACCGGCTTCTCGATTCCGCCGAGCAATTGGTGGCGACCATCGGCGGTGCAAACTTGACCCTGGAGGCGGTGGCCGAGAAGGCGGGGGTCAGCAAAGGCGGCCTGCTGTATCACTATCGGAGCAAGGAGGCGTTGCTGCTGGCATTGGTGCACCGCCACCTCGAGCGCACCGATCAACGGTACGTTCCAGGTCCGGCAAGGCCTGCCGGACGGGCCCGCCAGGGACCTGAAGGCCTGGATCCTGGCGTTACTGCAGCCCGATCCGCTTCGTGAGGCCGCCGGGGCGGCCATTTTCGCCGCGGCGGTCAACAAGCCCGAGTTGCTGGCCGGAATCCGGCGGCACTACGCGGCGCGCATCACGGCCTTGGCTCGTCTCGACTGCGACTTTCCGCTGGCCGCCACGATCGTGCTGGCCGTCGACGGTTTGCTGCTCGGGGAGGTGTGGCGCATTACGCCGTTCACCGACATCCAACGCGCCCGGATTCTCGAACAATTATTGTCTCTTGCCGATCGAGCGTTCGACTCGCGGCCGAAACCGGAGCCAGCCACAACATGAAATTGCGTACGCTGCGTCGCGCCGCGGCATCGGTCATTCCAATGTTCACGCTCGTGCTCGCCGGGTGCGGCGCTGGCCGCGGCGGCGAGAGCGGCGAGATGCCGCCCCCGCAAGTTGCCGTGGCGACAGGTGACGTCCGGTGACCTGCCGATACTGCTCGAATACACGGGGCGCGCCGTCGGTTCACGCGACGTCGAGGTGCGCGCGCGCGTAAGCGGGATCCTGCTCGAGCGCAAGTACGAAGAAGGCAGTGCAGTGCGCAAGGGCGACGTGCTGTTCCTGATCGACCCGGAGCAGTATCGTGCCGCCGCCGCGCAGGCGCGGGCGGAGCTCGGCGTTGCCGATGCCCGACTCAACGAAGCCCGCCGTCAGCGCGACAGGATCGTGCCGCTGTTCGAAAAGAATGCCGCCAGCCAGCGGCAGCGCGACGAGGCGGTCTCGGCCTACGAGGTCGCTGCGGCCAACGTCGAGGCGGCCAAGGCCCGCTTGCGCGCCGCGGAACTCGATCTCGGCTATACCAGCGTGCGGGCGCCGATCAGCGGCCTGACCAGCCAGGAAGCCCGCTCCGAAGGAAGCCTCGTCACTGCCGGCGAGGACAGCAGCCTGCTGACGCGTATCGTGCAGACCGATCCGATGGACGTCGAGTTCACGATTCCGGAAGCCGACGCCGCGCTGGTGCGTGCCGCGGACCGCGAGGACGTGCGCGTCAAGCTGATGCTCGACGATGCGGCCGGAGCTGCCGTCAGCGGCGAGCTTGATTTCCTCGACACCTCGGTGGAGCAGGGCTCAGGCACGGTTCGGGCAAGCGCAACCGTCGAGAATGGCAGGCACGGGCTGGTGCCGGGCCAATTCGTGCGTGCGCGCGTAGAAGGCATCACCGCGAAGAATGCGATTTCGGTGCCGCGTCGCGCGGTCATGAGCAGCGCCCAGGGCAGTTTCGTATGGCTCGTCGGAGCTGGGGACGTCGTCGAACTGCGCCCGGTGCGGCTGGCCGGGACCGCGGCGGATCGTGCGCTGATCAGCGCGGGCCTCAAGGGGGGCGAGCGTGTCGTCGTGGAAGGCGTGCTGAAGGTGCGTCCAGGTGTCAAAGTCGCAATTGCCGACGACACACCCAAGGTCTCGGATAGCGGAGTGCCCGCAGTCAGGCGGGGCCGCGAGCAAATGATCTCGGGTTATTTCATCGAGCGACCGATTTTCGCGTCGGTCATCTCGGCGTTCATCGTCATTGCAGGCCTCGCGGCCTTGCGTGTGCTGCCGGTCGCGCAATATCCGGACATCCTGCCGCCCGAAGTCGACGTACAGGCGTTCTATCCGGGGGCCAATGCCGAGACCGTCGCGCAGACCGTTGCGGCACCGCTGGACCAGGCAATCAATGGCGTCGACGGTATGCTTTACCTGCGCTCGGCGAGCGCGGGCAACGGCGCGCTGGCCATGACCGTGACGTTCGCGATTGGCACCGATCCGGACCTCGCCGCGATCAACGTCAACAATCGCGTGCAGGGCGTGCTCTCCACGCTGCCGGAGGAAGTGCGAAGACAGGGCGTGCAGGTGCGCAAGCGCTCGACCTCGTTCCTGAAGATCCTCGCGCTCGACTCCGACGATCCGCGCTTCGACGCGGTATTCATTTCGAACTACGCATTGCTGAACATCGTTGACGAATTGCGCCGTATTCCCGGCGTCGGCGACGTGCAGATCTTCGGCTCGAAGGACTACTCGATCCGGATCTGGCTGCGTCCCGACGTGCTGGCGAAGCTCGGCCTGACGCCGGGGGACGTCGCAGCGGCAGTACGGGAGCAGAACGCGCAGTTCGCCGCCGGACGCGTCGGCCAGGAGCCGATGGCTGGACGCGTCGACTTCACGTTCTCGGTGACGACGCAAGGTCGGCTCGCCAACCCCGATGAGTTCGGCAGGATCGTGATCCACACCTCGCCGACGGGCGGCATCGTGCGCCTGCAGGACGTCGCCCGCGTCGAACTGGCTCGCGCGAATACGATTTTACATCCATCCGCAACGGCAAGCCGAGCGTGCCGATCGGCATATTCCTGCAGCCGGGCGCAAATGCGCTCGAAGTGGGCAACGCGACCGACGCGCGCATGCGCGAACTTGCCGCCAAATTCCCGGCCGGGCTCGAATACAGCGCGCCTTACGACACGACGACCTACATCAAGGTTTCGATTCGAGAAGTCGTAGTTACGACTCGGCGAGGCGATGCTGCTGGTCTTCGCCGTCGTGTTCCTGTTCCTGCAGAACTGGCGTGCGACGATCATCCCCATGCTCGCGGTGCCCGTCTCGCTGATCGGCACGCTGGCCGCGATGTTGCTCTTCGGATTCTCGATCAACACGCTCACTTTGTTCGGCATGGTGCTGGCGATCGGAATCGTCGTCGACGACGCGATCGTGGTGCTAGAAAACGTGGAACGCATCATGGCGACCGAGGGACTCGAACCGCGCGAGGCGACGCACGCGCCATGCTGCAGGTGACGCGCCCGGTCATTGCGATCGTGTTCGTGCTGACGGCAGTGTTCCTGCCGGTGGCTTTCCTCGGTGGCCTGATCGGCGAGATGTATCGCCAGTTCGCGATGACGATCGCCGTATCGGTCGGCGATCTCGGGCTTCGTAGCGCTGACGCTGACACCCGCCCTGTGTGCCTCGGTGCTGCGACACGAGGACGTCGTCAAGCACGGGCCGCTGCAGCGCTTCAACGATTGGTTCGCGCGCATGACCGGCAAATATGCGGACGGCGTGCACTACCTGCTGCGCCACGCGACCCTGGCCGTCGTCGCTGGTCGCCGTCATGCTGGTGGCCACCTTTGCGCTCTTCAAGTCGGTGCCGACCGCGCTGGCTCCGAAGGAGGACCAGGGCTACATCATGGTGATGCCGATCCTGCAGGACGCGGCGTCGCTGCAGCGTACCGAAGCGGTCAGCAAGCAGATCACCGACGCGCTCGCTGAAGCACCCGGCCGTCGACCAGGTCATGGCGTTCTCCGGACTCGACGCGATGACGTTCACGATGCGCACGAACGTCGGCATTGCGCTGGGTCAGCCTGAAGGACTGGTCCGAACGCAAGTCCGGCGACAAGTCGGCCAGTGCCGTCGCGGGGTACGTGTTCGCGAGCGGCGCGCAGATCAAGGATGCGTTCGTGCTCGCGTTCGAGCCGCCACCGATCGAAGGCTTGAGCATGACGGGTGGCTTCGACGGCTACGTGCAATCGCGCGGCAGCGGCGACATCAAGGCGCTGGAGGCCGCCGTGCAGAAACTGGTTGCCGCGGCGCAGCAGCGCAAGGAGCTGGCGAACGTCACGACCACGTTCTCGGCCAGCGTGCCGCAGATCCGCATGGAACTCGACCGCGAGAAGGCCAAGCTGCTCGGCGTGAATGTCGCGGACGTGTTCGAGACACTGCAAAGCACTTTCGGCGCGTTATACGTCAACGACTTCAATCGCGCGGGCCGCGTGTTCCGCGTGCACCTGCAATCGGAGGCCGCGTTCCGTGCCCGGCCCGACGACATTCGCAACGTCTATGTGCGCGCACAAGACGGCGCGATGATTCCGCTGACCGCGCTCGTTTCGATCCGCGAGACGACGGGTCCGGAAGTCATCGAGCGTTACAACGTATTCCCGTCGGCCAAGGTGCTGGGTGATGCGGCACCCGGATACAGCTCCGGCGAGGCGTTGCAGGCGATGGAGCAAGTCGCGAACCAGGCGTTGCCCGACGGCTACGCACTGGAGTGGACCGGCACGTCGTACCAGGAAAAGGTCTCGGGCGGCAGCTCGTCGATGGTTTTCCTCGTAGGTGTGCTCATGGTGTTCCTGGTGCTGGCGGCGCAATACGAACGCTGGACCCTGCCGTTCGCCGTGATACTCGCGGTGCCATTCGCACTGTTCGGCGCATTCCTGGCCGTGTTCCTGCGGGGACAGGAGAGCGACCTCTATTTCCAGATCGGGCTCGTGACCTTGATTGGTCTCGCCTCGAAGAACGCGATCCTGATCGTCGAGTTTGCGCAGTTGAAAGTGCAGGAGGGCATGGGACTCGCGGAGGCGGCCGTCGAAGGTGCGCGATTGCGCTTCCGGCCGATCGTGATGACCTCACTCGCGTTCATCCTGGGCGTCACGCCGCTGGCCATCAGCGGCGGCGCCGGTGCGGCCAGCCGGCATTCGATTGCCACGGGCGTCATCGGCGGGATGCTCGCCGCGACATTCATTGCGACGTTCTTCGTGCCGTTGTTCTTCAAGTGGATCGCGCGCCGCGGCGTCGACAAGTTCCACGCGCCGAAGCAACAACCGGCAAGCGTCCCGGAGGCCGGCGATGCGACCTGAGACCGGCCGCACGTTGCGTGCCAGGTTGCATCCGCGGTGGTCATGCCGCTTCTTGCGCTGGTGCTTTCGGCCTGCGCACTGACGCGGGAGCCCGTGCGCAAGCCCGATCTGCCGCTGCCTGAAGCGCTTCCGGCCGTGACTGGCGCGACTGCCGCGCTGCCTGATCCGTGGTGGATCGCTGTTCGACGATCCAGCGCTCGACGCGATGATTCGCGAAGCCCTTACGCAAAACACGGACGTCACAGCCGCTGCGGCGCGCGTGGCCGAGGCGCGGGCACTTGCGCAGATCGCGGGTGCGGATCGCCTGCCCTCACTGGACCTGGAAGCCGGCGCCACGCGCGCACGCAACAGCGTGCTCTTCGCACCGGACCTCGAGCCGGACGCATCTATCCAGAACGAATTCGCGGTGCGCGGTGCAGTTCGCTACGAGGTCGACCTGTGGGGCCGGTACGCACACGCTTCCGAAGCGGCGCGCGCGCGACTGCTGGCGAGCGAATTCGAGCGCGATGCCCTGCGTCTGAGCGTCACCGGCGAAACGGCACGTGCGTATTTCTCGCTCGCGGCGGCCATTGGCCAGTACGTCCAGGCGCGGGAGACACTGATCAATCGCGAGGAGTCGCTGCGCATCGAGCGGTTGCGCTTCGAGGGAGGCGAGAGCGAAGAGATCACTTTCCGGCGCGTCGAAGCGGAGGTGGCATCGACGCGGGCGGTACTTCATGCCTACGAACTGGAAGTCGAACAGCGCGAGAACGTGTTGGCGGTGCTGCTCGGGCGCACTCCGGTGGAAATCGTGCAACAGCGCATCTTGCCGTCAGCGACGGTGTCGGAGACCCCAGTGCCGTTGCTTCCCGCCGACCTGCCTTCCACGATCCTGGTCCGGCGCCCTGATATCCGTGCGGCGGAAGCGCAGATCGTTGCGGCGGCCGGCGATGTCGGCGCAGCCCGGGCCTTGCTGTTGCCCGGCATCAGCCTGACCGGCGCCTTCGGTTCTGCAAGCGGCGAGCTCGATGATCTTTTTACTCCCGGCGCAGAAGCGTGGACTATCGGGGCGTCGCTGCTGCAACCGATTTTCCAGGGCGGCAGGTTGCGCGCAAACGTCGCACGCACGCGGGCGGTTCAGGACCAGTCGATCGCCGCTTACACGCGAACCGTGCAGGACGCGTTTCGCGAGGTGCTCGACGCGCTGCAGGGGCAGACGAGCCTGCGGGCGCTGGTGGATGCGCGGGCCACGCAGGTGGAGGCGTTGCGGCGCGCGACTGAGCTCGCGGAGTTGCGTTACACCGAAGGCGAAATTGCCTACCTCGACCTGCTGGACGTGCGGCGCGGCCTGTTTGCCGCGCAGATCGAATTCGTTGCTGCGCGCTATCGTGCCGAAGCGAACGCCGTCGACATGGCGCTGGCGCTTGGAGGCTCGATCGGCACGCCATGACCGGCTGCGCGTCCGCGTAGCACCAACGCGTCAGCAAACCGAGCCACGGACCCCAAGTGGGCCGTGCAGCGGACGCAGCTGTTCCCGTTCTGATTCACGCGGCGGGCCGTCGCGCGCCATGGACGGCGCGCGCGGAGGCTACAGGGATGTACTCGTGCCGTCCCGCGGCGTGAATCAGGATGGGAGGGCGCTTGCGTCCCGCACGGCCTGGGATCTCCGCTGCCAGGTCCGTTTGCGGAACGATGCCGCGCGCGACTACTTCCCCGAAAGGAAGCGGTCGCAAGCCTCGGCCACGCCGCGCCCCTCGTTGATCGCCCAGACCACGAGGCTTTGTCCGCGCCGGCAATCGCCTGCCGCGAACACACCTTTCAGGTTGGTCACGTAGCGGCCGTGTTCGGCGCGGACATTGCTGCGCGTGTCGCACTCGAGACCCAGGTCGCGAAGGAGCGGCGCTTCGGGTCCGAGGAATCCCATCGCCAGCAGGACCAGTTGGGCGGGATGCGTTTTCTCGGTGCCCGGCACTTCGACCGGCACGTACATGCCCTTGTCGTTGCGATCCCATGCGACCTGCACGGTCACCACACCTGTGAGCTGGTCACTCGCGTCACCGACGAATTTCTTTACCGTCGTCAGGTAGACGCGCGGGTCGCTGCCGTACTTCGCCGCGGCTTCTTCCTGGCCGTAGTCGAGCTTGTAGACCTTCGGCCATTCCGGCCACGGATTGTCCTCGGCGCGCTCGACCGGAGGCCGCGCCATGATCTCGAGTTGCGTGAGGCTGCCGCAGCCCTGGCGCATCGCAGTGCCGACACAATCGGTGCCGGTGTCGCCGCCGCCGATCACGACCACGGCCTTCCCCCTGGCGTGGATCGGGCTGTGGTCCGGCCCGCCATTGAGCAGCGACTTGGTGCTGGCGGTCAGGTAGTCCATTGCAAAATGCACGCCGCGCAGATTCCGTCCCTCGACGGGCAGGTCGCGTGGTTGCGTGGCGCCCGTGCAGATCACGGTCGCGTCGAAATCGCGCAGCAGTAACTGCGCCTCGACGTTCTCACCCACATTGGCGTTGCAGAGAAACTTGATCCCTTCGTCCCGCAGCAGCTTGATGCGCCGCTCGACGACTTCACGCTTGTCGAGCTTCATGTTCGGGATGCCGTACATGAGCAGGCCGCCGGGCCTGTCGTCACGTTCGAGCACCGTCACGAGGTGACCTGCGCGATTCAGCTGCTGCGCGGCGGCGAGGCCGGCCGGGCCTGAACCGATCACGGCTACCTTCTTGCCCGTGCGCACCGGTCGGCGGCTCGGGCAGCACCCAGCCTTCGTCCCAACCGCGGTCGATGATTTCGTTCTCGATGTTCTTGATCGTGACCGGCGGGTCGTTCATGCCAAGCACGCATGAACCTTCGCACGGCGCTGGGCAGACGCGACCCGTGAACTCCGGGAAGTTGTTGGTCATGTGCAGCCGGTCGAGCGCTTCGCGCCAGAGGCCGCGGTACACGAGATCGTTCCACTCGGGAATCACGTTGTTGATAGGGCAGCCCGAGGCCATGCCGCTGATCAGCTTGCCGGTATGACAGAACGGCACGCCACAATCCATGCAACGCGCGCCCTGGTGGCGCAGCCGTTTCTCTTCCAGGTGAAGGTGGAATTCGTCCCAGTCGCCGATGCGCTCGAGTGGGGCGCGGTCTACGGGCAGTTCCCGCAAGTACTCGATGAATCCGGTTGGCTTGCCCATCGTCTATGTCTCAATTGCCCCCGACACGCGCGAGATCGCGTGCGTTCTGCTCGAACGCCACCATGATCGCTTCGTCGCCCACCAGCCCCTGCTCTTCGGCGCGTGCAATGCATGCGAGCATGCGCTGGTAGTCCTTCGGGATGACCTTCACGAACTTCGCGATCATGTCCGCCCACGCATCCAGCACGACGCGCGCGCGTGCGCTCGATGTGTGGTCGAGATGCCTTTCGACCATGCGGCGCACCGCCGTGATCTCCGTCTCGTCTTCGAGGCGTTCCAGGCAGACCATCTGCTTGTTTACGCAGGCATCGAACGTGCCGTGCTCGTCGAGCACGTACGCGACACCACCCGACATGCCGGCCGCGAAATTGCGCCCCGTCGGTCCCAGCACCACGACGCGGCCGCCCGTCATGTATTCGCAGCCGTGGTCGCCCACGGCTTCGACGACGGCGTCGACGCCGCTGTTGCGCACGGCAAAACGTTCGCCCGCCATGCCGCGGATATAGGCCTCGCCGCTCGTGGCGCCGTACAGCGCAACGTTGCCGACGATGATGTTTTCTTCGGCGGCGAACGTCGAGCCCGCCGGTGGGAACACCGCGATCTTGCCGCCCGACAGGCCCTTGCCGATGTAATCGTTGGCGTCGCCTTCGAGCGCGAGCGTCATGCCAGGCGGCAGGAACGCGCCGAAACTCTGCCCTGCCGAGCCGAGGAAGTGCACGCGAATCGTATCCGCTGGAAGGCCCTTCGCACCGTACTTGCGCGTGATCTCGCTGCCCGTGATCGTGCCCGCGACACGATTGACGTTGCGGATCGGCAGTTTCGCGACGACGTCCTCGCCACGCTCGATGGCGGGGCGGCAGATATCGAGCAGCGTCGTCATGTCGAGCGAGTTCTCGATGCCATGGTCCTGTGCATCCTGGCTGTAGCGGCCCCAGTCGGGATCCACTTCGGGCGAATACAGCAGGGTCGACAGGTCGAGGCCCTTGCCCTTCCAATGATCGACGGCCTTGTGCGCTTCGAGTTTGTCGACGCGGCCGACCATTTCCTCGATCGTGCGGAAGCCAAGCTGCGCCATGATTTCGCGCAGCTCCATTGCGATGAAGCGCATGAAGTTGACCACGTGCTCGGGCTTGCCCTCGAACTTCTCGCGCAGGCGTGGATCCTGCGTCGCGACACCGACGGGACAGCTGTTCAGGTGGCAGACGCGCATCAGGATGCAGCCCGTCGCGACGAGCGGTGCCGTCGCAAAGCCGAATTCTTCGGCGCCCAGCAGCGCGGCAATCGCGACGTCGCGTCCGGTCTTGAGCTGGCCGTCGGTCTCGACCGCGATGCGGCTGCGCAGGTTGTTGAGCACCAGCGTCTGGTGTGCTTCGGCGAGGCCGAGTTCCCACGGCAGGCCGGCGTGCGTGATCGAGGTCTGCGGTGAGGCGCCCGTGCCGCCGTCGTGACCGCTGATCAGCACCACGTCTGCGTGCGCCTTCGCGACGCCGGCGGCAATCGTGCCGACACCGACTTCGGCCACCAGCTTGACGCTGATGCGTGCGTGGCGATTCGCGTTCTTGAGGTCGTGGATCAGCTCCGCGAGGTCCTCGATCGAATAAATATCGTGATGCGGCGGCGGCGAGATCAGGCCGACGCCGGCGGTCGTATGGCGCGTCTTCGCGATGGACGGATAGACCTTCGTGCCGGGCAACTGTCCGCCCTCGCCGGGCTTGGCGCCCTGCGCCATCTTGATCTGGATTTCCCTGGCGCTGACGAGGTATTCGCTGGTCACGCCGAAGCGGCCCGAGGCCACCTGCTTGATCGCTGAATTCTTCGAGTCGCCGTTGGCCATCGGCGCGTAGCGCTCCGGGTCTTCGCCGCCTTCGCCGGTGTTGCTCTTGCCGCCGATGCGGTTCATCGCGATGGCAAGCGTCTCGTGCGCTTCCTTGCTGATCGAGCCGTACGACATGGCGCCGGTCTTGAAGCGCTGCATGATCAACTCGACGGACTCGACTTCATCGAGCGGAATCGCGTCGGAGGGCTTGAAGTCGAGCAAGCCACGCAGTGTCGCAAGCTGCGACGCCTGGTCATTGACCAATGCCGAATAGGCCTGGAAGGTCGCGTAGCTGCCCGTGCGTACGGCCTTCTGCAGCCGGTGGATGCTCTCGGGGTTGAAGAGGTGATATTCGCCCTCGGCGCGCCACTGGTACTGGCCGCCCACGGGCAGCGTGTGGCGGTCCTGCGTGCTGCGGTCCGGAAATGCCGCGGCATGACGCAGCAGCACTTCCTGTGCGATGACGTCCGTGCCGATGCCGCCGATCCGCGATGCCGTCCAGCTGAAATACTCGTCGATCACGTCCTGGCGCAGGCCGAGGGCCTCGAACACCTGCGCGCCGCGATAGCTCTGCAGCGACGAAATGCCCATCTTCGAGGCAACCTTGATGACGCCCTTCGCCGCGGCCTTCACGAAATTCTTGCAGGCCGACTTGTGGTCGATGCCGGTCAGCATGCCTTCGCGGATCATCTGGTCGATGGTTTCGAAAGCCAGATACGGATTGATCGCACTGACGCCGTATCCGATCAGCAACGAGAAGTGGTGCACTTCGCGGGCCTCACCCGTCTCGAGCACGAGACTGGCACGCGTGCGCAGGCCTTCGCGAATCAGGTAGTGATGCAGGCCCGCCACCGCCATCAGCGCGGGGATCGGCGCGAAATCCTTGTTGACGCCGCGGTCGCTCAGGATGATGACGTTGACCTCTTCCTCTTCGATCAGGCGTCGCGCCATCAGGCGCAGCTCTTCCATCGACTTCACGAGACCCTTCTCGCCGCGGCTGACCCGGAACAGGATCGGCAGCACGCCGACGCGAAGGCCAGGCAGGTCCATGCGGCGGATGCGCGCGAACTCTTCGTTCGTGACGATCGGCCACTTCAGTTCGAGACGCCGGCAGTCGATGGGCTGCGGGTTCAGCAGGTTGCCCTCCGAACCCAGGCGCGTCTCGGCCGAGGTGACGATTTCCTCGCGGATGCAGTCGATCGGCGGGTTCGTGACCTGCGCGAACAACTGCTTGAAGTAGTCGTACAGCAGCCTCGGCTTGTTCGACAGCACGGCGAGCGGCGTGTCGTTGCCCATCGAGCCGATCGCTTCGACGCCTTCGCGCGCCATCGGCGCGATCACGATGCGCTGGTCCTCGAACGAGTAACCGAACGCGACCTGGCGTTGCAGCAGCGTGTCCGGATCGGGCTGCGGCACGTCGGGCGGCTGCGGCAGGTCCTCGACGTGGATCTGGTATTCCTCGAGCCACTCGCGGTACGGACGCTCGGTGGCGATCGAATGCTTGATCTCGTCGTCTTCGATGATGCGGCCCTGCGCGGTGTCGACCAGGAACATGCGGCCCGGGCTGCAGCCGGCCTTTGCGCACGATGTCCGCGGCAGGCACGTCCAGCACGCCGGCTTCGGATGCCATGATGACGAGGTCGTCTTTCGTGACGTAATAGCGTCCCGGGCGCAGGCCGTTGCGATCGAGCACGGCGCCGATCTGCGTCCCGTCCGTGAACGAGATCGAGGCCGGGCCGTCCCAGGGTTCCATCAGGCTGGAGTGGTACTGGTAGAACGCCCGCTTGTGGTCGTCCATCGTGTCGTGGTTCGACCACGGCTCGGGAATCATCATCATGACCGCGTGCGGCAGGGAGCGGCCCGAGAGGTAGAGCAGTTCGAGCGTGTTGTCGAACATGCCCGAGTCGCTGCCATTGGGATTGATGATCGGGCGGATCTTGCGGATGTCCTCGCCGAAGGCTGCCGACTCGAAGTGGGCCTCGCGCGCATGCATCCAGTTCGCGTTGCCGCGGACCGTGTTGATCTCGCCGTTGTGGGCGATGTAGCGGTATGGATGCGCACGGTCCCAGCTGGGGAACGTATTGGTGCTGAAGCGCGAGTGGACCAGCGCCAGCGCGGTCTCCATCAGCGGGTTGTGCAGGTCCTGGAAATACTGGTCGAGCTGCGTCGTCAGCAGCATGCCCTTGAACACGATCGTGCGCGCCGAGAGGCTGACGATGTACCAGTACTCGGCCCCCGCCAGCGTGGAGGTGCGGATCTCGTTGTAGGCACGCTTGCGGATCACATACAGCTTGCGCTCGAACGCGAGGTCGTCATCGATATCGGCATTGCGCTGGATGAAGACCTGCCGCATGAAGGGTTCGCACGAGCGCGCCGTCTCGCCGAGCATGCCGTTCGAGGTCGGTACGGTGCGCCAGCCGAGCACGGTCTGGCCTTCGGACTGCACGACCTGTTCGAACTTCTGTTCGACCTGGCGCCGGACGGTCGGGTTGCGAGGCAGGAAGATGATGCCGCTGCCGTACTGGCCGGCGGCGGGCAGTTGGATGCGAGCCTTGCGGCAGACCTCCTCATTGAACGCGTGGGGCATCTGCAGCAGGACGCCTGCGCCATCGCCCGTATTCACTTCGCAGCCGCAGGCGCCGCGGTGGTCGAGGTTCTTCAGTACCTGGATTGCCTGCTCGAGGATCCGGTGCGACTTGTGGCCCTTGACGTTGACGACGAAACCGACCCCGCAAGCATCGTGCTCGTTGCGCGGATCGTAGAGGCCTTGTTTCCGAGGCGGCCCGAGCGGCACGGCTGGGTACTCGACCATCCTGGGCGTCCGTACCCTGGTGCGAGGAAGACTCTTGCTCTCGGCTCATGCTGGGCCCTGCCTGGATACGGTTGGCGTCGTCAGGCGCAGGCAAAGCCGCGTGCCCGGGAGAGAACCGGGTAGACGCGCCCCTGACCGTGCGACGACCGTGGATACGATGCTGATATGACATGGGAGGGCGATGCCGTCAATGCAGTGCAACAAATCGTTCTGAGGACATCGCGCAGAGGATGTCAAGCGGCGCTCAGTCGACCGTCCGAGAAAATTACCTAAGCCATTGTTGTAGAAGCTTTTTATCCGTGTCCAGAGTGACTCGCGAACAGGCGCCGGGCGCGGCCCGCCCGGAACTTCCGGCGGCCGAGGCCATCAGACGGGCCGTAACACGAGGCCCCCCGGCCGACGAAGTCAAAAAGATCGCTGGTGAGGGGAATCGCACGGCCGGCGGTCGAGCGTGATGCCGGTCACTTTCGCGAGTGCCGCTTTTGACCCGATCCCGGAACGCACGCAGTCTGGGCCGCGCGCGAGCGTGCAACACGAGGAACCAGGCTTGAAACCTGTGCAACCGGACGACACCCGACCGAATCATTCGCCGCACCGCCGGCTGTTGCTCGGCAGCCTGATACTCGCCGTCGCTTGCACGATGCCGCCCGGCGCGCAGCGCGGGCAGGGATCCCGTCGCATTGGCCGCCGCCATCGAACGCGGCATCAGCCTCGTCCAGGTGGGTGTCGTCTCCTGGTATGGCGCCGCCTTTCATGACAGGCCTACGGCCAGCGGTGAGCGCTTCGACTCCGATGCCATGACCATGGCCCACCCGACGCTGCCGTTCGGCACCCAGGTCAAGGTGACGAACCTGCGCAATGGCCGGACCGTCGTCGTTCGCGTGAATGATCGTGGCCCGTTCGCAGGGCAGCGCATCGCCGACCTTTCTCGCGCCGCGGCCGCCGAGCTGGGCATGATGAAGCGCGGCGTTGCGAAAGCGCGGATCGAAGTGCTCGGCCCTGGGTCGGTCGATAACGAGGCCGCTGGCGGCGATCCGAACTAGTCCGGGCCGGCTTCGGCGCGCAGCGTAACCATCCCCGCGTGCCGATCCACGAACGCCGCGATATCGGCCATTGCCTGGCGTGCTTCGGGCAGCCAGTCGAATATCGGAAACACGTGCGGCAGGTCCGGCCACACGTCGATCGTCGCTCGCGACGCCGGCCTGCACGGCCCGATCCTGTGCGCGCACCGAATCATCGAGCAGCATTTCAGTCGAGCCGGCAATGAAATGCAGCGGCGGCAGTGTGGTCCAGTCGCCGAACAACGGCGAGATGCCGGGATGCGCCCGGTCCTGGCCGGGACAGTAGGTGTCGGGCAGCAGGTCGCCGAGCGCCACGTCCGAACATCGGGTCTGCCTCGGCGTTGTATTTGACGGACGGCCCCGACAGTGTCAGGTCCGTCGCGGGTGACAGCGTAAAGGCGCAGCGGGGCAGGCGCAGGCCCGCATCGCGTGCGCGCATCAATGTGACCAGCGTCAGGTTGCCGCCGGCGGAGTCACCGGCAATCACGATCGGCCAGGCCGGGTCGCTTTGCTCGAGCAAAGCCTGGTAAACGGCGAAACAATCGTCGCCCGATGCCGGGTATCGATGCTCCGGCGCGAGCCGGTAATCGACCAGCAGCACCCGCATGCCTGTCACCGCCGAGAGCGCGGCGGCGAACCTGCGGTAAGCGCCGGGCAGGTGGATGCACCACGCGCCGCCATGCAGGTACAACAGGATGCCTTTCTTCGCGGCCAACTCCGGCGCGCCCACCCAGGTGGCAGGAACGCCGCCTAACGTCACTTCCTCGACAGGCGTCGAAAATTTACGGCGGCCGATACGTGCGTCGACTTTCGCGGCGTGCCGGCGCAGTTGATGAATGTCGAGACCAGGGCGCCAAAGTGGTTTCGTGGTCAGGCGCAGCATCATGTTGGTCAGGCGGGCGCGAATGCTTGGCATGTGAAAGGGTTCCGATGAACAAGGTTGATCGTTCGGGCGTGGCCCGGCAGGGAGTATCCGCCAGAATTCCTGTCGCGAGGCCTAGTCGGCAGTTTTCGCCAGCACGCGTTGTACCTGGCGTCTTTGCGCGGGCAACAACAGCGGACTGAACAGCGCCACGAAGTGGCGGATGCCTTCGTGAATGTCTGCCGACTGGATGGTGCGGCGGCGATCGACGACCTGGCGATGGGTAAACCACTGCGTCAACACGATCCATGCATTGGTGGCGACGTGGGGCCATGCGCGGGGGCACTCTGCGGGGACATGGATCTGCGCCAACACGTCATAACGCGTGCGGTGCGGGAGCTGGTTGCAGCAGCCGAGCGTGGCTGATCGCGTGCAACTCGAGCGCGTTCGCTCTACGCTGCCTGCCGATGCCGACGCAACAACACCTGTGGCAGGATGAGGGCGAGCGGCTTCGACTTGCCGGACGCGGATATCCGTTACTGGCGCCGGGCTTTCGCCAGCGACGAAGCGGACTCGCTGTTCGCAATCTTGCGCGCGACGACTGCATGGGAAGCCGAGAACATCGTTGTCTTCGGCCAACGACACCTGGCGCCGCGGCTCGTGGCGTGGCATGGCGACGAGAACGCTTCATACACTTACTCAGGGACCTATCACGAACCCCGGGCCTGGACGCCGGAACTGCTCGGCATCCGCACCCGCATTTGCGATCTGACCGGGCACACGTTCAACAGCGTGCTGCTGAATCTTTATCGCGATGGCCGCGACGGCATGGGCTGGCATGCGGACGACGAGCGCGAACTGGGACTGAATCCCTTGATCGCCTCGGTGTCGCTGGGAGCCGCTCGCCGGTTCAAGTTGCGGCACCGCGTAAACAAGGACGCCGCGCTAACGCTGGACCTGGAACACGGCAGCTTGTTGCTGATGTCAGGCGCCACGCAGCATCACTACGTGCATTCAGTGCCGAAGACGGCACGCGTGGTTGCGGAGCGGATCAACCTTACCTATCGCTGCGTACTCGACTCGAGTCTGGTGAACCTGTGACTCCTTCGGGCATCGCGCCTGTCGCGGCTAGTCGCCGCGATCCTGCTTCGCGCGCAGCGCGATGTAGGCCTGTATAGCGTCCCCACGCGCGCGGCACCTCCGGGTCGAACTTCCAGAGTTCCTTGCCCGTCTTCGCATCGAGCGCATACACGACGCTCCAGACGCCCGTGGCGTACATGCGGCCATCGACGACGATCGGAGTGGCCTGCAGTCCTCGTGTCGTGCCTGTTGCGTACGACCACGCGAGACCGAGCTTTTCGACGTTGCCCGCGTTGACCTGCTGCAGCGGGCTGTAGCGTTGCTCACCGTACGTCCGGCCATGCGCCAGCCAGTTCTGCGGCTCGCGATCGGCCGCGATGATGCGTTCCGTCGTCACCGGCTTCGGCGCAGCTGCTGCCGCACCGGCCATCGCGAGGAGCAGCACTGTCAGGCAGCAGTAGTCGCGACATTTGCGGTGCATGCACGTCTCTCGACGAAGAGTGTAATCGGGCGCGTAAAGTCTCCGCGTTGCCATTGACTATGGCAACACCGGTGGCCGTGGGGAAGCGTCGCATTCGGGCCACGAAACGACGATGATGAACGACCAACGAACGGGGAGACTCATGGGATTTGCAGAGTACGGCCGCTTTGACGCGCTCGGGCTTGCCGCGCTCGTGCGCGAGCGGCAGGTGAGTCCCGCGGAGTTGCTCGATGAAGCGCTCGCGCGCACGGCCGCAGTAAACCCACGGATCAACGCGGTCATACATCTGATGGAGGGCCGCGCCCGCGCTGCCATCGCCGGGAATTTGCCGGACGGGCCATTCCGTGGCGTGCCGTTCCTGATCAAGGACCTGATCACCGCCTATGCTGGTGAGCCCATGCGTTGCGGCTCGCGGCTGCTTCAGGAATTTCGTACCGGCGGCAGACGCAGAACTCACGCGACGTTATCGCGCAGCCGGGCTCGTGATCTTTGGCAAGACCAACACGCCAGAGCTTGGCGTTTCCAACGTCACGGAACCCGAACTCTTTGGCCCGACGCGGAACCCGTGGAACCTCGAGCGCACGGCGAGCGGTTCGAGCGGAGGCTCGGCCGCGGCGGTGGCGGCTCGCATCGTGCCCGCCGCGAATGCCAGCGATGGCGGTGGCTCGATCCGTACGCCTGCCTCCAACTGCGGACTCGTGGGCATGAAACCGAGCCGGGGCCGCAACCCGACCGGTCCGGAGGCGCCGGATGCCTGGTGGGGCTTCATCGCTGAACACGCCGTTACTCGCAGCGTGCGCGACAGCGCGGCAATGCTCGATGCGACGGCGGGCGATTATCCGCAGCAGCTGCTGAAGCTGCCGCGCTCCCGAACAGCCGTTCCTGCAGGATGACACAGCGTGACCCGAAGCCGCTGCGCATCGGCATCAGCTTCGACCCGGGGCTCGGTCGCGTGCTGCATCCGGAGAACCGCACTGCGCTCGAGGCCGCCGCAAGAATTCTCGCCGAGCCTCGGTCACCAGGTAGATCGAGGTCACGCTGCCGCTGTCAGCGCGAAGCGTTCATTGTCAGCTATGCCGCACTGATCGGCGCGGACGTTGCTGCTACGCTGCGTTCCGCCGGAACGCTGCTGGGTCGCCGTCCGCGCAGGACCGACGTCGAATTGCGACCTGGGTGCTGGCGTGCATGGGCGAGGCATAGCCGGCAGCGGAGGTCGCGGAGGCCATCTGGTCCATGCAGGCATTTTTCGCGCGCCTGGCTCGCAGTTCTGCACCGGATTCGACGTGCTGCTCACGCCGACCGTTGGCGTGCCGCCGTTGCCGATCGGTGCCTATCGCCTGCCGATTCATGCAGCAACGCGCGCTCGAGCTGATCACTGCATTGCCGGGCGCCGTGCTCATGAGCCAGCGCGACGAAGGTTCTCGAGGCGTTCGAAGCGGTCTTCGAAGCCGCGCCGTTCACGATGATCGCCAACGTGACCGGCCAGCCGTCGATCTCACTGCCCTTGCACTGGACCGAGGACGGCCTGCCGATGGGTCTGATGTTTACTGGTGCGCGCATCGGCGACGAGGCCGTGCTGTTTCAGCTGGCGGCGCAACTCGAACGCGCCGTGCCGTGGGCCGATCGCATCGCGCCGCACGCCATACTCTAGCCGGAGCAAATCATGTCCGACCCACAGTTGATCCTGCGCACGTACTTCGCCGGCGAAAAGTCGGAGGCGATGCTGATCCTGCTGACCGGCATGCTGTGCCTGGCCGCTGCGATCGCCCTCTGGTTCTGGGTGCGCGAGCCGTTTGCGAAGGGCCTCGCGAGCGCATTGCTGATCGCCGCAGCGCTCGGAATCGGCGTCGGCGGCTCGGTCTATTTCCGTACCGACGCGTCAGGTGCAGCAGCTGAGCCAATTGCAACTGCGCCGAGCCTGCCGGTTTGCCGCGGAGGAGGCGCCTCGAATCCGACAGGTCGTACGCAGCTTCGGGCAGTATCGGATGGGCTACGCTGCTGGCCGTGCTCGCTGCGCTCGCGCTCGTGTTCCTGCTGGGGCGGCCCGTGCACTACGGGTGGGCGGTCGGCCTGCTGCTGCTGGCGGCCCTCGGCTTCACGATCGATTTCTACGCCGAGCGGCGCGCCGTCGAGTACGTGCAAGCCCTTGAATCGGCGGGGGCGTTGCCGCCCGCGAATTGAGCCAGCATGGCGACGTTTCCGACTTGGCAGCCTCGCGCCGGCGTCGCATGATGCGCCGCCGCAATCCAGGAAAAGCCCGAGATGCTCTTCGAGCTGCGCCTGCTGGTCTATCGCCTGTTCAAGCCGTTCCTGTGGCCCGTGTCGCGCGTTCTTTGCGATCCCGCGCCCCACGGTCTTCGTCGGTCCCGATTCGGCATTGCGTCTGTGCGCGAGCATCGGCCAGTTCGGCTTCCAGCGCGTCATGATCGTGACCGATGCGGTGCTCGTGAAACTCGGGCTGGTCGAGCCGATGCGCGCTGCGCTCGTGGCGCAGGGCATCGACGTGGCGATCCACGACGGCATCACGCCCGATCCGACGTTCCCGGTGCTCAGGCCGGCCACGCGGCGGTTCGCGCCCACCGCAGCGACGCGATCCTCGCCGTCGGCGGCGGCTCGGTGATCGATGCCGCCAAGGTGATCGCCGCCATGGACGGTGACGGGCAAGTCGCCGCGAAAGCTGATCGGCATGCTCAAGGTGCACGAAGCCGATGTTGCCGTTGTTCGCGATCCCGACCACGGCCGGCACCGGCTCGGAAGTGACCGTCGCGGCAGTGGTCACCGACCCGGTCAGGCACGAAAAGTCCGCCGTGATCGACCCGAAACTGGTGCCGCTGGCGGCGGCGCTCGATCCCGAACTCATGCGCGGCATGCCAAAGCCGATCACGGCCGCGACCGGGATGGATGCGCTGACACATGCGGTCGAGGCGTACCTCAACCGTTGGCCGCACGCCGAGACGGCGCTGCATTGCGTCGCGCGCCGTGCGCATGATTTTCGGCAACTTGCCGCGCGCCTACGACGACGGTGACGAATCGTGGCGCGCGAGGCGATGGCGCTCGCAGCGTTCTATGCGGGGCTCGCGTTCACCAAGGCCTACGTCGGTTACGTGCACGCGTTCTCGCACAAGATCGGTGGCATGTACGGCGTGCCGCACGGGCTCGCCAACGCGATCACGCTGCCTTACGTGCTCGATTTCCTCATGGATGCGCCGCTCGCGCGCCGGCGTCTTGCGGAACTTGCGGTGGCGATCGGGGCGGGCACCGCGGCCGACCCGGCGACTGCTGGCGCAGCGCTTCGTCGATCGCGTGCGCGAGCTCAATCGCACGGTCGGCATTCCGGAAACGATCTCGTCACTCATGCCGGCGACGTGCCGGCGCATCGCACGCGCCGCAATGATCGAGGCGGCTCGGGATTACCCGGTGCCCAAGAACATGACACTCGCCGAGGCGGAAGCGACACTCCGCCGGCTGCAACCCAGCGCCTCCTGAGCCGCCACCGATGTCGCGCGGCGAGCGCCCGTCCACTCGCCCTGTAGCGCCGGCTTACTACGGCAGCGCCCACCCGCTTGCCCTGCGATGCCGGCTCGCTGCTGACGGCAGCGCCCGCTGATGTTCAGGCGGTGGCGTGCTTGTCCATCAAAACGTTGCCGAACTTTTCGCGCAGTTCGCGCTTGTTGATCTTGCCGGTACCGGTGAGCGGCAGTGCGTCCACGACGATCACCTCGTCCGGCAATTGCCACTTCGCAAAATGCGCGGCGACGTGTGCGAGCACGGAATCGCGCTGCGGCGTGGCGCCGGGACGTGGTACCACGAGCAGCACCGGGCGCTCGTCCCATTTCGGATGCCGCACGCCGATAGCCGCCGCCATCATCACGTCCGGGATGGGCGCACGCGCAGTTCTCGAGATCGACCGAGCTGATCCACTCGCCGCCCGACTTGATCACGTCCTTTGCTCGGTCCGTGATCTGCAGGAACCCGTTCGGGTGGATCGTGGCGACGTCGCCCGTGGCAAACCACCCGTCTGCATCGTGTGACGAGCGAGGTTTCGAGCCGGTAGTAGCCGCTGCAGACCCAGGGGCCGCGCACTTTCAGCTCACCGGAGCTGTGTCCGTCCCAGGGCAGTTCGCGACCATCCTCGTCGACCGTCTTCATCGCGACGCCGAAAATTCCGTGACCGGCCCTGGCGCGCAGCTGTAATTGCTCCTCGATCGGCAACGATTCCATTTCCGGACGCAGCGTGCTGACCGTGCCGAGCGGGCTCATCTCGGTCATGCCCCATCCCTGCACGACGTCGACGCCGTGCTGGTCATGGAACTCGCGGATCATGTGCAGCGGCACCGCCGAACCGCCGATCAACGTGCGTTGCAGCGTGGTCAGCTTGGCGCCGGTCTGCCGCAGGTGGTTGAGCAGCAGCGTCCAGACTGTCGGCACGGCAGCTGCCAGAGTCACGCCTTCTTCGTTCATGAGCTGCGTCAATACCGCCGCGTCGCCCATGCGTGGACCGGCGAACACCAGCTTCGCCCCGGTCATAGGCACGTTGTAGGGAAGTCCCCAGGCATTCGCGTGGAACATCGGCACGATCGCCAGCACCGAATCGCGCGACGAGAGATTCATCGAGTCGGCCATGCAGCCCGCGTAGGCATGCAGCACGGTCGAGCGATGACTGTACAGGACGCCCTTGGGATTTCCTGTCGTGCCCGACGTGTAGCAAAGCGCACTTGCCGTGCGCTCATCCAGAAGCGGCCACTCGAATTCGTCCGGCTGCCCGGCGATGAAGGACTCGTAGGTACCCACCTTGCCGGCGACCGCTGCGGGCAGCGACGCCTCGCTGACCAGCGCGATGACGCGTTCGACGGTGGGCAGCTTGCCCTGCAGCGGTTCGAGTACCGGCAGCAGCGCCGGGTCCGCGAAGATCAATTTGTCCTGCGCGTGATTGACGATGAATTCGAGCTGCTCCGGAAACAGCCGCGGGTTGAGCGTGTGCAGCACGGCGCCCATGCACGAGACCGCGTAATACAGCTCGAGATGCCGGTAATCGTTCCACGCGAGCGTGGCAACCCGGTCGCCAGGCTTGACGCCCGCGGCCAACAACGCATTGGCGAGTTGCCGGGCACGCCGGAAAATGTCCGACCAGGTGCAACGATGCCGCGGGTTGTCGAACGTGATCGAGACGATCTCGCTCCGCGGGAAGTTGCGTTCGGCAAACCGCATGATCTCGGTGATCAGCAGCGGTGAATCCATCATCTGGCCATGCATCGCGCTTGCCCCCTGCGTTGAATCTGACCCATCAAATGGAAGACTTCAGGACCTTGAATTCGTCCTGCAGGTTCTTCTCGATCTCGCCGCCGGCGAACGATGCGATCACCCCGCCAAGCAACGGAATACTACTAGTGATGTCGAAGGCCCACGCAATACTGCAACCGCCTTTCACGGGATGCAGCTGCTTCGTCCCGACGATCTTCACCGGGACCCCCTTGATCTCGACGACAATGTCGGCCGTGTAACCCTCGCCGTCCGCCGCCCAGTTTTCGGTGTGCGCCACTTCGTTGGTGGCAGGCACGAGGCGCTTCAATGCGCCCGGTGGGTTCGCCGGCATCTTGCGCGCGACCTCGAGTTTCACATTGGGCGCGCGACCGCCGCGCTTGATACGGACGTCGGAGCCGCCGAGCCGGGCATAGATCGCCTGCTGGCTCTTCAGTTCCGTGCAGAGCTTGAACGCCGAAGCGACGTCGGTCTGCAGCGCATGCCTGACCTGGACTTTCACCGATGCTCTCCCCCGTACCGACTTAGAACCCTAGCCAATGACGCACGAGCAATGATATCCCCTTGACGATCGCGATGATGACGCCCGAGGCGAGCACGGTCGCCACGATCCCGGTGGCGAACCCGATGATAGTCGCCATTCCGTCCCGCTCGAGCAACGCCAGCGCGAGGATGCAGATGGCCACTGCCGGCCCCATGTTGCCGAACGGAATTGGCAGCACCAGCACCAGGCACAGCAGGGCGGAGATCAAGCCGATGACGCGCTCCGCCGGACCGGTGGCGAGTCGGCTCAGCCGAGGACGGGATAGTTTTTCGGCCCGCCGGATCCAGGGAATCGCGTGGTTCATGACCCGCGCGAAACTCTGCCGCCGGACCCTGCGGCGCACGACGAACCGGGGTAACCAGGGCACCGCGAAGCCGAGCATGAGCTGCAGCGACAAGAACAGCAGTGGCAGGCCGAGCACCACCGAGACGCCCGGGGCATTGACCGGCAACGCGTTCGGCGCCGCGAACACGAACATCAATGCACCGAATGCCCGGTCACCCATGGCATCGCGGATGTCCGCGAACGATATTTCGACGCGTTCAGCATCGTTCGCGATGCTCGTGAGTACATCCGAAAGGCGCTGGCCGGCGTTCGGGTCGGGCGGGGCGTGGCGCAACGAATCTACACCCGGCCGGGCACGGGTATTGCGCGACCGGCCGCGATGAGCGCACTGCACGGTTGTTCGAGGAACATTGCCAGCATGCGTCGCACTATAAAGGCTGGCCATCCAACATCCGATGACCCCGAAGTTTTATTGGACGCCTGCGGCTTGCAGCACGTCGCGGCGCATCGGTCGCGCCTTATCAGGGCATCGTGTCTGCGCACTCCCGCGCCGGACGCCGTCCCGTCGTTAACTCACGGAGGTGCCGCGACCTGCCACGATGGCCGGGCGGGAGCGTCCGGCCTCCGCACGCCGCGCACCGGCATCGGGTGAGCGACGACCCGCGGCCTGCAGCTTGTCGACGAAACGCGTATGCCAGACCGCGATGTCATTCTTGCGGATCGTCTCCAGCATCTGCTGGTGACGGTCACGGCGTTCCGGCAGCCGCATCTGCAGTGCCTGCTGGATTGCGTGCGCGACGCCGCTCGTGTCCTTCGGATTGATCAGGATGGCGCTGGTGAGTTCCTGCGCCGCGCCGGCCAGCGTCGACAGGACCAGCACGCCTGGGTCGTCCGCGTCCTGTGCGGCAATGAACTCCTTCGCGACGAGGTTCATGCCATCCCGCAGCGGCGTAACCAGGCCGACTTTCGCCGTGCGCAGGAATCCCATGACGACGTCGTGGGGGTAGTTGCGGTTCAGGTACCGTATCGGTGTCCAGTCCGTATCGGCGAATTTGCCGTTGGTGCGTCCGGCCGCCTGCTCCAGCGTGCTGCGTATGGTTGCATAAGCCCGGACGTCGGAGCGGCTCAGCGGCGCGATCTGCAGGTACGTAACGCGCCCCTGGTTGTCGGGATACGCTTCGAGAAAACGCTCGTAGGCCTTGAAGCGCTCGACCAGCCCCTTGCTGTAGTCGAGTCGATCGACGCCGATGACGCAGCGGCGTCCGACGAGGCCGGCGACCATGCGCTGCACCGCGTCGGAGCCCTGCGCATCGACCGCCTCGGCTTGCACCCGCGCGACGTCGACGCCGATCGGGATGGCGGCCACGCTCGTGCGGCGACCGCAGGCATCGACGCTGCCGTCCGCATGCATCGCCTCCGGGCCCCACAGGTCGACCACCGCCGACCTGAAGCATTCGAGATCCCGCTCGGTCTGGAAGCCAATGAAATCGAAGTCCATCAACGATCGCATCAGTTCGCCGTACACCGGCAGTGCTCGCAATGCTTCGATATGCGGAAAGGGGATGTGCAGGAAGAACCCGATCGGCTGCTCCGCGCCAGCTTCGCGCAGGTGTTGCGCCAGCGGGATCAGGTGATAGTCGTGCACCCAGACCTGGTCGTCCGGGCGCAGCCGCGGCGCCAGATGACGTGCGAATCCCCGATTGACGCGCTGATACGCCTCGTAGTGTTCGTCTTCGTATTTGACTGCGTCGAGAAAGTAATGGAACAAGGGCCACAGCGCGCCGTTGCAGAACCCGAGATAATAATTTGCGTAATCCTCGGCGGTCAGGTCGACCGTGCTGTATGTCACGCCATCGCGAATCAGGATGCGCGGCTCGTCCGGTTCACGTTCCGCAATATCACCGCTCCACCCGAACCAGAGCCCGCCGCGCGCTTGCATGGCCGCGAGGACCCCGACCGCCAGTCCGCCGGAAGTTACATTCTTGCGGGGCATCGGGACCCTGTTCGATACCGTGACCAGGCGTGTCATAGGACGTCCTCCCAAGGCCGGCTCAACCGTACGGCGCAATTGATGATGCCGACCATGCTGTAGGTCTGCGGAAAGTTGCCCCACAGTTCGCCGGTCGCGGGGTCGATGTCCTCGGCGAGAAGTCCGAGCGACGTGCGCCGCTCGAGCAGGCGCTGGAACAAGTCGCGCGCTTCGTCGCGGCGCCCTGCCGCCGCCAGCGCATTCACGTACCAGAATGCGCAAATCGTAAACGCGGTCGCGGGCGTGCCGAAGTCGTCCGGGTGGCGATAACGGAACAGCCAGTCGCCGCGTTTGAGCTCCTGCGTCACGGCGTCGAGCGTCTGCAGGAAGCGTGGATCGCTGCCCGCGACAATGCCGAGTTCCGGCAGCAGTACGGACGTGGCGTCCACGTCGTTGCCGCCAAAGCTGGCCGTGAACGAGCGGCGCGCGGGACTCCACGCGCTGTCCAGGATTGCCCGCTGCAGGCGACTCGCGCGATCGGCCCAGGCTTCCGCACGGTCACGCAGCCCCAGCTCGACCGCGATGCGTCGCAGTCGATCACACCCGGCCCAGCACATCGCTGCCGAAAATGTGTGCTGCCGTTCGACGCCGCGAAATTCCCAGGGCCCCGAGTCTGGTTTGTCCCAGAGCACGGCCGAGCGCTCGCCGAACTGCTCGAGCCGCCGGAAGAGTTCCACGTCGCCGGGACTCGCCAGGCGCTGATCGAAAAAAGACTGCGCCGCCGCGAGGATCACCGCGCCGTAGACGTCGTGCTGCTTCTGCAGATAGGCCTGGTTGCCGACACGCACCGGACCCATGCCACGATAACCAGGCAGGTGCGGCGCAATGCCTTCCTCGATCTGGGACTCGCCAGCGATGCCGTACAGCGGTTGCAATTCGCCGCCGTGCGTGCGGATCACGATGTTGTCGATGTAGCGCAGGTAGGCCTCCATCGTCCGTGTCGCGCCGAGCCGGTTCAGCGCCTGGATCACGAAATAGCTGTCGCGTAACCAGCAGTATCGGTAGTCCCAGTTGCGTCCGCTGTCAGCGTGTTCGGGAATTGACGTAGTGAGTGCGGCCAGCACGGCGCCGGTGTCCTCGAACGAGCAGAGCTTCAAGGCGATCGCGGCGCGAATGACGGCCTCCTGCCACTCCACGGGAATCGCGAGGCCGCGAATCCAGTCCTGCCAGTAGTCGCGAGTCAAATCGAGGAAACGGTGCGCTACGGTGAGTGGTGCGTCGTCGAGCGTCTCATCCGGGCCGAGCAGGAACGCAATCGGCGATCCGACGACGAACCAGCTCGAATCGGTGACGGCGCTCATCGAGGCATTGGTGGTAACCCGGTAGCGAAGCGTAGGTGTCTGGAAGCAGATGTGATGCGAGCCGCCGTTCTGCAGCGGCTCGCCGCTGCCGTACCCCATCGATGGGCGCAGGCGTACGCGTGCAATGGGGCGTCCGGCGGCGGGCTCGATGATCCTGACGAACATCATCGGCCGGAAGATCCGGCCGCGTGAGCGGAAGCGTGGGCAGAAGTCGATGATGCGCAATACGTTGCCGCGCTCGTCGTCGAGCAGCGTTTCAAGCACGGCAGTATTGCGGATATATTTGCGGGTCGCCCGCTCGTGTCCTTGTAGGTCAATCGCAAAGACGCCTGTCGGTGAGTCACCACCGTCCGGCGTCAGCAGGGCACTGAAAGCGGGGTCAGCGTCGAGGCGTGGCAGGCATCCCCAGACGAGTCGCCCGAGTTCGTCGATCAACCCCGCGACCTGGCAGTTGCCGATTACGCCCAGGTCGAGGCTCTGGACTGGCCGCGGATTCATGCCGCGACCGCCTGGTCGATGAACCTCCGCAACAGTCCACGCAATTCATACGGGGACGCCAGGTTCAGCATCGCCCGCACGCGCGGCCCGACGGCTATAGATATGCCTCCATTGCGTTCGACGGCGCCGAAGCCATCCAGGTCGGTGAGATCGTCGCCGGCAAACAGCGGCGTGCGTCCGGCAAACGGGGCTTCGGCCAAAAACTCCTCGATCGCGTGCGCCTTGGTCACGCCGGCGGGCTTCAATTCAAGCACATACGAGCCTGGTTGCACGTGCAATGCGCCGTCGGCGTGAGCAGCAATCAGTTCATCCAATTCGCGCTGCAGGCCCACTTCCACCGCCTCGGCCGCGAGCCGGTAATGCAGTGCAACAGCGGCGCCTTTTTCCTCCAGCAGCAAGCCGGGGTGTCGCTCGACGATCTGTGCGAGCGCCTTGCGGATCGCGTCCGGGATCGGTTGACTACCCGCATGGGCACGCACCCGCCCACGCGCATCACGCCTTTCCACGCCGTGCAGTCCGGCCGCAGGCCAGACCCGCGGTGCAAAAAGCGTGTCCAGCTGTGCCAGCGAACGGCCACTGATCAGGGCGACAGCTCCGTCGCAGACTGCTGCGGCGTCCTGCAGCAGCTGGAGCAAGGCCTGATCCGCGTGCACTGCGTCCGGCGTAGGTCCGAACTCTAGTAAGGTACCGTCTACGTCGAGAAACAAGCAGGCCGCGGCAGGCCGCGGAAGATCGGTCAGGTTGCGCGTTGTCACTAGCCGATGAGTCTAGGCACCGCAGCGTGCCGCTCAGAAACTAGCTTTGATCAATGTAGCCATGAGAGGAATTCATTGATGCCACGTTCATTACCGCCATTGACGTCGTTGCGAGCGTTCGAGGCCGCGTCACGTTCATTGAGCTTTACCAAGGCGGCGCGCGAATTGCATGTAACGCCCGCCGCAATCAGCCACCAGATTCGCGGGCTCGAGCAATTTCTGGGCGTGTCGCTGTTCCAGCGTGCAGGCCGTCGCCTCGAACTGACCGAGCACGGTCATCTTGCCGCGGAGCATTTTCGCGAAGCGTTCGACCGCATCGCGCGTGGCGTGCAGGCACTGCGGCCGCAGACGCGCGAGGGCGAATTGTCAATCGGCGTGACGCCTTCATTCGCCACGCGCTGGCTGCTGCCCCGGCTGAAGGGACTCGCGGCGGCGTTGCCCAACGTCACGCTTCGCTTCAAGACCGGCACGGCGCCGGTCGACTTCGATCGCGACGAAGTCGACGTCGCGGTGCGCTTCGGGCGCGGTGTGTTCGATGCGGTCGTCACCGACGAACTGTTCGGCGAAGTCATGGCGCCGCTTGCCTCGCCGGAGTTCCTGCAGCGCGAACCATTGCATCGACCCCTGGATCTCGCGAACGCACCGCTGATCCACGACGATTCGCTGCGTCGCGCAGGCCGGCCGCTCACCTGGTCGGAGTGGTTGCGGGCGGCAGGCGCCCCGGCACTCGACGTGCATCGTGGCTTGCGCTTCGACGACAGTCATCTCGCGTTGCAGGCAGCCTGCGAAGGGCAGGGAGTCGCGCTCGGGCGGCTTGCGTATGCGTACAACGACTTGGCGCAGGGACGGCTCGTCCTGCCTTATCGGAAGACCCTGACACTCGATTTGCACTACCATCTGCTCGTGCCGGAAACACGTGTCGACGAACCGCTGGTGGCCGCGTTCCGGGGTTGGCTCACGCACGAGGCCGAAGAGTTCCGCCGGGCGCTGACGCGTCAAGGAGGGCTGGCCTGGGCGGCGTGACGACCGCTTGCTGGCGGTGACGAAGTCCATCAGTAGCAGGGGGAAAAAATGAAGCCGTCTTACCGCTGGATTGCCGCGCTGGCCGTAGGCCTTGGATCGATGGGCGTCTGCGTGGCGGCACCCGCAACTGTCGACGAACAGAAGTCATCAGAAGTGCTCGATGCGGCGTTCGCGAGCCCGGATCGACCGGCCGCGGACAAGGAGCAGGACGAACGGCGCAAGGCGCGCGACGTGCTGGCGTTGCTCGATGTAAAACCGGGCATGCATGTCATCGACGTCTTTTCAGCCGGCGGCTACAACACCGAATTACTGGCGCGCGCCGTCGGCGTCAAAGGCGAGGTCATCGCCTACAACAATCCGCCTTATGCGAACTTCGCCGCGAAGGACATCAAGGCACGATACGCAGGCGACCGTCTCGGCAACGTCAAGCAGGTTACGGCCGAAGTCGGCGACCTGGACCTGCCGCCGGCATCGCTCGATGCCGCGCTGTTCGTGATGTCCTATCACGATCTCTACTGGCGGCCGAAGGATGGTTCGTGGAACGCGACCAGCGCCGACGTGCTGTTGCAGAAGTTGTTCGCCGCGTTGAAACCGGGCGGCAAGGTAGTCGTGCAGGATCACGTCGCGACGCCAGGTGGCGACACGGCCGCGATCGTCGACAAGGTGCACCGCATCGATCCGGCGCTGGTGCGACGCGATTTCGAGCGTGCCGGTTTCGTGTACGTCGGCTCGAGCGACGTGCTGGCACACCCCGCGGACGACCACACCAAGATCGTGTTCGACGAATCGATCCGCGGGAAGACGGACCAATTCGTCTACCGGTTCCGCAAGCCCGTGCCCTAAGATGCCGGCGCGCGGCTCAGCGCCGCGCGATACCGGACGGGAGCGATGACGGGTTCGTCGAATCGAAACGTGCTGCGGCTCGCCATGTGGTCCGGGCCACGCAATATCTCCACGGCCTGCATGCGCTCCTGGGGCAATCGCGACGATACGCTCGTGGTCGACGAGCCGTTTTACGCGCATTACCTCGTGGCGACGGGCCTCGATCATCCCGGCCGCGCGGAGGTCATCGCATCGCAGCCGACAGACTGGCGTCGCGTCGCGCAATCCCTGGTTGCGCCGCTGCCGGCGCACATCCGCATTCATTACCAGAAGCAGATGGCGCATCACCTGTTGCCGCACATGGGCCGTGACTGGCTTGCCGGGCTCACCCATGGCTTCCTGATCCGCGACCCGCGGGCCATGCTGGCGTCGCTCGAGGTCAGGCTCGGCGACTTCGACCTGCTGGCCACCGGGCTTCCGCAGCAGGTCGAAATCTTCGAACACGTGTTGCGGACCACGGGCCGACCGCCGCCGGTCGTGGATTCGGCCGACCTGGTGGCCGACCCGCAGGGATCTTGCGTGCGCTCTGCCGCGAGCTCGGCGTGCCATTTTCAGAGCGCATGCTCTGGTGGCCGGCCGGACCGCGCGACACGGACGGTATCTGGGCGCGTCACTGGTACGACCGCGTCGAGCGCTCCACCGGTTTCGAACCGTCGCCGGCCAGGGCGACCGACGCCGATGATTTGCCTGGCCCACTTGCCGCAATCGAAGCCCGAGTGTCGGCCGCTCTACGAATACCTGCGCAAGCACCGCCTGCGCGCCTCAGGGGACTAGCCGTGCTGCAGAAATTCGACGAACGCAACCGCCACCTGATCGTCAACATCAATGGCGAACTCGTGCATCGCGACCAGGCGCGCATCAGTCCGTTCGACTCCGCCGTGCAGGGCGGCGACGCCGTCTGGGAAGGGTTGCGGCTGTACCAGGGCCGGATCTTTCGGCTCGAGCAACACCTCGATCGGCTCGTGAATTCAGCCAAGGCGCTTGCGTTCGCACAGATTCCGTCGCGCGCCTCGATCACGCACGAGATCACGCGCACGCTCGACGCGAACCGCATGTTTGACGGCGTGCACCTGCGGCTGACGCTGACGCGAGGCGTCAAATTCACTTCGGGCATGGATCCGCGGCTGAATGTCCACGGTCCGACACTGATCGTGCTGGCCGAGCACAAGGCGCCGGTATACGGGAGCGGCGGACTCGCCCTGGTTACCAGCAGCGTGCGACGGTTTCCACCCGATTGCCTCGACCCGAAAATTCATCACAACAACCTGATCCAGTCGATCATGGCCAAGATCGAGGCGAACGTCGCGGGCGCCGATGACGCGTTGCTGCTCGATCAACGGGGCTTCATCGCCGAGACCAACGCGACACACGTGTTCCTCGTCGAAGCGGGACGTGTGCGCACGCCGCGTCTCGTGGCCTGCCCCGAGGGAATCACGCGCGCCGCGGTGCTGGAGCTGTGCGTGAGACACGGCATTGCGCACGAGGAGACCGACCTGACGTTGACCGAGGCCTATCGTGCCGACGAAATGTTCTGCACCGGCACGATGGGTGAACTCGCCGCCGTGATCCGCGTGGACGGCCGCGTGATCGGCTCCGGCGAACCGGGCCGATGACGCAGCGACTTGACCGCGCTATTCCGCGAGCTGACGGCGCGCGAAGGTACGGTGGTTGCCAGCGCCTGAGCGACCGACGTGAACGACCCGTGCTTCAGTCACGCGCACCGAGCGCGTCGGCATGCCAGGCGATGTGGTCCGGCATGAACGTCTGGATAAAGTAATAGCTGTGGTCGTATCCCGGCTGCATCCGCAGCCGCAGCTCCTGCCCTGCGCGGGCACAGGCCGCCGCGAACACCTGCGGTCGCAGCTGTTCGGCGAGAAATTTATCCGCCGTGCCCTGGTCGATCAGGATCGCCGAGTGGAACGTGCCGTGCTCGATCAGCGCCGTCGCGTCATAACGGGCCCACGAACTGCGATCTGGCCCGAGATATCCGGTGAAGGCCTTTTCACCCCACGGCACCTGCGAGGGCGCGCAGATCGGTGCGAATGCCGAGACGGAGCGATAGCTCGACGGATTGCGCAACGCACAGACCAGCGCCCCATGCCCGCCCATCGAGTGACCCATGACCGATTGCCGCGAGGTGTCGGCGGCAAAGTGCATGCCGATGAATTCCGGCAGCTCGCGCGTCACGTAGCTGTACATACGGTAGTGCGCCGCCCAGGGCTCCTGCATCGCATCGACGTAGAATCCCGCGGCGAGCCCGAAGTCCCAACTGTCGATCGTCCCCCGGCAGGCGCGGCTGCCGCGGGCTGGTATCGGGCGCCACCAACAGCAGGCCGTGCTGGGCCGCGAGGCGCTGTGCGCCCGCCTTGATCGCGAAGGTTTCTTCGTTGCACGTGAGCCCCGCGAGGTAATACAGCACCGGCACCTTGCGGGACCGTGCCTGCGGCGGTTCGAACACGGCGCAACGCATGGTCGTCGCGCATTCGCGCGATTCGTGCTCGATGAAACGCTGCACCCCATCACAGCACGCATGTTCCGCGAGGATCTTCATGTCCGCGTCCGGGGCGCCTAGTACACCACGACGCTGCGGATCGACTCGCCGGCGTGCATCAGGTCGAACGCATCGTTGATGCGTTCGAGCGGCATCGAATGCGTGATCAATGGATCGATCGCGATCTTGCCGTCCATGTACCAGTCTACGATTTTCGGCACGTCCGTGCGCCCACGCGCGCCGCCGAACGCCGTGCCCTTCCAGACCCGGCCCGTGACGAGCTGGAATGGCCGCGTGCGGATCTCCTGCCCGGCGCCGGCGACGCCGATGATCACCGATACGCCCCAGCCGCGGTGACAGCATTCCAGCGCCTGGCGCATCAGGTCGACATTGCCGACGCATTCGAAACTGTAGTCGGCGCCGCCGTCGGTCAGTGCGACGAGGTACGGGACGAGGTCGCCCTCCACTTCCCGCGGATTCACGAAATGCGTCATGCCGAAGTTCTCGGCCAGGTTCTTGCGCGACGGATTGATATCCACGCCGATGATCATGTTCGCGCCGGCCAGCCGCGCCCCCTGGATGACGTTGAGGCCGATTCCGCCGAGACCGAACACGACGACATTGGCGCCTGCCTCGACCTTGGCCGTATTAATGACCGCGCCGACGCCGGTCGTCACGCCGCAGCCGATGTAACAGATCTTGTCGAACGGTGCGTCTGGCCGCACCTTGGCCACGGCGATTTCCGGCAGCACGGTGAAGTTGGAGAACGTCGAGCAGCCCATGTAGTGGTGGATCGGCTGGCCGCCGATCGAAAAACGGCTCGTGCCGTCCGGCATGACCCCCTGGCCCTGGGTCGCACGAATCGCGGTGCAGAGGTTGGTCTTGCGCGACAGGCATGATTTGCAACCGCGGCACTCCGGTGTGTAGAGCGGAATGACGTGGTCGCCCTTGGCCAGCGACGTCACGCCGGGCCCGACGTCCACGACGACGCCGGCGCCCTCGTGCCCGAAAATCACCGGGAAAAGCCCCTCCGGATCGGCGCCCGAACGCGTGAATTCGTCGGTGTGGCAGATGCCGGTCGCCTTGATCTCGATCAGGACCTCCGCGGCGCGTGGGCCGTCGAGATTTACGGTTTCGATGACGAGCGGCTTGCCGGCTTCGTAACACACGGCGGCGCGGGTTTGCATCGTAGGAATCTCCGGGACGTTCTGGACAGCAGCCTACCGGGGCGCCGCCGCCATTGCAACCTTTGGCAGGGCTCCCGCATCCAAACGCCACGAGTACCTGAACCCGGGCGGAGTGCCACGAACCATGAAGATGCCGATCCGTTACATTGCCACGCTGGCCTACGCTTTTTCGGCCGTTGCCCTCGGCGCCGCCGCCGGGGCCGACATCTCCAAGGTCAACGGCAGCATCCGGATCGACGCACGCGAGATCGCGGGCGACGTATCGACCGTCAACGGCTCGGTTACGATCGGCCAGGAAGCCACGGCCGAGGACGTGGATACGGTCAATGGCTCGCTGCAGGTCGAGGACGGCGCCAAGGTACGCAAGGCTGCGACCGTCAACGGCTCGATAGTCGTCGGCGAACGCGCCGAGGTCGCGGACGGAGTCACGACGGTCAATGGCGCACTGACACTGGGCAAGGGCTCACGCGTCGGCGGCGGGCTCGAAAACGTCAACGGCAAGATGCGCATCGACGGCGCGCAGGTCGGCGGCGGCATCGATACCGTCAACGGCGACATCTACCTGGCCGCAAATACCCGGATCGCCGGCGGCATCCATTACGACGAGAACAACTCGTGGTTCAAGGGCAACTCGTCGCGTAATCCGAAGCTGAGCATCGAGCAGGGCGTGGTGATCGAAGGACCGTTGCGTTTCGAACGCGAAGTGGACCTCTATGCCGCACCCGGCGTGACCTTGCCGCGCATCGAGGGAACGGCGCCGAAACGCTACACGCTGCCGTAAACGGTCGCCGCGGCCCGGAGCTGCGTCGCCACGGCGTCACGCAACGAAGGCGGTGCGAGCACTTCCACGTCCGCGCCGTATTTCATGACGTCCATCACGAGTTCCGGCTCGTGCGCGTACGGCACCTTCAGAAGGTACGAGCCGTCTGGCTGCAGGTTGCCCTCCTGCCGCGGATGCCAGATTTCGCGTGAGACCCAGCGCGCGCGCTGCGCGTTGAAATGCAGCACCGCTTCGTGCGTGGCGCTGCCCGCGAAAATTCCATAGCCGCTGGCGAAGTGCCGTTCGAGTGTCTCGTCGTCGATTTCCTTGGCTGCCTCGTCGCTGACCGTGACCGTCTCGATCGCGTCTACGCCGAATGTGCGCAGGCCCTGGCGCGTGTGACACCAGGCATCCAGGTACCAGTTGTCGCGGTAGTGCACCAGACGCTGCGGCGAGACTTCGCGTTCGAGCAGTTCGTCTTCCTTGCGTCGACGATGCGTGATGTGCAGCCGGCGTCGTGAGAGCAGCGCCGTGGAAAGCGCTCGAAAATGGCCCGGAGCCACGGGGCGCGAACCCATCGCAAGGATGCGTATCCGGCGCGCTATGTCATCTGCCTTGTGCTCGCCCGATTCGAGCAGGTCGCGCAGGCGCTTGCGCAGCGGCCCGATCAGTTCGGACAGTACGCCGGGCTGCAGGTCGCCGAGCAACCGGTCCATGGTCAGCAGCGCGTGCAGTTCCTCGGACGAGAACCACAGGCCAGGCAGCTGCCATACGGCGCTGTCCCGCGCGGAGCGGTCGAGCCGGTAGGCTTCGTGCTCACGGTCGTATTCGATCGGTGCGTGCATGCGGTCGCGCAGGTACTCGAGATCACGCTTGAACGTGGCGCGCGAGACGCCGAGTTCGTCCATGAACTCCTGGGTGCGCACGTACTGCCGGCTGCGCAGCAGGTTCTGGATCTTGTAGAACCGTTCAGTCCGCTCCATCGCTCTCTTCCTGCGGCACCGGCGCTATACCGGCGCGACTCGTCAAGTAGACCGCGAATGTGCCGAGCCAATGGCCACCTTCGTAGTGTTCGCCGGTCACGGCCGGCAGGGCCGCCGCGGCGTGGGCGTCGGCGGCAGCGACGAGTGCGCCAATGCGTTTGTCGGACCGCGGCAGGCCACTCGCAATGCCCTCGAGCATCCAGGCCCGGCTCAGGTTCAGGCCGTCGATATGTGCGAGCTTCGGGTCGGTGCGATCCGTGACGACGCCCGTGCGGCAGCCAGGCCGCGCTGGCTGACCTTGGAATGCCGGGCATGAAGCCACGTAACCACTTCGCGTAGTCCGGGGGCGGCAGCAAGCGACGCATCAGGTCGGCTTCCGCGAGGCACGGCGAAAGAAAGTCCTCGCCCGATGGCTCGTAGGCGAGCGGGCAATTCACGTCCTTGCCGTAGTACTCCCTGGACCGGGTTTCGACGAGACGCTGCATCGCCGCATCCCCCGTGACGCGGGCCCAGTCGTGGACGAGGCCGAAGGCGAAGGCGGTCTGGCTATGCTCGCCGACACGGATCGGGTAATGCAGCCTGGGCAGCCACGCAACGCAGCCGCAGCGCCGCTTCGGCTTCGAGCGGCGCGAGTGCGTGCGCCCAGCGCTGTGCATCGGGATCGTCCCAGAGGCGCAGTTCGGCCGCGAGTGCCAGCAACCACGCCAATCCATACGGACGCTCGAACGCGGCACGCCCAGGCACCTGCATGTAGTCGACCTCGGCCGCGATGGCCGCCGGCTTCAAGCTCGCGGCCAGCGCGGTGCG
This sequence comes from uncultured Gammaproteobacteria bacterium, assembly GCA_963784225.1. GTDB lineage: Bacteria > Pseudomonadota > Gammaproteobacteria > Steroidobacterales > Steroidobacteraceae > RPQJ01. The sequence goes on from CAWAQN010000013.1 coordinate 180,194, forward strand.
TGCAGTTGCGGCGAATGGTGACCCGGGAAATTCGCGTGCGAGCTTGGCCAGCAGCCAGTGGGCATGCACGGCGGAGTGCCAATCGAAGCAGCCGTAGAAAACCGGCGTCAATTCGCGCGGCGGGCGCACATCGGCATCGCCCTGCATCGTGTGCGAGATCTTGTTTGGATACTCGAGATGCACGCATTGCAGGGCCAGGTTGGCGAAACGCTGTGCCGCTGCCTTGTCCAGCTCGGCTGCGCGGGCCGTGCCAGGCATGGTGAGCAGGATCACCAGCACGGCCGGCGCAATCCCCGCACTGCGTGTGTTAGACGGCTTCAAATTCTGATATCCCCGTTTCAGCTCACCACGTCGGCCTCGAACAGCGATTCCAGTTGCCGCGCCGAGGCCTGCGTCGTCGCAATCAGCTTTTCCTCATCGTCCTTGAGGGCGGCCTGTTTCCGTAACACTCCTCGTCGTGCTGCCGGAAGCGTTGCACTTGCATGGACGCGGTGTCTGGCGCGGTCCCGAGCGCGACCAGCGTGGCTTGCGCCATTTCCAGGCTCGAGGCGAATGTCTCGCGGGTTATCTCGACGACGCCGGCTTCCATGAGCCGGAAGTAATGTTGCCGGTTGCGCGCCCGTCCGATGACTCGCAAGTGCGGAAAATGCCGTTGCACGAGCTCGGCAGTGCGCAAGCTCGCCTCGACGTCGTCGATCGCCAGCACCAACACCTTCGCATGTTCCGCGCCGGCCGAGCGCAGCATTTCCAGGCGCGACGCGTCGCCGTAGTACAGCTTGTTGCCGAAACGGCGCACGAAATCGACCTGCGCCGGGCTCACTTCGAGTGCGGTGAAGGGGATGCGCCGCGCTCGCAGCAGGCGTGCCACGATCTGTCCGACCCGGCCGAAGCCCGCGATCAGCACGCGTGGTTCCTGCGGCTCGATCTGGTCGAAGACCGGGGGCGGCGCCGGCTTGCCGTAGCGGCCGGCGAGACGGTCGGCGACGCCGATCAGCACCGGGGCGAGCGCCATCGACGCCGTCACGACGAGAACCAGCAAGTCTGCGGTGCTCGGGTCGAGCAGGGCGTTACGCGTCGCGAGCGTGAACAGCACGAACGCGAATTCGCCGCCGCCCGCGAGCACAATCCCGAGACGCCAGGCCGTCGCCTGGTCATGGCGCGTGAGTCGCGCCGCCGCCCAGACGAGCCCAAACTTGGCCGCCAGGAAACCGAGCGAAAGCAGGGCCACGAGCAACGGCTGCTCGACCAGCAAGCCCGAGGTTGGCAGTCATGCCGACCGCAATGAAGAACAGCCCCAGCAGCAAGCCCTTGAATGGCTCGATGTCGGCCTGGAGCTCGTGGCGATATTCGCTATCGGCGAGCAGGACACCCGGCGATGAAAGCGCCGAGCGCCATCGATAGGCCCGCGTGCTCGAACAACAGGGCCGTTCCCATCACGACGAGCAGCGCGGCCGCGGTAAACGCCTCCTGCGATCGCGTCTGCGCCACGGCGCGAAGGACCGGCCGCAGCAGGTAGCGGCCCGCGACCACCACGACCAATACCGTGCCGACAGGCATCGCGACGGCACGCCACGAAAATTCGCTGCCGGCCGTGCCGGCGAGCAACGGCAGCGCCACCAGCACCGGCATGATCGCGAGGTCCTGGAACAGGAGGATCGCAAAGGCCGAGCGGCCATGGCGCGCGGTCAGTTCGCCACGTTCGGCCAGCACCTGCAGGATCAGCGCAGTGGACGAGAGCGACAGCGCGAAACCAATGATCACGGACGCGAGCCAAGCCTGGCCGGTCAGTCGCACGATCACCGCGAGCCCAGCCGTGGTCAGCAACACCTGCATCGTGCCGTTGCCGAACACGGCGTGGCGCAATACCCAGAGCCGCGACGGCTGCAATTCGAGACCGATGACGAACAGCAGCATCACGACACCGAACTCCGACAGGTGCAGGATGCTCTCGACGTCGGTCGAAGATCCCGAGCACCCACGGGCCGAGCACGAGCGCCGGCCGCGATATAGCCGAGCACGGCGCTCAGCTTGAAGTGCCGGAACAATGGGATCGCAATGACGGTGGCGGCAAGCACCACGGCGACCTGGCCGGTCAAGGTCATGAGGGGTCACTTGCTCGCAGTGCCATAGAAGCCGGAATCATAGGCCGCCACTGGATCAGCGGTAAGGCGCATGGCGGGCTGGACTCGAGATCGCAACCGCCAGTCGGCGAGCGCTCCAAAACCGGCAGCGGCGGAACCGCTGTCGCGGCACAACACTAGCGGTGTCGGGTCCAAATGTTGCGCGAAAACGTCATGAGCCGGCGAAAATGGCGCGTCTGCAGGCTCGCGCGAAACGGGGCGGGCAATGGGAATCCGGACATAAGCCGCTCGCCGGACTGGACATTTGTGCCTGAAAACCGCGAGAATCGGCGCGCCACGCATCGGCGGGCCTGCTTTGGGTGGGTGAGGCGGGCTGGCGGCGTGTACCGCCGACGATTTTTATTGCATGGCATAAAAGCCACAAGGAGCACACTCAATGTCGTCTCGTATCCTGGTCCCCCTGGCTGTTGCAGCCGCTTTGATGTCGCCGCTGACCGCGAGCGCCGAACAGGGCGATTGGCTGTTCCGCGTCGGCATGTCGCAGCTCGCTCCCGACTCAGACAAACCTTTCCAACGTTTTCGGCGGCGACCTCGTCGTCGATAGCGACCTTACGGCGACCTTCAATGTCGCGTACATGCTCACCGACCATTTCAGCACCGAACTGATGGCGGCCTGGCCGTTCACGCACGGCGTGGATCTGAAGGAACCCGGCGGCGATGTGACACGCGTTGCACACGTCGACGTGCTGCCGCCGTCGCTGACCCTGAACTGGCACTTCAACCAGGACGGCGCGTGGCGTCCTTACATCGGCGCCGGCGTCCACTACACGATGTTCTCGGGCGAAGAGACCCGTGGCCCGCTGGCCAATAATTCGCTGCGGCTCGACGACTCGGTCGGCGCCACCGGCCAGGTCGGTGTCGACATCGGCACGTCGAAGAACTGGCTGGTGAACCTGAGCGCGCGCTATCTCGACATGGACTCGGACGCGACCCTGAATGGCTCGGACATCGGCACGCTCGACCTGAACCCGTGGGTCTACGGCGTGCACGTGGGCTACCGGTTCGGCAAGCCCGAGCCGGTCGCTGCCGCGCCAGCGCCCGCCCCGGTCGCTGCGCCCCCGCCGGCGCCGGCTCCCGAGCCGAAGTGCGGCGACGCCGACAATGACGGCGTTTGCGATGCCGCCGACAAGTGCCCGGGCACCCCGGCTGGCGTGAAGGTCGACTCGGTCGGCTGCCCGCTCGAGCAGACCCTCAGGGTCCTGTTCGACTTCGACAGCGCCGAGCTGCGCCCGGAGTCGATCACGGAACTCGAGCGTGTCGTGAAGTTCATGGGCGACGTGCCGTTCGCGAAGACGCTGGTGGAAGGTCACACGGATAGCGTGGGTGCCGACGCCTACAACATGTCGTTGTCCGATCGTCGCGCCAAGGCCGTGTTCGACTACCTGTCGTCGCGCGGCGTCGACCCGGCTCGCATGAGCTCGGTTGGCAAGGGCGAGACTGCCCCGATCGCCGACAACAAGACAGCGGAAGGCCGCCAGGAAAATCGTCGCGTCATGCTGATCCGCACGGATTCAGGCATGTAAGCGACGACGGCAACCGCAAGGCTGCCGGATGCTACCAAGGGCCCCGTCACGCAAGTGGCGGGGCCTTTGTTTTTTTTGGCTAGAATTGCCGACCTTGCGACTTGATGGCCGACCCGTCGAGGCCGCCATGTCCGAACCTTCGAACGGAGAGTTACCCCATGAAGCTTGCCCACGCGTTTTCCCTGGTCGCCCTGCTGGCGGCTGCGCCTGCACTTTCCTTTGCGGCAGATGCCGCGGCAGGTACAGCAGTGAACAAGGCGTCGAGCGGCGCGCGGGACTTCCGACCAGGCGCTTGCTGCCGCGGTCAACGGCGAGTGGCGTTCCGCCGAAGCCAAGGCCCGCGACCGGTATCGCCACCCGATCGAGTCGCTCGAATTCTGGGGCCTGAAACCGCACATGACCGTGCTCGAGATCCAGCCCGGCGCACAGTCGTGGTGGACTGAGATCCTCGCGCCCTACACGAAGATGACGGGCGGCAAGCTCTATGCGACGGGCGCCGGACCTGGCGAACCCGAAGCTGTCCGAAGGTTCGCGCAAGGCCCGCACCGAGTTCGAGACGCACTACGGCAGCAAGCCGGACCTCTATGGCAAGGTCGAAGTCGTGAATTGGGGCCCGGTTTCGAAGACGCTGCCGGCCAATACGTTCGACATGATCCTGACGGCACGTTCGATCCACGGGTGGATGCAGCAGTCGCCCGATTTCGCGCTCGAGACGTTCAAGGAATTCCACAAGGCATTGAAGCCGGGTGGCATCCTGGCCGTCGAGCAGCATCGCGCGAATCCATCGACGACCGAGAAGCCTGAAACGGGCTACGTGACCGAAGCCTACGTGATCGACCAGGCGCAGAAGGCCGGCTTCAAGCTCGCCGCGCGCTCGGAGATCAACGCGAACCCGAAGGACACCAAGGATCATCCGTTCGGCGTCTGGACCCTGCCGCCGTCGCTGCGCTCGTCGAGCGAGAACTCGGGCTTGCCGGACGATCCAAAATTCGATCACAGCAAGTATCTCGCGATCGGCGAGTCGGACCGCATGACGCTGAAATTCGTGAAGCCGTGAGCGGACTGGGTCAAGTGAACGCAACCTTGCGTTGCACTGTCGCTGCTGTCCTGCTGGTTACGGCCTCGGCTTCGGGCGCGGCCCAGTCAGGTCATGCAGCTACGGGAGCCACCCCGGCCGTGCCTGATACGACGACCACGGCGCGTCCGCGCGAGCGAGGCCGGTGCCACCGAGTCACAGCGGCTGCACGCAGTGTTCGACGAATATTTCGAACGCGTGCTGGAGCTGAACCCGGTACTCGCGACGTCCATCGGCGACCCGCGCTACAACGATCGTTTCGTCGTCTCGATCAGCCCGCAGGTCGTCATTGCCGAAGAGAAACTCGAGCGTGACTACCTCGAGCGCGTCCTGGCGATCGACAAGGGCAAGTTGACCGGCCAGGACCTCCTGTCATACGAAATTTTCAGGTCTGCGCGTGAGCGGGAGATCAAGGGTTTTCGTTTTCCGCGCGAGCTGATTCCGCTGAACCAGTTCTATTCGACACCGAACATGTTCGTGCAGCTCGGTGCCGGGAACGGCCTGCAACCGTTCAAGACGGTCCAGGATTACGACAACTTCCTGAAACGCATCGACGGCCTGGTTGCCTGGACCGACCAGGCCATCGTCAACATGCGCCTCGGTGTGCAGCGCGGTTATACGCTGCCGCGGATTCTTGCCGAGCGCACGTTGCCGCAGCTGCAGACGCAGGTCGTGGCCAAGGCGGAAGACTCGTTGTATTGGGGGCCGATCAAGAACCTGCCGGCCGGCTTCGGGGAGGCCGACCGTGCGCGCCTGACGGCCGCCTATCGCGCGGCCATTGAATCGAAGATCGTGCCGACGTACCGCAAGCTGCACGACTTCATGCGTGACGAGTACCTGCCGCGGACGCGGACCAGCGCGGGCCTCGATGCGCTGCCCGATGGCAAGGCCTGGTACGCGTACAACGTGAGCGACATCACGACGACGGACTACACACCGGAGCAGATCCACCAGATCGGGCTCGACGAGGTGGCGCGTATCCACGGCGAGATGGCCAGGATCATGCAGCGTGTCGGTTTCAAGGGCACGCTGCAGGAATTCTTCGCGCACATGAACACGGATCCGCAGTTCTTTTTCGACAACCGGGAGGCGTTGATCGCCGGTTACGTGGACATCAAGAATCGCGTGCAGCCACAACTGCCGAAGTTGTTCGACGTCATGCCGCGCGCAGACTACGAAGTGCGGGCCGTCGAGCCGTTCCGGGAGAAGAGCGCCTCGGGCGGGCAGTACCAGGCGGCAAGCGAAGACGGGTCGCGTCCCGGTATTTTCTATGCCAACGCTTATGACCTGCGCGCGCGACCGAAATGGGCGATGGAGGCGCTTTCGCTGCATGAGGGCAGTCCGGGTCACCACTTCCAGATCTCGATCCAGCGCGAGCAACAAGAGCTGCCGCGTTTCCGTCGCTTCGGCGGTTACACGGCGTACGTCGAGGGGTGGGGTCTGTACGCCGAATCGCTCGGTCCCGACCTCGGCATGTACGTCGACCCGTACCAATACTTCGGACGGCTCGAGGCGGAGCTCTGGCGCGCGATCCGGTTAGTCGTCGATACCGGACTCCATGCCAAAGGCTGGACGCGCGAGCAGGTGCTGACCTACATGGCTGCGAACAGTTCGGCCGCCGAGGCACGTCGCGTCTCCGAAGCCGAACGCTACATGGCTATTCCCGGCCAGGCCCTGGCGTACAAGATCGGTCAGATGAAGATCAGCGAATTGCGCGCCAGGGCGGAGAAAGAACTCGGGCCGCACTTCGACGTCCGCAAGTTCCACACTGCCGTCCTTGGCGACGGTGCCTTGCCGCTCGACGTGCTCGAGGCAAAGATCGACCGCTGGATCGCCAGCCAGAAGCAGATGATTCCATCGGCCAACTCGGGCTAGAACAACAGGCCGAACAGCTTCTTCAAGAGCTCGTCCAGCGGCATGATCGTGAGTAACAGCGGCACGATCGGTATGAGGATCGTCGCCGCGAGAACGAGGACAAGCTCTTTCGTGACGGGCAGGACGCGCATGGTTCGCACGACCTCGAGGCTGTTCGCCAGGTCAGCCAGCGACTGAATATCGGTCGACCCCAGCAGCTGTTCATCCGTGGCGCCGCCGCCGCGCAACCACTTGGCATCGAACTCGCGCACATATCGCTGAGCGAACGTGCCGTACTCCCGACGTCCTATCCGTTTTGCCAGGGCAAGCTGCGGCGTGAATACGAGCAACGGGCCCGTAACGACGCACAGCAGCACGAGTATCAGGACGAGGATCTCGTACCTGAATGCAAACAACTGACCGTCCAGGTAAAAAATGCGGTTGGCCAGGTTTCCCGCGAGCATTGCACCGTGCGCAATCAGCACGGGAACGAAGGCGTTGATCATGCCGGTCAGGAAACCCAGTCCGCCGGAGCGGTCGGGGTGGGTGGGGACCAGATGCAACTTGATCCGCGACACTTGCCACAGCAACCGCGCCCAGATGAAAAAGCGAAAGTACCAGCGGAACAGCAGGAACTGGAAAATGGGGAGGCTCACATAGCCAAACCACATGCCGGCAAGCGTAAAGCGCGGGCCGTCGACGGATGGAGTCGCATACCAGGTGGCGGCGTCGATCGCCATGAAGTGTCGCCACACTACGAAAATGCCGACCAGGTACACGAAGGCGATCATCAGCGACTCCGCAAGCACCGAGTTGCGGAGTCTGTAGGCCGAAGTGATGGCGGCATTGAACTGTGCCATTGCACTCTCGGGCACCAGGTGGCGCTCGATGAACAGCTTGATCACGTTGCGCATGCGCTGGTGCACCACGAGTTCGGCACCGATCAGGAGCGGCACCGCAACAAGAAACCGGACGTGCACCTCGGCATCCAGCAGGAAGGGCACGGCCGCGTCACCCCCCAGCAACTGTCCCCCGATCGCTGCCAGCATCAGCAGCGGCAACCAGCAGATCAGCGCCAGCACGACGATGCGCCTCTTCACCAGCGAGAGTGCGTCGTCCGACAGGTGCGCCCGCCGCATCAGTTGGTACAGCGGACCGCCGAGGACGAGTGAGAAATCCTGGGGATCGCGCGCTGGTTCAGCCTGGCCAATTGATGCCGCAGGTTTCATGGTCACCTCTGTCTCAATCCATCGTTCTTGCAGGCGTGCCGGACAAAGCTTTGGCGTACATGTTGGCACCATTGCCGCTCATTTGCGTCGGCCGTGACGGGACCGCGCGTTCGTCGTGAGACGATTGCTACCAATGACAGCTCCGAGATTAGGCTGATCCCATCAAATGATTTAACAGGCCGACTGACGAGGTTTCGGAACGAAGTGCGGCGCCGCGCGGCGGGCCGAAGGCAGCGGGCTGCGGTCCGCGTCTCATCCCGGTAACACCATGAAGAAATTTACGGCTTTGCTGGCGGGCGCTTCGGGCCTGGTCGGTGGTGAGTGCCTGCGCGTGCTGGTGGCAGAGCTGGGCTACGAGCGGATCGTCGTATTGACCCGACGCGACCTCGGCGCCGCGGCGCGTCACGCGAAGGTCACACAGGCGATCATCGATTTCTCCGGCCTCGAAAAAGCAATCGAGGACGTCCGGGCCGACCATGTCTTTTGCGCACTCGGAACTACGATTCGCAAGGCCGGTTCCCAGCAGAAGTTCCGGGAAGTTGACCTTGACTACCCGATCCGGCTCGCTACGGCCGCAAGGCGTGGCGGCGCAGGTCACTTTTCGATCGTCAGCGCCCTGGGCGCGCATTCGTCGGCACCATTTTTCTATTCGCGCGTCAAAGGGGAGATGGAGGACGCGTTGCGTCGCATGGGCTGGCCGAGCCTGGCGATCTTCCGGCCATCGGTTATTGCCGGCGATCGCGGCGAGTCGCGCCCATTCGAACGCCTGGCTGAACATGCCCTGCGATTCGCGCCGGCCACGTGGCGTCCCGTCGCAGCGAGCGAGATAGCCCGCGCCATGGTACGGACCGCCCTGCAAAGCCCGGCCGGGGTTACGATCGTCGAATCGAGGAACATCGCGGCCGCGGCGCGATCTAAGCAGGTGAAAGGCTGAACCCTTTTTGCCGTCAGACGGACACACGATCATGCAAAGCACTCGAAGACAAGGTTGGCTGGCTGCTGCGGTCCTGGCCGCGCTGGTCGCCGGTTGCGCCTCTATGTCCGGGTCGCCTGGCGCTGGTGAGGCTGCGCCTAACGCGGAACTGGATGGGCTCGTGCCTCGTCCCATGAAGGGCCTCGACGTGGTCTATGTGCGACCGGGGGTAACGTTCAAGTCGTTCCGCACGGTGCAGCTCGATCCGCTGCAGGTCGAGTTCGACAAGGACTGGGATCCGAATCGTGGCCGGCGCGAACTCAACGGCATGGTGCAAAGCGAAGACCTGCAGAAAATGAAGGACGACATGGCGCGCGATTTCCGCACCGTGTTCGCCGAGGAACTCGCCGCCGCCGGTTTCGAGGTCGTCGAGCAGGGCGGACCGGAAACGTTGCGTCTCACGCCGAAGATCGACGAGGTTACGGTGAATGCACCGGACCTGATGCGATACGCGGGCCGGTCCCGCAGCTATACACGGGAAGCCGGAGAGATGACGCTCCACCTCGATGCGCGCGACGCGAACACGGGGCAATTGCTTGCGCGCGTCACGGATGAATACCAGGGGCGCGATCGCGGCGAGCTGCAGATCACCGACTCGGTCACCAACGCAGCGGACTTCCGGATGGCAGTGCGCGACTGGGCGAAGCGTTTGCGTTCCGGGTTCAAGGTTTCAGACTTCAGGCCTGGATAACGCCTCTGAATACCCCTCGCTCTTACCCGCGCTCTTGACGCCCTGCCGAAACCCCCTGTCAGGTTCCGCAGTTGCTCCTTCGCATGCGTCCGAACCCGGGTCCATCCGGGCGCAGACGACGCTATAACATAGCGAAGCTGCAGAGGGAGAGCTCCGGATGACTCATCGCCTGCGTTGTGCGCGCTCCTGCGTGTCGGATGGCCGCACGCGCCGAATTCGTGCGTTCAGCATTGCGCTGTGCGTCGGCGTCCTCGCCAGCCCGGCATTTGCTGCCGACCAACCCGATACCGACGTCGTCGTCTTCATGAACGGCGACAAGCTCACCGGCGAAATCAAGGGCTCGAGCGCAACCGGCTCAGGTTCGAGACCGATGCCACCGGCACCATCGAGATCGAGTGGAATAAAGTTGCGACCTTGCAGACAGTGCAGGTGCTGCACGTCGAGACCGTCGACGGGCTGCGCTATCTCGGTACCGCGCCGCAACCGGTCGACAAAGGCCAGATGCAACTGCAACTGCGAACCCAGCCGGCTCCGACAACCAAGACGCTACTACTGTCGCAGATCGTACGAATCGCGGCGATCGAGCAGGGCGGCCTGATCGACCGTCTCGACGGTTATGTCAGTGCCGGCTACGACTACACCAACGCGAACCAGCTCCAACAGATCAATTTCACGGGTGGACTCAAGGAGCGCACCGAGACAGCGGCAATGGCAGGTTGATGGGTCGTCAACCATTACTACGCAGCAGGGACAGGACGATTCGAGCCGGTTCGACGTCAGCGGATCGTATCGCCATTTTCGTCCGCAACGTCGATTCATACAGGGCCTCGGTGGTTTCGAGGCCAATGACGAACTGGGGCTCGACTTGCGCGCCACGCTCGGAGGCGCCTACGGGCTTTACCTGCAACAGTCCAACGAGCACGAGTGGGCAATCTTTGCGGGTCTTGCCGTTACTCGGGAAAATTTTTCTGGTGAGACCGAACGAGAGAGCCTTGAAAGCCTGTTCGGCACGCAGTATTCCTTTTTCCGCTACGACACCCCGGAGGCTTCGCTGGATTTCACGTTCAATTTGTTACCGAGCCTGACGGAATCGGGGCGCGTGCGCGCTGAAGGAAAGTTGCGTTCGCGTTACGAGCTTGTTTCCGACCTTTTCTTCGAAGTCAGCCTTTACGGGAGCTACGACAGCGATCCCGGCGCCGAGGCGCTGTCAAACTCCGACTACGGCGTCGTCACTTCGCTCGGCTATACATTCTGATCCGCCGCGATGGCACGAATCGCAGTCGGTGGCTTCCAGCACGAGACAAACACGTTCTCACCGAGCCCCGCTACGCTGGCTGATTTCATTGCAGCCGATGCATGGCCGGGAATGGTGCAGGGCCCGGCGCTCGTCGAAGCCGTCGCCGGTATCAACCTGCCGGCGGCTGGGTTCATTGCAGAGGCGCGCGGCTTGCGGCACGAAGTATTCCCACTCGTGTGGTGCTCGGCGCAGCCATCGGGCCGTGTCACGCGCGAAGCATTCGAGCACGTCTGCCAGCTGCTGGTTCACTCTCTACAAAACTCCCACGGTATCGACGCGGTTTACCTCGACCTGCACGGTGCGATGGTCGCAGAGCACATCGACGATGCAGACGGTGAGGTCCTGCGGCGTGTGCGGGCCGTCATTGGCCCGGACTTGCCGTTGGTCGCGAGCCTCGACTACCACGCGAACGTGTCGCCGCAAATGGCGGCACAAGCCAGCGCACTCGTGTCCTATCGAACGTACCCCCACGTCGACATGGCCGAGAGTGGCGCACGCGCGGCACGTTGCCTGCACGACCTGCTGGGGCAGCGACGTCCGTACGCGACGCTGCAGCAGCTGGATTTCCTGATCCCGCTCACGTCGCAGGCGACGCTGGTCGAGCCGATGCAATCACTGGCGGCACGGGCAGCACGGCTCGAGCGGCAGCCGCTGGTCGCGGTCGGCGTGACACCCGGCTTTCCGGCAGCGGACGTTGCCGATTGCGGCCCGAGTGTTTATGCATGCGGTTGGGATGAACACGCAGTGACAAGGGCCGTCACGGAACTTGCGGAGGCCGTCCGCTCGAGCGAACCCGAGTTTGCACTCGATGTGCATTCGATCACGGAGGCGTGCGAGGCCGCCATTGCGGCCGCGGAATTTCCCCGCGGCAGACCGCTGATTCTTGCCGACACGCAGGACAACCCAGGTGCAGGCGGGCATGCCGACACTACAACCCTGCTGCATGCATTGCTCGCGGTCGGGGCGCGGCGCGTGCTCGCCGGGGTGCTGTGCGATCCGGCGGCGGCAGCTCGCGCACACGCAGCCGGGGTTGGCACGCTCGTAGAAATGCCGGTGGGTGCGAGTTCGATGTTCCCCGGCGAAACACCCATCGTGCGGCGATTTCGCGTGGAGGCACTCGGTGACGGCCGCTTCGTCGGCACGGGGCCTTTTTATCGCGGTGGCAGGTTCGAACTGGGCCCGATGGCCTTGCTGCGTACCGACGATGTCTGGCTCGCCATCGCCAGCCGCAAGCAGCAAGCGGCGGACCAGGCGATGTTTCGCCATCTCGGCGTCGAACCTGCGGACTTCGCAACGCTGGTGTTGAAGAGTTCCGTGCACTTCCGGGCGGACTTCGGACCGGTCGCGCGCCGAATACTCATCGTGGAGGCACCGGGTCCGAACCTGGCCGACCCCTCGCGCCTGCCGTTTCGCAACCTGCGGCCGGGTGTGCGTACCGGAAAAAGTCGACTTGGCCTGAACGCCGGCATGACGCACCGCAAAATCCTGCGGGATGGCGCCGGCTTGTCGATCGGGGCATATACTCAGCGCACGCAGCGCGAAGGCCTGCATTGCAACAGCAAAAAAAGGGGTGGTCATGACTGACAAGAAAACGGTCGGGAGTGTTACCTACACGCAGACGGACAAGGAGTATTTCGCAAAGCGCGGCTTGCGCCGGTACGCGCGCGTCTGGTCCCTCTGGGCGCTTGGCGTCGGCGCGGTGATCTCGGGGCATTACTCGGGCTGGAATTTCGGTCTCGCGCACGGCTTCGGCGGCATGCTGATCGCGCTGTTCGTGATTGCCGCGATGTACTGGGGCCTGATCTTCTAGATCGCCGAGATGTCGCCGGCACTCCCGCACACCGGGGCCGCTTATTCGTTCGCGCGCAGTGCGCTGGGACCGTGGGGCGGCATGTTCACTGGGCTCGCGGAAAGCATCGAGTACATCCTGACGCCCGCGGTCATCGTGTTCTTCATCGGCTCGTACATGACGGCGATCTTCGAGACGCCGACCGCGGCGCAGCCGCTTGTGGTGGGCCGGGGCCTATGCAGTGTTTCTGCTGCTGAACCTGCGTGGCGTCGAACTCTCGTTCCGCGTGTCGGTGATCGTCACGCTCGGCGCGCTGGCCGTGCTCGCGATCTACTGGTTCAGTGCACTGCCCCACTTCGACTTCAACCGCTGGGCGCTCAACATCGGCGTTGGCCCCGACGGCGCGCCCGTCGAACTGCCGGAGGGCGGAGGCTCCTGGTTGCCGTTTGGCATTGGCGGCGCGCTCGCTTCGCTGCCATTCGCGGTCTGGCTGTTCCTCGCGATCGAGCAGTTGCCGCTCGCGGCGGAAGAGTCGTACGACCCGAAGGCCGACATGCCCAAGGGCCTGATCTACGGCATGGCGACGCTGATGGTCTCGGCGTTGCTGATCACGTTCCTGAACTCAAGTGTCGGGTCGACCGATCCCGAGAAGATGCACGGTGCGTTCTCGCTGGCGACTTCGGCCGAACCGCTGCTCGACGGGTTCCGCGTGATCGGCGCCCGGGCTCGCCAAGGTGCTGGCGTTCTTCGCGGTGATCGGCCTGATTGCGAGCTTCCACACGATCATCTACGCGTACGGCCGGCAGATCTACTCGCTCTCGCGAGCCGGGTATTACCTGCCGTTCATGTCGGTGACCGACGGTACGCACAAGGTGCCGCACAAGGCGCTCTATGCCGGCACAGCCATGGGCTTCGGCATCATGCTGGTCGTCTGGTTCGTGCTCGGGTCGGAGAAGGGCGGGGCATTGATCGGCGGCACGCTGCTGAACATGGCGGTGTTCGGCGCGATGATCTCGTACGCGATGCAGGGCCTGTCCTTCATCCGGCTGCGGCAGAAGATGCCGCACATCGCGCGGCCGTATCGCAGCCCGCTCGGCATCCCCGGCGCCGTCGTCGCGATCGTGGTTGCGCTCGTGACGATCTACTACCAGTTGCAGGACCCGATCTATCGCAACGGCGTGTATGGCGCCGCGATCTGGTACGTGTTCGGCATGCTGTACTTCGCGCTGGTCGGCCGTCACAAGCTCGTGCTTTCGCCCGAGGAAGAGTTTGCGCTGACACGGGGTGAGCACGGCCATCCAGAGAAGGAAGGCTACGGCACGACGCAGCTCTGACATTGCGGAGCTAAAGCATGGAACCACGCCAGGTAAGGACGGCGGCGGATGCGCGCGCGATCGTTGCGGAACGCGGCGTGCCGCACGTCAAGGTCGGCGTCTTCGACGTCGACGGCATCATGCGCGGCAAGTACATCTCGCGAGAGAAATTCCTGTCCGCACTCGACAGCGGCTTCGGCTTCTGCGACGTCGTGCTCGGGTGGGATTGCCAGGACCAGCTGTACGACAACGTCAAGTACACCGGTTGGCACACGGGTTATCCCGACGCGCCCGTGCGTGTGTTGCCCGACTCGTGTCGCGAGTTGCCTTTCGAGGACGGCGGGCTGTTCTTTCTCGGGGAGTTTGCACCGCCGGCAGAGATAGTGTGCCCGCGCGCGCTGCTGCGTCGCGTGCTCGAGCGCGGTCGCGCGCTCGGGCTTCGAGGCTTATGCCGGGTTCGAGTACGAGTTCTTTGTCTTCAAGGAAACGCCCGAGTCGGTCCGTGAGAAGAATTATATCGGCTTGACGCCGATGGCCCCGGGCTGGTTCGGCTACTCCGTGCTCCGCAACAGCGCCGGCAGCGTCTTTTATCGTGCCCTGCTCGATACGTGCCGCGAGATGGACATGGCCATCGAGGGACTGCACGAGGAGACGGGCCCCGGCGTGCTGGAGGCCGCCATTGCGTTCGACAAGGCGCTCGCGTCCGCCGACAAGGCCGCGCTGTTCAAGACCTTCGCCAAAGTCGTCGCGCAGAACCACGGCTACATGGCCACGTTCATGGCCAAGTGGAACAAGGACTTGCCGGGCCAGAGCGGCCACATCCACTTGTCACTGAAGGATGCTTCCGGCGGTTCGGTGTTCCATGAGGCGGGCAAGCAGCACACGATGAGTGACGCCATGCGCTGGTTCGTGGGGGGCCAGCAGAAACTGTTGCCCGAGTTGCTGGCGATGATCGCGCCGACGATCAACTCGTATCGCCGGCTGATCCCGGGCTTCTGGGCACCCACGGACGCGACGTGGGGCGTCGAAAACCGCACGACCGCGCTGCGCATCATCCCGGGCAGCCCGAAATCGCAGCGTGTCGAATTCCGGATCGCGGCGGCCGATGCCAATCCCTACGTGATCCTGGCGGCCGCGCTCGGCTCCGGGTTGTGGGGCATCGAGAACAAGGTGGAGCCCGAACCCATGGTAACGGGCAATGCGTACGAGAAGAAATTTCCGGCGCGGCTTGCGTCTGCCCCGCACGCTGTGGGATTCGGCGCAGCGACTCAAGGGATCGAAGGCGGCGCGCGAACTGTTCGGCGACGATTTCGTCGATCATTTCGCGGCCACGCGCGAATGGGAGGAGCGCGAGTTTCGCAAGCACATCAGCGACTGGGAACTGGCCCGCTACTTTGAGATCATCTGAGGCTGCTGCGACATTCGACAGCGTCCTGGAATCATCGTGACACAACAACGCACGGTTTCTCCGGTCGACGGTAGCGTCTACGTGGAGCGCTCGCTAGCGACAGCTGCCGAGATAGACGCCGCGCTTGACCGTGCGCGCACGCGCGCAGAAGTCCTGGCGCAACGTGCCGATTGCACAGCGTGCCGCAATCCTGCGCCGCTTCTGCGAGGCTTTCGAGGCGCGCCGGGATGCGATCGCGCAGGAACTCGCGTGGCAGATGGGCCGGCCGGTTCGATATACGCCGAGCGAAGTGCGCGGCACACTCGAGCGGGCACGTCACATGATTTCGATCGCTGACGAATCGTTGCGCGACGTGGACGTCGGTCCAAAGACAGGCTTCAGCCGCTTCCTGCGGCGCGAGCCGCTCGGCGTGGTCTTTACGGTTGCTGCCTGGAACTATCCTTACCTGATCGCCGTGAACAGCGTGGTTCCGGCTCTGATGGCCGGCAATACGGTGGTGTTGAAGCATTCTGCGCAGACGCCGCTCTGTGCGGAGCGCTTTGCCGAATGCCTGCGCGAAGCGGGCCTGCCGATGGGCTGCTTCGAGGTGCTGCACCTGAGTCACGACGAGACCAATCGAGTCGTAGCCGACCCTCGTATCGACTTCGTGGCGTTCACGGGTTCGGTCACGGGCGGTCACGCGATCCAGCGTGCGGCCGTCGATCGCTTCATCGGCACGGGCCTCGAGTTGGGCGGCTGCGACCCCGCATACGTGCGTCACGATGCCAACGTCGCGCACGCTGTCGAGAATCTCGTGGACGGCGCGTACTTCAACTCCGGGCAATCGTGTTGCGGCATCCAGCGCGTGTATGTGCACGAGCGGCTGTACGACGATTTTGTCGCGGGCTGGGTCGAGCTGACGAACAAGTACGTGCTGGGCAACCCACTCGATGCGGAAACGACGCTAGGTCCGGTCGTGCGCACCGCGGCCGCCGACGAAATTCGCCGCCAGATTGGTGCTTCGGTTGCGGCCGGGGCAAAACCGCTGATCGACGAGGGCGACTTCGCGGCGAGCGAGCCGGGCACGCCGTACCTCGCGCCGCAGGTGCTGGTGAATGTCGATCACTCGATGCCGGTGATGCGCGATGAGATCTTCGGGCCGGTGGCCGGCATCATGCGCGTGCGCTCCGACGCCGAGGCCGTCGCCTTGATGAACGACAGTGCGTATGGTCTCACCGCCGCCATCTGGACGGCAGACGAAGCCGCGGGGCTCGCGATCGGCGACCAGGTGAATACCGGCACGTGGTTCATGAACCGTTGTGATTATCTCGATCCGGCGCTCGCGTGGGTCGGGGTCAAGGATTCCGGGCGGGGCTGCACGTTGTCCGAAATCGGGTACGAGCATTTGACCCGACCCAAGTCGTTCCACCTGCGGACGCAGATCTAGCGTCGGCGCGACCAGGCCTGAATTTCAAGGCGCGATACATTGATCGATTCATCTTGAGAATTCAGGTGAAACGTCAACCGAATCCATGCAATGCGAAAGTAGGAATCATCGGCCGATATCGTTAGCGATCAAGCGGGCGTCCACGACATGACCACATCCTGATGTGCATGCTCGTCCGAGCCGACTTGATGGACGCCCCGCGCCTCAAAGCCATGCTTTCGATAAAAAGTCATGCCTCGCATGTTGTGCTCGGAGACGCCGAGCCACATCACATCGTGACCGTGCTCTCGTGCATGGTCTTGCGCGGCCCGCATCAGCTGAGCAGCCACGCCTGAGCCATGAAAAGTTGGCACAACGTACAACTGCCACAGCTGAATCGGATTGCGACCTTCAATCACCAGATGTGCTCCGGTCTGTAGCGCCAGATACCCAACGATCGATCCCTGGACCTCTGCGACGTACACCTGGTCCGCATGATTTTCGATGAGGTCGGCGTAGTGCAGCGCGTCCACCGCCGGCACAGGTTCTGCGTGCCCGTCGGGTGACGCCGGCACCGCGCTCGAGATCGCAGATGTGACCGAAGCAAGTGCCGCCGCGTCGGAAACAAGGGCTGGGCGAACGGAAATTTCCATTTAGGGCCTGGGTCCAGGTTCAACACCTGGATTTCGTGGAATCAGACGTGTCGCCGCGTACAGACCACTTGCTCCACCGCGAGCCCGATCGCCAGAATCCTGCGGTCGGTGCTTTGCGTGCCGGCGATCATCAAGCCGACCGGCGCGCTGCCTGGATCATGACAGGGAACCGAAAGGGCGCAGCCGTCGAACAGGTTGACGATTACCGGGTTACGCAGCATGCGGCCGTTCAGGCGGAAATAACTCTCATCGTCCTTGCTGGCCTCGGCGATTGTCGGCGCGGTGTCGGGCGTGGTCGGCATCAGCATCGCGTCGTAACCGCTGGCAGCGGCGCTGATCGTACGGACGAAGCGCTCGCGTAACTGCAACAGTTCGATGTAGTCCGCCGCAGTCATCGTCTCGCCGGGACGAATGCGGACGATGACACGCGGGTCGTATTTATCGGCCCCGTCTTTCATCCACTTACGGTGCCACGAGTAGGCCTCGGCACTGGTCAGCGCACCGCGCGGGTTTACTGCAGCTGCTTGTTCGAATTCGGCCATCGGTAGTTCGATGATGGTCGCGCCAGCAGCCGACAGGCGACCGAGCGCTGCCGTGAAGGCGCTGGCGACGGTCGGTGATAGGTCGTTCTGGAAAACCGTCCTGGGCACGGCGAAACGCAACCTGTTCAACGGCGCAGGCGGCGGAATCCCGTCGGTCTCGGCGGCCATTACCTGATCGAGCAGTGCGCAGTCAGCGACAGTCTTTGCGATCGGCCCAGCCGAATCGAGCGTAAAGGACAGTGGCAGAACGCCGTCGCGCGGTACACGTCGAGCCGTGGGTTTGAAACCGACCAGGCCGTTCAGCGCGGCCGGGATGCGGACGGATCCGCCGGTATCGGTGCCGATCGCACCGGCCACCATGCCGTCGGTGACCGAGATCGCTCCACCCGAAGTCGAACCCCCAGGAATGCGGCCGGTGGCTCGATCGAAGACGTTTTTCGGTGTGCCGTAGTGTGGGTTGATGCCGAGGCACGAGTACGCGAACTCGACAAGGTTCGTGCGGCCGACAATTATCGCGCCGGCTTTTCTCAATCGTTCAACGACGGTCGAGTCTCGGGTCGCCGGTGGCGTGCCGACCAGCACTGTCGAGGCGCCGAGCGTTACGGCTCCAGCTTCGTCGAACAAGTCCTTGAGCGACAGCGGTATGCCGGCCAAGGCGGGCAGCGTCGCACCGCCGCGTCGCTGCGCGTCCACACGGTCGGCGGCAGCAAGCGCTTCGTTGTCATGGACGAGGAGGAAGGTACGCGCGCCTTCTCCTTCCGGGTCCTTGATTGCGGCGAGTGACTGTTCGACGAGTCTGCGACTGGTAATTTTCCGGCTGGCAAGAAGACGCGACAGCTCCACGATGGTCATCGTCGCGAGCTCGCGCCCAGATCCGTTTTCCGCTGCAGCGGGCGCTGCGCGCAACAGCGTTGGGCCGGCCAGTGCAATGGCGCTCGCGCCAGCAGAGCGCGACAAGAACCTTCGGCGGGTTGGATCCATGTTCGGGCTCGGTGCATCCCTGTATCAGCTACCAGCCTGGCCGGGTTTTTCTAGTGTCGTTTTCATCGCATTCAAGCCCAGCTGAATCATTTCGCCTACGGTCTCGGCGATTTCGTTCGGCATCAAATCCGCAATCCAGACCACCCGGCATTTGTCTTCGCCGCGCGAGAAAACCTGGATAGACGCGTTATGGTGAGTAAAGGGCTCGCCGCGAGCCGACCAGGAGTGGCGGCAGGCCTTGTCGTCGACGTCGACGATGAGTTCACGCGCGACCATTCCGTTTGCGAAGGTAACGATTCGCGAGTCACCTTCGAGCTTACAGTCCACCACGAAGCCGGGTACCAGGCGTTCATGAATGGCGCCCACATCGCGGATCGCGTCCCAGACAAATGCCTTGTTTCGCCCGATTTCAATTTCTTTGTGGATAGCAGCCATAGTGCTTTACTCGAATTGGGTTGAAATCAGGATTCAAGATGGCTAACGCCGTCTAGCTCGCATGAGACTCAGTTAGCTCGCATGAGACTCAAACTGAGGAGCATCGCCGCCGATATGATCCCACGGGGCACGAGAACCGACAAAGATGTGCATTTCTATCTCAACGCCGGGATCACCATCTACGCAACCGAGTGTCACGCCGTGAACCTGGCCGTCATGAAAGCCGCAGAGCGTTGAGCCGCACATCCCACAGAAGCAGAGACCCCATCCCGGCGTTGATTCATAGGATACGACGTTGCTCTCTCCCGCCGTCCAGACAAACGATGCCGGCTCAACTTCTGCATAGGCTGAACCTGCACCGCTAAACGCCTTGCGGCAACGTGAGCAGTGACAGCTGCGTGCATTCCTGAGCGGCGCAGCAATCGCGTAGCGAACCCGCCCGCAAAAGCATCCACCGGTTAGAGTCATAACACCGTCCGACATCAGAAAAAAGCTATTTTTGCCGTCTCGATGTTGTACATGGCACCGGCGATTTTTATCGAACCCGCGTCGGCAAGCTGGCGCAGTACCTCGCTGCGCTGCCGAATATCCGCCATGGTCAACTCAACATTCTTGCGCGCCACGGCGTCCACAAAATCATAATTCCTGGCGGAACGCTCACCCGCATAGACCGTCGCTTTTACCGCAGGCTGAATTTTATCGAGCAGCGCGGTGAGATTGCCGAGTTGTGCATGGTCGATAGCGCCCTTGATTGCGCCGCACTTGGTGTGCCCCATGACGAGCACGACCTTCGCACCGGACAACTGGCAGGCAAACTCCATGCTGCCCAGGATATCCTCGTTAGCAATATTCCCTGCCACGCGAGCATTAAAAGTGTCGCCAATGCCGATATCCATAATAATCTCGGCCGGCGCGCGCGAATCTATGCAACTCAGAATCACGGCTGCGGGGAACTGTCCTTTGGCGCTGGCTTTTTGCTCGTTCAGAAAGCTGCGGGTAATGCGCTTTCCCTGGCTGAATCGTTCGTTGCCGCGTTTCATAGCATCGAGAATTTCATCCGGCGTCATGCTGTCGCGCTGTACTTTAGTCAAAGCATCGGCATGCGCCAGGTTCAGCAGCACGCTACCACCAGCAATTCCGGCAACGGCGGTGGCAGTCGTCAACTTGAGAAATGTCCGGCGCGGTAGCTGGCAGCAAGCCAAGTTGATATCCGAAGGGACCGTCATGTGCTTCTCCCCTTGCAATTGGATCCAAAGTCACCCGCGCACTTGAGTACAAGTGGCTCGGGATGGTGCCGCTGGAGAATACGGAAATTGTACTGAATTAGGGAAAATGAAAAGTTTTAGACACCGACACGGGTCGCTGCTACTTGACCACGATACGCAGGGGAAACGGTGATGGCCAACTCTCTGAGGCGGACAGTGCAGCTATGCGCATGGCCAATTGTCGTCGCCGGTTTCCTGGCAGTTGGCGTCGAGGCGGCGCAACCGGCAGCCTACGAGCTTGTCGATCTTGCGTCGTCCTACACAACTTTCTGGGATGAGAGCCAAGACCTGCCGGCGCAGGAGCGCGTAGACGCATTCAAAGCGCGATTCGACGCTTTGCTGCCGGGTTTCTTTTCAGCAGAGCGAGTGGGCTGGATGACGAGCGAGCAATACGACTCTGCGATCGTTCAATCGTTTGAACAATTCCCCGGTATTCGCGATCGCTTCACTGCGGTAACGTCCGGCTTCGCCAAGCTTCTCGAGCCCGCCTACGCCAGCTTTGCGCGAGCATTCCCAGACCTGCGGCCCATCGGACCGATTTATATCATCCACAGTGTTGGGGAACTCGACGGCGGAACGCGCGAGGTAGCCGGCCAGAGCCGACTTTTCTTTGGCGCCGACGTCATGGCGCAGGTGCATCAATTTGCCGACGAAAAACCCTTTTTCCAACATGAGCTTTTTCATGTCTATCACGCCCAGTTTTTTTCCGGCTGTGAGGAAATGTGGTGCGCCACCTGGTCAGAAGGCCTGGCTGTGCTGGTTGCGCAGCGCCTGAATCCTCGTGCGACGGACGCCGAACTTCTATTGACAAGCCCGCGGCCTATCCGGCCTGAAGTCGACCGCAATCGAGTCGCCGCGGTATGTGCGGTCGCGTCTCGCCTGTCGTCGACTGACAGTGCCGACTACGCATCGTTGTTTTCCAACGGCTCCCCGATCGCGAATTTGCCACCGCGCTTCGGATATTACATTGGTTATCTCGTCGCGACGGAAGCGGCAAGGTCCCGGTCTCTCACTGAGCTCGCGCATTTGGATAACGAAAAAGCACGTGATCTGGTGACAGGCGCCCTCGCGCAGCTTGCGCACTGCGGCGCGATGGATGCGAAAGCTCCTGAGTGACACGTGTCGCGTGATTGTTGGCGTGAGCGACAGGATCGTCCCTTCCACGTGAGGCGGCTACAGTGCGGAGCGCTTAGCCGTTTTCAGATCGCCCGGCTCTTCCATGACGCGTAGCGGCTTCACGGAAAGCTTGCGCCCCGACAATTTACGGTCGAGTTGCGTGTTGATTGCAGCCATGGAGACGCGCCCGGGATCGAACGAGAAAGAAACGGTCAACGTATCAAGTGAAATCCGCGCGCTTCGATTGTCCACTCCGGGGACGGAATAGACCGCGTCCTCGATTGCCCGCCGAGTTGCGCCTTCCGACGACACCTGGCCTTCGATTTTGAAGAATGCAACATGGTGCCCTTGCGACAGCGCGCGACTGACCACCGAGTGATCGTAGGTTGAGGCGACCTTGTCTTCGTCGCAGTGGCCACAGGCCGACGCTTCCCGAGCGAGCAGCCCGAGAAGCGTCACCGCAATGATGGCGATCGCAGTGCGGATGTTCATGGCTCCTCAATGTTCGCCTTGCGTCTCGATGGTGCCCGCCGGCTGGGAGTCGATCCACTGGAAGTACTTCAGGTATTGCCTGATCTCCACGTCGGTAAGGCTCTGGTTCGGCATCGGGATGTTGTTGTACTGCTTCAACATCGCCTGGGCTGTCGGATCGGATTCCAGCATTTTTTCCGGCTCCTTCAGCCAGCGTGCCAGCCATGCCTGGTCTCGCCGCTTCGTTACGCCGGCGAGGTCCGGGCCGAGCTTGTCGCCTTGGCCGATGGTGTGGCAGGCGAGGCACTTGCTCTCGAAATCGAGTTTGCCGGCGACCGCGACCGGCTCGGTAGGCGTCGCCGAGGCCGGAATGTTGTGGTGTTCGAGATCCTTGACCGGCGGCTTGACGTCGGTGGACACGAGACCAATCGCTCCCTGCGAGGCATTGGCGAAGTGGTGGTCCACCATGATGTACGAGCCTTCTTCCGGAATCATGTACTCGACAATCGCGCTGTTGGAAGAACCGAGCAGCACGGTTTGCATGCCGCGGAACTGGTTGTCCGGATTGCCTTCGAACCACACCCTGTCGAAGATCGTGCCGACGACGTGGAAGCTGGAGGTCTTGCTCGGGCCGACGTTGAGCACGAACATGCGTATGCGCTCGCCTGGCTTCGCAGGGAGCGGATTCTTCACCATGCCGTTGTGCACGCCGTTGAAGACGGTATACGTCGGCTGCGCGGCGCGCAGGCGATCGGTATCCAGCACATAGAGCGGAACGCCGTCCACTTCCTGCTTGCCCGGAGCAGGCATGATGTAAAACTCGCTTTGCACCACGACGTACTCGCGGTCCGCCTTGGTCGGATAGCCGTTGCGTGGCTCGACGACCACCGCGCCATACATCCCGGACGCGATGTGTTCGAGGATCATCGGCGTGCCGCAGTGATACATGAAGACGCCGGGATAGTTGAGTGTGAATTCGAATTCGATCGTCTGGCCCGGCGCGATCGAACGGTACTTGTCCTGTGGCGACACCATGGCGGCGTGGAAGTCCATCGAATGCATCATCGGTGCCGCCGTGATCCGCACACCGGGGACCGTCTCGTCGCTGCGGTTGGTCATCGAGAAACGGATCTTGTCGCCGACACGCGCCCGAACAGTAGGCCCTGGCACCTGGTCGCCGAAGGTCCACGCGCTGAACTTAACTCCAGGCGCAATCTCGATGATCTTGTGCGTCGTATCGAGCCGAACGGTCTTCACCGGCGCCGCGTCGAGGGGTTTCAGAACGGCATCCATGCTCAACGAAGCGCCCTCGGCGAACGCGCCCGTGTGGCGCTCGGTGGAGATCTTCGCAGGAGTCGGCTTGAGATCCATCTTCGAGACGTCGTAGTCGTCCTGCGGCGGTGCCGGCGGCGGCGCGGACCGAGTGCACGCAGCGACCAGAGTGATGGCAGCCATTGCCATAAGAGTCGGGTATGTTTTCATCGCGTCCCCTTGGCGCGCTGCAAAGAACGTGACAGACGCGGCACGTCCGCGTGCAGCGCGCGGTTAACGGCCTCCCTATGAATTTCATCGTCCTCTACAGCCGTTTCGCCGTCGGACTGAGACTCGTAATGGCTGAGCATGCGCTTGAAGCGTTCCGCATTCCATCTTGTGCGACATGCGCATGCGATCAGCCGGGGCGGGTCGCGGTGAAACAAACCTGAATGACGGCCGAGAAGTATTCTCCCCGCGCGCCGAGCTCGCGTTGCTCCTGGGCCCATGCCTCCACCTCTTTGCGATCGATGTCGTCGAGACCGGCGAGGTAGTGCTCTACAGTCTGCAGCGCCATGCCGCCGTAGGTCTCGGTGTCGAGCTCAATGGTGGTGAAGGCATGGCCCTCGGCGCGAATCTCGGTGAAGCCGGCGCCCCGCAACGCGGCAGCAAGCGTGCGCGGTAGCGTCGGATGAGCGAGGTGACGATCCCAGGCGCGGAGCATTCGCTGCATCCGCGCCGGATCGGCGGAATGCCACGATAGGGTCGACCAGTCGACGTCCCAGACGACCGCGCGCCCTCCGGGACGGAGCACGCGGTAGAGCTCCGCCAGCGCCGCCGGCACGTCCGCCACATACTCGAGCACCTGCACGCAAAGCGCACGGTCGAAGCCGCGATCCTCCACCGGGAGCGAGGTGGCGTTTCCCTCATGGAAGCGGGCGTCGCCCAACCCTTCGCAGCGGCGCGCGGCGGCAGCGAGCATTGCCACGCTGTTGTCGACACCGACCACGGCGCCTTTCAGACCGACTTCCGCGAGGAGCTCCGCCAGGTAAAAGCCCGGGCCGCAACCTACGTCCAGTACACGGTGACCCGCCTCGACCGCGAGCGCTTCTCGAACCAATCGGCGGCGACGGAGCACGTCGCGCTTGCGGTACATGACCTCGAGCCGCTGGGCCGTTTGCTCGTCGAACACGATTTGGCTCATGAGTCGGCCCTTGTGCAGTCTAACGTCGCCCTTCGCGCGCGTGCGGAGATCGTTTCTGACCGAGACCGATTCGGCGTGTCATCACGGCGTCACGCCGAAGCTGGCAAACGTCTCCGCGACGCGTGTGTCTCGTGCAATAGCAGCCTGCAGGTCGGCGTCGCTGCCGGCGCGGTCGCCGGCACGTTGCTTCGCAATGC
The DNA here is from genome assembly GCA_963784225.1 of uncultured Gammaproteobacteria bacterium. Lineage (GTDB taxonomy): Bacteria > Pseudomonadota > Gammaproteobacteria > Steroidobacterales > Steroidobacteraceae > RPQJ01. The sequence goes on from CAWAQN010000013.1 coordinate 205,007, forward strand.
CGCGTCCATATTGGGATAGCGATAAGCCGGGCTCCACCGCGAGCGCCACGTCGTAGGCCTCGATCGACTCCTGATACCGATTGAGCCGCAGCAATACCAGACCCAGGCTGTCCTGAAAGCCCGCTGCCTTCGGTTCCTTGCTCACGGCGGCTTTGCAAAGGTCGAGCGCCATCGGTAACTCCACACCCCCGGCTGCCAGTGCGTAGCACACGTTGTTCTGTTCAAGTGGCGAGTTCGCCTGCTCGCGCACTGCCTTGAAGTCCTTGTTTGCCAGGTTCATCTGCCTGGCCTTCGCGTAGGCAATGCCGCGTGCAATCAGAAGCTCGCTGGACATTCTCTCCATTTCCAGTGCGGCCGTATACGTGGCGGCGGCGTTTGCGTACTGGCCAAGGTCGGATTGCAACTGCGCGCGAAAGACTAGCCCGGCGATGGACTCCGGGTTCAGCTTCAGTACCGCATCGACGTCGGATTGACGTCCAGCATGGTCCGGGAGTGAGCGCTGGCTAGCGCGGGCGAGATAGGTCTGCTCGTTCGGTTCGAGTTCGACGGCCCGATCAAACGCCTGGATGGCCTCGGCGTGTCGGCCTGCCTCCGACAGAATGTACCCGGCCACAACGTGGGCTCTCGCATCGTCAGGCTTGGCCGCAGTCACGGCGGCGGCCTCCTTGACGGCATCGTCGACCTTCGCCTGCATCATGAATACATCGGCCCGCAGCAGGTACGTCTTCAAATAAGCCGGATGAATCCGAATCATGTACGTCAGGTCGGAGAGCGACTTCTCGTACTGCTGCGTCCTTGCGTAGGCGTCGGCGCGCTCCTCGAGCGCAAAGCGGTTTTTGGGATCGAGTTCCAGCGACTTGCTGTAGTGTTCGATCGCCTCCTCGAAATTGCCGTTGCTGGTTGCCAGCATGCCGCGTCCTCGGAACACGACGGCATTGCGCGGATCGAGGGCGAATGCCGCGTCGAAATCCTGGCGGGCAAGGTCCGGTTTCTGCATCCAGTAATGCGTGATGCCTCGGTCGGCGAGTGCTCTTGCATTGGCGGGCTCCAGCTCGAGCGCCTTGTCGTAATCCGCGATGGCACCGATGTAGTCGCTTTGATCGAGTCGCTTGCCGCCGCGCTTGACGTAACCGCCGGCGTCCGAAGGTTCCGTGGCGAGCTCTGCGGCCATTTCCTTTTCCGTCGGTACGTAGTCGGCCGGCGCCCGCACATACAGGGATTTCTTCGCCATCTCCCGCAGTGATTGTTGTGCCGCTGCGGCTTCGGTCGAAGGAAATTCCGGAGCGACGCTCCGCGTGGTCGCGATTGCCGTGAAGACGCCGTCTTTTATGGATGCCTTTCGCCGATACTCGATGCCGGCGACCGTTTGATCGATTTCGCCGCCCTCTACGCGGAACTCCCTTCCGCGATACGGAAGCAGGATCGTTTCGCTTGCCTGCTGGAAGCTCGGGTAAGGCACGGCGAACGGTGCATCGTGGTTGGGCCCGGGTGGCCGCTCGAAATCGGCATTGAAACCCAACATGAGCCCCTCAGGCGTGTAGGTACTGCCGCTCCAGTCCATCCTTGCATTGCCATCCATCGAGAGGATTTCCCGGCCCGTGTCCTCCTCGAACCGGGCGGCGACGGAGGTGACGTCGACGAAGCGATACGTCGTCGTCCAGATCTGGCGAAGAGCCCGATCGAGATCTGTTGGCGTCAGGTTCCCGAGTTGCAATCGCAGCGCCGTGGCCGCATCGCCCCGGAGCACCAACTCTCCGTGGAACGGCGCGGGCAGATCGATGCCCCCCGTCGCGTCGATCCGGACGGACGTGGCGACGAGCGGCTCCTGCAACGGCTCCGGCATGATCGACACCAGGTCGGCGTTTTTAGCCACGAGTGGCAGCCCCGCGACGTAGGCCGGCGTGACGATGTGCTGCAGACTCCGATCGCCCGCCCGTGCCCCGTCCAGCCAATGGGTCTTTCCGTCTATCGTTGCGCGCGCGATCACGTGGTCGAACGCACCGATCATCGGTAGCCGATTTTTCAGGGCACCGCCGAGCAGGCTGCTGACGGCGACCGGATCCGCCGGGATATCAAGGCCGCGAAGCAGTGCGACCAGCAGCGCTGTCTTGGCCTTGCAGTCACCGAATCGGCGCGACCAGGTGAGATCAGCGTTCGCTGGCACCATGCCGCCTTCGTTCATGCCAAGGAACACGTACCGCACTTGATCCTGGACCAGCCTCAACGCCGCTGCGGCACGCGCGGCCGGATCCGGCGTCGCCGCCTTGATGCGCGCGATTTCCCCATGAAGAGGCGAGTCCGCCGCAAGCGTTGCCGCCGTCTCATACAGTGGAGCCAGTCGTTCGGCGACGTCCGACCACGATCGGAAGTTGGTGAATTCGATGCGGCGGTCGACGAGAGAACCGAAAGGCGCGCCTTTTGGCTGTGTCAGCGGCTGGAGGTCGTGCAGATCGATCGATAATTCGGTGACGCCGTGACGGCTGTACACCTTCACGTCACGCAGCGCATCGCTGGCCTTCCAGCGCATCGGCGACGAACTCGGCCAGCGCGCGCGAATCTGCCCATGCGCGACAGGCTGCTCCGATGGCAGTACCACGATCTGCTGGGATGCGCCCACAAGAACAGGGTCCGCTCGACGGAGCGTCACGGCCATGTCCACGATGTCGCCGACCTGGAGTCCGGGCGGTTGGATGACTGCCGTCAGGATGCCGTCGAGCGAGGCGTACTCGAGATTGTTCTCGCGACGCAGGATCGTGAATGGCTCATTGCCCTCGAGCACGTTGATGACCTGGTCGCCTCGCACGATGTGCACTTTATGCACGACCATCGTGTCGGTCGCGGGATTCCACGCCAGGGTGAGCGTGCCCATCGCTCCCAACCCCTGCGGCGTCTGGATCTTCACGACGCTTTCGATGTACGAATCGTCGCCCTCGGCGGTGAAGTTGAGCTGCTGGTCGCTGAGCAGAATTTTTACTGCCGCGCCGGTCTCTGGCCCGGCATCCCGTCGCCACTGATAAGGCTGGACCCATGACGGGACGGGTCCCAGTTCCGGCTTGTCCGCCGCGAACGCGGCACCCATCCACAACAGGGCATAGAAGCCCATCGCAGCTCGACGCATGTTGACCCCCCTTTTTCTTCTTCTCGCTCTATCTTAACCCGAGGTCGCCGCGATAGAGCCAGGGAGCGCAGGCACAAGACAAAGCCAGCCATTATGTAAAGGGTCTTTCTGCTTGGCTGGGGAGACCAGGATTGCGCGCGCTGCGCGGCAAAGAACGTGCTTTCGGTGCCGCATACTCATGCTGTCGCGTTCTTCAAAAGACGATCACGGGCCGCCCCAAGCAATATGCGTGAGTAGAGTTTGTGAAAGCCGAGCAGCGCCTTGAACTTCCAACCGATTCGCGGATTTCCGGTAGTTCGAGTGGCCGCCGGAATAACGGCAGAGCCGAAATAAAGCCTGGTGCCCGCGGTGGCCGGCAACACCATCAGCCAGGACCTCGTGCGACCGGCGATGTCGCACATGAGCAGCTGTGTTGGCGTTCTGCCTTCAACGCGCCAAGCGGCGAATTCTTTAGCTTCGCCCGCCGCGAGCTGGCTGGCTTGAACATCAGTGGACGCCCTGCGCAGGAATAGCCTGATCAGCAATCGCTCGAGCCGGAACACTCCGCCGGTGTAGAAAGCCTCGACAAATTGCGCCTGCGAGACAATTGCGGCGACGTGGGTCGTGTAGCAATCCGTGTATGCACCGGTGCTGGAATACTTCGCCAGCAGCGCATCGGGAGGGAGCTGGCACGGGCGGATGTCTGACATTGCTCGGTTCTATTGATCAGTTCAACTCGACAATTCACGTGAAACGTGAAGCTTGCCTATGCAATCGAAAACGACAAATTCGATGCCGCGTAGAGACGCTTGATGTATGCGTGGACGTCCACGACGCCTAACCTTTGACATGAGAGACGGCGCAAGGGCGCGGCGCTGGTAACGTCCTCGACGGACGGGCCAGGCCGTACTGCCACCGTTGGCCTCACTCGACAGCCCCCAATCGCGTGAGGATATCCTGGTAGGACGCAGTGATAAGAGCCTCGAGCGCAGAAGAATCGATGGTTCGCCCAGGCTTCAGCTTTACGTGACGCATGTATTTGCCTACTCCCTCGAGCAGGCCTTCCGGGTCCGGCAGTGATGCACCGTGAAAGAAGCCGACATTGACGTGAGATCTGAAGGCATTCACGTATGCGAACGGTGCGTCCTGCACGCAAACGTTGGGGCAGCCGTCGTGCATCAGTTCGCGTACGTTCGTTCCGCAGCCTCGCATCGCCTTGAACCAATCGTTCGCAATTGGCGCCAGTTCGCTTGGCCGAGCTTCAAGCCATTGGTCGATGGCAGGATCATGTTCGACGGCTCCGGAGAGCGTAAAGAGTGCCGGCATAGGCATCTTACTGTTGGCGAGAAAACGCTCGAGGTAAGTTGTGCGGCCTAACGCCAGTTTATTAAGCGGCGCTCGCGGCACGCCCCAAGACGAGCGCTAGCGGCCACATTCCCCGGATGGCTTCCAGTCGGATGGAGCACCCCTTCCCTGAGTCGAGTCATGGATAACGAGGGCAAACGCTCGCCGGAGTGTCGTGCCGGTTACAGTCAGTTCCATTGGAACGTTGGGTGGTGCCGTCATGGTTTCTCCCGCGCCAGCCCTATGCGCGCCTGCCGGAGTCGCGAGGCACTGCTCTCCCGTAAGCACATACCAGCCTTCAGGACCGGGGTGCGTGTGTACTCTCGAACTGTCGCCCGGCCGCATGACCGCATACGAGAGAACGGCACTGTAACTTTTTGCTTCTGGAAGCTGCAGCGGTCCGACGACGGCGACAGCTTCGCCTCCACGCGGAGCGGTGTCGCGCGCCCCAAATTCTGACAGCCATACGCGGCCGTCTTCCTCCACAACGATTCCTGTCGAACTTCTGGCCGCCTCGGCAGCCGTTCTGCTTCCGAACGCGTAGAGATGCCAGTAGACGGCCGGCTGACGGAACTGGAGCTCCTTGACCGTGCCGATGTTGAAACAGCCAAACTCAGGCCGCTTCTCGCCGGGCGGCACGTCCACGCAGGCCACTTCAGTCAAGTGCTCGTGTCCGGTCGTGCCAGGCGCCTGAGCCTGCAGCTCGCCCGTCGCACCTGTCAGTGACAATGCGAGCACAGCGAGGCTGAGGATGTACGGAGTTCTGATCATGACTCAATCCTCCGGAAGCGCCCTTGTTCGCACACAATGTATTCAACACAGCCGCCCAAGCATGAGCGGCCGCGGGAGACCGCCGGCCGGAATCGGGCCGCTCGATGGAAGGGTTGGGCGCCCTCAGCTCTCCTCGCTGGCGATGAATCGATAGACGGCTGCTCCGAGCAGGGCGCCAACGATTGGAGCGAGCCAGAACAGCCAAAGCTGGCCGACAGCCCAGTCACCGACGAAGACCGCGACCCCCGTACTTCGGGCAGGGTTGACTGACGTATTCGTCACCGGGATGCTGATGAGGTGAATCAGCGTCAGTGCGAGCCCGATGGCGATAGGCGCAAAGCCTGCCGGCGCACGCTTGTCGGTGGCTCCGAGGATGACCAAGAGAAAGAACATGGTCATCACTACCTCAGAGACCAGTGCGGCCAGCAGTGAATAGCCGCCGGGTGAGTGCGCTCCGTAGCCGTTGGAAGCAAAGCCTGCGGAAACATCGAATCCTGGCGCCCCGCTGGCGATGACGTACAGCACGCCACCGGCCGCTACGGCGCCGAGCACCTGGGCCACGATGTAGGGAGCGAGCTGGCCGGCGGGAAAGCGACCACCGGCCCAGAGGCCGACGGAGACAGCTGGATTCAGATGGCAGCCGGAGATGTGCCCGATGGCAAAGGCCATCGTGAGGACAGTCAACCCGAAGGCAAGCGAAACGCCAAGCAGACCAATGCCAACGTCGGGGAATGCGGCAGCGAGTACAGCACTTCCGCAACCGCCGAGAACAAGCCAGAACGTCCCCAGGAACTCCGCACTGTATTGCTTCATTTGCTTCTCCGTGTGTAGGTGGACGGGGATTCTGAACCTAAGACGCTCAACACCGACTATGACCTGCGCGGGTGCAATGCGTCAAAGTTAGCCTGTGCGTGAGCGCGTTTCGAAGTCGTCTGAGTCGGCCAAGCGAATCTACAATGTTCTTATGAAAAAACTACGGTCGGATGTTACTAGTTACCAACTCGGCGCCAGCCGACGGCTAAGCCATTGTCGACCTCCATACCGACGCCAACGGCGCTGACCTTGCCGTCAGTGATCCACGATACTTTGTAGATATCTCCGGTCCTCTCGATGACCAGGTCGTACTCGTCCGAGAACTCTCCGTTCTCGTAAAAGTAGCGAACGTGATAGCGTCCGGCGAAACCCTCCTTCGGGCCTCCGGTCGCTATCCCTGGTCCGCGGTATTTGTCCGTGTATATCCATCTCGCGTTCAGAGTCCCTGGAGCATGACTCTTGGTATACAGGGCAAACCCGATATTGGATGCATCCGACGCTTCTGACGCCTTGGCAGCGGTCGCGCCGCCTGAGGACAAGAGCAGGAATGCCAGTAACGCCGAGATGAAGGATGATCTACGCATGAATGTTTCTCTTGTGCGCTGGGACAGCTAACTATTGAGCTGAGCGCCGCGAAGCGGCGTCGGCTTAAATGAATTGTTAGCGCCGATTGTCACCGCAGAATCTTCTCCATTGCCTTTCCTTTTGCGAGCTCATCAATCAGCTTGTCCAGGTATCGTATTTTTTGCATCAGCGGATCTTCTACTTCCTCCACGCGGACACCACACACTACGCCTTTGATAAGCGAGCTATTTGGATGGATGGCGGGTGCTTGAGCAAAAAAGGTTTCCAAATCGTTCTGTTCCTCAATTTGCTTCTTTAATCCCACCTGGCTGTAGCCAGTCAACCAGCAGATGATCTGGTCAACTTCATCTCTGGTGCGATTCTTACGTTCCGCTTTTTGAACATATAGCGGATATACCTTGGAGAATTCTGTAGTGAAGATTCGATGCTTGGGCATCTGCTTTGCTCCAAGGGGTAGGCCTATGCTGCACTTCCCCCGACCAAGAGAATACCGGCGCGCTGCAGCAGTCAGCGTTCGACGGCGTAGCGGGCCAGGAGCAAGCTAGAGCCTGCAAAGGTGCGGGTATCCAGCAGGCGGAGCGAGCCCGGCGGCCGGCTCTCGAAAACCCGCACGCCCTCGCCGACCACGCCGGCGCCGATCATGAAATGCAGCTCGTCCACCAAGCCATTGGCAAGCAGGTCGTTCCAAAGAATGTGACTGCCGAATATCAGGATCTCCCGCCCCGGCTTCTCTTTGAGCGCTGCGATCTCCGCGTACGCGTCCGCGCGCCGCACGACGCGGGTTGGGCCCCACCCCTCGACCTCGTCGGGTTTCAGGCTGTTTGAAACCACGACCTTCTCGACGGCAGCGTTGAGACGCGATATCTCACGCTCTACAGCGGGCTGACTCACGTCCTCGGCGATCGCGGGCCAGTAGGACCGGAAGCCCTCGTACGACTTACGCCCGAGAAGCAGTGTGTCCGCTGCTCGGAGCCGTTCCGCGTTGTAGTCCGAGAAGCCGTTGTCGAACGGCATAACCATGACATTCCCGCCCGGGCCGGAAAAGAAGCCGTCAAGCGAGACGATGTTGCAGACAATGAGTTTGCGCATGGTACGTGGACAACCTCTACAAACGTTGAGGGGCGGGGCGTACGCCGCACTTGGGCATAGGCCCGACGTTTTGAGCTCACCCGCGCGCGGAAGCTGGCGCAGGCAGCCGTAGCGCGTCGGCGTGCAGCGAAGGGTTAGCCGTCTTCACCATCCCTTCGAGCCAAGTCATCGAGGGCCCAAGGGGAGCTGCGCGGGCGTTCAAGTTTGCGCCGCAGCTCGGACGCCGAGTAGATCCCACAGTCGTACTTGAGCTGAGATCGGAGGGCTGAAACGGCCGCTTCGATTTGGGACTTGTGTGACGCGATTGTCCGCAGACTGTCAAGGAGGCGAAACACGATCTGCGTCGCTGGCCAGGACAAGTAGAGCGCTCCCGCTTGCTTCGTGTACCAATCAACGATTGCGGAATCGAGATTCGCGCGAACCCGGCTTGGTACCTCTGCATCCTCGGTCAGCCGGGTGATCTCATTGGGGAGCGTGGTGAGTTCCCACAGTTTGCAGAGTGCGGCGGCGCGTGGCTCGGCTAGTGCCCGCAGGAGCTCGTCGCGAGACTTTCGCGCTTGCAGCAGCCACTGAGCGCCGAAACCTGCCAAGAAGCCGATGGCGGGTAGCAAGATCAACTTGGCAACTTCAAGCGCGGTTGACGATGCTTCGAGTGTCACGGTCCACCACTAGGTAAGACGGCTAACGGTCGACATGAGCGGCAGCCGTGGGTAGGGCCCTCCGGAGGAGTCGCGTCACTTCAGGGCCGCTTGAAGGATGACCCCGACGATCGTACCGAGTAACGCGAACAGTAGCGGTGTGAGCCACCTGCGCTCTTGCTGATGTGCAACCTCGCGACTATGCAACTCGATGGCAGTCTTCATGAGAGCCTCAATTTGGTCGGAGCCGAGTGGTTTCCTGGTTAGCTTTCCGCGTTGATCGTCAGTGAGACCGGCAATCTCGTCGTGCGTGAGGTCACGTGCCTGCTCGTGCCTGTAGGTGCGGTCGTAGCCGTGGCGCCACCTGAGAGACACCCATTCCCCACTTACGCGGAAGAATTCGGGATGCTCGGCGAAGATGACATTCCAGCCCTCGGCGCTCAATGGATCCCCTAGCTTCTCAACCCAGGCCTCGTGCTTTCGACTGGAGAACGTGTAGGCACCCATGACCTGTATTGCAGCCAAGACGTCCGCCAACCGGCGACTGTTGCTCAGGTAAGGGGAGTTGGTGTGGCTCATGGAGGGTGTGGCGGCTTTCAATAGACCATCTATCGCTTATGCCGTCAATTGGCATCCGCTGCATGACGGCAGCGATGCGAACAAACATGCTCGGGAGTCGTCCGGTAGCCGAAGACGTATGCCGCCGACGACGAGTTAAACTACGCACTCGGCCCGGCCGACGATGCGGAGATATGCGATGACGACCCTGCGCGGCAACTGGAATTACCCGACCTCTATCCGCTTCGGCGCGGGACGCATCGTCGAACTGCCGGATCACTGCCGCGCGCTCGGCATGCAGCGGCCGCTACTTGTTACGGACCCAGGGCTCGCCGCGCTGCCGATGATTGCCAACGCAGTTCGCTCATGCAAAGCCGCCGGTCTCGCATGCGAGGTCTTCTCCGACGTGCAGGCGAATCCGGTCGAGGCCAACGTCACCGCGGGCGTCGCGGCGTTCAGGCGCGGCAATCATGACGGCGTGATCGCGTTCGGGGGCGGCAGTGCGCTGGACATCGGCAAGTCCGTCGCGCTGATGGTCGGCCAGACGCGTCCACTCTGGGATTTCGAGGATCGCGAAGACTGGTATACGCGCGTCAACGTGGAGGGCATGGCTCCCGTCGTCGCCGTGCCGACCACGGCCGGCACGGGTTCAGAGGTAGGTCGCGCGTCGGTGATTACGGACCTGCGCGATCACACCAAGAAGATCATTTTCCATCCGAAGATGATGCCCGCATTGGTGCTGGAGGATCCTGAGCTTACGGTCGGACTGCCCGCGCACATCACGGCCGCTGTGGGCATGGACGCGCTCTCGCACAATCTCGAAGCGTATTGCGCACCCGGCTACCACCCGATGGCGGAGGGTATCGCCGTCGAAGGCATGCGCCTGGTCAAGGAATACTTGCCGCGTGCGGTGGCCAATGGCGCCGACATCGAAGCGCGCGCACAAATGTTGATTGCATCGACGATGGGCGCAACGGCGTTCCAGAAGGGCCTCGGCGCCATGCACAGTCTCAGCCATCCGTGCTCGGCCAACCTGAACACGCACCATGGGCTGACGAATGCGGTCGTCATGCCTTACGTGCTCGAATGGAATCGTGAGGTCCTCGACGCGAAGCTGGCCCGGCTCGCGGCCTGGCTCGGTTTGCCGGAGCATTCCCAGGCCGGCGTGTTGCAGTGGGTATTACAGTTGCGCAGGCAGATCGGTATTCCAGCAACGCTCGCGGAGCTTGGCGTGCGCGAAGAGCATGCGAAGCCTTTCGCGCCGCAGGCATTCAACGATCCATCGACCGGCGGCAACCCGGTGCCGATGACCGAAGCCTGCTTCGAAAAACTGTACTTGCGGTGCATCAAAGGTGAGCTGCAGGCCGCGTGAAGGCGACTGCAATTCTTCCGGGTCGCGATGTATACAATCGACCTCCCGCCTTGCGAGAGAGTCCTTCGCGCAACCTCACGGGTCAGGCGTGCACGCGTGACACTCCGCGACGGGCTGAACGGTGGTCATCGCCAGGTCAGTGATATCACCACCCGACGCGAGGTGCTGTTGCACCGCGGCCGTCTCGGGGTCGGGGAGTCGCCTGGCGCTTTCAGTCCTCGCGACGGCCGTCAGTTCAGTGGCTGACAGTGCACCGATGACCCGTCCCGAGCCAGCGTCGATCACGATCTGACCATTTCGCGCGTCGGTCCCTGCGGCGATACGATCCTCGGCGAACCAGATCAATACCGCCGGGCATGCCGACAGCGCCACTTCGAAGCGTTTCAGTTCGCGCGGGTGTTCCAGATCGACGATGCTGAGATATACGGCGGGCTGCGGCGCGGCCTTGGCTGTGTCGCCGCAGTTCGCGACGACAGCCCGCTTCTCGTCTGGTGCAACGCTGACCTTGCGCGGACCGCTGCCGACGGGCACCACGGCGAGTCGCAAACCCGAGCCCGGGTCAATCATTTCGAGCTCACCTGCCGCTGGGCGCACCATCAAGAGGGTATCCGCCCAGCAGCTGCCAGTGCCAAATACTGCGAGTACTACGAAAAGCCCGCTGCCGCGCAAGGCGCGACGCGTTCGCGCTGCACCCGATTCACCTGGACGCGCGGACATCGTCTTGCAAATCCTTCCCGTCGGACGCCACACCCGTGAGCTGGCTCAGCGACACGCGCTGGCCGCCGTCAGCATCGAAATTCTCCGGCGCCAGCCATTGCTGGAAAGCGCGGTCGAGCGCCGGCCATTCGCTGTCGATGATCGAGTACCAGGCGGTATCGCGATTGCGGCCCTTGATGATGATTGCCTGGCGAAACACGCCCTCGAACGTGAAGCCGAGCCGCACCGCGGCCGCGCGCGACGGGCCATTGAGCGCATGGCACTTCCATTCGTAGCGGCGATAGCCGAGTTCGAACGCATTGCGCATCATCAGGTACATCGTTTCCGTCGCCGCCGGCGTGCGCTGCAGCAGGGGCGAGTAGGCGATATGGCCGACCTCGATCACGCCATTCGGCGGATCGATGCGCAGGTACGAGGCGAGCCCGGTGGCGCGGCCCGTCGTCTGATCGACGACCGCGAAGAACAGCGGGTCCTGCGACGACTGCTTTGGCACCAGCCACTCGAGGTACTCGGGCAGGGTCGCGAACGGGCCATTGAAGAGGTAGGTCCACATGCGACCGTCGCGATCGAGCGAGTTCGCCGCGTGCAGATCGGCACCATGGCGACCGACATCGAGCGGCTCGACACGGCAGAAACGGCCTGTCATGACCGCATGCGGCGGGCGCGGCGGCTCGCGCCAGTCTGGCACCGGTGCGCCGACAGGCTGGCCGAGCTCGTTGGTGTGCATTGATTCTTTCGCGTTCATGCTGCGGTCGGCGTCGCCGCGGCCGTCGTGCCGCCGTCGGTGAATTGCAGGGCGGCAAGACGCGCATACAGTTCGTTGGAGCGCACGAGTTCGCCGTGCGTGCCCTGCGCCACGATACGGCCGTGGTCCATCACGACGATGCGGTCCGCTTCCAGCACCGTCGCGAGCCGATGCGCAATGATGATCGTAGTGCGTCCCTGCATCAGATGGTCGAGCGCGCCCTGCACGAGACGCTCGCTTTCGGCATCGAGCGCACTGGTGGCTTCATCGAGCAGCAGAATCGGCGGGTCGCGCAGGATCGCGCGAGCGATGGCGATGCGCTGGCGCTGTCCGCCCGACAGCCGTGCCCCGCGTTCGCCCAGGAACGTGTCGTAGCCCTCCGGCAATCGGCGCAGGAAAGGATCGGCCGCCGCCGCGATCGCGGCCGCTTCGACTTCGGCATCGCTCGCATCGGGGCGCCCGTACCGGATGTTCTCGCGCGCCGTGGCGGCAAAGAGCACGGTGTCCTGCGGCACGAGCCCGATGCGACTGCGCAGCTGCTGCGGGTCGGCGCGGGTCACGTCCACGCCGTCGATCAGGATGCGACCGCGTCGCCGGATCGTAGAAGCGCAACAACAGCTGAAACGCCGTGGTCTTGCCCGCGCCGGATGGCCCCACGAAGGCGAGCGTTTCGCCGGGTCGTACGTGCAGGTCGAATGCATCGAGCGCGTTCGATTCAGGGCGGGACGGGTAATGGAACGTCACCTGCTCGAAGCGGATCTCGCCGCGTCCCGGCAACGGCAGCGGCACCGGGTTCGCCGGCGCGACGATCATCGGGCTCGGCGTGCTGCAACTCAACCAGCCGCTCCATCGCGCCCGCACCCCGCTGCACTTCGCCCCACATTTCACTCAGGCTCGCGGCGGCGATCGCGACGTACACGGCGTACATCAGGAACTGGCCGAGCTGGCCACCCGTCATCTCGCCGCGCACCACGGCGTGCGCGCCCATCCACAGCACGAACGTGATCGCGCCGAAAACGAGCATCGTGGCCACGGCCGTCAGTGTCGAGCGTGTTCTCGTTCGCCGCACGGCCGCGCCGAAGGAATTCTCGACGGCCAGGTCGAAACGCTGCGCATTGACGCGTTCCAGCGTGAATGCCTGCACGGTCTGGATCGCATTCAGCGTCTCTTCGGCAATGCTGCTGGTGTCGGCGATGCGGTCCTGCGAGGCGTCGCGACAGCGAGCGCACGCGGCGGCCGAGCACGATCAACGGCACGAGCACGACGGGCATCAGCACCACGATCATGCCGGTGAGCTTCGGGCTCGTGACCGCGAGCATCACCAGGCTGCCGAGCAGTGAGATGGCCGAACGCAGCGTAATCGAGAGATTGACGCCTGCGATCGACTGCACCAGCGTCGTGTCTGCGGTCAGCCGCGACAGCACTTCGCCGACGCGCGTGATCTCGAAAAAGCTTGGATCCATGCGGATGACGCGTGCATACACCGCCGAGCGCAGATCGGCGACCACACGCTCGCCGAGCCACGTGACCAGGTAGAAGCGCAGTGCCGCGAAAACGCCGTACACGGCGGCGGCGGCCATGAATGCAATGAAGTACCGATTGATGGTTTCGGTGCTGCGCGATGACAGTCCTTCGTCGATCAGGTAGCGAAACGCGATGGGCAGCGCGAGCATGGCCGCGGCCGCGACCAGCAGCGCGACGAGCGCGAACAGCAGCATGCCGCGATAAGGACGCAGGTACGGCAGCAAAGCCCGCAATGGCTTCAGCGTGCGGGCTTTTGGTCGATCGAGTGGCGACGGATCGGGCATGGGTTACTCGTTGGGCGCGAGTGCGCACTTTAACCCAGCCTCAACGGAAGATGCCGCGCTCCAGGATCGTGCCGTGGCCAATCGGCCGTCCGACGGCGAGCCATAAGGTCCAGGAATCGTTGCTGGTTCCACCGATGCCCACGGTCAACGGACCGACCAGGGTGCGACCGGTAACATAAACCGAAGCGCCATAAACGATGCCGTCCTCCTGCGGGCTGAACTCATCGAACGTTTCGCCCGCCTGCAGTCGCAACCCGGCATACAGCGCCTGGCCGCGGATCGACAGGATGTCGCGGATTTTTCGCAGGTAACTGCCGCTCGCGCTCCAGTAGTCGTCGGCGCGGATCTCGCCTAGTTCGTAACCCGGAAAACTGCCGGGTCCACCGATCATGAACGCGCGATCAGCCGGCAGGTCACTGCCGAGACTCGAGCCACCCGCAGCGGACATCCAGATCACGTCATTGCGAATCGGCAGGGCCCAGCCCAGTCCCATCTCGATTCGCTCCCAGTCGGAATCGCCGCCGAGCGCTTCGTCGCTGCGCATGTAGTCGATTGCAGCGCCGAGGCCGCGAGTTGGATTGAACGGCGTATCGCGCGTGTCGTAGGTCAGTTCGGCCGTCAGGCCCGCGTCGTCACGCTCCGTGATCGGCAGCAACGGCGAGCCCGTGTCCACTTCAACTTTACGATTGTCAAAGACATAGCCGACTCTAGCCTGCCCGCGGTGCCCGAAATTGTACCCCGACGTCGACGCGCGCCCCGAGGTCTCCGAAACGATATTGCGCGACGCGTTCGCCCTCCACGAACAGGTCCTCCCACGTACGCGACCAGTAGAGCTTTGGTTCGACGAATACTGTCTGGCCAACATTCAACGGAAGGTACGCGCTCGTCGCGAACATGCGTCTCGTAACCCAGCTGCAATTCATTACGCCACTCGGCGCCGTAAGTGTTGATCCAGGTGCGCGTGTGCTTGCCATAGACGACGAACGCAAGGTCGCCACCTTCAGACGTGTACATGCCGAGATCGAACCGAAGGTAATCAGGGCCCCAGCGCTTCTCGTGCGGGATCCACTCCAGCGTCGGCCTGATGGCATCGCCGGTGAGGCGGTACTCCACCGATTCGAAATCGTGGAGCGCCGACATGCGCTGCGCCTCGGCACTGATCGCCGAGGTGTTGACCGTGTCGCCCGCATGGATTGTTGCCCGTCGCTCGAGATAGCCAGGGTTGACCCGCTCGAGTCCCGTGTAGCTCACATCGGCCAGTTGCACCTCGATGTCCTGGCTGGAGGTAACCCGTTTGCGCCAGGCCAGGTATTCGCGCTCGGGCATGGCGTACCTGGCAAGTTCGGCCTGCACCAGGCGCGCAGCGGTCTCGCCGAGCGGGATCGTCTCGGGCACCCTCGTAAAATCCGTCGTGCCGATATCGCCCAGCAGGACGTTGATCAGCACGTCCTTGTCGGTCATCGTCTGTAACTGCAGCGTTTCGTTGGCTTCGAGCATCACGTCCATGCTGCGGCCGAGCAATTGCGTCGCGGACTGCAGGTCCTCGCGGCGAATCTCCTGCTCGACCAGGTTCACGACGATCACGACGTCCGCGCAGAGCTCGCGCGCCACGTCGATCGGGATGTTGCGGACCATGCCGCCGTCCGACAGGATGTGCCGTTCGGTGACCACCGGTGCGAACGCGCCCGGGATCGCCATGCTGGCCCGCATCGCCGTGGCCAGGTCGCCGCTGTCGAGCACGACCATCTTGCCAGTGAGCATGTCCGTGGCGACTGCGCGGTACGGAATCGGCAATTCGTCGAAGCTTGACTTGGCACGCGAGCCAGCCACGTACGCACGCAAGAGGTCATCCATCGCGCTGGTATTGACCAGGCCGCTCGGCACGATCACGCGGCGGTTCTCAGGCCGAGCTCAAAGGTATTGCTGTACGTGACGCCTGCGCGCTTTTGCTCGATGGGTTCGAGATCGCGCAGGCCAAGGCCACCGACGACCTTCTTCCATTCGATGCCGAGCAGGAATTTCTCCAACTGGCTGGCCGGAATGCCGGACGCATAACCGCCGCCAACCAGCGCGCCCATGCTGGTGCCGGCAATGCAGTCGATGGGCACGTGCATTTCTTCCAGCACCTTCAACACGCCCACGTCCGCGCCGCCCTTGGCTCCGCCACCAGCCAATACGAGGCCGATGCGTGGCCGCGCACCCGGCGTTGGGGCGGGTTTCGCCACAGGTACCGTGGCAAAGGCTGTAAATGGGCGTCACGGTTTGTAGCGGGCACCACGGCCTGGGTGAGGATCAAGGCCTGTGCCGGCATCGCGCTGGCCGGTGTCGTCGCATGGGCCGGCGCGACCGTTAAAGCGAGGCAGGCGACGCTGCACAGCATTGGCCGCGCTGCAACACGCTTCATAATCGACATTCTGGTCATTGGATTTTCCTGGGCCGCGGCCCGTTCTTCGTGCGCTTGACGTCGACGTGCAGCTATTCGCTTGCTTGTCATGACCCGTTGAAACAGGTATTTACCATCATCCATCAAAACAAGTATTCTGGGAGACGACCGGGGAATGCTAAGCATCGAAATTGATCGTGTCCCGAGACATCAAACAAATGTTGCGGTACCTGCAAGTCATGAAGTCGTTTACCGGGAAGTATCTCGACCCTGGCTCGCGCATGGGCGAACTGCTGTTCGGCCTGATCATGACGCTCACCTTCACGCTGGCTGCAGGCCTGGTCATCGAGGAGGAGGGCCGCGCGGGCGCCACGGGAAATGCTCATAGGCATCCTGGGCTGCAATCTGGCCTGGGGCATCATCGACGGCGTGCTCTATGTGCTGGGTTCCGCATTCGAGCGCGGACGACTGCGGCGCACTCGGCTACGCAGTGCGGCAAGCCGTTTCGAATGACGAGTCGCGCAAGCTCGTCGAACGCGAACTCGACGACCTGCTGCGTGCCCGTGACCGACGAACCGCAGCGACGCACCCTCTACAGTTCCATCGTCGATCGTCTGCGCGACGCCCCGCCTCCGCCGAACCACGTGCGCCGCGCCGACATCGTGGGCGGCATCGTCAGCGGCTGGATCGTGTTTGCCTGCAGCTTTCCGGCAGTCCTGCCGTTCCTGGTGATCGACGACCCGCACCGGGCGCTGCGGGTCTCGAATGCGATCCTGTTGGCGTTGCTGTTCCTGGTCGGGTATCGCTCCGCCCAGCACACCATGGCGAAGCCCTGGCTCACGGGCATGGCGTTCCTGCTGGTCGGCGTTTTTCTCGTCGCGTTGGCGATTCCGCTGGGCGGCTGATCCGCGGGCGCCGCCTCAACCCCGGACGAAGCGCTGGCTACGGCGGTACTCGCGCGGGGTCACACCTGCGCGGCGCTTGAACGCGGTCGCAAAGTTGGCTGGACTCGAATAGCGCACCGCTTCGGCTATCCGCTGTATCGGCATGTTCGTATCCCGCAGCAACTGGCGCGCGACGTCTTCCTTCACGGATTCGACGAGTTCGCCGTACGCGATGCCGTGCGCCGTGAGGTGGCGATCGAGCGTGCGGCGATGCATCGACAGCATGCGCGGCGACATCGTCCATCGTGAAGTCGCCGGCGACCAGTCGCTTGCGCAGCGATGCGACGCAGGGTTGCCGGAAAATCCGCGAGCATTTTCGCGTGTTGCGCAGCCACGCTCGCCAGCACCTCGCGTCGCAGATGCTCGCTCACCGGCGGCAACGGGCGATTCAGCCACTTGCTCGAGAAGACGATCGCCGACTCGTCACAGTCGAATTGCACCGGCGCGCGGAAGAAGGTCCGGAAAGGACGCAGGCTCGACGGACTGCGGCTCGCGAACTTCACTTCGACCGGCAACCACTCCGGTCCGAACAAGTCTTGCAGGATGTTGAACGAGATCGCGATGGAACCGAACTGGAAGTGGCGCGTGTCGTTCGTGCCGTGCTCGCTCAGCGCATAGGCGAACGTCGCAAGGCTGCCCGACTCGATCAGGGTCATGGTCGCAGTGGTGTTACGCAGGTTCAGGTGGTCGATGAAACTGCGGAGCCCCTTGCCGGCCGTGCGGTTCGCACAACGCCGCCCGGCCCGCCAGTCCCATGTCTGCCAGGCGTGTGCGCTGCCCGATCAGCAGGCCTATGTAGTCGCAGCCCGATCTCTGCTCACAGGCGAGCAACAAACGTTCCATTTGCCGGTACGTAAGAACATTGTCTCGACTGGAGAACACATCGCGGGGCAGGCGTGCGTCATTGAGCACAATGTTGATCTCGACTCCCAGTGTCGCGAGCAGGTCCGGCAGCCCCCATACCGCGCTGGCCCGCAACGTGCCGACATGAGGCATCATCTCGCCGTCCGGAACGTGTTTGTACGTACGTGTTGCGAGACATGCGCTGGCCACCAGTGTCACATCAACAAAAGTATGAACGCTGAATCGAATCATACACTCCCCGCCGCGCTGGGCTATCGTGCACGCCGCAGCGGAGTTTTGCCGCACTCCGGCGGCGCATCACTGGAAGCGCGGAGGATGGAGCCGAGGCACACGCGGCGGGCAGTGCAAGTCACTTCATTACTGGAGATTACACGCACATGAAATCGAGCAAGGAATCGGGCGCGCGGTTCGTCGCCTCCGCGACGTTGCCAGCGGCCATTGCCGGAGCATTGTTCTCGAGCACCCCCAGCGCCGCCGCGGAGGCGGAGCGATCGTTCGAGGTATACGGCTTCGCCCAGGCCGACTACATCCAGGACATTGGCGGCCGGCTGGATCAAGAGCTGGGACGACGCGTTCCGCCCCTCCAAAATCTGCCTCGACGGCGCGTGTGGCGGCGACGGACAGTCGAGCATCAGTGTCAAGCAGAGCCGGTTCGGCGTCAAAGGCGCGCTGCCAACGGGCGCGAGCGGCACGCCCCTCAACTTCAAGTTCGAGTTCGACCTTTTCGGCACCGGTGTCGACGCGGGCCAGACCACGTTCCGCCTGCGCCACGCGTACGGCGAGTGGGGCTCGTTCCTCGCGGGCCAGACCAACAGCCTGTTCATGGACGGCGACACCTTTCCGAACACGATCGATTACTGGGGCCCGACGGGCATGGTCTTCTATCGCAACGTCCAGATCCGCTGGACGCCGTTCAAGACCGATACCAGTCACTTCGCCATCGCCATCGAGCGGCCGGGCAACGACGTCGACGCCGGCAACCTGCGCCTGATCGAGGGGCTCGAGGGCGTGGAGGTCCAGAACAACGAAGAACTGCCGGACCTCACCGCGCAATACCGCTTCGGCGGCGACTGGGGCCACCTGCAGTTCGGCGGCATCCTGCGCAAGGTCGGTTTCGAGACCCGCGTCGACTCCAGCAGCGAGTGGAACAGCGGCAGCGAGACGGGCTGGGGTATCAATGTCTCTTCCGCGATCAATACTTTCGGTAAAGACAAGCTGTTGCTGTCGGTCGTCTACGGCGAAGGCATTGCCAGTTACATGAATGACGGTGGCATGGACCTCGCGCCGACCGCCACGTTCGACTCCACTACGGTCACCGACCTGCAGGCCGAAGCCGTGCCGCTCACTGGCGTGATGGCGTACTACGACCATTACTGGAGCGAGAAGTGGTCGAGCTCGATCGGCTACAGCTACACGGAAGTCGACAACACCAACTTCCAGGATCCCGGCGCGTACAACAAGGGCGATTACGCGTCGGTCAACCTGCTGACGTATCCGGCGGACAACATCATGGTCGGGGCCGAGTTGCTCTGGGGCAAGCGCACCAACAACGACGGCAATTCGGACGATGACGTGCGTTTCCAGTTCACGGCCAAGTACAGTTTCGGCACCAAGCTCTGAGGCGGAGAATCGCAATGGCAACCATGAAGAAGGCTTCGACTTTCACGGCCGTGGCCGCGATGGCTTCCATGTCGATAGCGGCGGGCCCCGCATTCGCACGCGGACCCGCGCCCGACCCGGCCGTCAAGGACTTCCAGCGCGTCGTCGACGCCGCCTACGCAAAATACAAGGACCTGAAGGAAGGCAAGAACGCCGACTACATTCCGATCCTGACCGAGACGCCCAGTGATCTTTTCGGCGTCGTCATCGTGACGCGCGACGGTAAGGTCTACAGCGCCGGGGACGTCGAGTACAAGTTCTCCATCCAGTCCGTCGCCAAGCCGTTCACGGCGGCGCTGGTCATGGCGCAGCAAGGTCCCGCGGTCGTCCGCGAGAAGATTGGCGTGGAGCCTACGGGACTGCCTTTCAATTCGAAGATGGCACTCGAACTGTACAAGGCGCGCTCGGTAAACCCGATGGTCAACGCGGGCGCCATTGCCACCGTAAGCCTCGTGCAGGCGACTTCCGAACAGGATCGCTGGAACAAGGTGTCGCAGAACCTGAGTGACTTTGCGGGGCAACCGCTGACCGTGCTGGAAAAGGTGTACGAGTCCGAGTACACGACGGCCTTCGGCAACCGCGCGATCGCCAACCTGCTGTTCAATTACGAGCGGCTGTACAGCGAGCCCGAGGAAGCACTGCGCGTCTACACGCGCGAATGCTCGGTCGGGGTCAGTGCGAAGGACCTCGGCATGATGGGCGCGACCCTGGCGAACCTTGGCGTCAACCCCGTGACGAAGAAGAAAGTCATGCCGGCGGAACACGTGCCGGAGCTGCTGGCACTGATGGCAACGGCCGGGTTTTACGACGAATCCGGCGTCTGGATGTACTCGGCGGGACTGCCGGCAAAGACCGGCGTGGGCGGAGGCATCGTCGCCGTCGTGCCCGGCCGTTTCGCCATCGCGGCGTTCTCGCCACGCTTGAACGAAGCCGGCAATAGTGTGCGTTCGATGAAGGCGATCCGCGACATCGCGGGCGAACTCGGCGTTGGCGTGTTCGGACCGAACCCGAACTGACCTGACGCTCGGCATCCACATTCAGTAACGAAACTCTGCGATCGGGAGTTTTCGTGATCGTTTCGTGCGAGCTTGCACGGATGAGACAGGGACGTATATCGACATGACCTCTGAATCCCAGCGCATCGAACACTTGTTCGACACGGCGGAGGCGCGCTTCGACGACTGGCGCGACCTGCTCAAGGCCTCCCAGTTGTGGGCAGCTCGAGTTGGAACCAGGGAAGCCACCGGCCTGAAAAGCCGCTGCGCAGCGCAGTTCGGCGAAATGCTGCCGATCGAGGACTTCCACGCCTATCCTGGCGCTCGACTGCTTGCGACGCTCAAGGACCGCATCGACGGCGACGACGCCGTGGGCGTGTCGCGGCTCGTGCAACGCATCTCATCCGCGCTGGTGCTGAGGAGTTATAGACGCGATGCCGCGGAGTGGGAATCGGACGAGGACCCGACCGGCCACGTGACGGCGCCGCCGTTGCCCACCAGCGAGACCGGCGCCAGGCCGTACTTCGAAGTGCTGTTCGTGGTGCCATCTTCGCCGTCGAAATGGCCGCTGCGCGCGCAGCAGATCCGTCGGCTCCGGCGAACCCAGGACCAATTCGTCTACGAGCCGGTATTCGTCGGCACCTTCGAGGACGCGGTCCTCGCAACGCTGGTGAACCCGCACCTGCAAGCGGTCGTCATCACGGAGGGGTTTACGTGGGCCTCGACACATGACATCCCGCTATTGAGCGAAGTCCTCGCCCGTAGTGCCGGCGTCGATACATCGGCCGCCCCGGTCGGGGACCACGGGCTTGCGTTAACCCGCGCCATCAAGAAAATCCGGCCTGAACTCGACGTTTACCTGCTCGACGACAGTCGGCCGGAGGACGTGGTTTCCGATCCCGACGCCAGCGGCCTGCGGCGCGTGTTTTACGAGGTCGAGGAACCGCTGGAAATCCACCTCGCCATTCTCGATGGGATCGACGAGCGCTATCGGACGCCATTTTTCGACAACCTGAAGAAATATGCGCAGAAGCCCATCGGCACCTTCCACGCGCTGCCCATAGCCCGCGGAAAATCCATCTTCAAGTCGGAATGGATCCGCGACATGGGCGAGTTCTACGGCCCGACGCTCTTCCTGGCCGAGTCCTCCGCGACGACCGGCGGCCTGGACAGCCTGCTCGAGCCCACGGGCAACATCAAGTTGGCGCAGCAAGCGGCAGCGCGCGCATTCGGCGCCGATCAGGTCTTCTTCGTCACGAACGGCACGTCGACGTCGAACAAAATGGTTTACCAGGCTCTGTGCGAGCCCGGCGACATCGTCATCGTCGACCGCAACTGCCACAAGTCGCACCACTACGGCTGCGTGCTGGCCGGCGCGCAACCGTATTACGTCGAAGCGTTCCCACTCACCGCCTACTCGATGTACGGCAGCGTTCCGTTGCGTACCGATCAAGAAGGCACTGCTGGACCTCAAGGCCGCCGGCCGGCTCGACCAGGTGCGCATGATCGCGCTTACCAACGTCACGTTCGATGGCCACATGTACGACACCCGGCGCGTCATGGAGGAATGCCTTGCCATCAAGCCCGATCTCGTCTTCCTGTGGGACGAGGCATGGTTCGGCTTTGCGCGCTTCAATTGGCTGTACCGTCCGCGCACGGCGATGGGCGCCCGCCAGGCGCTCAAGGAGTGGTTTGCCGACCCGAAATCGCTCGACGCCTACCTGGAGCAGGAGAAGAAGTTCGGTAGCGATCTGGATCCAGCCGACGCGCGACTTCTCGACGCGCGCCTGGTGCCCGATCCGCGTGTCGCCAGGGTCCGCGTCTATCAGACCAACTCGACCCATAAGTCGATGTCTGCGCTGCGCCAGGGTTCGATGGTCCTCGTGGGCGATGAAGACTTTCACCGGCACGAGCAGCCGTTCCACGAGGCCGTGTTCACGCACGCGTCTACCTCGCCGAACCAGCAGATCATCGCCACGCTCGATGTCGCACGGCGGCAGATGGAACTGGAGGGCCACGAATTCGTCATGCACGCGATCGCGCTGGCGCTCGAGATACGCAAGGATGTCAATACGCACCCGCTGCTGTCGAAGTACTTTCGAATACTCTCGCCCGCCGAAATGATCCCGGCGGAATTCCGGCCGTCGGGTTTCACGAGCTACACGGCCCCCGACGTCACCTGGTCCCAGGCACTTGCTTCGTTTCGGCAGGACGAATTCGTGCTCGACCCGACGCGGCTTACGCTCGTCTGCGGTACGGCCGGATTCGACGGCACGCAGTTCAAGGGGTTGCTCGCGTCCGAGTACGGAATCCAGCTCAACAAGACCTCGCGCAACTCGGTGCTGCTGCAGACCAACATCAACAACACTCGCAGCGACGTCGCCAACCTGCTGCGCGTGCTGGTCGCCATTGCTCGCAAGATCGACGACGGCCTGCAGGCAGGGTGGCGACGACGCACGCAAGGCGTTCGCGAAGAGCGTCAAGTCGCTGATGGAGGACGTACCGGGGCTGCCCAACTTCAGTCGTTTCCACGACCGCTTCCGCACCGATCCGTCCGGGTCGACGCTCGAGGGCGACATGCGCACGGCGTTTTACATGGCCTACCGCGAAGAGTATTGCGAGCACCTCGACGCTCGACAGTCCCGAGGTCGACCGGCGTCTCGAGTCGGGTGCGCCAATGGTATCGGCGAACTTCGTGATCCCGTACCCACCGGGCTTTCCGATCATGGTGCCGGGCCAGCTGATCGAAGCGGACACCATCGAGTTCATGCGCAAGCTGGACGTGAAAGAGATCCATGGCTACGACGCAGCGCTGGGCTTGAAACTCATACGGCCGGACGCGTTGGTGCGAAATGACGCTGCGACATCAGGAGCAGGTAAATGATCAACTGGGTGGTCGAAACACTGCGTGCTTACCCCGAACTGGCGATTTTCTTCGCACTCGCCCTGGGGTTCTGGCTCGGCGCGAAGAAGATCGCTGGCTTTGGTCTTGGCAGTGTCACCGGAACGCTTCTGGCCGCGGTTGCAATTGGCCAGCTCAGCATCCAGGTGCCGGGTCCGATCAAGTCGGCGTTTTTCCTGCTGTTCCTCTTCGCCGTAGGTTATGGCGTCGGTCCACAGTTCTTCCGCGGGCTCGGCAAGGACGGGCCAAAACAGATCGCGTTTCTCGCTGATCGTGCTGGCGTGCTGCCTGCTGGTGCCCTACGCCTGCGCCCGGTTCGCTGGTCTCGACATGGGTTATGCCGTTGGCCTTTTCGCCGGTTCGCAGACCATCTCCGCGTCGATCGGCGTGGCAACGGACCAGATGGCGCGCCTCGGGTTGGAACCCGCGGTACTGCAAGGTTATCTGGACGCGATTCCGGTCGGTTACGCAGTCACGTATATCTTTGGCACGATCGGATCGGCGATCGTCCTCGCCCAGCTGGGTCCGAAGCTGATCGGCGTAGACCTTGCCGCTGCCTGCGCGGAGTACGAGAAACAACTGGGTGCCACTGCCGACGGTCGCGACGCCGGCGTGTTGTCGGCCTATCGCTCGGTCGAGGTTCGCGCTTACCGGATAGACGCCGCCAGCGGCCTTATCGGCAAGCCGGTCCGCGAGATTTTTCCGGGGCTCAGGATTTTCGTCGAAAGGGTGCGCCGCGGCGATCGAGTGTTCGACGCCGACGCCGAGACAGTGCTCGAGCCGGGCGACGTCGTCGCCATTTCCGGGCGCAGGGAGCTGCTGGTTGAGAACGTCGAGTCGATCGTTCCCGAAGTCGAAGACCGCGCCTTGTTGGACATGCCGGCGGAAGTCGTGGACGTCTTCGTCCAGAGCAAGTCCGTGAACGGACTCACGGTGCGGGAACTCGCTGACCAACCGTTCGCGCGGGGAATCTGGCTGCGAAAGATCACGCGCAATCTCGTCGAACTGCCCGTGTTGCCGGAAAGCGAGATCCTGCGCGGCGACGTCCTGACGCTGGGTGGCAGCCAGCGTCATGTCGAGGCCGCGACGAAGGCAATGGGTCATGCCGATCGTCCGGTCGAAGCGACCGACCTTGCGGTTGTGGCGGGAGGCATTTTGATCGGTGGCCTGATCGGAGCACTGAGCATCAACGTGGGCGGGGTACCCATCAGCCTGTCAACTTCCGGTGGCGCGCTGCTCGCCGGGCTGCTGCTCGGCTACTTTCGCGCGGTGCGTCCGACCTTCGGCAGCATCCCGGGACCGGCACTCTGGCTCATGAACACGCTTGGCCTCAACGTGTTCATCGCAATCGTCGGCATCAGCGCCGGGCCCGGGTTTGTTTCCGGGCTGCAGCAGGTCGGGCTGAGCCTGTTCCTGTGGGGGATCGTCGCAACGTCGGTGCCACTGATCGTCGCGGTGTTGGTCGGCCACCACGTCTTCAAATTCCATCCGGCGATACTTTTCGGAGTTTGTGCCGGCGCGCGGACCACGACGGCCGCGCTTGGAATGATCCAGGATGCGGCGAAGAGCAAGGTGCCCGCGCTCGGCTACGGTCTGCCTTACGCGGTTGGCAACACGTTCCTGACGATCTTCGGCATGGTGATCGTGCTGCTGATGACGCTGTAACGGCTGACAGTACCGCCAAAAAAATGATCAGACTGTTCGAATCCAAAGACGACTGTGGTGCCAGCGAGAGCCCGGCGGCGTCGCCTGTTCCCGCACCGCAATTAACACCGGGAGACTATGAGGCGGGACTGGCGCGTCTGCATATCGAGCTGGCCAAGCTGCAGCATTGGGTCGTCGAGACCGGCGCAAAGATCTGCGTCCTGTTCGAGGGCCGGCCCGGCGCGGGCAAGCGCGACATAATCAAGGCGATCACCGAGCATGCGACCCGGCGCGTCTTCCAGGTGGTTACGTTGCCGGAGCCCACGGCTCGCGAGAAGAGCCAGATGTGCCTGCAGCGCTACATACCGCACCTGCCGGCCGCCGGCGAAGTCGTGATCTTCGACGGAACCTGGTACGGCCGCGCCGGCATCGAGCGCGCGCTGGGCCAGTGCAGCGCCGAGGAGGCAAGCAAGGTCCTGGCGACGGTGCCGCTCGTGGAACGAGCGATCGTGGACTCTGGCGTACGGCTGCTGAAGTACTGGCTGGAGGTAACGCAGGTCGAGCTGGCCCGACGCCTGCGGCAACGTATCGCCGATCCACGTGTGATTTGCACGGACGATGACCTGTCGTCCTTTCGCCGGTGGTTCGAATTCTCGCGCGCCAGGGATGCGCTGCTCGCAGCTACCGACACTGACTACGCTCCCTGGTTCGTGGCCCGCAGCGACGACGCAAGACGCGCTCGCCTGAACGTCATCAGTCACCTGTTGTCCGCCGTTCCCTATGAAGGCGCGCCGCGCACCCGCCCCCGGATGCCGGCCTCGCCGGAGCCCGGTGGCTACAGCGAGCCGCAATATGCATACAGGTATGTGGAGGAGCGGTACTGAGCGCGACCTCAATGCGCCACCCGTCAAAAACAACACCGTGCCTCAACTTACGAAGGAGTAGTCCATGCAATGGCTGCAAGAAGCGCTGCAGAGACACGCCGAGATCGCGTTCTTCGTCGTGCTCGGCCTCGGTTATCTCTTCGGCAAGCTGGCGCTGGGGAATTTCAAGCTCGGAGCCGTCACCGGCACGTTGCTGGCGGGTGTACTGGTCGGCCAGTGGGGCTTCACGCTACCCAACGAGGTCAAACAGTGTTTTTTCCTCCTGTTTCTCTTTGCGATCGGATTTCGCACGGGGCCGCAGTTTTTCCGTGGCTTGCAGAGCGACGGCCTGCAACATGCGGCGCTGGCCGCGATCGTCGCAACGACGGGCCTCGCAGTGGCGTGGTTCGTCGCCGGGCTTTTTGGTTATGACGCCGGCACCGCAGCGGGACTCGTGGCTGGTGCGCTGACCGAATCGGCCACGATCGGTACGGCCATGGATGCGATATCTCACCTCGATCTGCCCGAGGCCGAGCGTACGGCGCTCAACAACCAGATTCCGGTCGCTTTCGCCGTCACCTATCTCGTTGGAGTGATCGGATCCACGTGGGTGTTGTCGCAGTTGGCCCCAAAAGTGCTGCGTGTCGACCTCGCCGCTGAGTGCAGGGAGCTGGAACACCAGATGGGCTCCAGCGCAGCCAACGCGTTGAACGTGAGACGCGAATTCGAATTGCGCGCCTATGCAGTAGCCGATGGCTCACCATGGGTTGGGCGTCGGGTGGAAGACTTCGAGGCAGCCGGTGGCACGCGCGTATTCATCGAACGGTGTCGCAGTCGCGGCCGCATTGTCGATGCAGATATCGCACGAACGTTGAACGCTGGCGACGTGATCGCCGTCTCCGGGCGGCGCACGACGCTCGTCGAAGTGCTCGAGGCAGCGGGCAGCGGCTTGATCGAAGTGGACGATCGCGACCTGCTGGACCTTACGGCGGACATGGTCGACGTCGTCGTCACCAACAAGGAGATCGACGGCAAGACCCTGGCCGAAATCGCACGCATGGACGGTACAAGAGGCGTCTTCCTGCGGCATCTACATCGCTCGGGCACCGCAATGGCTGCGCTGCCGAACACGGTCTTGAATCGCGGCGACGTGCTCACGATCGTGGGATCGGCCGCTAGCGTCGGGAAGGCTGCTGAATTCATCGGCGTAACCGATCGCGCGACCGACGTGACGGACATGTTCGTCGTCGCGACAGGCATCGTCGCCGGTGCGTTGATCGGCATTCCGGCCCTGCACTTCGGCGCCGTTGAAATTGGCCTCAGCCTGCCCGTTGGTGTGCTGCTCGGCGGGCTGGTCTGTGGCTGGCTGCGATCCGTGCGACCGCGGTGGTTTGGCCGAATTCCAAGTCCGACGCTGTGGATTTTCGAATCGATCGGCCTGACAGGCTTCGTCGCCGTCGTCGGATTGAATGCCGGCCCGGACTTCGTACGCGGCGTGCAGACGAGCGGCCTCAGCCTGGTCCTGGCCGGGCTGCTCACGGTCTCCATCTCACTGCTGATCGGTGTGCTCGTCGGCAAGTACGTTTTCAAGATGCACCCGGGCGTATTGCTCGGTGTAGTCGCGGGTGGCTGCACGGCGACTCCAGCGCTGGCGGCAGTTCAGGAGGTGGCGCGCAGTTCCGTGCCATCGATCGGCTATGGCGTGGCCTACGCGGTAGGCAACGTACTCCTCGCAATCTGGGGAACGGTTATCGTTTTGCTCTTGAGTTGACTAAACACATTTCGGGCGGCGGAGCCGCTGCAGGAGAACGGTCATGGATGTCTTGAAACTGCGCGAATACGAGACCTTGAGTCCCTTCGAGATCAAGGATTTCCTTGCCAAGGCCGCGACTCGCACGGCGAGCGCGTCGGCGGTCGCGTACCTCAATGCCGGCCGCGGCAATCCGAACTGGATCGCCACCGAACCGCGCGAGGCGTTCTTCCTGCTGGGCCAGTTCGCGATCACCGAGAGCAAACGAGTGCTCGACCTGCCACCCGGGGTCGGCGGCATGCCCCAGGCCCGCGGCATCGCGGCTCGCCTGTCCGCGTGGCTGAAAAAACACGACGACATGGGCGGTAGCGAAATGCTCAGGCCCTGGTGCCATGGGCGGTCAAGAAATTCGATTTCGATGCCGACAAGTTCGTGCACGAACTGGTCGATTCGATCATCGGTGACAACTACCCGGTACCCGACCGCATGCTCGTGCACAACGAGCAGGTGGTGCATGAATATCTGCAATGGGCCATGTGTGGCCCGCCGCGGCCGCAAGGCAAGTTTCACCTGTATGCCGTCGAGGGCGGCACCGCGGCGATGTGTTACATCTTCAAGTCGATGAAGACGAACCGGCTCCTGAATGCCGGCGACACGATTGCCCTTGCCACGCCGATCTTCACGCCCTACCTCGAGATGCCGCACCTGGAGGATTACGACCTCAAGCTGGTGCACGTGAAGTCGAAGCAGGAGATCCAATTCCAGTTCGACGATGCCGAACTCGCAAAGCTGCTCGATCCGAAGGTGAAGGCATTCTTCGTCGTGAATCCCGGCAATCCCAGCGCCGTTTCGCTGAGCGCGGAAACGATCGCAAAAATCGGTGGGATCCTGAAGAAGCGCCCCGACTTGATCCTGCTGACGGATGATGTCTACGGCACGTTCGTGCCGGGCTTCCGCTCGCTGCTTGGCGCGTTTCCCCGCAACACCATCGGCGTCTATTCGTACAGCAAGTATTTCGGTTGCACCGGCTGGCGACTTGGCGTCATCGCTGTCCACGAAAACAACCTGTTCGACGACCTGATCGCAATGCACCCGGAGCCGGTGCAACAGAAGATCGACAAGCGCTACAGCGCGCTGACGCCTGGAGCCGCGCCGCATCCGCTTCATCGACCGCATCGTTGCCGACAGCCGGGACGTGGCGCTTAACCACACCGCCGGCCTGTCGCTGCCGCAGCAAGTGATGATGCTGTTGTTCTCCGCCTATGAGCTCATGGACGAGAAAAAGAATTACCAGAAGGCTTGCATAGGAATCGTCAAGAAGAGGGTCCAGGCAACGCTGGAAGGCCTTGGCCTCGAGATTCCCGCCAACCCTCTTTTCGATTATTACTACGGTCTCATCGACTTCGAATTCTGGGCG
This sequence comes from uncultured Gammaproteobacteria bacterium, assembly GCA_963784225.1. Lineage (GTDB taxonomy): Bacteria > Pseudomonadota > Gammaproteobacteria > Steroidobacterales > Steroidobacteraceae > RPQJ01. Next base: position 233,965 of record CAWAQN010000013.1, read on the forward strand.
CGCAAGCACGTCGGGGAAGAAGTCGTGCAGTGGATGAAGGACAACGTGCATCCGCTCGACATCGTATTCAGGCTCGCCGAGGACCATGGCATCGTACTTTTGAACGGCGGCGGATTCGACGCGCCGAACTGGTCGGTGCGCGTGTCGTTCGCGAATCTCGACGATCACGTTTACGACGATATCGGCCGGGCGGTTCGTGCGGTTGCTCGCGGTTACCGGCAGGCGTATGAGGCCGCGACCGGCAAGACCGCCGCGCCGCCTAAACCCGCTACGAAAGTCGCCTCGACAAAAAAGCCGGCGGCCGCGAAGCCGGTTACGGCGAAGAAAGGCGCGCGTGGCCGCAAGACCGGAAAAGCCCGCTGAAGAGCGTTGGGAACTCGGCTCGATCAATCACTGGAAATACATGGAGCAATGACAATGAAACGCAAGACAATCAGCCTGGCGCTCGCGGCGATCATCGCCGCCGCCAGCTTCGGATCGGCAGTTCACGGCGCAGACCTGCCGCGCGTGGTAGTGCTGGCCACGGGCGGCACGATCGCCGGCGCGCAGGCGAGCGCCACGGACTATGGCTACAAGTCAGGCGCCTACGACGTCAAAACGCTGCTGAACGCCGTGCCTAATCTCGACAAGCTCGCCGTGCTCACCGGCGAGCAGGTCGCGAACATCGGCAGTCAGGACATGAGCGACGAAATCTGGCTGAAGCTCGCGAAGCGTCTGAACGCCGTGCTCGCGGACCCAGGCACTGACGGGGCACTCATCACCCACGGCACGGACACGCTCGAGGAAACGGGCTATTTCCTGACGCTCGTGACCAAGAGCGACAAGCCGGTGGTCATGGTTGGCTCGATGCGGCCAGCGACGGCCATCAGTGCGGACGGCCCAGGCAACATCTACAACGGCGTGGCCGTAGTCGCGGACCCGGGCGCGAAAGGCAAGGGCACGCTCGTGGTGTTGAACGACGTGATCCATTACGCGCGTAACGTCGTCAAGACCGATACGACCAGTGTCCAGACATTTGCAAGCCTCAATCGCGGCCCGGCCGGTGTCGCACATACCGGCAAGATCGAGTGGTTCGAGCCGATGGATCTCAAGGTGGGCAAAGCCACGGAGTTTTCGGTGGACAATCTCGACAAGCTGCCGCGGGTGGACATCATCTACGCTCACGCCAACATGAGCCCCGACCTGATCGATGCCGCCGTGAAAAATGGGGCGAAAGGCATCGTCGTGGCGGGTGTGGGTGACGGCAACTTCACCACGCCGGCGCTGGATGCATTGAGTCGGGCCGTCAAGGGCGGCGTCGTCGTCGTCCGCAGCACGCGCCTGGCGTCGGGCATCGTGCTGCGCAACAACGAGGTCAACGATGACGAGAAGGGCTACGTCGCCTCGGGCGAGCTGAATCCGGCCAAGTCCCGCGTCCTGCTGCAGCTTGCATTGACGAAGACGACGGACCCGGTTCGCATCCAGAAGATGTTCTACGAGTATTGATGGCGGGAAACTATTCCGGCGCCGGCCCCGGAAACCGCTCGCGCAGCATCCGTTTCAGGATCTTGCCCGACGGGTTCCGTGGCAGGGCGTCGATGAATTCGATCGTCTTGGGCTGCTTGAATTTCGCGAGGCGCGATTGCGCGAGCGCGCGCAGTTCCGCCGCGAGCAATGCATCGTCGCCTTTCCAGCCGTCGCCCCGCACGACCACCGCACATACGCTTTCACCCCAGCGGGCCGAAGGCTGACCGATCACGCCGACCTCTCGCACACCGGGATGTCCGCCCAGCACGTCCTCGACCTCGGCGGGATAGACGTTCTCGCCGCCGGAGATCACGAGATCCTTGGAGCGGTCCTTGATGTAAATGAAGCCGTCCGCGTCCACCTCGGCGATGTCGCCCGTGTGCAGCCAGCCATCGCGGATCGCATCGCGGGTTGCGTCCGGCAGGTTCCAGTAGCCACTGATCAAGTGTGGTCCGCGCGTGATGACTTCGCCCGGAATGCCGGGAGGCACGGGGTTGCCGGCCTTGTCCACGACGCGCACATCGATGCCGAAGTACGGCAGCCCGGTTGAGCCCACCTTCGTGCGAGCGTGCTCCGGCGAAATGAGACAGATGCCCCCGTGGGTTTCCGTCAGGCCGTACACCTGCAGGATCTCGATCCCCATGCCGAGATAGGCGTCGATCAGGTTGACGGGCACCGGCGCGGCGCCGCACAGCACCCATCGCAACTCGGGACACTTCGCCGTCGCCCGCTTCGGATGCTGGTACATGAATGCGAGCATTGCGGGCACCGCGAAGAAGCCCGTGATGCGCTCGGCATCGATCAGGTCCCACATTGCCGCGGGGTCGAACGTCTTGCAGATGATCGTGGTCATGCCGCGGTACACCGCCGATACGGACAGCCCCAGCCCGGCGATGTGGAACATCGGAGCGACGAGGAGGCCGCGCTCGCCGAGGCGCAGGTCGGATGTTGCCAGCATGGACGCAAGCCACGCGAGGTCGGCGCGGTGCGACATCACGGCGCCCTTGGGCCTGCCGGTCGTTCCACTGGTATACATCATGAACAACGGGTCTTCGTTCGTTGCCCCGATCGGTGGCTCAGCCGCCGACGCATGGCTTACTGTCGCCGCGAAATCCTCAGCATCGACCGGCACCCAGCGCACGTTCGGAAAATGCTCGCGCAGTGGCTCGACCAGCGCGATCTGGTCCAGGCCGTAGAGCACCGCGGTCGCCCCGGAATCGAGCATCTGATAGGACAGTTCCGGAACCGTCAGCCGCCAGTTCAGTGCGACGAAGACGAATCCGCACTTGGCGCAGGCGAAATACGCCTCGAGGAAATGCGGCTGGTTCGACATCAGGCAAGCCACGCGTTCCCCGGCCTGAAGCCGGCCTGCAGCAACGTAGTGGCCAGCCGGTTGGTGCGGAGGTTCATCTCGCGAAAGTCGTAGCGCACACCCGTCGCAACGTCGACGACCGCCTCCATGTCCGGGCTGGCCTTGGCGCGTTCGGTCAGGATCTGCCCTGCGTTCGTCAGCATGTCTCGCGTTCTCCCCGTGCCCAGCCGTTACAACTCGTCGAACCGCGAATTCTCTATCGCGTACGAGCGCCAGTCCTTGTAATCGAAATGCCACCATTCTTCAGGCAGCACCGTGAATCCCTCGGCGGCCATGGTAGCGCGCAACAACTCGCGCCTGCCCCGTTCCTCCGGCGACCCACCGGCGTAGTCGGAGTGGGCGCGCTCCGAGAATTCGTCGTAGCCGCTCGGCATCTTGAGCGCCCGACCAGTACCCAGGTCATACAGCGTCACGTCAACCGCACAGCCGCGATTATGCCGCGAGCCCGTGGCTGGGTCCGCCACGTAGTCACGGTGCGCGGGGGGCGTCGCCTCCCAGAACACTTTCGTGACGTACCAGGGACGGTAGGCGTCGTGGATCAGGAGGCCATACCCGTGGAGCACCAACGCGCGCTGCGCCCGCACGAGTGCCTCGGCGGCAGGCCGCTGCAGGAACGCGCGCGCGGCTGGGTAGACGGGCGTGCCCAGGAAATTATCGGACGTCGCATAGCGAATATCGAACCGCAGGGTCGGGTCCAGCGTCGCGAGGTCGACGAGGTCGGGCGCCTTGAACTCGCCGGTCTCGAGCGGCGGGCGGGCCAGGAGGGCCTCTCGCTGCAGTTCCGGCACGGGACGCACCGGCTCGATGCGAAACATCGGCGGCGTGGACGCGCAGGCCGCGAGGAACGACACTACGGCGATGCACGCGGCACGGCTTGCGAGGCGGTGGCTGCGCACTTCGGCGATGGACAATCGCGCTGAAGTTGTCCGGAGGGCGCCGGGTTCGCTCATCCAGGGATGGTCTCCGGTGGCATCACTGCGAACTCGGCCTCGAGCCGACCGACTTTTGCGGACAGGCTCTCGAGCGTTGCCACGACATGGACTCGCGCCATGCGGCTTCGCGACAGCGTGCCCCGCAAACGTTCCCAGGATTCGCCACGTGGGGCTTCAGCCGTGGCGCTGAACGTGCCGAGGATCGGTTTCTCGTAACTCATGGTGTTGCGCCGGATCACGATGCGGCCGTGGATACCCTCGGCCTGCATGCGTACGAACAAGGCCGACCACGCGGCCAGGATGCCGAGGGTCGATGCGCTGCCACCAAACACGGTTTCCCTGTGATTCACGTTCGGGGCCAGCGGTGCCTCGATCACGACGCCAGTCGCGTCCGATCGACGCACCGCGATTCCCATCGCGCGCGACAGCGGAATGCGTTCGTGCAGGTAGGCGGTCAGCGCGGCGGGATCCATGCGGGCACCGTGGGCCAACGAAGCGCCGAGAATGCCTGCTTTTGGCCGTTGCCACTACCGTAGCTACCACGCGAGCAGCACGCGCGCTGCAGCACACGCATGGAGCTGGACCGCCGCGACTAGCGCCCCGGCCCGTCGCGGGACGGGATCCGGTACACCAACGCCGCCAGCAGCAGTGCCACCGCGGCGAGCACCAGCTGGAGCCACAGTGGTTGCACGAAAAGCACGATCGACGTGCCGAATGAAATCAGCATCGTCACCAGTGCCAGCACCTTGGTCCAGTAAGGCAGGCTGCGATGGTGATACCACTCGCGCAGCATGGGCCCGAACCAGCGATGCGCCAGCATCCATTCGTGAAACGGACGGTACGCGCGCGCAAAACACGCAGCCGCCAGGATCAGCAGTGGCGTGGCGGGAATCAGCGGCAGGAAGACGCCGACAATGCCGGCGGTGAACGCGAGAACACCAGCAACGAGCAACAACCCGCGCAACATCCGCGAACCATGCAATTCGACGGTGTGCGTCGCCCCAGGCGGATCCTGTTCCGGTGCGCTCATCGGCCCAAGCGTACTCGACTGGGGTGTCATCGCGACGCCGGGTCAGTGTCAACTGACGGCGTCGCGCGTGATGCGCGCAGCCGTAGGCCGGCTCTCGCGGCGCGAGATACACGTAGCCGAGCGAGTAGACGTGGCCGTGCCGCCTTTTGTAGGTTAGGGTCGGCGGCACAACTTCGCCTGGGGGACGTAAAGATGTACTGGTTCATGAACACGAGCCCGCGTTGCGCCCGCACGCTGCTTGCATCACTTGCCCTCGTGGGTGCCGCCCCAGCCGCGCTCGCCCAGGCAGACCCCTCCATTCCACGGCCGATGCCGAACGCGTCCGCGGCGCCGCAGGAATCGATCGAGACATTGATCCAGCGCCTCGGTCTCGTCGAGGCGGCCGCGCCCGTGCGCGAGCGACCGGGTTGGACGCCGCCGCAGGCTGTCCTTGTGCGCAGCCTGTCACCGGAATTGATTGCCGCGATGAAGGCGGCCGCGCCGGATGTAACGCTGCTGCAGGCGAGCAGCGAGCAGGAAGCCGTGAAGCTCGCCGGGCGTGCGGATGCGGTGGTGGGTTTCTGCTCCGAGCCGGTCATCGCCGCGGGCAAGCGCGTGCGCTGGGTGCAGGCCCTGGCCGCCGGAGTCGAAGAATGTGTCTCCGTGCCGGGCTTGCGCGAGCGCGACATCCTGCTCACGAACATGCAGCGCGTGGCGGGACCGGTCATGGCCGAACACGTTATCGCGATGATCATGGCGTCGGCGCGAGGCCTCGACTTTTTCATCACTGAGCGCGCGGCCAGGCGGTGGACCGACCAGCCGCCACCGCCGACGCGCCTGATTTCAATCGACGGCAAGACCGTGCTCGTCGTCGGGCTCGGCGGCATCGGCACGGAAGTGGCGCGTCGCGCCAGTGCCCTTGGCATGCATGTCGACGCAGTGCGGGCGAGCGGACGCGAAGGTCCGTCTTTCGTGCGTCACGTAGGCCTGCCGGACGAGTTGCACAAGCTGGCTGCCAATGCAGATTTCATCGTCAACACCACTCCGCTTACACCAGAGACACGCAACCTGTTCGATGCGAAGTTCTTCGCGGCGGCAAAGCAGGGCGCCTACTTCATCAATGTCGGGCGCGGCCAGAGCGTCGTGCAGAAGGATCTCGTGGCCGCGTTACGCAGTGGGCACCTGGCCGGTGCCGGCCTCGACGTGACCGACCCCGAGCCGCTGCCGTCCGACGATCCGCTCTGGACGTTCGGCAACGTGATCATTACGCCGCACGTTTCGACGGTCTCGGACCTCGGCCACGCGGCGCGGATCGCAATTGCGGCCGAGAACCTGCGGCGCTACGTGGCCGGCGAAAAAATGCTGTCCGTGGTCGACCTGGGCCGGGGCTACTGAGCAGAGCGGCTGCTGTCGCGAGTCTCAACCCCGGGGTGGGCTGCTGAACCGAGCGGCTGCTGCATCGAGTCGCACGTTTCGCGGCCCGATTTCAACGTGTTACGACGCGGTCCTACGTCTGCGCAGGCGTCCTTGTCATGAGCATCGGCCTTGTCCGCTGCTAAGGTTTGACGGGCGGCGCGGACGGCATCTGCTCTGCGCGCGCTTCTCGAAGCCATTTTTCATGGCGAACACCAGGAGCATTTCCATGGCAGGCAACGAGCACGATCGAGGCAAGGTGCACGATACGGGATCACAGCGAGACCGCGGCCGGCAGTCACAGACGCAACAGCCCAGGCCCACCTGGGGCGAGCAGACGCCGGACAAGGACAAGCAGAGAACCGTGGGTGGCGGTGGCACGAGCAGCGACAGCGATGGGCAACGCCAGGACGACGGACCGTGACCTTGCACGCATAGAGAAATGATCAGCCTCTGAGCCCTCGCGCCTGGAGCTCGTCCAGCTCGCGGCGCAGTTGCGCGACTTCGGCCTCCAGTGCCTCGATGCGGGCGACGGTCTCGGGATCCTGGAGCGTGCGCCGCGTGCCGGCACGTGCCTCGGCTGGCGCGTCATCCGCGTCGCCGTCACCCGCCAGGCCAACCGTGATCGGGCCCGTGAAGAGCTGCGCATAGCGCGATTCACGCCTTCCCGGTTGGCGGGCCAGCTTGACGATGTACGGGCCTTCCGGCCGCGTCATCAGCTCCTCGACGGCCTCCTCGATCTCGCTGACATCCTTGACCGGTGCGAGCCGCGCTGCGTGGGTTCGCAGCTCACCGGGTGTCTGCGGGCCGCTGACCAGCAGTTCGCAGACGATAGCCGTCTGCAACGGCGAGAACTTCAGTGTCCCGAACTGCGTGTTGCAGAAGAGCTGGTGGTACTTCGGCACGCGGCTGCCGAACCCGGATTTTTCGAGCACGAGCTGCTTGCGCATGAGCCCGTCGACGACAGCCTGGACGTCGCGCTCGGTCAGCTCGAGGACGGGATCGCGGTTACTCTTCTGGTTGCAGGCGTTGGTCAGCGCATTGAGCGACAAGCGGGTACTGGTCGGGGGTCGCGATCTGCTTTTCCATCAGGCAGCCGATTACGCGCGCCTCCGTGGACGGTCAACTCGACGGTCATGCAATGCTCCGGCGTACGATCTGCGGGCATAATCGCATACCCGGGTTCGAGGGACGCGCGGATAGTGCGGCAGCGAGGCTCAGCGTTGCGAGGCGGCATCACCATCACGTTGATGGCACTGAACGTCCTCTTCTGGGTGCCGATGCTGATGGCCGTGGCCTTCGCGCGCCTGCTGGTGCCGGTCCCCGCGTGGCGCGCATGGACGGCCAGGCTGCATGGCGGCGATCGCCGAGGCCTGGATCAGCGGCAACTGCGCGATTTTGAGTCTGATGGGCGTGTTGCAACTCGACGTGGAAGGCGAGACGAACCTGAAGCCGCGCGACTGGTATCTCGTGGTGTCCAATCACCAGCTCCTGGGTGGACATCCTCGTGCTGCAGAAGGTGTTCAACAAGCGCATCCCGTTGTTGAAATTCTTCCTGAAACAGCAGTTGATCTGGGTGCCGCTCCTGGGACTCGCCTGGTGGGCGCTCGAGTTTCCATTCATGCGCCGCCATTCCTCGGCCTATCTTGCAGCGCATCCGGAAGCGCGCGGGCAGGACCTCGCGGCGACCCGCAAGGCCTGCGAGCGCTTTGCAGCGATGCCGACCTCGGTCATGAATTTCGTCGAGGGCACCCGCTTCACGCAGGCCAAGCGCATCGCGCTGAAGTCTCCCTACCGCCACTTGTTGCCGCCCCGGGCGGGCGGCGTCGCTTTCGTGCTTGCGGCCATGGGCGGCATGCTGCAGTCGATGATCGACGTCACCATTGCCTACTGCGATACCAGCCCGACGCTGTGGGACCTGTGCTGCGGCCGGCTCGGGCCGGTCCGTATCGTGGTGGAGCGACGTCCGATCGAGCCTTGGACGACGGCCGGCGACTACACCGAAGACGAAGCTTTTCGCCGCCGCTTCCAGGCATGGTTGAGCGGCATCTGGGCCGACAAGGACCGTAAGCTCGACCAGATCGCGCACCTGCCGCGAGGCATGCCAGTGAGCTGGGACCTGCCCGCGCCATTCATCCACGAGCGTGTCGCGGTGCATGCCGAGATCGACGGTTATGGTCACGTCAACAACGCGATCTACGTGGCATGGCTCGACGATTGCGCCTGGGCGCACTCGATCTCGCTTGGCATCAGCCCCGAGCTCTGCCGCAGGTTGAATCGCGGCATGGCGGTGTGGCGTACGCAGCTCAATTACATCGGTGCCGTGCTCGAGGGCGACGAGATCGACGTGGCAACCTGGCCGGTGCTCAATGACAAGCGCCTGCGCATCGACCGCAGGTTTCAGATCCGGCGAAAGGCCACCGGCGAAACGTTACTGCGTGCCTTGATCCACTACGTCTGTATCGACCTGCACACCGGGAAAGCAAAGCGAATGCCGCCGGAATTCATGCAATACGCGGTCCCGCCCGAAGTGATCGCGGCGATCGCCAAGGAGACCCAACCCTTTGCGCCCGGCGTCGAAACACGCTGACGCACGGGTGCCATCACCACGGACGGAGAGTGACATGCACGACACGTGGACCAATGCCGATCTCGTGGCTCCTGCTCGGTGACGCCGGCGGTCACGCGGCGCCAGATCCTGGTGACCTCGCTGGCGGCCGGGTTTGCGCTCGCCGTGCAACCGGTGTCCGCGGAAACGATCACCACGGATACCGAAGGGCTCACGGCCGGCGAGGTGCGCGTGCCGGTGGCCGATGGCGAAATACCCGCTTATCGCGCGATGCCGGCCACGGGCGGCAAGTTCCCGATCGTGCTGGTCGTGCAGGAAATTTTCGGCGTGCACGAGCACATCCGCGACGTGTGCCGGCGGTTCGCCAAGGCCGGTTATCTCGCCGTGGCGCCCGAGCTGTACGCGCGCCAGGGCGACGTGTCGAAGATGAGCGACTGGAAGCAGATCTTCGCCGAGGTCGTCGCGAAAGTGCCCGACGCGCAGGTCATGTCCGACCTCGATGCGACCGCGGCGTGGGCCGCCAAGTCGAGCAAGGGCGACGGGGAGCGCCTCGGCGTGACCGGTTTCTGCTGGGGCGGTCGCGTCGTGTGGCTCTACGCGGCACACAGCGCGAAGCTGAAGGCGGGCGTCGCCTGGTATGGTCGCCTCACCGGGGACAAGACCGAGCTGCAGCCGAAATATCCGCTCGACGTGGTCGCCGATCTCAAGGCGCCGGTGCTGGGCCTGTACGGCGGCAAGGACCAGGGCATCCCGCAGGACCAGGTCGACAAGATGAATGCAGGCGCTCGCCGCGGCGAAGAAGCCCTCGAAGATCGTCGTGTTCCCGGAAGCGGAACACGGCTTCCTGGCCGACTACCGGCCGAGCTACAACCCCGAGGCCGCGGCCGCGGGCTGGAAGCAATGCCTCGAGTGGTTCCGCGAGCACGGCGTCGGCTGAGGCCTGGGAATCTCCGGCTCCGGCTAAGGCGACGTAGAAACCGTTCGATTGATTGGCCCCGGAACCTGCCAGCCGAGCGCGGTCACGACACGCGCGAAATCGGCGGCCAGGGGCGCGTCGATCGTCAGCATGTCGCCCGTCTGGGGATGCAGGAACTGCAGCTGCGAACAGGCGAGCAGCAGGCGCTGCGAACCGAAGCGTTCGGCGAACAATCGATTGTGTCGCCCTTTGCCGTACGTCGAGTCGCCGATGATCGGGTGCGACGCATGCGCGAGATGGCGCCGCAGTTGATGACGTCGCCCGGTGAGCGGCTCGAGTTGCACGAGCGCGTACCGCGACGTCGGGTAGCGATCGACACGCACGGGCAGCTCGACTGTCGCCAGGGTCTTGAACCGCGTGAGTGAATCGCGCGGCGAGGTCGATAACGGGCCCAGCACATCGTCCTGCACGGTGGGCAACGCGTGTGCAATCTCGCCGGTTGGCTCGGGCCATCCGCGCACAATCGCGTGATAGGTCTTGGCCACTTCGCGCCCGGCGAATTGCAGCGCCAAGTCGCGGGCCACATCACGACTCAGCGCGAACGCCAACGCACCCGACGTGCCTTTGTCGAGACGGTGCACCGGGTAGACGCGTCGTCCGAGCTGGTCGCGCAGCAACTGCACGGCAAAGCGCGTCTCGTGCCGGTCGATCGCCGAGCGATGGACCAGCAGCCCGGCGGGCTTGTCGATCACGACCAGGATACTCGTCGCGATACAGCACGTCGAGTTGCGAAGTCACCGCCGACGCCCCACGTGCCGGGCCGCGGCGGAGCGCGCGTCGCGGGCGTTTCTTGCTATCACCGGGGAATTGTCGCCGATCCGGCGGCCACGGCTACCGTTTGCTCCGATGCCACGTCCATGGGCAATATCGTCAGGCGCCTTGGCTTCGCCAGGAGCCGGCGGCGCAAAAACCTGGCCCAGGGCGGGTGGGGAATACGATTGACCATTTCGTCGACGCTTGAAGGTTGGATCAGCGCGGGCACCTACGTCACGTTGCGCGGGCATCGCATGTTCACGCGAACCGCGATCACGCCCGGCAAGGAACCCTTGCTGCTGATCCACGGCTACCCGACGGCCAGTTACGACTGGCACCGGCTCTGGCCGGCGCCTCGCCGAGCGTTACTCGTTGTATACGCTCGATTTGCTTGGCTTCGGGCTCTCGTCCAAGCCGCGCAACGCCACGTATGCCGATCGGCTTGCAGGCCGATCTCTGCGAGGCGTTGCTGCAGCAGCATGGCGTCCAGCAGGCGCACGTGCTGGCGCACGACTACGGCGACACGGTCGCGCAGGAACTGCTCGCGCGTGAACGCGAGGGCCGGTTGCGACTCGGCCAGCGTTTGCTTCCTGAATGGCGGACTGTTCCCCGAGACACATCGCGCGCGTCCGATCCAGAAGATGCTTGCGAATCCGGTACTCGGCCCGATGCTGGCGCGCGTCATGCGCTTTGCGAGCTTCGAAAAGAACATGCTGTCGATCTCCGGCAGGTCACCGCCAACCCGCGCCGAACTCGTCGACCTCTGGAGCCTGATCGAGCGCGATGGCGGCCGGCGTGCGCTGGCCCGGCTGATCGGTTACATGAGCAGCGGCGGTTGCACCGGGAGCGCTGGGTGGGCGCGCTCGTGCAGTCGCGTGTGCCGCGACGCCTGCTCTGCGGCGCAATGGATCCCGTCTCGGGTCGCCACCTGGCCGAGCGCTATCGCAAACTGGTGCCCGCCCCGGAGGTCGTGCTGTTCGACGACCTCGGGCACTATCCGCATCTCGAAGACGAGGCTGCCGTGCTCGAGGCTTACCTCGAATTTCGCTGGCAGGCGCGCTAGGACAGCACGAACACGCGCACGAGGATATCGCCGATGCCGATCAACGCGGCTCCGGCGATCAGGCCCGCGCAGATCGGCTCCTGCGAGTCGACCCAGATCGCGTAAGCCCGCGATTCCGGCTGCGATCCGTACCGGCGCGCGGCCAGCCAGAAGAGCAGTGAACCGAGGAACATCATCAGCGTCGAATCCGGCGGCACGACCACGCCGAGACCGATCCCGAGCGGGGACAGCGGGAACCGGTTGTGCGTGCGCAGGCGCAGGATTTCCATGACGAGCGCCGCGAAGCCTGCGATGACCATCGACCAGACGATGGAGGTGGACAGCAAGCCGCGCGCGGCTTCGCCGCCGAAGATCGCGGTCACCAGGTCGGACACGCCTTTCCATTGCAGTGCCGCCGGGAAACGCGAATTTCTCGCTGACCATCGTATCCGCCACGCTGGCGCCCGCGGCGGCATCGAAGTGGCTGAGCCCGAACAACATGAAATACAGCGGCGTGGCCGCAAGTGCGCCCGCGACGATGCCGATCACGTGGCCGACGGCTTGCTGGCGCGGCTTCGCGCCGAGCATGTACCCCGGCTTGATGTCCATGAGCAGGTTCGAGGCGTTGCTGGCCACCTCCGCCGACATCACCGCCGTCATCAGGTTCGTCGCCGGCGTGCGCGGATCGAGTGCGCCAAACGTGAACTGCGGGATCTTGGACAACGAGCCGGACGGCGTGATGCCGGTAAGTGCCGTGCTGCTGGCGGCGATCAGCGCCAGCACCAGGATCAATGGAATGCGACAGCGCGCCGAGTAGCCAGCTGACGCCGAACCAGTCGTGCACCATCCAGACACCGAGCGCGCCGATGACGGCACGCCGATCCACGAGACCGGCAGTGGCAATTCGATGTCCGCCAGCACATCGCGTGTGCCGTCGGGCTGCCGGCCGCGCTGCCTGCAGGCTGCGAAACGCCTCGACAAAGATGTCCGGGCGCGAAAACAACGCGACCATGCGAGGCGACCACCATCATCGTGATGCCCCACCAGAGCGCCCAGTTATTGACGATGTGCGCGCGGCCGAAGAGCGCTGTGCCTTCGGCAATGGATCCCGCACGCGGCTGGATTTCACCGAGCGGAAATCATGATCGGCACGACGATCACGAAATTGAGCACGGCGCCGAGCAGCAGGCTGCCCGCGGCACGGATTCCCATCAGGCCGCCGGCACCGATCATTGCGAAATCGACGGCCGGCGAGAGTGCCAGCTGGCGGACATCCACACCGACGATTTTCGGCAGCGGTGCGTAGCCGCGCTCCACGAGCCAGTAATACCAGCCGTCGAGATTCGTCGGCAGGTGCCAGGCACGACTGCAGGCCCAGCCATCTCTCCTGCATGAGCTTCATGTAGCTCTCGCCCGACAGGAAACTGACGCTGCCGGCCAACAGCGGCGGCGACGGCGAGCGACGCGCGCCTTGAGCATGCCGGCCGCTGCCGCGGTCTTGTCGTACAGCGTGTCGAGCACGACACCACAGGCGCGGCCCTCGGGAAACGGGTGCTGTTCGTCGTTGATGAAGCGGCGCTTCATCGGGAACGCTACCAGCACGCCCAGTATCGACAGCACGGTCATGAACACCATGATCTGCCACCACGGCAGCACCCGGTTGGTCGCCCACATGTACGCGGCGATGCCCGAGGTCAGCGGCATCGTCATGTAGCCCGCCGCCGTCGCGATCGACTGCACGCAGTTGTTCTCGAGGATCGTCATGTCGCGCGCGCCGAGCCGCGAGAACGTGCGGTACAACGCAAACGTGAGGATCACGGAGGTGAGCCCGACACCGAGCGTCCAGCCGGTCTTGGCGCCGACGTACAGGTTGGTCGCGCTCAGCAAGCCGCCGAGCGCGAATCCGGTCAGCGCCGAGCGCAAGCGTGAGCTGCGGCATGTCGCCGCGGTAGACGTTCTCGAACCACCAGCGGTCTTTCTGTTCGCGCGTCCAGGTGCGAACCTGTTCCGGAGTCAGGTGCTGCAGGGCCATCTGTTTTCCTTTTCTTCAGCCGGACGTCTGCGAAAGAGCGAGTGTCCAGGCCAGGCCCAGCCACGCCGAGCGTCGCAACACCGCAAAGCCATTGCACGCGTGCGCCGAACATGTGCTCGCGCACTGCGAGCAGGGTGCCAGCGGCAACTCCCATGACGAATCCGGTCAGGTGCGCCAGCACGTCGGTGTTCTCGCCGCCGACACCCGTGAAGGCGAGCATGAAGACGCCTGCGATCAGCGGTGCCCAGCGGTACGCCCAGCGTTCGCCGGCATCCGCGCGCCGGCGCCAGGCATAGGCAGCCAGCAAGCCCAGCATCGCGAAAACACAGGTGGAAGCACCGGCAGACAGGTGATTCACCGGCTGGATCATCGCGTTGATCAGGTTCGCCGTGGCCGCCGCCGCAACGGCGCCGGTCCACGCGACGCCGGGGCCCAGCAATTGCGCCGCGAGCCAGCCGAAGAACATGCCGAAGCCGAGGTTGCCGAGCAGGTGCGCGACGTCGAAATGCAGCGTCAGCGCCGTCACTGCGCGCCAGAGTTCACCCTGGCGCACGGCGGTCGCTTGCAGCGAACCTGCATCCAGCCAGTCCGCACCAGAGAACTTGTAGCCTGCAAGGTACGAGACGAGCAGCAGCACCGCGGCATAGATCGCAGCACCTGCCCAGGCATGCGCGTGCGAGCCCTCCGGACGCACGAAACGGCGCACCGACGCATTTTCACGTTCGTAACGCCGCAGGTTGGTGAGAGCCTCATGCGCATCGGCCGGCACGACGATCAGGCTCCAGTACAGGCCGTTGGTCGTCAGCTGCGAGGCGATGCCGATCGCGTGCAACATGAACGCCCGGTCGTCGCAGGCGACCCGGTCGCGCGAGCGGAACACCTCGATGGCAGGTTCCGTGGCGAACGGAGAGGGCGCTTCGTTCACGCTGCGCGATTCACGCGGGCGCTGGCGTGGAACAGCGGCCGTTTCGCCGACCTCGAGCGCGCGAAAATCATCGGCGCTGATGCCGTGGCGCTGCCGTGCCTGCTCGAGCGCGCGCAGCGGCTCGTCGATGCCTTCGTCGGTCAGCTGGAAGCAACCGAAATGCGTGGCGACGCTGAGCCCCGAGTGCAGGTCGAGGTGCGCACGCACGGCCTCCTCCGGGTTCATGTGCTGGTCCTGCATGAACCAGCGCGGTTCGTAAGCGCCGATCGGCAGCAATGCGATGTCGGGCGGACCGCAACGCTCGCGGATCTGCGTGAAGTGCTGCCAATAACCGGTATCGCCCGCGAAGTAGATTTTCCAGGCGCCTGTATCGAGCACGAATCCGCCCCACAACGTGCGGTTACGACCGACGCAGGCTCGCGCGCGGACCAATGCTGCGCAGGGACGAACGTGCAACGCAGGCCAGGCTGCGCCGTGTCCTGCCACCAGTCGAACTCCTGCACCCGCGCGAGCCCATGCTGCTGCAGCAACGAGCCATTGCCCAGGCCGGTCAGGAACACGCGGATGGTGCTGCTGCTCGAGCCGCTGCAGCGTGTCGAGATCGAGGTGGTCATAGTGGTTATGACTGACCAGCACGAGGTCGATGCGGGGCAGGGCATCGAACGCCAGGCCCGGCGCGTGCACGCGCCGCGGGCCCAGCCACTGCACCGGACTCACGCGCTCCGAATACACGGGATCCGTGAGCACGTTGAGGCCGGGAAGCTGCAGCAGGAACGTGATGTGATTGATGAACGTGAGTGCGCATTGCCCCGCATCGAGCGACGCCGGCAGTGCCGGCTGCGCGCGATTGTCGACCCACCGCGGCCACGGGGTTGCACGTTTCGTGCGTTGCCAGCGCAGGAAATCGCCAAAGGCCCCTGCCAGCCGTCGCCGCAGGGTTCTGGTTGCGGAATACCGTGCCATCGAAATGATCGGTCACGGGACCCGGCGACTTGCCGAACGGCTTCCGCATGAACGGCTGTCGTCGGCTCAGGGACGCAGCGCGCGGTACAGGAACGGCAGGCTCGTATCCATGCGGTAATCGACGTCCGAGTGATCGTCGTCGAATTCTTCGTAGCGGTGCGCAATGCCGGCCTCAGTCAGCGCGCGCGAGAGTTGCCGGCTGCCGTAATGGATCTGGTACTGGTCGCGCCAGCCACAGTCGATGTAGACCCCCGCGAGCCGCCGCAGGTTCCCGGCGTAACGCGTGACGAGTTTCACGGGGTCGTGGCGCAGCCAGTTACGCCAGCGCTCGCCGAGCAGCGCGCCGGTCTCCATGTGGAAGGGCACCCGGAATCCGTGCGGCGCCGACGGATCCGGATCGTAGGTCGCCGCCATGCAAAGATTCATGATCGCGTGACTCTCGGCCAGCGTCAGCTTGTGCTTTTTCCATACCTCCTCGAGGAAGCGCTTGATGCGGCCATCGTCGAGACCCTGTTGCAGTTGCGTGTCCCGCGCGGAGTCCACGTCGTGCCGGTAAACACCCGCCTTGCGCGCCGGCTGCCGGTACTTGCCGAGCTCATTCAGCGTATTCGGCCAATCCGCGCGATAGATGAAATCGAAATACGCATCGCCCGAATGGTTCGCGATCGCGCCCCAATGCCGCGCGTACTTCATGCCGTGGATCATCGCGCCATAGCCGCCGGACGATTTCCCGAAGCAGCCACGATGCTCCCGCGCCGCGAGCGTGCGGAACTCCTTGTCCACCAGCGGGATCACTTCCTGCAGCAGGTAATCCGCGTAGTCGCCGATGGCCGTCGAGTTGACGTACTGGTTGCCGCCGAGCGACGTGAAGCAGTCCGGGAACACCATGATCGTCGGGCCCATGCGCCGCTCGTGGATCAGCCGTGCGACTCGCTCGGCCACGTTCTCGCTGAATGGCTTCCAGTTCAGGTGCGCAATGCCCGTGCCCGTGAAGCCCACGAGGTCGTAGAGAACCGGAAAGCGCCGCCCAGGGCCGCGCGTGCCGCGGTCGTAGCCGGGCGGCAGCCACACGGCCGTGCGACGCACCGGGGAGTCGCCCAGCGGATTGCCGGCCAATATGCGCGAGGTATTTTCGAGCACCACCACCGAGCCGGCGGCATTGACGGATGCTTGCGTGCCATGGGGCCTCGTTACGCTTTCAGGACCTGCCGCGCGGCGTTGCGTCCGCCTGCGCCACTGATGCCGCCGCCGCCGTGCACGCCGCTGCCGCACAGATACAAGCCGTCGATCGGCGTGCGGTGATTCGGACCAGCCCGGCATCGGGCGCATGAAGAACATCTGGTCGAGGATCAACTGGCCGTGGTTCAGGTCGCCCTCGGTCAGGCCCCAGGTCTGCTCGAGATCGAGCGGCGTGATCGACCGTACCTCGCGCACCGAATTTCGAAACGCCGGGAGTGCGCCGCAAGCGTTTCGACGGCACGACTCTCGATCGTGCCTCGCGCTTCCGTCCAGTCGCCGTGACGCAGCCGATAGGGCGCGAACTGGAAATGCATCGATACGACGTTGCCGGCCGCCGTGACTTCGAGATACGGCTGCTCGCGAAATTTCGCCGTATTTGGCGGCGTCATACGCCCGCTCGAGATACTTCGAGCGTCGGCGCCACGACGAGCGTGCCTTCGGGCAGGCCATGCGTGCCGTCGGTCAGCACGTGCACCTTGGCAACGGAGCCGCGCATCCGGATCGATTGCGTGTGCCAGACGAACTCCGGCGGCAGTTCCGGCGCGCCGACGAGGTCGAGCAAGCGTGTGGCGCGGGTCGGCGCCCGAGATCACGATGCCGGCGCGGATTTCTTCGCCGCTCGCGAGCCGCACGCCCGTGACGCGCTGCTGGTCGACCAGGATGCGCGCGACGCCGCGCCGACGTGCGCAGCTGCCCGCCGCTCGCCTGCAGCGCAGCCACGAGCGCATCGGTGATCGTCCGCGCGCCGGGAGCCGACGCGCGGTGGCCCGAGCCCGCCGCGATTGAGCCAGTGGTGAATCAACGTGTAACCGGTGCCGGCCGACATCGAGCCGAGCGTCGACGCCGTGGATGGCCGAGCCCGCCGATGGCCGCCTTGAGCGGCTCCGACTCGAACCATTCTTCGGTGAATTCGACGGCCGACATCGACAGGCTGCGGATGACGCGGAACATGTCCCTGCCGCCGAGCCGGCGCAGCTTCAGCGCGAGCGACGCCAGCGGCAGGCCTTCCGATGCGCCAGGCGACTTTCGGCAGGCGCGGCATCGGCGTTGCGTACGCGGCGTCGAGGAACGCTGCCGCCGAGTTCATGAACGCGACGAACTCCGGCCAGCGCGCGGCGTCGCGCGCCGACAATCGCTGGATCGAGTCGAGCGTCGCCGGGTCGTCGGCGTCGGCCGTCAGCCGCAGCGTGCCGCCGTCGGGCAGCATCGACCAGTACAGGCCGGGTCGGTCGTGCTGCGCGTCGAGTCCGTGACGCGTCGAGATCGAGGTCGCGCACGATATCCGGCCGCAAGTGCGCGCCCGGCGTGCAACGGAGCGACGTCGAAGCCGGGCCCGTACGATGAGCGCCGCGAGCTGTCCGCCGGCGACTCGCGCCGTCTCGAGCACGAGTACTTTCTTGCCGGCCTTGGCGAGGTACGCGCCGTCACGAGCCCGTTGTGACCCGCGCCGACGATCGAGGATGTCTGGATTGCGTCATGGTGCGCGTCTACCGCCAGTCCTTCAGCACTTCCTTCGCCGCCAGCTTGCCTGCCGCGCCCATGACGCCGCCGCCCGGGTGCGCGCCGGCCGCGCCGAAGTAGTAGCCTGGCAAGGGCGTGCGGAAGTCTGCCCATTGCGGCGCGGGACGCAGGAAGAAGATCTGATGCAGCAGCAGTTCGCCGTGGAAGATGTTGCCGCCCGTGATGCCGGCGATGCGCTCGATGTCCTTCGGCGTGATGACCTGCATGCCGACGATGCACGCTGCGGATGTTCGGCGCGTATTGCTCGATGGTCGAGATCACCGCTTCGCCGAACGCTTCGCGCTTCGCATCGTCCCAGCCGCCCTCGATGTCGTAGGGCGCGTATTGCACGAAGCAGGACATGACGTGATGCCCGGGCGGCGCCATGTCGCGGTCGATCATCGACGGGAAGATCATGTCGATGATACGGGCGCTTCGAGAATCTGCCCATACTTGGCGTCGTCGTAGGCGCGCTCGATGTAATCGATGCTCGGGCTGATCGAGATCGCGCCGCGATGCAAGCGGGCCCTTCGCCCGGGCAGGCACGTGAATTGCGGCAGTTCGCTCAAGGCGATGTTGACCTTGCCCGACGAGCCGCGCACGCGGAAGTTCTGGATCGACGTGACGAATTCATCGGGGAAATGCTTGCGCCTCGACGAACTGCAGGAAGGTGCGCTTCGGGTCGGCGGCAGACATCACGACTTTGGCTTGCAATTCATCGCCGTTCTCGAGTGCGACGCCCGCAGCGCGGCCGTTCTCGACGATGACCTTGCTTCACGCTTGCGTTGGTTCGGATCTCGACGCCGAGCGCGCGCGCCGAGCGCGCGATCGAGCCGCTGACGCCGCCCGTGCCGTTCTTGGCAAAACCCCAGGCGCGGAACGCGCCGTCGATTTCGCCCATGTAGTGATGCAGCAGCACATACGCCGTGCCCGGCGAGCGCGGACCCAGGAACGTGCCGATGATGCCGCTGGCGGCTTTGGTGCCTTTCAGCGGGTCGAATTCGAACCACTCTTCGAGCAGGTCCGCCGACGATTGCGTGGCGAGTTTGGCGATGCGTGTAGAGTTCTTTTTCGGTCAGGCTCGCGCCGTACTGACCGACCTTCAGCAGGCCCAGCAGGTCGCGCCAGCTCAGCGAAGATGGATCGGGCGGGACGAGTCCGAGATCGGCTTGATCGCCTTCGCCGCGCGCGCCATCGACGCGCGCATATTCGTCGTAGGCTTCGGCATCGTTCGGCGAGTGACGATAGATCTCGCGGCGCGTCAGGTCGTGGTCGTCCCAGCGCGGCGAGATAATCGCCGTTGTCCATCGGCGTGAAGGTGCTGGGCAGCGGCAGGATCTTGAGGCCATGCCTGCGGCAATTCCAGATCACGGATGATCTCCGGGCGCAGCAGGCTCACGACGTACGAAAACTCGGTGAACTGATAGCCGGGGAAAATCTCCTCGGTCACCGCCGCGCCGCCGACGATGTCGCGTCGCTCGAGCACGACAACCTTCTTGCCGGCGCGCGCCAGATATGCGGCGGCGATCAGTCCGTTGTGCCCGCCGCCGATGACGATCGCGTCGTAGCGTGTTGCTGGCCACGAGTCTATTTCTTTTTCCACTCGGGCTCGTAGAACGGCAGCTGCGACCACCTTCGCCGGCGCGTGCCGGCGGTGGTGTTCCACCGTGATCTCCATCATGACGCTGCGTGCCGGCTTCGTAATACGGCCGCTGCAGATGCGCGAGCGCGATGTATTTCTTCAGCACCGGCGACCAGGTGCTGGTCGAGGCATAACCGACCTGCTTGCCCACCATGCACGGGCAGGCTGCCGCGCACCGCCATCGCCGGGAATCTGCGGCGGCAGGCCGACCGCCGCATACACCGCTCCAGGCCTTCCCAGTCCACTTCGAGGCCGACGAACTTCCACGTCGAGCCTTCGCGATGCTCGCGTTCGAGCGCGCGGCGGCCGACGAAATAGCCCTGCTTGTCGAGGTTCACCGTCCAGCCGAGTCCCATCTCATACGGCGACGATTTCTGCCGCGCGATCCACGCGTGGCTGGCCGGAGGTGTAGTCGACGTCGATCATGAAGAGGCCCGCTTCGACGCGCGCCATGTCCATCGCGAGGATGCCGCACGGCGTGATGCCGTAATCGTCGCCGCCGCGCCATCAGCGCATCCCAGATCGCGAGGGCGTCCGTCGCGTCCATCCAGATCTCATAGCCCAGATCGCCGGTGTAACCCGTGCGCGAGATCGTGACGGGCTTGCCGTCGATCCTGTTCGGCACCATGCGGAAATACTTGAGTCCGTCGACCGGCGCTCTCGCAGCAGCGATTCAGGATCAGCCGCGACTTCGGCCCCTGCAGGCTGAGCGCCGCCATGCTGCTCCGTGACTTCGGTGATCGTGACCTGCATGCCGACGGCGTTCATCGACGAGCCAGCGCAGCGACGGCTCGGCGGAGGTCAGGCGAAAGCTCTGCTCGCCGAGGCGCGTGACCGTGCCGTCGTCGAGCATCTTGCCTTCGTCGTCGCACCAGCCCGTGTAATAGACCTGGCCGATCGCCATCTTGTGGATGTCGCGCGGCGTCAGCTTGTGCAGCAGTCGCGCGGCGTCGGGCCCCTCGATGAGGTATTTCATCAGCGGCGAGACATCGATCAGCGCCGCGTGGTTGCGGATCGCCCAGTACTCGCGATCGAGGGTCAGGTCGTAGGAACCGGCGGCGATATAGCCGGCCCAGCGCCGCCAGTTCTGCGGCAGGCACAGCTGTCGCCGTCCGCTCGTGAAACGGCGTGCGCTTCAGCTGGTAAGCAGGTCGTGCAGCCGTTCAAAGTCGGGCACGAAAGTGTCCAGTGTCAGTCTTCGGCGTCGTCGGCCGCGCCTCGCCGATGAGGCGGCGTTGCCGCCGCATGCCAGACACCGGTCCAACCGCTGACGGGCCGATCAGCGCCGGTCGCGGATGTCGATGAACGTCAGGAACTCGTTGCGCGTCCGGGCGTCGGAGCGGAACGATCCCAGCATCTTCGACGTGATCATCGACACGCCGCGCTTGTGGATGCCGCGCGTGGTCATGCACTCGTGCACGGCTTCGATCACCACGCCGACGCCGTCGGGCTGCAGCACTTCGTTGATGCAGCGCGCGATCTCCGCCGTCATCTTTTCCTGCACCTGGAACCGGCGCGCAAACACTTCGACCACGCGCGCCAGCTTGCTGATGCCGACGACCTTGCCGGTGGGCAGGTAGCCCACGTGCGCGCGGCCGATGATCGGCGCCATGTGGTGCTCGCAGTGCGACTCGAACTCGATGTCGCGCAGCACGACCATTTCGTCGTAGCCGCCGGTTTCCTCGAACGTGCGGCGCAGGTACTCGCGCGGATCGATCTCGTAGCCCGAAAACCAGTCGGAATAGGCGTCGACGACGCGCCGCGGCGTCTCGAGCAGCCCCTCGCGGCCGGGATCTTCGCCGGCCCAGCGCAGCAGCGTGCGGACGGCTTCTTCGGCCGCGTCGCGGGTCACGGCCATCTGCTTGCGGATCACGCGAGCTTCCCGGCCACGGTCGATCGAGGTCGCTCGGTTTTTCGCGCGACGCGCCGTCTTTGGATGCATGGCCATGACGAGTAGTCCTTCAGCGTGCGCGGCCGGTCGGCCGGCCCCGCCAGTAAACCAGCAAGCGCATAGCCCGGCCGCCATGCCGCCGAGGTGCGCAAAGTGCGCGACGCCCTGGCCGGAGCCGGTCACGCCGAGGTACAGCTCGAGTGCGCCGTACAGCGTCACGAACAGCCAGGCCGGCATCGGGATCGGGGGAAACAGCAGCATGATGCGTCGCTGCGGAAACGCCATGCCGAACGCGAGCAGCAGGCCGAAGACGCCGCCCGACGCGCCGACGTGTCGGCACCGGGGGCAGGTCCATGCGTGCTGACGACGATCAGTTGCGCGACGCGCGGCGCCCACGACGCAGGCGAGGTAATACTGACAGGTAACGCCGCGATCCCAGCAGGCGCTCGATCTCGCCGCCGAACATGTACAGCGCGAGCATGTTGAAGAACAGGTGCGTGCAGGCCGCCGTGCAGGAATCCGTACGTGAGCAGCTGCCAGATTTCGAAACTCGGCGCGCCGGGAAATTGCGGCGAGGCGGGGGGCCAGAGCGCGAAGGGCCGGATCAGCATCGGACCCGTGAAGCCTGGACCGCATAGATCGCAATGTTCATGATCAGCAACGCACGCGTGACGGGGGGGATGGAAATGGCCATCCGTTCATCGTAGCCGAAATCGGCTGGCGGGCACCCCGGCCGCGGCATGCTAGGGTTCGTTGGCACGCCCATTGCGACGCGACCTACAGACGCATGACCGAATCAGGACGCTGCCTCGTTGCTCGCCGCCGTGGGCAGTGCTGATGCCCGCATACGCTGCGCCTCCGTGCGACGACCACGCGCAGGTGCCGCGGCAGACGTCGGCACGCTGCGTTCGAGCCCTGCACGCTTGCGCAGCCGGGCTTGCCTACGACCGTCGCCGCACAATGCGCACGATGCGGGTGCCGGAGGACCGCAGCCGGCCCGACGGCCGCTCATCGAACTGCAGATCGCCCGCATCGCCGGCTCGGGCAAGCGGCCCGCAGACCGACCCGGTCGTGATGCTGGCCGGCGGCCCGGGGCAGTCGGCGCTCGAATCGTTTCCGCAGGTCGCGGCCGCGTTTCGTGGCGTGCTGCGCGAGCGCGACGTGATCCTGGTCGACCAGCGCGGCACCGGGCGATCGCACCCGCTCGACTGCCCCGAGGCCGAAGCCGTCGAGACCGGTGACCTGGTCGAGCCAGGGTGGCGCGCGCACTCGCCGAGCAGTGCCTGCGCGAGATCGCGGTCGTCTGCGGATCCGCGCTTCTACACGACCAGCGATTACGTCGCCGACCTCGAGACCGTCCGCAGCGCGCTCGGCATACCGCAGTACAACCTCGTGGGTATTTCGTACGGGACGCGAGTGGCGCTCGAATACCTGCGCCGGCATCCGGACCGCACGCGCGCCGTGGTGCTGGATTCGGTGGTGCCGCCCGAACTGATCCTGGGTGCCGAGCACGCCCGTAACCTCGAGCACGTGATCGACGCGCAGTTCGCGCGCTGCGAAGCCGATGCCGTGTGCCGCGAGCGATTCGGTTCGCCACGCGCGCAGCTGGATGCGCTGCTCGCCGAATTGCGCGCGCAGCCGCAACGCGTCACGTATCGCGATCCGCTGACGCCCGAGCGCCGCGTAGGTACGCTGACCGCCACCGACGTCGCCGGCGTGGTGCGGCTGTATGCGTACGCGCCGCAGCTGTTCGGCATGCTGCCCATGACGCTGGCCGCAGCGGCGGCGGGCGATTACGAAGCGCTGCATGGCGCACTCGCGCATGCTCGAGCAGCTCGTCGGTGAGCAGATCTCGATGGCGCTGCAGCTGTCGGTCAGTTGCGCGGAAGACGTGCCGTGGCTGCAGGCAGACCCGCGCGATGCCGGCACGTTGCTCGGCACGGCGTTCGTCGACCTGCTGCGCGCGCAGTGCGCCGTCTGGCCGCGAGGCGCGATGCCGCCGGACTTTCACGCACCGCTGCATGCATCACAACCCGCGCTGCTGCTGTCAGGGGAACTCGACCCGGTGACACCGCCGCGGTATGGCGAGGCCGTGCGGCGCACGCTGCCGAACTCGCGGCATTTCACGCTGAAGGGCCAGGGGCACACGCGTGCTGATGACGGGCTGCGTGCCGCAACTGCTGACGCAGTTCATTGCGAGTGCCAATGCGAAGACCCTCGACGGCGGCTGCCTCGACCGCCTGATCGAGTCGCCGCCTTTCGGCGGTACTTACGGCTGGGAGCCCTGACATGCGCGCCGTGGAGTGCCGCACTTGATCGAAGTGCAGGACCTGCGCAAGAGCTTCCGGACGCGCCAGGGCGAGGTGCGTGCGGTCGACGGTGTCAGTTTCGATGCGCCGGACGGCTCGATCACCGGGCTGCTGGGACCCGAACGGCGCCGGCAAAACCACGATCCTGCGCATGCTCTACACGCTGATGCGCCCGGACGCGGGGCACGTCCTCGTCGATGGCATGGACGCTGCCTTGCACCCGGCGGCGGCACGTGCGCGACTCGGCGTCTTGCCCGACGCACGCGGCATCTACAAGCGGCTCTCGGCCCGCGAAAACATCGAGTACTTCGGTCGCCTGCAGGGTCTTGGCGACCCACTGATCGCGGAACGCACGAGCCGGCTCGTCGAGGCGCTCGGCATGCACGACTTCATCGACCGCCGCGCGGAAGGCTTTTCGCAGGGTCAACGCACCAAGACCGCACTCGCCCGCGCGCTCGTGCACGGTCCGCGCAACGTGTTGCTCGACGAGCCGACCAACGGACTCGATGTCATGACGACGCGCTCACTGCGTCAGTTCCTGCTCGGCCTGAAAGCCGCGGGTCACTGCGTCGTCCTCTCCAGCCACATCATGCAGGAGGTCGGCCGGCTGTGCGATCGCATCGTGGTGATAGCGCACGGCCGTGTGGTGAGCACGGGGTCGCCCGATGAAATACGCGCTGCCACGGGGCTGGCGAATCTCGAAGACGCCTTCGTCAGCGTCATCGGCAGCGATGAGGGGTTGCTGGCGTGAGGGCATTCTGGACCATCGTGCGCAAGGAGTTGCTCGACGCCGCGCGCGATCGACGCATGGTGCTGGTCGCTTTCCTGGTGATGCCCCTGGCCGTCCCCGCGGTGCTCGCCGGCACGAGCGCGCTCGGGCTGAAAAAGCAGGCCGCGCAGTTGCAGGCGACCCTCGCGGTGCCGGTGATCGGTGCCGAGCATGCGCCGAGGCTCATGGCCTGGCTCGGCGCGCAGAACCTGCGGATCGTTGCGGCGCCCGCGAACCCTGATGCTGCCGTGCGGAGCCAGCGTTACGACGTGATCCTGCGCGTGGATCGCGAGTTCGGCGCGGACTGGCGCGCCGGCAAGCCCGCGCGACTCGAACTGATCTTCGACAGTTCGCGGCCGCTGGCCTCCGGCACCACGATTGCGCGCGTGCGCGGGTTGCTCGATGCCTATGACCAGACCGTCGGCTCACTGCGCCTGGTCGCGCGCGGCATCCATCCGGCCGTCGCGAGTCCACTGCAGGTCGCGGCACGCGACGTGGCGACGCCCGAATCGCGTTTCGATCTTGCGCAGCAGCTACTGCCCTACCTGTTATTGCTGCTTGGGTTTATCGGCGGCATGCAGCTGGCGATCGATGCCACGGCGGGCGAGCGCGAGCGCCAGTCGCTCGAGCCGCTGCTGGCGACACCCGTGTCGCGTGAAATCATCATCAGCGCGAAGATCTTTGCGACCGCGATATTCACGCTGCTGTCGTTGAGCATGACGCTGTTCGCGTTCTGGCTCGCTTTTGCGCTCGTGCCGCTGGGCGACATCGATGCTTCGCTGCGGCTGACACCGGGCGCTCTCGTACAGCTGTTCGTGATCATCCTGCCGGTCGTGCTGCTGGGCGCAACGCTGCTGACCGCGCTGGCCGCGTTCGCGCGCAGTCATCGCGAGGCGCAGGGTTATCTGCCACTGCTGATCTTCCTGCCGATGATCCCGACACTGGTGCTCATGGTGGCGCCTGTCAAGACGCAGGTGTGGATGCTGGGCGTGCCTTTCCTCGGCCAGAACCAGCTGATCCTGCGGGTCCTGCGGTCTGAGCCGGTGACCCCTCTCGAATGGATCATCAGTCTCGGTTCGGCGTTCCTGCTCGCGGCACTCGTGTGGCTGGTTGCCGCGCGGCTGTATCACCGCGAGCAACTCGCGGCGTCGAGTTGAGCCGTGGTGGCGAATCAGGTGCTACGACTCGAGCGTGTGGGGGGTCGACGCTACGACTGGAGCCGTGGTGGCGAATCAGCGCTACGTTCGTGAAGTGACGACGCGGCACGGGTTCGCCGCGCGCGTGTGCGCATGGACGCGCGTCCGGACGGCGCTTTGACAGTCCGGTGCTCCGGCCACAGCTCGAGCAGGCCTTCGGCCCAGCGCAAGCAGGCCGCTTCGGCCGGATGGAAGCCGTCGCTCGCGAACTGCTCGGGCGCCATGGTCGCCGGAAAGCTGAAGCAAGGCGCGCGCTCGTAACGGGACGTCACCGCGGCGGCGACGGCCTGCAGTTCACTGGCGCGTTGCCCCACCATCTTGCTGAGAGGCCACGGCAGGGCCGGGAAGCAGTTCATCGGTGGCAACCCGCCAAAGATAATGACCGACTCCGGCGCTTTGCGGCGCAGCAGGTCGTAAATGCCTCGCAGGTGGCTTGCGAACCGGTCGCTATCGACCGCGCGTGTCACGTCGTTGACGCCGACCGAAATCAGGTACACATCGGCGCTGGCTGCCGCTGGCGCGTGTTCGTGCAGCACGCGAAATGACGTCGCGCCATTTGCCCCATGCACGTGCCATTCGACGCCGCGTCCGGAGCGCTCGTGCAACAGCCGCGCAAACGTTGCCGTCAGCGAATTGCACTGTTCTCGAACTCCGGTGCCGGCCATGATCGAGTCGCCGACGCCGACGATGCGCAGGAATCGACCGTCACCGTTGCCGTGGCGGCCCGCCTGCCCGGAGGTGCCGGCAATCGGGGCGTGCGCTGCAGGACCCAGAGACCCTGCAGCACCGCCAGCGGCAATAGCAGTCTGTTGTTCATTACGCCCGAGAATACTGGCAGTTGTTTACAGTGCCGTGTCGGAGCCTGTGAACCTCGCGGCCAGTGGCGCCCGTTGCTCGCGACAGACAATATGAATGCTTCCGTAGGCGGACGCCGACATACAGCAAGGACGACTGAATGCGCGTGGCGATCATCGGTGCGGGGATCAGTGGTCTTGCGACGGCGTTTTACCTGAAGCGCGCGCGGCCCGATGCCGAGCTGGCGATATACGACCCGGGCGTTATCGCGGGCGGATCGCTGCAGACCGTGGATGTGCAGGGCTTCCGCTTCGAGGCAGGGGGCAATGGCTTCCTGACCAACAAGCCCGATTGCCTGCAACTCGTGCAGGACTCGGGTGGCTCGCACCTGTTGATGCCGAGCGCCGCCCTCGCGCGCAGGCGATTCATTTACGACGGTCGATTGCAGCCGCATGCCGGAGTCGCCGCCGCTGTTCGCCAGGTCGCAACTGCTGACCTGGCCGCAGAAACTGCGCGTGCTTGGCGAGTACTTCGTGCCGGCGCGGCGCGACGGCGCGGACGAGAGCCTGCGCGAGTTTGGCAACCGGCGTCTCGGCAAAGGCTTCACGAGCGTGTTCCTGGATGCGATGGCGGCCGGAATTTACGGCTCGACGCCGGACAGGATCTCGGTGCGCGCGGCCTTCCCGTTGATCGCGGCCCTGGAGCGCGAATACGGAGGATTGTTCCGCGGCATGCTGGCAAAGCGCAGGCAGGGAGCGGGTCCCGGCGGTGTGCTGACGAGCACCGTGCGCGGCATCAGCAGCATGACCGGGCATTTGCGCGACGTGACGCCGCGCGAATGGCACCTCGGCGAGCCGGTTACGAGTGTCGTCGCGGCACGGCGCGCGCTTCAGTGTCGAAAGTGCGCATCGGAAGCGCCGACTACGACCAGGTCGTGGTCGCGGCGCCGTCTTACGTCGCGGCCGGGTTGTTGCGCGAGCTCGACCCAGTCCTCGCCCGGATGCTGGGCGCGATCGACTACTCGCCGATCGCGGTCGTCGGCTTTGGCTACCGCACGCTGCAGCATCCGCTCGATGGCTTCGGGCTGCTGACCACGACGGCGGCGCGGGCACCCGTGCTGGGCGTGCTTTGGGACAGCAGCATCTTTCCGGATCGTGCACCGGCCGGCTGCAAGAGCCTGCGATCGATGATCGGCGGGCAGCGCTCGCCCGAACTGGTCGACCAGGACGACGCCGGCCTGATCCGTACAGCCTTGCAGGGACTCGACCAGACCATGGGGGTTCGTGACGCACCCGACGTAACCTTCGTCAAGCGCTGGGAGCGTGGCTATCCCGAGCTACGCGCCAGGCCACGGCGAACGAGTGGACGCGATCTTCGCCAGGCTTGCGGCGCATCCCGGGCTGCACTTGAACTGCAATGCGTACCGGGGAATCGCCATGAACGACTGCGCGCGCAATGGGCGCGAACTGGCTCTGCGCATCGCCCGCTGACGGAGCGCCTCACCACGCGATACCGTAGTCCTCGCCGTGGTTGCTCGAGCCGCCCCAGAACGTGCCGTGCTCGCGGTCGATCAGGATCGCGTTGATCGGGCCCTGACGTGCGCGGCTCGAGTTCGGGTGTGTAGCCGCGCCGCAGCAGATCGCGTGTGACCCACGACGGCGTCGCCGTATTCAGCAGGATGCGGCCCGGTTGCGATGCGTGCTCGTCGAACGACGCCTTCATCTGGTAGCTGTTGAAGTTGGCCGCCTCGGCCGCTTCCTGCGGCGTCATGCCGAACTCCTGCACGTTCAGCAGGAACTGCAGCAGGTTCTGGTCCTGCGAATCGCCGCCCTGCACGGCGAAGGCGAGCCACGGCTTGCCTTCGCGCAGCGCAAGGCTGGGCGTGAGCGTCACGCGTGGACGCTTGCCGGGGGCGACCACGTTGAACGGGTTCTCGGCCGGGTCGAGCACGAACGACTGCATGCGCTGGCTCAGACCGATGCCGGTGCGCCCCGCGATCGTCGCCGGAATCCAGCCGCCGCTCGGTGTGACGGCGACGAGCCAGCCTTTCGCGTCGGCAGCGACGACGCGACGTCGTGCCGCTCTGGAACCCCTGCTTGAAATGCTGCGAACTCCTGCGCGTTCATTCCGACCGGCAGCGTGCGGCGGCAATCGCCGTCTCGCCTCTTGCGCGATGCTCGCGCGGCTTGCGGTACGGGTTTTGTCTCGCCCTGGAACGGATACGGATCGCCCGGCGCTGCGGCCGCGTCGTTATTGCCGTTCGGGGCGGATCGTCGCCGCGCGTTGCTTCGCGTATTCCTTCGACAGCAGTCCCTTCGTCGGCTCCTGCCGGCGGCGAGTAAGTGTCGCCGTAATAGAAATCGCGGTCGGCGAACGCGAGGTTCATCGCCTGGTAGAGCGTGTGGACGTAGTTGGCGCTGTTGTAGCCCATCGCGCGCAGGTCGAAATTCTCC
Organism: uncultured Gammaproteobacteria bacterium; assembly: GCA_963784225.1. Lineage (GTDB taxonomy): Bacteria > Pseudomonadota > Gammaproteobacteria > Steroidobacterales > Steroidobacteraceae > RPQJ01. Next base: position 263,251 of record CAWAQN010000013.1, read on the forward strand.
AGGATGTTCAGTGACTGCAGCAGCGCCGGGCCCTGCGTCCAGACGTCGAGCTTATAGACATCGACGCCGCGGTAGTTCGTCGTGAGCGGCTGCTCGATCATCGGCCGCCACTTGGCGAGGTCGTCCAGCGTGATCAGCCCGCCTTGCTCCTGCACGCCACGCACGAACTCCTGCGCGATGTCGCCGCGGTAAAAGCGCTCGTACGCGGCGTGGATAGCTTCGGCGCGCGACTTGCCGGCCTTGCGCGCGGTGCTTTCGGTCTCGACCAGCTTGCGTAGCGTCGCAGCCAGGTCCGGCTGCCGGAAGATCTCGCCCGCGTGCGGCGCTTCGCGCGCGGCGCCAGGATGCGTCAGCATCACCTGCTTCGAGTACGGCCATTCCTTCAGCTTCGCTTTCCATCTCTCGATGTTGTCGGCCGTCTCGGCGTCGATCGGATAACCGTCCGCAAGTTCGATCGCGGGCTGCAGCACCTCGGCCAGCGACAGCGTGCCGTACTCCTCGAGCATCAGCATCAGGCCGCCCGGCGTGCCCGGCGTCACCGCGGCAAGTGGGCCGTACGCGGGCGGATACTTGAACCCTTTCGAGCGGTAGAACTCGGGCGTCGCGCCGGTGGGTGCGACGCCCAGTCCGTTGATGGCGACGACTTTCTTCGCACGGGGGTCGTAGATGAGCGCCTGCGTCTCGCCGCCCCAGCTCAGCACGTCCCACATCGTCGAAGTCGCGGCGATCATGGCGCAGGCGGCATCGACAGCGTTGCCGCCGCGCTCGAACATCATGGCGCCCGCCGTGGCGCCGAGCGGCTTGCCGGTAATGGCCATCCAGTTCCGGCCATGCAGCGGCGGCTTCTGGGTTTTCGCGGTAGCACGCGCCACGGCCGGGGAGACGGTCTGTGCTGCAGTCGGCAGCGACGCAAGACCACCGCAGACGACGAGCGTGGCGGCAAAGACTGCAGCGCAGGCGCGGGAATGGACGATGCGGGTCAACGACATACTCCTGGTCATTCGAGTTGTTCAGGTATCTCGAGTCTCAGCGTGAGGCGGCCGGCCGCACCGTTTCCCAGCGCGGGCACGCGGCACGGCCAATGAACGCGTCGCTCTGCGAGTACAGGTATTCCTTGCGCAGCCGATGCGTGCCCGTGAAGTACTCACAGACGAGACGCTCGTGCAACGTCGCCTTTTCCACACGCTCGCCGACCAGGATCGCGCGCGACGAGAACAGCAGCACGAGCCACGCGAGCCCGGCGATGCCCAACAGCGTGGAGATCAGCTTCCAGGTCATCGATCGTCAGCTCCGTGTGGCTGCTCAAGTATGCTGCGCGCTCCACTCGTTGCCAATCGGCGGCCCTCATGTCTCATCGACGTCTCTGTTGCGCTGCGTCGTCCTTGCTGCTCGCGACGGGCGTGAGCGCCGCTGCGATTGACCGATGCTGCCCTCGAATCCGCGACAAATGCGGTGGTGCCCGAAGTCGTCGAATGGCGTCGCGATTTTCACCGCAATCCGGAACTCAGCAATCGCGAGTTCCGGACGTCGAAAAAGGTGGCCGAGGAACTGCGAGCGCTCGGCATCGAGGTGCGCACCGGCATCGCCCACACCGGGGTCGTTGGAATGCTGCGCGGCGGCCAGCCGGGTCCGACGATCGCATTGCGCGCCGACATGGACGCCTTGCCGGTGACCGAACAAGTGCGACCTGCCGTTCAAGTCGCTGGCAACGGGCGAATATCACGGCAAGAAAACAGGGGTCATGCATGCCTGTGGTCACGATGGCCACATGGCGATACTGCTCGGCACGGCCAAGGTGCTGGCCGGCATGCGTAAGGAGTTGCCGGGCACGGTCATGTTCATCTTCCAGCCGGCGGAAGAGGGCGCACCGGACGGCGAGCGCGGCGGCGCGAGTCTGATGATCGACGAGGGCGTGCTCGACATTGCGCGGCCCGAAGCGATCTTCGGTTTGCACCTTTTTTCGAGCGAGACCGTGGGCACCGTCGGGTATCGGTCCGGGCCGATGATGGCGGGGTCGGACATCTTCCGGATCGTCGTGCACGGCAAGCAGACGCACGGCGCGCGGCCATGGCTCGGTGTCGATCCGATCGTGACGGCGTCGCAGATCGTGCTCGGGTTGCAGACGATCGTCAGCCGGCAACTCGACATTTCGTCTTATCCGGCGATCCTGACGATCGGCATGATCAACGGCGGCGTCCGCAACAACATCATCCCCGACAAGGCCGAGCTCGGTCGGCACGATTCGCACGTTCGATGCCAAGGTGCGCGAGGAAGTCATCGTGCGCATCAAGCGCATCGCGACGCAGATCGCGGAATCGGCCGGGGCGACGGCGGAGTTTCTCGCTGGGCCCGCATCCGAATCCGGTGGTCGTCAACGACCCCACGCTGACGGCGCGCGTGTTGCCCGTCGCTGCAGCGCGCAGTGGGTGCGGGAAACGTCGCGGTCATCCCGTACACGACGATATCCGAGGACTTCGCGCATTTCGGGCAACGTGTGCCGAGCTTCTTCTTCCACGTCGGCGTCACGCCTGCGGGCAAAGATACCAAGGCGGTCGCCCAGCAATCACTCGCCCGAATTCTTCATGGACGAAGCTGCACTGCCTGTCGGCTTGCGCTCGATGCTGGCCATTGCGCTCGATTACCTGCAGGGCGCGGCCTGCGACTCCCACGACACTAATCGGCGGCCGACACCACTGCGGCCCGCGCCGCGCACGAAACGCAAGGCGCCCTGGGCGGATTCGCCGCTTGCGAGCACCGCGAGTCCCCGCTCGTACTCGGTCGCGAGCGCGGCAGCGTGATCGAGGCCCCATTGGCCGCGGCACGATGCGCGGTCGGCGCGCAGGCAGCCCTGTGGAAAGGCGGCAATCTCGCGCGCGAGGGCTTCGGCCGCGACACGCGCTTCGCCCGCGCGGCACGACGCGATTGACCAGACCCATCGCAAGTGCTTCGTCCGCGTGCACGGCGCGGCCGGTCAGGATCATGTCCAGTGCCCGGCTCTCGCCGATCAGGCGCGGCAGGCGCAATGTGCCGCCGTCGATCAGCGGCACGCCCCAGCGGCGGCAGAAGACGCCGAAAATCGCATCGGCTTCGGCGACGCGCAGGTCGCACCAGGGCGCGAGTTCGAGACCGCCTGCGACCGCGTGACCCGCGACGGCGGCGATCACGGGTTTGCAGTTTGCAGTGCGCGTCGGACCCATGGGGCCGATGAGCGTCGGCGGGCGCGCCGGACGGTGGCGCGAGGGCGTCGCGATCCCAGCCCCGGAGACGGCCCGCAGGTCCGCGCCTGCGCAGAACGTGCCGCCAGCGCCCCACAGCACGATGGCGTGCACGGCATCGTCGGCTCGAGCAACTGGAACGCTGCGACGAGCGCGGCCGCGGTGGGCGGATCCACGGCGTTGCGGACCTCCGGGCGGTCCAGGATCACGGTGGCGATCGTGCCCGCGTGTTCGATGCTGACGGTCTTGCGCATGGCTGCCCTCGCGGCGGGTTTCTGCAAACCTTTTCGCCGCCCGCTGCATCTGAACGGATAAGCAGCCCCGTGCAGCGCCGCGGCCCGGCCTGTGTAGGATGCCGGACCCGGGCGCACGGTGCGAGCCGGGGCAAGCGAGGTGTGGTGTGCCGGAGCAGGAGGCGACCGATGAACTCGACCGGGCAAGACAGGCAGCCGAGGAGCGCAAGCTCGTCGCGGCCGCGGCTGGCGGCTCGTCGGCGCGCGTTCGAGGCGCTCTATCGCCGGCACGCACGCGCGCGTCTACGGGTTGTGCCTGCGCATGACCGGCCAACCACCACACCGCCGAGGACTGCGTGCAGGAGGCCTTCGTGCAGGCCTGGCGCAACCTGCCGCAATTCGAGACGCGCAGCGCGTTCGGCACATGGCTGCACCGGATCGCCGTGAACTCGGTCCTGCAGCAGGCGCGCCGGCGCAGTGAACAACTCGGCGCCGGGGATTCGGTCGAGCGCGAAGTGGCCGACGTGCTGGCAGATCGCACGGCATCCGATCCCGGCAGCGCACGTGACATCGAAGCGGCGATTGCGACGCTGCCGCCCGGCGCACGGCATGTGCTGGTGCTGGCGGGCATCTACGGGTACTCGCACGAGGAGTCGGCCGTCGATGCTCGGCATCGCGGTCGGCACATGCAAGGCACAGCTGCATCGCGCGCGAGCGTTGCTGGCGCGCAGCTGGCCGATCCGGAGGCAAGACATGACTGGTCAGGACGAACCCGTGACGAGCGCGTCGATGCAGCGCTGGACAGCCTGCAGCGCGAATCGCGCCCCGCGCGACCTGTGGCCCGTCGATTGCGGCCCGCATCGAGCGGAACGCGCGAGTGGGTCCGGCGCGTCGCGACGACGTCCGCGCTGGCTGGTACCGTTTGCGGCGCGGCAGCGGCCGTGGTGCTCGTCGCAGGCGTCGTCACTGATCACCGCAACCTTGCTTGGCACGGGCCAGCGGAATGGCAACATGGCGGCCGCACCGGCAGGCAGCCCCGCAGCGAGCGGGCTCGCGACGCAGGTCGTGCCGGCGGCATTCGGCCCGGGTTACGTGCTCGACGACGAATACCTCGCGGCGCGCAGCCAGCTGGCCAGCACGCTGCGAGGCCCGCATCGCGCGCATGCCGCCTTCGGCCCGGCAGAAGCTCGAGGCGAACCTGGCCGAGATGCATCGCGCGGCCAGCGAAATCAACGCCGCGCTGGCGCAGCAGCCTGGCGACCCGTTGCTCGAGGAATTGCTGCTGAATACCTACCAGGACGAACTGGCGGTGCTCGCGAACGTGAATCAGTTGACCAGCAACCCGGGCAATGGCGCCGGGACGAAAGCGGACGCGAAGAGGATCGAACTATGAAGTTGCGTGAAATTGCCCGGACGAACTGGCTCGTCGGCCGCTCGGCGCGGTCGCCGTGCTCGGCGCGCTGCCCGGCATCGCGGCGGCCGGCTCGCCCATCAACAAGCGGACGTCCGCAGTGCCACGGGCACGGTCGAGATCTCGAATACCGTCGGATCCGTCATCGTGACGGGCTGGGACCGCAACGAGGTGGAAGTCACCGGCGAGCTCGGCGAGGACGCCGAGCGGCTCGAGTTCACCAAGAGCGGCGACGTCACGCGCATCAAGGTCGTGCTGCCCAACCGTTCGCATCACGTGGACGACACCGACCTCGATCGTCAAAATGCCGGGCGGCGCTGGCGCTGTCGGTCAACACCGTCAGCGCCGACATCTCCGTCAAGGGCGTGCGCGGCGCGCAGCGGCTGCAGTCCGTCAGCGGCGACGTGCGCACCGAGGCGGCCGGCGAGGACGTCGAATGCCGCACCGTGAGCGGTGACGTCGACGTCGACCGGCTCCGGCAAGAAAGGCCTGATCACGATCACGACCGTGAGCGGCGACGCGACGCGCGAGCCGTGTGGCGGGCGAGCTGAATGCCAACACCGTGAGCGGCAACGTGACGCTCGGCGCGGGCGAGACGACGCGGTCGCGACTGCGTTCGACGAGCGGCGACCTGAACATGACCGGCCAGCTTGCTGCCCGACGCGCGGATCGACGCCGAAAGCATCAGCGGCGACGTGCGTCTCGACCTCGCCGGCCCGGTCAACGGCGAGCTCGACATCTCGAGCTTCAACGGCGAGATCCGCAACTGCTTCGGCCCGAAGGCGCACGCGGACCAGCGAATACGCGCCCGGGTCGCGAATTGCGGTTTCGGGACGGCACGGGCAGCGTCGCGCGTGCGCATCAAGACACTGAACGGCGACATCAGCGTGTGCCGCAAGTAGCGTCCGGCTCGGATGGACTCGCACGCGCCGCGGATTCATGGACAATAGCGTCTCGTCGAACGCTTACGGTCCGGTACTGTCTCAGGACTGAAGCTGCTCGCTCGGCTGCGCGTCCGGGCGCCGGCGATGGAAGGATCAGGTCGGGCAATCAATGGCATTTCTGGCAGAACTGAAACGACGCCGCGTCGGCAAGGTCGCCATCGGTTACGGCGCCGTGGCCTGGGCCGTGACCGAGTCCGCGTCCGTCGTCCTGCCGGCGCTGCACGTGCCCGAATGGGCGATGACGCACGATCGTCGATTTTCCTGCTGGTCGGCTTTCCGGTCGCGATGGTGCTGGCATGGATTTTCGACGCCACGCCGCAGGGCATCCAGCGCACGGAGCCCCTGCCCGAGGAACGCAGCGACGCGCGCCAAGCGACTGCGCGTGCGCGCGGCCTACGGCGCGATGGTGCTCGTCGCCATGGCGGGTCTCGGCTACCTGCTCTACGAACGGGGCGTCGGCCGGGCGCACGCCGGTGAGCCGCACAGCTCCATCGCGGTGCTGCCGTTCACGAACCTGAGCGGCGACGCCAGCAAGGACTACTTCAGCGACGGCATGTCCGAGGAGTTGCTGAACCTGCTGGCGCGCGTCCGGGACTGAAGGTCGCGTCGCGCACGTCGGCGTTCGCGTACAAGGGCCGCAACGTCGACATCCGCGCAGGTCGGCAAGGAACTCGGCGTCGAGACCGTGCTCGAGGGCAGCGTGCGCCAGGCCGGCGACCAGGTGCGGATCACGGCGCAGTTGATCGACACCGAGACCGGCTTTCACCTCTGGTCCGAGACGTACGATCGCAAGCTCGAGGACATCTTCGCGGTGCAGGACGAAATCGCGCAGGCGATCGTGGACCGGCTGCGCATCCAGCTCGCGCCCGAAGAGCAGCAGCTCGCGCAGCGCGAGAAAGCCCCGACGCAGGACGTCGAAGCGTACGAGCTCTACCTGCAGGGCACGCGCGATCTGGAAACGGCGCGGCGAGGAAAACCTGCGTCGTGCGATCGAGTCTGTACCAGGCGGCGCTCGGCAAGCGATCCGGCCTTCGCGCCGCGCGAGCGCCGCGCTGGCCTCGGCGTACGTCGTGCTGCCCGGCTACAGCAAGGAAAAGGACGACGAAGAGAAATACCTCCAGCTCGCCGAAGCAGTCGGCGCGGCAGGCGCTTGTCGCTCGATCCGAAAATCGGCGAGGCGCATGCGGTGCTCGCGCAGATCAACTCCGAGCGCGGCAACCTGCTCGATGCCGAATCCGGCTTCTTTTTCGCGATCTCGCTCGAGCCGAACGAGCCGACGCCGCACCACTGGTACTCGATCCTGCTGCAGAAGGTCGGCCGCCTGGATGCGGCGCTGACACAGGCGCGACGCGCCTATCGAGCTCGACCCCAGCTCGCCGATCATCGCCGCGAACCTCGCCAGCGCGTATCTCATGCGCGGCGAGGATGAACAGGCCTCGCGTTATGCCCAGCTTGCCACGGAACTGGGCCTGAGCAAGGGGAGCAGGGCGGCATCGAAGCCACGGTCGCGATGCGGCGCGGCCGCTGGGACGAGGCGCGCCGCCTGCTGCTTCGCAGGAAGAGATGCCGTCCGAGCTGAGGGCCAAGATCGGCGCTCTACGTCGAGGCGGTCGCCGACCCGGCCAAGCGCCCGGCGGTAACGGCCGAGCTGCAAGCGGTCGATCCGAAGATCGCGACGCAGGAAGAAATGCTGACTGCCCTACCTGCAACTGGAGCGAGTGGGACGTGGCTTACGCAATCATGAACCAGAGCCTTGATCGTGACAGGCTGGCGTGGGCTGCACAGCTGGGACCTCATGCACGCCTGGGCGCCGGAGAGCGCCGCGTTCCGCAGGGATCCGCGCTTTGCAAAGCTCGTCAGCGCGCATCGGGCTGCTCGATTACTGGAAGCAGTACGGCTTCCCGGATGGCTGCCGGTCCGGGAGCGACGCGCCGATCGTGTGCTCGTGACGTCGGAGACCCGCGCCGATAACGACTTCGCGCCGGCGCTGCTGCACTGGCACGACGTGGAGGGCCGCAAGGACCTGCCCTGGCAACTCGACCGCACGCCGTATCGCGTCTGGGTCTCCGAGGTCATGCTGCAGCAGACGCAGGTCGGCACCGTCATCGGTTATTACAGGCGCTTCATGGCGCAGTTCCCGAACGTCGCAGCGGCTCGCGGCTGCGCCACTCGATGCGGTGCTGCACCTGTGGTCCGGGCTCGGTTATTACGCCCGCGCGCGCAACCTGCATCGCACGGCAAAGCTGCATCGTCGAGCGACACGCGGGCGAGTTTCCGCTGACCCTGGCACGAAGTCATGGAGCTTCCCGGCATCGGCCGCTCGACGGCGGGCGCGATACTCGCGCTGTCACGTGGCGAGCGGCACCCTATCCTCGACGGCAACGTGAAGCGCGTGCTGACGCGCTATTTCGCCGTTGCGGGTTATCCAGGCGAACCCGCGGTCGAGAAAAAACTGTGGGTACTCGCCGAGCAATGCACGCCGATGACCGACGTGGCGCTCGTACACCCAGGCGATCATGGACCTGGGCGCGATGATCTGTACGCGCGTCGAACCCGGCATGCCTGCTCTGTCCCGTTGCAGCAACGGTGCCTCGCGCGCGTCGCGGACGAGCAGCACGCGTTCCCCGCGCCGAAACCGCGCAAGGCGCGGCCGCAACGCGAGATCTGGGTGGTGATTGCGCGACGTGGCGCGAAGGTGCTGCTCGAGAAACGTCCGCCGGCGGGCATCTGGGGCGGCCTCTGGGGCATTGCCGGAATTCCCGACGCACGCGCATGCAAGCCTCTGGTGCAGGGAGCATCTCGCTCGCGCCCGGGCGCGTCGAGCGTGGCGCTGCGCTGCGCCACGCGTTCAGCCATTTCGACCTTGAAATGCTTCCGCTCGTGGTACGTTGCGCCGGCAAGGCGGCCGTGCTGCGCGACGACGACCGTTACCGCTGGTACGACCTCGATGCACCCGCGGCGGTCGGGCTTGCCAAAGCCGATTGCGACGCTGACTGCGCGCGTGCCTCGGCCGAGGCCACCGCATGACCTCGCCCACCACGCCGGTGCATCGCCGCTTGCGCTGGCATCATCGTGGCGGTGCGCTGTTGATGCTGCTGGCGGTCGTGCTCGGCGCATTCGGCGCTCATGCACTCAGACACATGCTGCACTGCCGCCGCGGCTCGCCACGTACCAGACCGGTGTGACTCTACCAATCGTTCCACGCGCTTGGGCTGATCGCGGTCGGCTGCTTGCACAAGTAACGCGCGCATCACCGTGGATCGGGCGCGCCGGCACGCTGATGTGCGCAGGAATCGTGCTGTTTTCCGGCTCGATTTACGCGCTGGCCGGCGGCGCGCCGCGCCTCTCGGTGTGGTCGCGCCGCTGGGCGGCATGGCCTTCATGCTCGCGTGGCTCTGCGTCGCGCTGCACGTGCGCGAAGTGCGGCAGCAACGCCTGACAGCGGCGCGTGCCGTACACGTCGCGCTATTCCGGCTGGACGTACGCGTCGGGTTTCGCCGAGCCGCCGCCGAACAGGAATTTTTCCATTTCCTCGACCAGGAACTTGCGTGCCTTCGGGTCGATCGGCGAAAGGCGATACTCGTTCAGGAGCATGGTCTGGTGCCCGACCCAGGCGCGCCAGGCTTCGGCCGAAATATTTTCGTAGATGCGCTTGCCGAGTTCGCCCGGATACGGAATGCGCTCCAGTCCTTCGGCTTCGCGTTGCAGATACGTGCAGAAAACAGTGCGTGGCATGAGCGCAGGCTCCGTTGAATCAGTCGAGCGGGGTTTGCGAAACGATGATGCCGTCTTCATCGACGTAGACATAATCCCCGGGGCGGAACGACACGCCGGCAAAACGGACCCCCACGTCGCGCTCGCCCTCGCCGCGTTTGTCGCTGCGCAGCGGCATCGTGCCGAGCGCACGAATACCGAGGTCCATGCGGCCGAGTTCGGCCGAATCGCGCAGGCAACCATGGACGATCACGCCGGCCCAGCCGTTGCGCACGGCCGCGACCCCGAGCTTGTCGCCCGAGCAGCGCACGACGCCGGAACCGCCGCCGTCGATTACCAGCACCGGCCTACGTCCGGGACTCTCGACAGCCTCCTTCACGCGCGAATTGTCTTCGAAACAACGCACCGTGCTGATCGGGCCGTGGAATGCCCGGCGGCCGCCGAAAGCGTGAAAGAGCGGCTCGCAGACCTGGACCTTGTCGCCGTGCTCGTCGCACAGGTCGGCCGTGGCCTTGGTCAAGGTCGTCGATCGGCGGTCGTATTCGTCATTGCGTCGCAGCCTGCTCAGACCCGGGTCGCGAATTATACGGTCTGCGCCGAGCGCACCGGGACGAACCGCAAGGGAGCGACGGCATGGCAGGGCGGGAACGTCTGCGCGTCCCCGCCCGCCATCTCATGCGTCGACGATCCTCAGTGGACCTCGATCTGTCGCGGCTGTCGGCTCCACTTCCTTCTGCTTCGGGATGTGAATCACGATCGACGCCGTCGCGGCACTCGGCGCGAATGCCCTGCTCGTCCGCGTTCTCCGGCAGCGCGAAACGTCGCGCAAACGAGCCGTAGAAGCGCTCGATGCGGTGCACCTTCTCGATTCATGTCCCGCTGCTCCTGCTTGCGCTCGCCCGAGAGCGTGAGCACGCCGTCCTGCACGGTGATGTTCACGTCTTCCTTGCGCACTTCGGCAGTTCGGCCTTGATGATGTATTCGCCGTCGCGTCTCGCTCACGTCCGCCATCGGCGCCCATTCCTTGGCCTGCTGGCCTTCGCTCCGCGCCCGCGTCGGCCAAGCGACGCAGCGTCTCGGCGAAGAAACGGTCGAAGACATCGTCCACGTCGCGGAAACGGTTCCCACTTGATGACACGCATGGTGCATACCTCCTGTTCGCAGTCGATTGCGCCTGCAGCCCTTCCGTGCCGCCATAGATGTGAGCGCCGATCGGCGTTTCAAGGGGTTCCGAGGGATTGGGCAGTCGCGAGGCGGGCGGTCGGCCTGCAAACGAAAACGGCGCGTCCGGTTGGCCCGATCGCGCCGTGTGCGCTTGCGCAGTCTGTCGCGGAATGGCGCAGCGCGTTACGGGCGCTTGACGTACACCTTGCACCAGCCTTTCGCGGCGACATCGCGACCGGCGAAGATGTTGCACGGCACTTCCGCCGCGCCTTCCTTCGCCGGGGCCTGCAGGCAGTTCGCGCAGATCTGGCCCGGCTTGTAGTTCGGGTTGGCCTTGGCGTCGACCTTGGTCGCATCCTCGACGTAGCCGAGCGACTTCGCCTGCGGCTCGTTCGGGTCGACCTTGCCGGCGGCGGCGTGCAGCAGTGCGGCCGAGCAGAGCACTCAACCGGCACTGCCGCAACGCCAAGCAGGGCGCCCTTCAGCAGGGTACGGCGCGGAAACTTCTGATCGGACATTTGAATGCTTCTCCTCGAGTAGGTGACATTCGGCCAACGATGCGAAGATTGTACGCATGCCCGGGCCTTGGCATCGCGCGCGTTGGAATGGAGGTTTCGTCCGGTCACGCGAACCCGTTTCTACGCTATTGAGAATCACTTGCATTAAGAATGCACTATCTCGGCTAATGAGACCCGTTGCCGATTTGCTAATGCCGGGTCCACGACCAGTCGCCTGAAGACGAGCGTCGGCATCGCCGTCAGCGTGGTGTTGGCTGCATCGCCGCATGGGTGCTGTGGCGTACTTTCCAGCGCATCCAGTTTCGCCGACGTGTGCAGCAGATCGCGCCGTGCCGCGCGGCACGCTCGCACTGGCCGCCGCATTCTGCGCGATGGGTGCATTCGCGACGCTGGCGGTCTACGAAATCGTCGTCGTGCGTTACGTGAAGCACTGCATCGGCCGTGCGAAGCCGGTCATGACGGCGTTCATCGCCTTTCCGCTCGGTCATGCGATCGGCCAGGCGATGTTGAGTGGCGGGGCCTTGCGCTACCGGATGTACACGCCCGCGGGTTTTTCCGCGACCGAAGTCGGCGCCACGGTGCTGCTCGCGAACCTGCCGTACGCGCTCGCGTTCGGCTTGCTGCTCGACATCTCGCTGGTCGTAGCGGCCGAAACACTCGAGCCGATGTTCGGATCTCGAGCCACTGGCTTGCGTACGCTCGGCTGCATCGGCCTCGCCAAGGACGCGGGATATGTGCTGCGATCGTGGCATGCGGAGGAAGCCGATGCGGCTCGGCGGCTGGGACGTGAACCTGCCAACGCCGGCGATGACGGCGTTGCAGTTGGTCGTCGGCATCATCGATATCGGGCTGGTCTCGATGGTGCTGTACCTGCTGCTGCCGGACGTCCGCGGGTGTCGCCTATCTGCCGTTCCTCGGCGACGTACCTCGCGAGCATGCTGGCCGGCGTGCTGAGCCACGTGCCGGCGGGACTCGGCGTGCTCGAGTCGATGCTGCTGCTGTTGTTGCCGGACGTGCCACCCGAACAATTGCTCGCGGCGGTGCTGATGTACCGCGCGATCTACGAGATCGTCCCGATGCTGATCGCGCTTGCGTCTGTGGGCGTGTTTCGAAGGATTCGCGACGACGGCGTGCGATATTGCGCCTGATGCGGCGTCAGCCGCGCACCATCGGCGGCCGCGAGTCCGACCGTCGACAGCAAGCGAGTGAGCAAGGCTGCGGCCGCTTTCGAACGCGGCCTCGACGCGCGGCGCGATGCACCAGTCGCCGCACGCGCCGGCGGTCATTTCTTCGTCCACGAGGCACGGCAGGCCGAGCGGTTGCTCGACGAGTGCGTGGCGCCAGCGATGCGCAGCAAGGTATGACGGAACCGGCAGCCTGCGGTCCGACGGCGTGGCCGAACACATGCAGCAGTGGCTGCGCGGCATCGTGCGAATCGAGCTCGAGATGCTCGCGCGACCAGGCGGCGCTCGCATGCACGACCCAGCTTTGCGGACTGCCGCAATCGCCCGGGCTTGCTTGTGTCGCAGCAGGCCCAGATGAGCGGACCTTGCGTCCAGCGGCGCACGTCCGCGCCGAGGTCGAGCGGCGTGTCGAACGTGAATCAGGCCTGCCCAGCAGGGCCCATGCGCACTTCGGCGAGGTGGCGAAAAGCGCGGCCATGCGGGCCGAGCAGCGTCGCGGCCTGGGGTGCAGGGACGGCCACGGCGACCGCATCGAAGATGACCGTTCTGGCGGCCGGCATCGGTCAGCAGTTCCCATCCGCGCTGGCCGGGGTGCATTTCGTGCACCGTGATGCCGCCTGCGAATGTCGATGTTGCGCGTCAGCGGACGCACGAGCGCGCTCATGCCCGGCGTGCCGACTCCCCAGTCCCCGATGGGCGCGTCCCACGTGCGGTCGTCTTCCATGACCCGCGGATGCCACGCACGCCATGCGCCGGCCCGCGTCGCCGCTCGCGCGTAGTGCACGAAAGGCCTGCTGCGCGCCGTGACGAACTGCGCGCCGTGATCGAATGCAAGGTCGCCCTGTCGCCGTGTTGCGAGCCGCCCGCCAAGCCCGCGCGACCGTTCGAACAACGTCACCTTCGCGTCGGCGCGAGCAGTTCATTGGCGCACGCGAGCCCTGCCATGCCGCCGCCGATCACGGCGATCCTTACGTCAGCCATGGCTTGATAGTCTCGCGTCGTCGCGCGCGATGCGAGTGTCCATGCACCGCAGGAGGTTGGGCGACCCAAGCCGGTCAAGCGGGATGAGTCCGGTCTGCGGCGTGCGCCTAGAATCGCGACACGAGCTCGCGTGACATAAGCCACGCGGCAAGTCGACCCACGAAGCAGGGCAGGTCTCCCGTGCAGCCGAACCGCCGCATCGTTGCTTCGCGAAGCCCTCGAGAACGTCGGTGTGCGCTACACCTTCGGCATTCCGGGCGTGCACAACACGGAGATCTACGACGAGCTGGCGAAATCCGCCGTGATCACGCCAGTGCTGGTCACGCACGAAGGCGGCGGCGCGTTCATGGCGGACGCGGTCAGCCGCACCGGCGAGAGTCTCGGCACGCTGGTGATCGTGCCGGCCGCCGGAGTCACGCACGCCGCGAGTGGCATTGCCGAGGCGTTTCTCGACGGCATTCCGATGCTGGTGATTGCGGGCGGAATCCGGCGCGACACGGCCCGCCAGTACCAGTTGCACGACGTCAACCAGCACGCAATGCTGAAGCCGATCACCAAGGGCACCTGGCTGGTGGAACGTCATGCCGACGTGATACCGACCATTCACGAAGCCGTGCGCATCGCGACGTCGCGGTGAACCCGGCCCCGTGTTCGTTGAGATCCCGGTGAACCTGCAATTGATCGCCGGCGATCCCGGGCCTGCGACACCGCCGCGCCATGCCGGCCCCGCGGCCGCGAAATCCGCTGCAGCGGGGCAAGCATCGCGACCGCGGCGGAACTGCTCGCGCAGGCGCAGTCGCCATGCATCTTCGTCGGTTGGGGTGCCGTGGACGCCACGGCCGAAGTCCGCGCCATCGCCGAGAAACTGGGCGCGCCCGTCAGCACGACATTGCAAGGCCTCAGCGCGTTTCCGGCCAATCACCCGCTGCACGCGGGCTTCTGCCTCGGCCGCGCTGCCGTGCCTGCGGTCGAGGAGGCGTTCAAGAACTGCGATTGCCTGCTGGCGGTCGGTACGCGTTTCGGCGAAATTGCGACCGGCAGCTACGGCTGGAATCCGCCCGCGAACCTGATCCACGTGGACGTGAATCCCGCCGTCTTCGGCGCCAACTATCCGGCGAGAGTTGCGCCTGGAAGGCGACGCGAAGCTCGTACTGCAACGTCTGGCTGCGGCGCTCGACGGCACTGCCAGCGATTTCAAGGCGCGACACGCGACCGTTGCCGCGCAGATCGCTGCGAACAAAGCGGCGTACCGCGAGCAATGGCTCGCGCACGACTCACAGGGACCGCGTCAACCCCGCGCGATTTTTCATGAGCCTGCGGCGGCAGCTCGCCGACGACGCGACCGTCGTGCTCGACGACGGTAACCACACGTTCCTGGCGGCGGAATTGATGCCGATCCATCACCCGCGCGGACTGATGTCGCCGACCGACTTCAACTGCATGGGTTACTGCGTACCCGCAGCGATCGGCGCGAAACTCGCGCGTCCGGCCGCGGCTGTCGTCGGCATCGTCGGCGATGGCGCCTTGCGCATGACCGCGATGGAGCTGGCCACGGCAACCGCTTTGCAACTCGGTGTGATCATGTTCGTGTTCAGCGACGGTGAACTCGCGCAGATCGCCCAGGCGCAGGAGATCCCGTACAACCGCAAGACCTGCACCGTGCTGGGGCCGCTCGACCTCGCGGGCGTCGCGCAGGCGACCGGCGCCACGTTCCTGCGCATGGACGCGGACGCCGACATCGACGGCGTGATCGGCGCCGCGTTGGTCGCCGCGCAGCAGAGGCGTCCCGTGCTGGTCGATGTCGGGATCGATTACTCGAAGCGCACGCGATTCACGGAAGGCATCGTCAAGACGAACCTGGAACGCTTCGACCTCGGTACCAAGGCGCGCCTGATCACTCGCGCGCTCTGGCGCCGCGTCACCGGCTGAAGATGCTGTTACCAGGCCGCCGCCATGCGTTCGCGCTGCTTCGCGTCGGGCATCGCGCCAAAGCCTGCGCGAGAGTTGTCCTGCATGTGCCTCGCGCGTGAAGTCGCCGGGATCACGCAGGTGACCGCCGCGTGCCCGACGATCCATTTCAGGAAATACTGGCCCCAGCTGAGATGCCCAATTCGTCGCGCCCATCGGGCAAGGGCTTGTCGCTTGCACGCGCTCGAACATGGCGCCGTCGGCAAACGGGCGATTGACGAGCACCCCGATGCCGTGTTCCTGGCAGAACGGCAGCAGCCGCTGTTCGGCTTCGCGCTCGGCGAGCGAGTAATTCAGTTGCACGAATCGAAGCGCTCGGCCGCCAGCACTCGCTCCAGTTCCGCATGCGCATCGGCCCGATAGTGCGTAATGCCGATGTGCTGCACCTTGCCCGCTCGCGCAGCGCGTGCAGCGTCGGCAGGTGCTCGCGCCAGTCCAGCAGGTTGTGGATCTGCAGCAGGTCGAGCTTCGCGGTACGCAGAGCCCGCATCGACTCCTCGATCTGGCTGCGCCTGCCTCGCGACCGCGCGTCCAGACCTTGGTGGCAATCCAGAAGGGTCGGCCGTGGCTGCATCTGCTCGATCAGGTCGCCCAGCACGCTCTCGCTGCGGCCGTACATCGGCGAGGTGTCGATGACGCTGCCACCCGCGGCGTGCAGTCGCATGCAGCACCTCGCCAGCGGGGCGCGTTCGTCGGGCGACGCGCCTACATCGAACGTGTTCGAGGAGCCCATGCCGATGACGGGGAGGCTGCTCTTGCTGTCGGCCGAGCGTGCGTTGATGCATGACGTTGCGCTCCGATGTGCGGCCGAGGCCAGCCGTACGGGTCGCGTGCCGCAAGCGTTGCGGTGACCAGCGCGGCGCAAACTCGTGCCGATTCAGTGTGGCACGTCGCACGTTACGACGTGATCGGCAGGACCGTCGTTTCCTTGATCACCGTGACCGTCACCGACGAATTGATGGACTGGACATACGGTAACTTGGACAGGTGATCGAGGTAAAAAGCTTCGTAGGCCTTGATGTCGCGGGTGACGACCCGCAACATGAAATCCCACTCGCCCATCGTGGTGTAGCAATCGAGCACCTCGGGCCGTTCGCGGATCGCTTCGGCGAATGCCGCGATGGCGTCGCGACCCTGGGTCGAGAGTTTGACGTGCGCAAAAATAGTCACGTCGAGGCCGAGCGACGGCGCGGTCGAGCAGCGCCACGCGACCCTTGATCACGCCCGCTCTGCTCGAGCGCCTGGATGCGGCGCCAGCACGTCGTCGTGGAAAGGCCGGTGCGCGAGGCGACCTCGGCCACCGAGAGCGCTCCCTCGCGCTGCAGCAGGTCGAGAATTCGCGGTCTACCTTGTCGAGTCGAGCTTGGTAATAAATCATCCATGAACTGACCGCTCCATGGAATGATTATTTCACTTTGCTGCAATGCAGTGCAACAGTTCGCGCAGCCCCCCAGTCGACCTAAGTAATCTACCGCGCTGATGCATTCGCGCATCACGCATTAGAGGAAACGATGCCCAGACGTTCCCGCCTGCATATCCCGCGACCCCACTCCCGGCCGGGCGAGGAACCGGATTTCAGCTACCTCGAAGCTGTCACCCGCGGGGGCCGTGCCGCGCCCCGACGTCAACGCCCGGGTTCGCGACATCGGCAACCTGTCGACGGAACTCGTGCGGGTGCTGGACGACGACCACCAGTGCGGTGGGCCCGTGGCATCCGCACCTCGATCCGCAGGAACTGCATTTCGGCCTGCGCTACATGCTGCTGACGCGGATCTTCGACGACCGCATGCAGCGTGCGCAGCGCCAGGCCAAGATCTCGTTCTACATGCGCTCGCTCGGCGAGGAGGCGGTCTCGGTCGCGCAGTGCATGGCGCTGCGGCCGCGCGACATGTTGTTCCCGTCGTACCGCAACCAGGGCCTGTACATGGTCCGTGGCCGGCCGCTGGTCGACCTGATGTGCCAGCTGCTCTCCAACACGCGTGACATGTGCAAGGGCCGGCAACTGCCGGTCATGTACCACTGGGCCGAAGGCCGCATTTTCTCGATCTCCGGCAACCTGACGACGCAGTTTCCGCAGGCCGTCGGCTGGGCGATGGCCGCGGCGATCAAGGGCGAGGACGACATCGCCGTCAGCTGGATCGGCGAGGGCTCGAGCGCCGAGGCCGATTTCCACCACGCGATGCTGTTCGCGTCCGTGTACCTCGCGCCCGTGATCCTGAACGTCGTCAACAACCAGTGGGCGATCTCGACCTTCCAGGGGTTCGCCGGCGGTGAGCAGCGGTCATTCGCGGCGCGCGGCCCCGGCTATGGCATGGCGGGCATTCGCGTCGACGGCAACGATTTCCTCGCGGTCTATGCGGTCACGCAATGGGCCGCGGAACGCGCGCGCACCGGTGCGGGCCCGACGCTGATCGAGCACGTCACCTATCGCGGCGCCGCGCACTCGACGAGCGACGATCCGGCGCGCTATCGCCCGAAAGACGACTACGAGAAGTGGCCGCTCGGCGACCCCGTCGCTGCGCCTGAAGAATCACCTGATCGCGATCGGTGAATGGTCCGAGGAGCGCCACGCCGCACTGACCAAGGAACTGGAAACGCACGTGACCGAGAGCTGGAAGGAGGCCGTGCAGTACGGCGCCTTGAACGAAGGTCCGCGCCTCAATCGCGACCTCATGTTCGAGGACGTGTTCAAGGAGGTGCCCGAGCACCTGCGCCGGCAGCGCGAAGCAGATGCGCGCCGAGCAGGGGTCTGACATGGCGCAGATGAACATGATCCAGTCGCCTGAACTCGGCCATGGACATCATGCTGGCGCGCGACCCGAACGTGGTCGTGCTCGGGCAGGACGTCGGATTCTTCGGCGGCGTGTTTCGCGTCACCGACGGCCTGCAGCGCAAGTACGGCGAGCATCGCGTGCTCGACACGCCGATCGCCGAAGGCGCGATCGTCGGCGCCGCGATCGGCATGGGCGTCAATGGCTTGCGTCCGGTCGCCGAAGTGCAGTTTGCCGATTACATCTATCCGGCCTGCGACCAGATCTTCAGCGAACTCGCGCGCCTGCGCTATCGCAGCGCCGGCGATTTCTGGGCGCCGGTGACGATCCGCACGCCCTGCGGCGGTGGCATCCGCGGCGGCCAGACGCATTCGCAGAGTCCGGAGGGCATTTTCACGCACGTCTGCGGCATCAAGGTCGTGATGCCCTCGAACCCGTACGACGCCAAGGGCCTGCTGATCGCCTCGATCGAGGACGACGACCCGGTCGTGTTCTTCGAGCCGAAGCGCCTCTACAACGGTCCGTTCGACGGCGATCGCGAACAAGCCCGCGGTGCCGTGGAGCACGCACCCGAAGGGCGAGGTGCCCGACGGTTACTACACGGTGCCGATCGGCAAGGCCGAGATCGTGCGCAAGGGCGAGGCCTCACGATCATCACCTACGGCACGATGGTCTACGTCTGCGAAGCGGCGGCGCGAGTCGCTCGGGCATCGACGCGGAGATCATCGACGTGCGATCGATGGTGCCGCTCGACGTCGACACGATCTGCACCTCGGTCAGGAAGACCGGTCGCTGCCTGATCGCGCACGAGGCGACGCGCTTCTCGGGCTTCGGCGCCGAACTCTCGGCCACGATCCAGGAAGAGTGCTTCTGGGATCTCGAGGCGCCGATCGGCCGGGTCGCCGGCTGGGACACGCCGTATCCGCACGCGTTCGAGTGGGAATATTTTCCGGGCCAGCCGCGCGTTACGATCGCCCTGAAGGCGGTGATGGAGGCGCGATGACACGCTACGTTTTCAAGATGCCGGACCTCGGTGAAGGCACCGTGCAGGCCGAGATCGTCGCCTGGCACGTCAAGCTCGGCGAGATCGTGCAGGAAGACCAGATCATGGCCGAGGTCATGACCGACAAGGCGGCCGTGGAAGTGCCGGCCCCGGTCACCGGGCGCGTCGTGAACATCAACGGCCAGCCGGGCGACATGATCCGCGTCGGTGCGGAGTTCGATCGTGTTCGAGACGGAGTCGAGCGAGGCCGCCGCTCGAAGACCGCGACCGCCCCCGCGGCCATGCTCGGCGATGGTCCGGCATCGCGCCGCCGCTGCCGAAGCCGGCGAGACCCCGCATCGTGCGCGCTCGTTGCGAACCTCGCCGTCAGCCGCTGCTGGCAGGCCAGAGCCGGCGCCCGCTCGCCGTCTCGACCGCCGCAGTCGAGAACCACCGGCCGTGTCAAAGCGTCGCCGGCGACGCGGCGCAAGGCGCGTGAAGCGGGCATCGACCTGCGGCTCGTGCAGGGTCGGGTCCCAGCGGCCGCATCACGCCGCAGGATTTCGAAGCGGCCGTGAGCTGCGGTGCCGCCGACGCCGGCGGCCAGCGGCAGCGAACGGTGCGGCGCAGCGCACTGCTCGCGCCGCGCACCGGCGTCGAGGAAGTCAAGGTCATCGGCGTGCGACGACTCATCGCGCAGCGCATGTCGGATGCAGCCCGCAACATTCCGCATTTTTCCTACGTCGAGGAAGTGGACGTCACGGAACTCGAGTCGCTGCGTCAGCACCTGAATTCGAAGGCCGAGCAAAGGCTCGCGCGCCGCTCACTTACCTGCCGTTCCTCGCCGCGGCCGCGCTGGCACGCGTGCTCGAGGAATTCCCGCAGTGCAACGCGCACTACGATGCCGAGCGCGGCGTGCTGCTGCGCCACCGTCCCGTGCACCTCGGCATCGCCGACGCAGACGCCCGACGGCCTCAAGGTGCCGGTCGTGCGTCACGCCGAGGCCCGCACGCTTTCGGGACCTGTCCGACGAAATTCGCCGCGTCTCCGAGGCTGCCCGCACGCGGCAAGGCCACGCGCGAAGAGCTGTCGGGCTCGACGATCACGATCACGAGCCTCGGCCGGATGGGCGGCATCGTCTCGACGCCGATCATCAACGCGCCCGAGATGGGCATCATCGGCGTCAACAAGGCGATCGACCGCCCGGTCGTCATGGATGGCGCCGTGGCCATCCGCCGCATCATGAATCTGTCGTCGTCGTTCGATCACCGGTTCGTCGACGGCTACGACGCAGCCGCGATGATCCTGGCGCTTGAAGGACCTGCTCGAGCACCCCGCGACGATCTTCATCCCCGGTTAGACTGACGAGACTAGCGACGAGCATGAACGCCCCAAGCGACGACCATCCGAACCCGCAGAGCTGACGATGACCACGAGCCCGCAAGCGCGCCCGGCCTTCGGCACGGTTCTCGCCGACCAGATGAGCATCGCGACTTTCGCCAAGGACGGACGCTGGAGCGCCGACAAGGTCGTGCCGATCGCGCCGATGCCGATGCACCCGGCCGCGCACGTGATTCACTACGCCAGCACCTGCTTCGAGGGTTTCAAGGCGTATCGCTGGGCGGACGGCAGCATCAACGTGTTTCGCATGGACCGGCACATCGAGCGCATGCGCCAGAGCGCGCGCTGCTGTCGTTGCCGGTGCCCGACGCGGCGCAACTCGAGAAGCATGGTCCTCGCAGACGATCGACCGCGACGCGCGCACAGGTGCCGGAGCCTCCAGGCGCGCTCTATTTGCGGCCCGTGCTGTTCGGCACGATGCCGAACATCGGCGCCGCCTCGCAGCCGTCGAACGAAGCCACGCTGCTGGTGCTCGCGAGCCCGGTGTGGGATTACTTCAGCGGGCGGCATGAAGCCGCTGCGCATCTACGTCGAGGACGAACGCCATCGCACGGCCGAACACCTCGGCATGGTCAAGACAGGTGGCAACTACGCCGCGGCGATGGGCCCGACGCTCGCCGCCAAGGCAAAATACAGGATCGACCAGGTGCTGTTCTGCCCGGGCGGCTCGGTGCAGGAAACCGGCGCCGCGAACTTCCTGTTGATCCGCGAGGGCCACATCCTCACGCGCAGCCTCGACTCGACGTTCCTGCACGGCGTGACGCGCGATTCACTGCTGACATGGCGCGCCAGCAGGGCATTCAAGGTCGAGGAGCGCGTGTTCGACGTCGCGGAGATGCTGGAGTGGGTCAAGACAGGCGAGGCCGCGCTGTCGGGCACGGCTGCCGTCCTCGCGGGCGTCGGCACGCTCGTGCTGCACGATGGCACCGAAGTTCGCGTCGGCACCGGCGACGTCGGCGTCGTCACGCAGACAGTTGCGCGCGGCGCTGGTCGAAATCCAGAACGGAGTTGCGGCTGACTCGTTCGGCTGGACACGCAAGCGTCTAAGCGCCGTCGAGGCGTCAGCCCCACAGGGCGGGTACGCCGCCGAAGCCAGAGCGCCTGGCGCGCAGGGCATTATGCCGCCGAAGCGCGACGCCTGCGCCCACCGCCAGGCCCGCATGATCGGGCACGCCTTGCAGGTCGAGCGATGCCACTGAGGGGCGGGAGCGAGTGCCTGCAGACCGAGCAGCGCTCCGCCCACGACCGCTGCGGTGGCAACGCCGTTCAGCACGGCTCGCCAGCGCCAGCCCTGCAGCGTCGCCAGCATCGCTCTCGTACTCGCTCTCGGCCTCGGTGCGCGCAGCATCGGCGGCGAGACGCCGGGCGGTGGTAAGACCTTCGATGCCGAGCCTGCAGTTTGGTGGCAAATTCCGCGTGAAAGCCCGGGTCGACCTGGCAGTGCCTGCGCGAGCCCCGCATCCATCGCCTGCAAGGCGGCATGCCAGGCGCTGCACCGTGGGCAAACGAGCAGGTGGCGCTGGACGGTCGCAATGCGTTCGCTGGCCAGTGCGCCGTCGACGAGGTCCGCGATATCGAATTCGCGATCCTCGCACGGGTGTGTAAGTGTGGCGATCGTTCATGCGGCATGACCTCCTCCGGGCGCGCGAGCTCCATGAGCCGCTTGCGCGCGCGGAACAACAGGTTCTTGACCGTTCCGAGCGGCATGCCGAGCGCCGCAGCCACGGCTTCGTACGAGCGGTCTTCCAGGTAAAACAGGCGCACGGCCTGCTGCTGGTTTTCCGGCAAGGTCTCGACCAGCCGCAGCAGGTTGTCACGCTCGGGGTCGCTCGCGGGTCCGGTTGCGATGCTCGTCGCGGCCCTCTGCGCTTCGTGTGAGTCCGGATCGTCGAGCGAGACCATCGGGCTTGCGCTTGCGCAGTTCCATCAGGCAGGTATTGCGCGCGATGGCGTAGATCCAGGTGCCGAGCGCGGCGCGCCCGTCGAACCCGGCCAGAGCCTTCCAGACCCGCACGAATGTCTCCTGCGCCGCATCCTCGGCCGCAGCGCGGTCCTTGAGGATCGAATAGGACAGGCGAAACACCCGGTCCCGGAATTCGGGCACGATCAGGTCGAAGGCGCGGGCATGCCGCCCCGCCGCGAGATGAGTGCCGATGGCCGCGTCCATGGGCTTTATACGCGCCAGCGCCGCCGAAGGTTGCAGACCGGCAACTGCAACCTTGGACCGGGCTGGCGCATATAACGTGCATCTGCCCTGGAGACCACGATGAACGAGAACGACGCCGTAGCCGTATTGATACCCGTCATCGCGATCGTAATGTCGCTGCTGATTCCGATCGTTTATGCGATCGTGGACTATCGCCGCCGCCGCGACATCGTCGAAGCGCACCACAAGGAGCGCCTGGCTGCGATCGAGCGCGGCATGGACATTCCGGCCTTGCCGGAGTCGTTCTACAACCCGTGCAGCGGAACCGGCGGCCGCGCACGCTGCTGACCGGCATGATCTGGTTCTTCGTCGGCATCGGGCTGACCATCTCGCTCGGCAAGGTCGCGGGCGACGACGTCATGTATTTCGGCCTGATTCCGACCGGAGTAGGCCTGGCGTTCCTGATCTATTACGCGATCGAAGGCCGCAAGGAACTGGGCCCTGCCGAGGGCGGCGCGCCGCCGCGCAACATCACTGCCGCCCGTCCCGAATGACTCCCGTTTGTCCGGTCGTCCGACAGTGACCGGACACTGACGGCTGGCGCCCTGCACCTGCGACAATGACGGCTCCACCGCGCAATGGGGAGCCGATGTGACAATTTGGCCGCTTGTTTCTGTCCATGCGTCTCGTCGGCGTCCTTGCTGGTTTCCTTGACGAGCTGCGAGGCGGCCGAACCGACCGGCGGGGACACGGCGACCGAGCGCGTGAAGGTCCGTATCGAAACGGTTACTCCCGGACTGCAGCATCCGTGGGGCCTCGCGTTCCTGCCGGACGGCCGCGCGCTGGTAACCGAGCGCCCCGGACGCCTGCGCATCATCGAACGCGACGGCGGCCTGGGGCCGCCGATCACCGGCGTGCCCGACGGTTTACGCGACGGGCCAGGGCGGCCTGCTCGACGTCGCGATCGACCCGGAGTTTTCGACCAATCAACGCGTGTTCGTTTCATACGCGGAGCCCAGGGAGGGCGACACGAACGGGACGGCGGTCGCGCGTGGCCGGCTCAATGGCAACGCGCTCGAAGACGTCCACGTGATTTTTCGCCAGCAGCCCGCGTTCAAGAGCCAACAGCATTTCGGGTCACGGCTGGTCTTCGCACGCGACGGCACGCTGTTCGTGACGATGGGCGATCGCAACGTCGCGCGCGACAAGGTGCAGGACCTCGGCACGCGACATCGGCAAGATCGTGCGCATCGACCGCGATGGCAAGGTGCCTGCCGACAACCCGTTCCTCAAGACGTCGGGAGCCCGGCCTGAACTCTGGTCGACCGGCCACCGCAACGTGCAAGGCGCGGCGCTCCATCCTGAAACCGGGGAACTCTGGACCAACGAACACGGACCGAAGGGCGGTGACGAACTCAACCGCACGCTCGGTGGCCGAAATTATGGCTGGCCCCTCGTCACGTATGGACGCGAGTATTCCGGCGCGAAGATCACCGATCGCACCGAGGCGCCGGGCATGGAATCGCCCGTGCATCACTGGGTGCCGTCGATCGCCACGAGCGGCCTGCTGTTCTACACGGGTGAACGAATCCCGCAGTGGCGCGGCAACGTGTTCGTCGGCGGACTGGTCGCCAAGGAGCTGGTGCGTCTCGAAATGGACGGCAATCGCGTCGTGCACGAAGAAAGATTATTTGGCGACACGTTGCGGCAGCGCATCCGCGACGTCGAGCAGGGCCCCGATGGCGCGCTCTACCTGCTGACGGACGAGGGGGCGGGCAGCTGCTTCGGATCGTACCGGCGAAGTGACCCAGCCGACGGGCGCGCGGTTCAGCGACCAACTCGGTAGCTCGTTTGATGAGTCGCGCGGCGAAGGTAAAACGCCACCAGCGTCGCGCGCACCCGGCTTGGGTCGAGGGGCTGGAGGACGTCGTCGTTATCGTCCGAAAGCAACCGGCCATGGGCGGCGGCCATCATTTCGGTTCGCGGCCGGTGTTCCGTTAGGAGCGGTTGTTCGGCGACCCCTGAAGAAACGCATACGCAGCCGTGAATGGGCCGGATGGCGCCTTGTCCCTGCCCACTGATGACGAGAACGGCCAGCTGGTGCGGGTGACAGCAGCAATTCAAACGGATGCATCCGCCTGAGCCATCTGGACAACAAGCGTAGCTCCAGGATTGTGGTGTTCGGCGTGACAGTTGGAGCATAGGAGATCGCACTTGGCGGCTTCCAGTTCGATGTCCGCCAATTCCGGGTTCGCGAGCGATCGAGCGTCGAGTTGAAGTTCTTCGACGCAGGATCGCGATGGTGGAATTCGAGCGCAGCAAGATTCCTAGCGTAGCCGCAAATGCCGCAGCGCCCCCCGAGCTTAGCAACGAGCCTCAGCTTGTTGACTCGGGCTCGCTCGAGCTGCCTGGCGTAGCTCTGATGGTGATAGTTCGTATGTCGGTTTTTGCAGCGCCGGGAACAGAACAGTCTGACGCCCGCGCAGGCGACCTCCACATACCGCGCAAACTGAACGTTGAGACGCCTCCATCGAAGTACTGTAGACACAGACTGATCGATGGGCCATGTGAATTTCTGTCGTGTTCTGTAAATCTCGCGGGGGGCTGTAGCACAGCGGTTAGTGCAGGGGACTCATCGAAGAGGTGCCTCCGCGGCGTAATCCGCGGAGTGGACGGGATGAATTCGGGAAACCTTCCGGCGGAATTTCCGTCGATGGCAATCCTGAGCCAAGCCGGCGGTACACCGCCGGAAGGTGCAGAGACTACCTGAGGGCTGCAGTGCCCTTAATGACAGGTTCAGCGTCCCGCACCCCACCGGCAGCAGGCCGAGGGTGAAGAGATAGTCCACGCCTGGGGGAAACCTGGGATCGCGTAATCCCTTGGTCCTGGGTTCGAATCCCAGCGGCAGGCCACATCCAACGATTCACGACGTTTGCAGGCGAGCCATCCGGTAGCGACCCGTCGCGAAACCTCGTGAAATACAGCACAAAAAGTAATAATCATCGTCGCTCGAGAGAGCCTGACGGTTCATAGCTTCCCGCGAGCATTGGGCGTAGCAGGCCGAAGCGGTGGCTAAATGCCACCAGTTACCCCCAATGGAGGGCGCCATGGCGGCCATGAACAAGCTGACTGACCGCCAAAACAAGAGCGCTTGGCAACGAACTGGCTTCGACGCGCCGACCAAGCTGTTCGACGGCGGTCATCGGGCCGCCGCGCTCGCTCACGAACAGGTACGGAGAATCCGGCCAGTCCCGCTTGAGTTGCCGCAGGGCGCGCAGCTCCGGCCCTCGCAACGGATGGGTCGACGGCGCGCCGTTCTTCAACCGACTTACGTGCGATGACCGGCCTTCAAGTCGGCCTGCTCCCAGCGCAATGACACGGCCTCGGAGACACGCAGGCCGTGCCGGTACATGAGCATCAGCAGCGCCTGGTCGCGCTGCCCGTGTCGTCCTGAGGCGCCTGCGGGTCGCGTGCTCGCCATTCTCGTGCAATTTTGGCTTCAGCGGCTACCCCGAGCCGACCTGCCGCAAGCCCTACCGGCCGCTGGAATTCCTCCCAGTATGAGGTCGACAGCTTCACCTCCGACGCGGAGCAATACATCCGCTGCGTGCGGACCTACGTCGATAACGCGAACAACGACATCAAGCGCATCAACGAGCGGGTCGAGGAAGCAATCGCCGAGGCAAAACGAATTTAGTACTCGCCAGCAATATTTCAGCTAGACGATTTTCGTCACATGGCGGAAGCACTAAGCGGGATCGCCAATCGGTTTCAAGCGCCACAACCCGGCCCGGCTTATTCCGAGACCGGTGTCTTTCCTAGCCTGTTATCCCGGTACCGCTGAGGGCTACCGAGCGCAAACCCCCACCCGTGCCGTTGACGTTCAGCGTCGCGGTCTTGGCCCCCGTCGAGGTGGGCTTGAAGACCACGTTGATCGTGCAGCTCGCCCCTGCCGCGAGCGAGCTGCCGCAATTGTGCGTGCGCGCGAACTGCGAAGCATGTGTCCCCTGCAACGCCACCGAGGTGATGGGCACGGCGGTCGCGCTGACGTTCGTCACCTTGACCGCCTGCGCCGCGCTGGTCGTGTTGATTCTCTGTTGCCCGAAGTCGAGCGTGAGCGGCGCGACGGTTAGGGACGAGACTGCACGCTCGTGCAGGTAGACGTCGGTGAGCCCGTTCAGGTCCTTGCCGCCCAGGTTCGAGGCGAGCGTGTCGAACACGACGAACCGCCCGTTGCCGCTCATCGACGGCTGCTCACTTCGGCCCGTTCGCCGGCGTGCCAGCGGAAGACTGGCTGATGAGCTCGATCGTGCCGGTCGAGCGGTCGACCACGTACGCATCCGTCGTGGCATTCGTGTCGCGCGCGAGGAGCGCCGCGGCGGTCGTGAACGTCAGGTAGCGGCCGTCCGCGCTGATCGATGCCCCCGGGATGGCGACCCCGTTCGGACGCACTCGCGTCGTCTGCCCGCTCGTGCGGTCGTGCACGAACACGTCGGGGGTCGAGACGGTGTCGCCAGCCACCAGGTTGCTGGCGTCGGTGGTAAACGCGACGAAGCGGCCGTCGGCGCTGAACGAAGGCGCGTTACTGTAGCCGTTCGCTTGCGCGCCGTTCGAGGCGACGCTCACGCGTTCGGTCTTCGCGGTGGCGCGATCGCGGACGAAGATGTCCCATGCCCCGTTCGTATCGCCACTCACGAGGTTGGAGGCGTTCGACCTGAAGGCCACGAACCGGCCGTCGCCGGAGATCTCCGGGAGATCTGAATAACTGTTCCCCTGGGTGCCATTCGAACTCACGCTGACACGCTCGAGCCCGCCGTCCTGCCGGTCATGCACGTAGACGTCCGTGGTGTCGTTCGTGTCGCCAGGCACGAGCGCCCTGTATTCAGGGAATGCCAGGAAACGTCCGTCGTAATTCACGCGCGCGCCGCGTGCCCTGGGGACGCGGACACGGCTCTGGAGGGTGGTCCGGTCCCACTCGATGAGCCCAAACGTTCCATAGTCGCTGAAGATGACGTAGCGGCCGTTGCCACTGATGACGGCATGGTTCTGGATCGACCCTTGATCGGACACGCGGATCGTCTGCTTGTTCTGCACGTCACGAACGTAGATTGCCGACAGGCCCGAGCGTGGCAGATTCGCCCACCACGAGACTTTTCGCCGTGGATGCGAACGCCACGAAGCGGCCGTCGTTGCTCACCGACGGGGCGCTCAGCGTGTCGTCACAGCACTCGAGGTACTCATCGCTGCCGGCCGCATTCGACGCCACCTTGGTGCGCGAGGCCACGAGCAGCGTGGCCGCCTGCCGGTCTCGCACGAACACGTCGGTCGCGCCGTTGCCATCGCCCTGGACCAGGTTGGACGCGCCCGATTCGAAGGCGACGTAGCGAGCATCCGCGCTCATGGCAGGCCAGACGCTGTAGCTGTTTCCCGACGCGCCGTTCGAATTTACGTTCACGCGGGTCGTGGTCGAATTCAGGCGATCGCGCAGGAATATGCCGGGGCCGGTCGAATCGTCCCCCGGCAGGTTCGGCGCCGTCGCGTGGAAGGCGACAAAGCGGCCGTCGGCACTCACCGCGGCCCCGAGCGCAAAGCTGCCGGCGGGCATCTGCGCACCGCTCGAATTGACGCTCACGCGCTCGGTCTGGTCGGTCTGCCGGTCGCGCACGAAGACGTCCTGGGAGTCATTGGTGTCACCGGCAACCAGGTTCGAGGCGTTGGACGCGACCGCGACGAACCGCCCATTGGCGCTGATCGCGGGAGGTGCGATCGCCACGCCACCGTTGCCCTGGACGCCCGCGGAGTTGACGCTCACGCGTTCGGTGCTGCCCGCGACCAGGTCGCGGACGAAGACGTCGTCGGCTGCGTTCGTGTCGCTCGGCACCAGGTTGGTGGCACGGGAAGCGAACGCCACGAAGCGGCCGTCGGCCGAGAACGCGCACCCGAAGCTGCTGCCGTTGCCTTGGGCGCCGTTGTTCGCAAGGCTGATCCTGAAGGTCTGCGCGGTCTGGCGGTCGCGCAGGAAGACGTCGTCGACGTTGTTGGTGTCGCCGGCGACGAGGTTGACGGCGCGCGAGCCGAAGGCCACGTAACGGCCGTCGCCACTGATGCAGGGAGCGAAGCTCGCCCGTCCGGCCTGCGCTCCAGTCGCACTGACGCTCACTCGTTGGGTCAGCCCGGATTGACGATCGCGCACGAAGACATCGCCGACCGCGTTGGTGTCGTTCGGCACGAGGTTCGAGGCAATCGAGGCAAAGGCGACGAACCGGCCGTCCCCGCTGATGGCCAGGTTGTCCGTGTCCGAATTCGCCGCCGTCTCATTCGAGGCGACGCTGACGCGCTCGACGGTACCTGCGACCAGGTCCGTCACGTAGCCGTGAATGCGTCCCCCGGTGCTGCCGGGGACCAGGTCGAGGGCCGCCGACCGGAACGCGACGTACCGTCCGCTGGCGCTCACGCGCGCGGTGGAACTCGCGCCCATCGCGGTCACCAGTCCCGGCTGGCGGACGCTCACCAGGGTCGTATCGCCGGGCGCCGCGTCGGCCACGCCCAGGACGCTGGACATTGCGAGAGCTGCGCACGCGGACCGACCGAGGGGGAGGTGTCGCATGTCAGTGCTCTCCGTGACTCGTGCGCGCGAAAGTCACGATTTCCTGCGTCGACAGATCGACCGCTTCGATTTCGAACTCGAGATCTTTCATCGTTCCCGCCCACGACGGCGGCCAGCCCGTGCACACGAAGTCCGCGGTCACCTGCTTGGCCGCCCCGGACGGCAGGACCCGTAAACGCGCGGGCTTGCGGCTGCAGCTGAGCGATGAGCTGGCATCGCCGGTTTCCACCAGCCGCAGGCGCAGGTCGAAGAGACCGCGCACGTCTTCATTGGTGAGCTTGAGGCGCAGCTCAAGACGGCGCGCTTCGCGACCGACGAGTTCCTCGGCGAGGATCGTGTGCTCGATGCCGACGGCATAGGGCTCGCGGCCCGCGGCGTCGGCGGCCTGGACGACGGCGGGCGTCATCAGGATCGCCACTGCCAGACCGCCTACCCGTGCCGCGAGAAGTTGGGCGCGTGCCATGTGCACACCGCAGCGCCGTCGCACTCGAGTTGTCATCGTACTCCCCCTTCCTTGGTTCCGTGCGCCGGTCGATCCTGCGCCAGCACCGTGCCTGTTATCAATCGGACAGGCACCGGAAAAGGGTTGGCGCAGGTCAGCGCGGAAGCGAGTCGCACGTAGGCCGGATGCAAATGTTAAGCCCGCCGGTGCGATGTGAATCAAATCAGCCGTTTAGCGGCGGTGCCCGGCGCGGTATGTTCATGTGTGTAAAGAATTCCGGCACCGCGTGCCGCCAGACAGTCGGCAGAAGCGGCCATGCCACTGTTGGCGAAGAGTGCCGAGACGCAGCTATCCCGACAGGGCGGATGCGCCCAGCCGGTGCGTGCGTTAAGGCACGCTCGTGACCGCCTCGCACTGAATCGCCGCATCGCCTACAGCAGGACTTCGAGGGACCGCCGAGACTCCCGGTTCAAGAAGTTGCGCTCGCAGCGATCACAATCAGAGTGGACCATGTCGTCGCGACCTCGTTGTTCCACCGCGCGGGCGAGTTGCCGCGTGGCGACCTTGTTTGCGTCCTGCCCTACGCAGGCTCTTCGCTTACCAATTCGTTGCGAAGGAGAACAAAACGCTCTGAGTACCCGGTGCGCGGTGGTACGCGGCTCGCAATACGTCGTCGAATTGGAGGAGACGCAACTTGGAACTCGGTCTCGGTCTCGGCTATGCCGGCGCCACGTTTGAACTCCCGATCCGACGCATCCTGCGTGCCGAGGAACTCGGCTTCGACGCGGTGTGGACGTCGGAAACGTACAGCTCGGACGCGATCACGCCACTCGCGTACATCGCGGCGCTGACGAAAAAGATTCGCCTCGGTACGTGTGTCGCGCAGATCGCGGCGCGCGCGCCGGCCAACCTCGTGATGTCCGCTCAGACCATCGACGCGATGGCGGGTGGCGAGCGCATGATGCTCGGGCTCGGGGTTTCGGGCCCCCAAATCGTCGAAGGCTGGTACGGGCAGCCCTGGGGAAAGCCGAATGCCCGCCTCCGCGACTATGTCGCGATCATGAAGAAGATCCTGAGGCGCGAGGGACCTGTCACCCACGACGGCACGGAGATCTCGCTGCCTTACCAGGGACCCGGATCGAGCGGGCTCGGCAAGCCCTTGAAGAGCATCCTGCACGGCAACCCGAACATTCCGATCCTGCTGGGCACGACGACTCCTGCCAACATCCGCATGACGGGCGAGATCGCGGATGGCTGGATAGCGCTGCACCATTCGCCCGACAGCGTGAAAACGTACCGGGCACTGATCGAGGAAGGGCTGGCGAAACGCACCGACGGCAAGTCGCTCAAGGATTTCGCGTTGCGCATCTCGTTCGCTATCCAGGTCACGCGTGACGTCCGCACGGCACTCGACGCCCTGAAGCCGTCGGTCGCGCTCAACGTGGGCGGCATGGGCGCGAGGAGCAAAAACTTCCACAAGGATTGCATGATCGAGCGCGGCTACCCCGAGGCTGCCGAGCGCATCCAGGAACTCTATCTCGCGGGACGCAAGGATGAGGCGGCGGCGGCCGTGCCGGACCAATTCGTGGACGACGAAGTGCTGGTCGGACCGCCGGATCGCATCAAGGACCGATGGAAGCCCTGGCTGGACTCGGGCGTCACGGGAGTGATCCTGCAAAAGGCGTCAGACGAGGCGATCGAGTTGATGAGCCGCTTGGCCCGGGACTGAACCTGCCGAATCGAATCGCCATTGGAGTTCAGCGGACCGTGCAGAAGTCCCGTCCGGCGCCAGACCGCTCCCCGTTTGGACGCAGGATAAGTGTCGGTCTCATTTCCTTCGGGGGTTCGACCTCAGGCGAAGCGCATTGCCGACGACTGAGACGGACGAGAGGCTCATGGCCAGCGCCGCGATCATCGGGCTGAGCAGCAGCCCGAACGCAGGGTACAAGATACCTGCCGCAACGGGCACGCCTAGCGCGTTGTAGAGAAAGGCGAAAGTGAGGTTCTGTTTCATGTTGAGCACCGCGGCGTTGGAAATCTCAAGAGCTCGAGCGATGCCGCGTAGATCGCCCTTCACCAAGGTCACCTGTGCACTGGACATGGCGACGTCCGTTCCGGTGCCCATGGCGATGCCGACATCGGCCGCTGCCAGCGCGGGCGCGTCGTTGATGCCGTCACCGGCCATGGCGACGCGACGTCCCTCGGCCCTCAGGCGTTGGACGAGCTCAACTTTGTCTTTCGGTCTTACCTCGCCGTGCACCTCGTCGATGCCGAGACGACGCGCAACCGCTTCGGCCGTGGTTCGGCTGTCGCCCGAGGCCATCGTGATACGCAGCCCGGCCGCGTGAAGGGTCTTTATTGCGTCCGCCGCCCCATCTTTGATGGGATCTGCCACGGCGATTAATCCGACGGTCCGGCCGTCCACGGCGAGGAACATGGCGGTAGCGCCATCGACTCGCAGCTTCTCCGCTGCCTCTGCCAGCGCACCAGGGACCGCTCCGATCTGCTGCATCAGCGTCAAGTTGCCTAGCGCAAGGCTGTGTCCCTCAACACGACCCTGCACGCCGAGGCCCGTCAGTGCTTCGAATTCGTCGGTCTTCGAAAGCGCCAGACCACGCCTCCGCGCCTCGGTCACAATGGCCTCGGCGAGCGGGTGCTCACTGCCTTGCTCCAGGCTCGCGGCGAGCCTCAGCACTTCGTCAGCGGTCAAGTCACCCTTCGCGATCACCTCGCGAAAGGCCGGGCGACCCTGAGTGAGCGTGCCAGTCTTGTCGACGACCAGGGTGTCGATCGTGCGTAAGCGTTCGATCGCCTCCGCGTCACGAAACAGAACTCCAGCCTGAGCCGCGCGACCGGTGGCGACCATGATCGTCATCGGCGTGGCGAGGCCAAGTGCGCAAGGACACGCGATGATGAGCACCGCCACCGCGTTGACCACAGCGTAAGTCCATGACGGCTCCGGACCGAACAGACCCCAGACAAAAAATGTTGCGAGCGCCATCGCCAGCACCGCAAGCACGAACCAGAAGCTCACCTTGTCGGCCAGTCGTTGCATGGGCGCTCTCGATCGTTGCGCTTGGGCGACCAGCTGCACGATCTGGGCGAGAACGGTTTCGGAGCCGACCTTGTCGGCGCGCATGATAAACGTGCCTGTACCGTTCAACGTCGCGCCGATCACCTTTGACCCCGGAGTCTTTTCGATCGGGATAGGCTCGCCGGTCAGCATCGACTCGTCGACACTGGATCGCCCCTCCAGGACCTCTCCATCAACCGGCACCTTCTCGCCCGGGCGCACGCGCAGTCGGTCGCCGACATGCACATGCGCCAACGGGATGTCCTCTTCGGCTCCGTCCGCGTCGAGACGCCGCGCGGTTTTTGGCGCAAGGCGGAGCAGTGCCTTGAGGGCGGCGGAGGTGCTCGATCGTGCCGTCAATTCGAGCAGCTGTCCCAGCAACGTGAGCGAAACGATGATCGCGGCGGCCTCGAAATACACCGATACTCGACCATGTTCACGAAACGAATCGGGAAACACGTCCGGCGCTATCGTCGCGACGACGCTGTACGCATAGGCCGCCCCTACACCGGTTCCGATCAGCGTCCACATGTTCGGACTGCGATTGGCAATGGACTGCGCCCAACGCTGGAAAAAAGGCCAGCCTGCCCACAGCACGACAGGCGTAGTCAGCGCCAGTTCGAGCCAGGTGCGGGACGTCGCGGTCAGCCAGGCGGCTCGATGCCCGAACATCGCGAGCACCAGCGTGAGCATAGAGAGCGGCAAGGTCCACCAGAATCGACGACGAAAATCGACCAGCTCGGGGTTCTCGTCGTCGTCGAGGCTCGGCATCATCGGCTCGAGCGCCATGCCGCAGATGGGACAATGACCGGGCTCATCTCGGATGATCTCGGGGTGCATGGGACAGGTGTACTGCGTGCCTGGGGGCGCCGGCTCGGTCAATGGAGACGGGCAGGCCTTCGTCAGGAAGCGCGCGGGGTCATTCACGAACCTGGCGCGGCACCCGGCCGAGCAGAATCGATACTCGTGGCCATCGTGCGTCGCCCGGTGGGGCGATTCTAGAGAGACCCTCATCTCGCACACGGGATCGACTACCTCGGAGTCGACGTTGGTCGACGCATGGCTACCGGCATGCGAGTGTTTCCCGTGCGGAACATTCATCGCGGATCTTCCTCGGTCAGTCTGGGCGTCGAAAATCGTAGAGTCACCGTCCGCGACGCGCGTTCTCGGATAGCGTCTTGACGCACCGGCGCGCGCCGCCTCGCTCATATGTTCCACGTTGCCGATCAGGCTGACGCGCACGGGTTGATATCCGACAAAGCCCAGGATATTGCGTGCCAGCGATCGCACGCTATGTGAGCGGTAGTAGAGGCGATAGAAGACGGACGGCATCCCCATCGTCACGACGATGCGCGCGGATTTTCCGCCGAGCTGCTTCTTTGGCAGGCCCTTACCATACACAAAAGCGAACCCAGGGCGCATTGTCTGTTCCAGGTACGCCTTGAGCAGCGCGGGCATCGAGCCTAACCACAGTGGATAGAAAATCACCAGGTGATGCGCCCAGCGCAGCGACTCCTGCTGCTCGGCAATCACCGGTGCCGGGGTGCTGGCGAATTCTGCCGCGCTGCGCAACCAGGGAAACTGAAGTTCGCAGAGCTTCACGATGCGCACCTCATGTCCGGACGATGCCGCGGCGCTCCTATACGTCTCGACCAGCGCGTGCACGAAACGTTCAGGTGCCGGATCCGGATGACCGTCGACGATGAGGATCCGTTTGTTCATGTGCGCCTCAATCCAATACGCCGATCGTCGGGTGCCTTGAGTTGCCGCGCGACGCGTACAGTCGATTGTCCCGCCACACGCGGCTCGATCGTGAGCCCCAGCCATTCGGCGTGCTTGAGCATGCGCTGATTACTCGCGAGCACGTGCCCGTAGATCGAACGGAAGCCCTGGTGGGCCGCATACTCAAACAACAACTCAGTGAGCGTCGTGCCGATGCCGCGGCACTGCCAGTCGTCGGCTATCACGATTGCGACCTCGCAATCGAGTCCGTTGTCATCGGCAGCATAACGGGCGACGCCGATGATTTGTTCGTCGGCTGGTTCTCCCGTTACAGCGACGAGAGCCATCGACCGGTGCATGTCTACATCGACGAGTTGCGCGACAAATTCGGCGACGGTTCTCGCATCGAGAACATGAGGCGATAGTATCGTGACTCAGGGCTGAGATTCGTGATGAAGTCACGCTCACGGTTCGCGTCGTCTCGACTAATGGGCCGCACGCGATATGCGACACCGTCGGCTGTATGCGCGGCGCGTGGCCACATGGCAGGATGCGAACGCGTGCTCAACTAGCGGAGATCCGACTTTAACAAGCAGGCGGGAAATATAGCGCCGTTCTTGCGCAGCGTATGTACGTAGTGCTCCTTACAATGATGCTTATTACACGGGGCGAGAGTTCTCTATCAGACGAAGGCGGTGATACCGCCGAATCCAGAGCAGGCTCATCACGCCGCCTACAAAGAGCAGGAGCATCAGCGCCCGGCAGCAGCCGACGGCGAAGCGGCCGGGCATGCCGGGCCGCCAGTGCTCCCCCGTGCCCGTGCTCATGGGCGTTATACTTATCGAGCAATTCTCACTCTCGGCGCTCGGCATCCCGTGTCCGGTGTGCGAGACGCTACCAAGAGCAAGGAATGCGTGTGATGCTCATCATTGAACTGACGAATAAAGAATGCGTTGAGATGCTGACACGCCTGAGGTTCGGCAGACTCGGCTGCTCCCGCGCGAATCAGCCTTACATCGTGCCGTTCAATTTCGCTTACCAGGAACAATATCTCTACAGTGTCGCTGCGCCAGGTCAGAAGATCGAATGGATGCGTACCAACCCGCTGGTTTGTGTCGAAGCAGACGAAGTAATCGATCACCTGCATTGGACAAGCGTGATCGTCCAAGGTCGCTATGAGGAATGTCCGGATATGCCTGAATGGCGTGCGGAACGCGACTTGGCGGTCGCGCTGCTGCAGCAGCGTGCAAGCTGGTGGGAACCAGCAGGCTTCAAACAGTCCCACCATGGTGCTTTCGAGCAGGCGGTGCTGACGTACTACCGCATTCACATAGACCGGGTGACAGGTCGTCGTGCGACGCCCGATTCGGCTGAGGCGGCAGCACTGCTCCACCCCGCGACAACATCGAGATCCCAGGGGCCACTCAAGGGTCTCCTGCGTCGCATTGGTCAATTCTGGGGATTTAACTAGTCGATGTTCGACCCTGGCAGGCCCCGACAGCGGCAACAACGCGCTTTACGGCATCAGCCTCTCGCGTATCGATAGTGATTGAATTCGCTCGCTCTTCGGCACCGAGCGGTTGCAGATCGCGCAACTGTGCTTCCAGGACGAGCCTATCGGCGTCGGACGGATCCTTACCAGCCTGTGCGCGTGCCTGTATCCGGGTATTGAGCGTAGCGGCATCCGCCCGGCAGGAGGCGACAACGAGTGGCGTTCTCAAGCGCAGAGACAGATTGCGAAACAACTCGCGATCGGCGGGGTTCAGAAACGCAGCATCTACGATCACATTGAAGCCGCCCTGCAAGCAGCTTTCCGCCGACTCGACCAGGCGGGCGTACGTGCGGTGGCTCATTTGAGGTACATAGAGTCCCTCGTTTGGAGGCGCGGCAGCGTTCGACCCCGCAGTCGTTCCTGCGATGCGTTTGCGCTCGAGGTCGGAGCGGATGCGCAGTGCTGGCAACGCGGCGATAAGGCGCTCGCTCAGCCAAGACTTCCCGGAGCCGGACGGACCGTGCATCAGTACGAGGGTAGGTTGCGACCTATGCATCCAGTCGACGGCCGAATGCACGCGCCGCCGCAGTCGATTGCGGAACTCGGTCACTCGCGCGGGGGACTGTTCTGCGGCGATAGCGTCGACCTTCGCTCGAACCAAAGCGCGATAGACGGCGCAAAATGGCAGCAAGCGAACGCCATCGTAATCGCCAGTCACCTCCAGGTACCTGCTCAAAAACGCAGAAGCCAGTTCCTGCGATTGTGACCCACGAGGTCCATTACTAGAAATGCCACATCATTGATGACATCGATCCACCGCAGGTGTGGATCGAAATCGATACAGTCGAAGGGTACAAGACGGCCGTGATACCGAACGATATTGGCGCAATGCAGGTCGCCGTGGCATTCGCGGACAAAGCCGGATTGCTCGCGGGATTGAAACGACGCTTCAAGCACTCGAGCCGTGTCGTGGGTCCAGTCGACGAGTCGACCTAGGCCGGGCAACGGCTCGAGTTGCCGCACGTACGCGAGCAGTTGGTTGAGGTTGCCCAGTATTGCCTCGTACATCTGTTCCGTATTCTTCGGTACGCCGCTCCACGATGATGAAGGCGCGTCCAAGTGGAAGCGGGCCAAAAGCTCCGCCAGAGCTTCGATCTCACCGACGGGCACTTCTGTGTTCTGGAGCAGGTTCGACAGTTCCTGCCGTCGTTCGAATTGCTTCATGCGCACGGCGTACTCGATCGCCAGCCCCGGGGCATTGCCGACCAGGGCCTGACCATCGACGCGACTGATCGGGACCACGTCGAGATAAAGGTCGGACGCGAGCCGTCGATTCAGTCGCAGCTCTTCCTTGCAGTAATGCAGGCGTCGTTCGAGCGTGGAGGTGTCGATGAAGTCGAACTTCACGGGCTTCTTTATCTTGTACGCAAGCGAGCCCGTCAGAACGACCCAGGAGATGGCTGTTTCGCGAAGCTCCAGTTGTGAAACCGGGTGCACAAACGCCTCAGCCCTCAACAATTCATTGATCTGCAGAGGGCTCGGTGCGCCGGCGTCAGCCATCGGGGGTGATCTCGTTGGGAAACGGTGATGTGAAGTTCGCGTCGCTTCGATCAGGGAATCAGCACCGCGGCGCCGCTTAATGAGCCTGAGCGCAAACGCTCCAGAGCGAGGTTGGCCTGGTCGAGTGCGAACGTCTCAATTTGAGTCTCGATAGGGACCCTGGCGGTGAGCTCGAAGAACTCGAGTCCATCACGGCGCGTCAGATTGGCCACCGACCGAACCACTCGCTCACCCCATAGCAGCGAGTAGGGGAAGGCTGGGATGTCGCTCATGTGGATACCGGCGCAGACCACCGTCCCGCCTTTGCGTAATGCCCGCAACGCCGCCGGAACGAGTGCACCCACTGGCGCAAAAATGATCGCAGCGTCCAGGGGGGTCGGTGGCTCAATGTCACTGTTACCTACCCAGCGCGCCCCCAAGCGCGATGCAAATGCCTGTGCGGTCACATCTCCGGGGCGTGTGAAGGCATAAATTTCCTGACCGCGAGCGCGCGCGATCTGTGCCACGATGTGTGCGGCTGCGCCGAATCCGTAGATGCCCAGGCGCTGTGCGTCCCCCGCGATGCGCAACGAGCGATATCCGATCAGTCCTGCGCAGAGCAACGGCGCAGCGTGTGCGTTGTCCAGCGTGTTCGGAAGCTCGAAGCAATACCGCGCGTCTGCGACGACATGCTCAGCGTAACCACCATCGAGCTGGTAGCCAGTAAACTGAGCGGCGTCACATAAGTTTTCCCGGCCGCTTGCACAGAACGCACAACTGCCGCAGGTATAGCCGAGCCAGGGAACGCCCAATCGTGTTCCTGGCAGCCAGGTTACTCCCTCGCCGCAGTCGATGAGTTCGCCCACAATCTCGTGGCCTGGCACGATCGGCAGTTTCGGCCTCGACAATTCTCCGTCGACAACATGCAGGTCCGTACGGCAGACGCCGCAGGCGTTCACCTTGAGAAGCACCTGTCCTTTGGCCGGTGACGGTCGTCGGCGCGACTCACAGATCAGCTGTTCACCCGGGCGGTACAGACGCATGCATGCGGAGTGTGAAATTGCCATGCTGGAGTCTCGGCTGCTTGAGATTTGGTCATCATCTGGGTCTATTGCGCTTCCGATGAAATCTGGCCAAGTGTTGACGGGACACTACGAGCGGGTGCAGCGCAGACGCTGTCGCGTACGACCTTTTCCGCGGTGCTGCCAAACGGCGCGCACGATTGCTGACGGCCCCGAGACCGACTTCGAGATCTTTGCTCTACCTCGCCGCAGACTCCGATTCGAGCGGTTCGGGCAGCTTTAACACGAACCGAAGGTAGCAACAATTCGTAGTTGCCCATAAATCTAACGGCGGCAATCATTCACGCCGGAGAGCCAGCCCTTCTGCAGTCCGACGGAGAGAAATCCGCGTCGTCCCGACTAATGGGCCGCACGCGATATGCGACGCCATCGGCGTATGCACGGCGCGTGGCCACATGGCAGGATGCGAACGCGTGCCCAATTAGCGGAGATCCGACTTTAACAAGCAGGCGGGAAATATAACGCCGTTCTTGCGCAGGGTATATACGGGGTACCTCACAATGACGCTCATTACACCTGTTCCGAATCACAGGCGCTGAGGAACGGATGTCCAACGCGAGTTTGACCTTTCTCGGAGGCGCCGGGACAGTAACCGGGTCGCGACATCTATTGCGATTGGGAGCGCGCATCCTCGTGGACTGCGGCCTTTTCCAAGGCCTCAAGACACTCCGCCTGAAGAATTGGGCAGCGTTTCCTGTCGATCCCACGGCGATCGATGCGGTCGTGCTTACCCATGCACACCTCGACCATTCCGGTTACCTCCCCAAGCTTGCACGCGAGGGTTTTCGCGGCCCGGTGTTCTGCTCGGCGGCCTCGGCCGACCTTTGCGAACTCCTGTTGCTGGACAGCGCCAGGATCCAGGAAAGCGACGCCGACTTCGCAAATCGGCACGGCTTCTCCAGGCATAAACCGGCCCTGCCGCTCTATCGTACGCAGGATGCATTGAGGGTTCTCGATCAGCTGCGACCGGTGGAATTCAACGCCCCTTCGGACCTCGGGCACGGTGTGAACCTGGTCTTCCGTCGGGCCGGCCACATTCTTGGCGCCGCCACGGCCCAGCTGCGGTGGAGTAAAAAGACGATCGTCTTCTCCGGTGACCTCGGTCGTTACGACGATCCGCTGATGCCCGATCCCGAGCCCATTGCGGAGGCGGACTACCTGGTGATGGAGTCCACCTATGGAAATCGCGTGCACGCTGCTGTCGCGTCGGCCGACGCTCTCCTTGAGGTAATCCAGCGCACCTCCGCGCGGGGCGGAACGGTAATCATTCCCGCCTTCGCGGTCGGACGTGCGCAGGAACTGCTCTATCTCTGCTGGAAGCTCAAGCTGGCGGGACGATTGCCGCTGACGCCGATATACCTCGACAGCCCGATGGCCATCAACGCCAGCGCAATGCTCGCGCAACATCCCCTGGATCACCGTCTTTCCGTGGCGGATTGCGAAGCGGCCATGGCCGCCGCGACTTACGTGCAGGACGTCGAAGAGTCCAAGGCTCTCAGCCACAACTCGATGCCGAAAGTCATCATCTCCGCCAGCGGCATGGCCACTGGGGGCCGTGTCTTGCACCATATCAAGGCATACGGTCCCGACGCCAAAAACTCAATCCTGTTCGCCGGCTACCAGGCAGCCGGCACTCGAGGTGAGGCGCTGCTGAACGGCGCCCGCGAAGTGAAGATTCACGGCGGTTGGGTTCAGGTCCGGGCCGAGATCGCCAACCTTCCAATGCTGTCCGCTCACGCAGACGCCAACGAGATCTTGCGTTGGCTGGGCAACTTTCGGAAGCCGCCAAAGAGGACATTCATAGTGCACGGGGAGGCTAGTGCGTCGGCAGCGCTGGGCGAGCGCATAAAGCACGACCTCGGATGGCAGTGCAACATCCCGGCCGAGGGCGACGATCAGGTGTTGTCGTGACCGAACCGGCGCGTTCGACAATCTTGCCCACGTTGTACGCCCGCCGGCTCGGGCTACTGTCGCAACACGATGCAATCGTCTTGATGCGCGAGGATAGCCCTGTCGGCCGCTCCGAGGGGCACGCGCCGAGATCGCAGGTCCTGGTAATGGCAAACGGGAGCGAAGTCACGGCGACCCTATACCAGGTCCGCGGCGGCGATCTCGTGCAGCCGGATGAGGCAGGCCTTTCGGAGGCCGCCTGGGCGCGGCTCGGCGTCTCTGACGGTGACGAGATCCATGTGCGCCACCCACCTGCGTTGACATCGATGTCCAGCGTGCGACGACGAATTTTCGGCCAGCGTCTCGATGCCGCCGCAATGCTCGACATCGTCTCCGACGTCGCCGCAGGCCGCTACTCAGACGTCCACCTTTCGGCGTTTCTCACCGCCTGTTCGGCCTTGTCTCTCGATCGGGACGAGACCGTTCACCTTACGCGAGCCATGGTGCAGGTAGGCCAGCGGTTGACCTGGGATTCTCCGATGGTCATCGACAAGCATTCCGTTGGCGGCCTGCCGGGAAACCGCACATCGCCTTTGATCGTTGCCATCGTTGCCGCAAACGGCATGGTGATGCCGAAAACCTCTTCACGGGCCATCACGTCGCCCGCCGGCACTGCCGATACGATGGAAACCCTGACCAACGTCGATCTAGATCTCGCCTCGATGCGGCGGGTGGTGGAGATGGAAGGCGGCTGCCTCGTCTGGGGCGGCGCGGTCAGCCTGAGCCCGGCCGACGATGTGCTGATCCGGGTCGAGCGGGTGCTCGATATAGATACCGAGGGGCAACTCGTCGCGTCGGTGCTGTCCAAAAAGATCGCCGCTGGATCCACCCATGTCGTCCTCGACATTCCCGTCGGTCCGACGGCGAAGGTGCGATCGGAGGACGACGCCGACGCGATTTCGCAAGCACTAACAGAGGTATCGCAACTCTGCGGTTTGAGCGTGCGGTGCGTGCGGACCGACGGGGTCAGCCAGTCGGTCGTGGCATCGGCCCGGCCTTGGAGGCGCGCGACGTGTTGGCAGTACTCCGCAGACGCCCCGGAAGCGCCGGCAGACCTTCGGCGAAGAGCGTGTCTTCTCGCGGGGGTCGCACTGGAGCTCGCGGGTCGCTCCGCGGCAGGCGACGGCGCACGCCTGGCCGACGCGACTCTGAAGGACGGCCGCGCCTGGGCGAAATTCCAGCGGATCTGCGAAGCACAGGGAGGCTTGCGCGAGCCGCCGCGCTCTACTGTCAGCGAGCCGTTGTTGGCTAATCGGTCTGGCCGCGTGTCGACGATGAACAATCGCACCTTGGCGCGACTAGCCAAGCTCGCCGGCGCCCCGGACAACAAGGCCGCGGGAGTTGAGCTTCACGTCAGGCTCGGAGATGCGGTTACCATGGGTGAGCCCCTGCTGACGGTCCACGCCGAGGCCCCGGGCGAATTGGCCTATGCCTTGAACTACGCTGCCGCTAATCTCGACATGCTGACGATTGAGGAGTGACCATGCGGCTCCTCCTATGCACACCACGTGGAGTCGA
Source organism: uncultured Gammaproteobacteria bacterium (assembly GCA_963784225.1). Classification (GTDB taxonomy): domain Bacteria; phylum Pseudomonadota; class Gammaproteobacteria; order Steroidobacterales; family Steroidobacteraceae; genus RPQJ01. The sequence continues at coordinate 305,308 of CAWAQN010000013.1, forward strand.
GACATGCCGATGCGCGACATTCTGCTGCACATTGAATCCTATCCGGAGACAACGCCGCCGGAGGCGATCGAACAGGCGGTGAGGTTTGCGGCGGCGGCCGGTGGCGTGTTGTCCGGACTCGCGGTCGAGATCGACATCCTGGCGCCCAGCAACCGACTGGCGGGCTACGTCATGGGGCTCAGCCGCCTGGCGAAGGACGAGGAGGAAAAGAGTCGCCGCGCCTGCCAGACCGCGCTCGACGTCTTCTCCACGAAGGCCAGGGCGGCGGGCGTGTTTTGTGAGGCGCTTCGTGGTCGGGTCGATCTATACCATATCGGCAATTACGTGGCCGAGCGCGCGCGAACTTACGACCTTTGTCTCGTGCCGGTGGCGAACCAGTTCGTTACAGCGCCGATTGCGGAAGGCGTCGTGTTCGGGTCCGGCCGGCCGGTGCTGGTCTTTCGTGCCGGCACTGCGAATCTCCTGGGCGGCGGTCCGAGTTCTGTGATGCTGGCTTGGGATGGCAGCTGCGCGGCGGCGCGTGCGATGGGTGACGCTTTGCCGTTGATGGTCAACGCGCGTGAAGTCCGTATCCTGACCGTTACGAACGAGAAACCCGACGCCAGTTCTGGCCTGGGCAAGGGCGCGGCCCGACACCTGAAAGCTCATGGCGTGAACGTCGTCATTGACGAGGTCAACGCCGCCGGCCGGCACATCGGCCAGGTGCTGCAAGACCATGCGATCAAGTGCCAGTCCGATCTGCTGGTGATGGGTGCCTATGGCCGCTCGCGGATGCGGGAGTTCATTCTTGGCGGCGCGACGGAGCACATGCTGCGCGACCCGAACGTCCCGCTATTTCTATCGCACTAAGCGCAGGCAGCATCCGTCACATGGCGGCGCGGGCGGTAACAGGACTGAGCACGGCGGAGGCGTCGCAGCGGCTCAAAGACATCGGCCCGAACGAGCTCACCACGAGCGGCGAACGCACGCTTTGGAGGATCGTCAGGGAGACGATGCGGGAACCAATGTTCTTGCTCTTGATCGGTGCGGCGCTGCTCTATCTGGTACTCGGGAATCTCGGCGAGGGACTGTTCCTGGTGGGCGGCGCTGTCGCAGCGATCGGGCTGGTAATCCTCCAGGAAAGTCGCAGTGAGCGCGCGCTTGCCGCCCTTCGAGAACTGGCGCAGCCGCACGCCCGCGCGCTGCGGGACGGAGTGGAAGTGCAGATCCCGGCACGCGAGCTTGTGCCGGACGATGTCCTGTTGATCGGGGAGGGGGAGCGGCTTCCCGCGGATGGCGTCCTGGTGGCTGGGGACGTGCTGAGTGTCGATGAATCCGTCCTGACCGGCGAATCGGCGCCTGTCTCCAAGCAACCGTCAACAACGATGCAACAGCTTGAGGCCGAGCCAGTGGCGGGTGCAGAAACCGGCCCCTACATGTTTGGAGGCACCTTGATCGTCCGTGGGCAAGCCGTTGTACAGGTGAGCCGTACCGGGCCTGCTTCCGCCCTCGGTCGCATTAGCAGCTCGCTCGCGGCCATCGGGCACGAGCCCACGCCACTTCAAAAAACTGCCGGCAGATTGGTTGGCCTGCTCAGCGTGGTAGCGCTCGCCTTCTGCGGGGTGGTGGCCGTGGCCTACGCGCTGCTCCGCGACGACTGGATCGGCGGCGCGCTCGCGGGGATCACCCTGGCTATTTCGATGATCCCCGAAGAATTTCCGATGGTTCTAGCCGTGTTCCTGGCGCTTGGCGCCTGGCGTCTGGCCACCCACCACGTGCTTGTCCGGCGCAGCGCCGTAATCGAGACCCTCGGCGGCGCCACCGTGCTTTGCGTTGACAAGACCGGCACCCTGACCGAGAACCGGATGAAGATTGCGCGTGTCTGGACGACGGACGGCGATTTCGACGTCGAGGCGTCGCCAACGGAGGCGGCGAAGCTCCTGTACTACGCGGCGCTCGCCTCCGCCGTGCACCCCGTGGACCCGATGGACAAGGCGATACTTGCGCTTCGCCCGACGTCCGTGTTCAGCGAGCCGCTAGAGGAGGTCGAGCCGGCGCGGACGTGGCCCCTACGTTCAGAAATGCCAGCCGTGATCCAGCTATGGAGATTGCCTGGCCACGCACGCCTTGCGGCCGCGAAGGGTGCGCCGGAGGCTATTTTCCGGCTTTGCCGCCTGCCAGTAGATCAAGTGACGTCTTTGCACGCAGTTATCCAAGCGTATGCAAAACAGGGACTGCGAGTGCTTGGGGTGGCTTCCGCGCGAGCCGAAGTTGGATTTGCCGAAGAACCTCAGGACGTAATTTTTGAATTCACCGGTTTGCTGGGGTTCGTTGATCCGCTGCGGGCCGAGGTTCCTGCGGCGCTGCTGGAAGCGCGCGGCGCAGGCATAAAGGTCGTGATGATTACAGGCGACCATCCGGCCACAGCATTGGCAATTGCGCGTAGCGCCGGCATCGACACGGAGGGTGGCGTGCTGATGGGCATGGAGGTCGCGGCGCTGCCCTTCGACGTCCTGTGCGCACGTCTCAAGTCCGTCCGCGTTTGCGCCCGCATCGTTCCGGAACAGAAGCTTCGAATCGTCGAGGCACTGAAGGCGGACGGCGAGGTCGTGGCCATGACTGGCGACGGTGTCAACGACGCCCCGGCGCTCGAGGCGGCGCACATCGGGGTAGCCATGGGCAGGAAGGGGACCGATGTCGCCCGCGAAGCCGCCGACCTGGTGCTGCTTGATGACAGCTTCGCCTCGATCGTTGTGGGCGTGCGGCTCGGCCGTCGCATCTTTTCCAACCTGCGGCGGGCCCTCACGTATATCACCGCCATACATGTGCCGATCGCCGGGCTTGCGCTGGGGCCCATCCTGTTGGGTTTGCCGCCGCTTCTGTTACCCATGCATGTGGTGTTGCTTGAACTGGTGATCGACCCGACCTGCGCCCTCGTCTTCGAGGTCGAGCCCAGCGAGGAGGGCGCAATGAAGCTTCCGCCTCGGCGCCCCGATGAGGCGCTCTTCGGACCGGCACAGATTCTCGTTGCGCTGCTGCAGGGCGTCAGTGTACTGGCCGGCGTGTTTGGCTTTTACTGGTGGGCACTGACGGCCGCGCTCCATACTGAACAGGTCGCTCGAGGCGCGGCTTTCCTCGCCTTGGTCGTGGGCATTCTCGCGCTCGCACTGACCGACTCGGCGGCGGCGGGACGGCTGTTCGCCCCACATCGGCGCACGTACTGGTTGATCGTATTGACGGTGGCGGTGGTCTTGACACTTGTCTTCTACGTCCCATCGATCGCCAGATTGTTTGCCGTGGCGTTGCCGGGCGTTTTATTGTTCCTGACCGCGCTCGCGGTCGGTGTAGTCAGTGGCGGCTGGACCAGGTTTTCTGCACTTGTCCAGCAGGGCTCGAGGCCGGCGGCGTCGTCACGAAAAGTTGCCGCATGAATCGCCGGGCCTGTCGTGACGTGCGCCGCGTTGAATCGAGTTGCTCGGTCCGGGGCCGGCGGACGTGGGCGTTCTTTGGGGCTATCGCCTCAGCCAGTCATAACACTTCGGGTGGATTGGACACTGCTTCGAATGAGTCGTAATGAGCCCAAACTCGTCGTCCGCTGCGACCAAATGCACCCCGAGATGCGGTGCGATCCAGCCGGTCGAGTCGCGAGCGGAACATCGGCGGCGGTTTATTTGCGCCGCACTCGAGGCTGTCCAACCTGTCGAACTGCGAGCGGGAATCGGCGGCTGCCAGCTTAACGCTACGCAATTCCCCTGATATTTTTCTTTCGAGTTCCGAGTACAAGGAGTGCCATGGCTCGCTGTGAGCCGTGGGGATAGGTGAGGGCGCTCGTATGTGTCATTGCAACCGAACGACACGGACCTTGCCTGCAAGAGTAGCCGTCGGACGTCGAAACACTGGGGGGCGAGGCCTCGTGCTCGCCGCGTGTTCAACCCTGATACTGGCCAGCCTGGGCGAGGTCGCCGCGGCCGGGCCCGGGGAGACCGAACTGATCAGCGTCTCCACGCTCACCGGCCTGCCGGCGCTCGGCCGCGTGGGCGAAGCGTTGCGGCCGATCAGCGCAGACGGGCGCTACGTGGCGTTCGAGGGCTGGCAGGACAACATCGTGCCGGGCGACTCGAACGGCTTCACGGATGTGTTCGTGCGCGACCGGCTCAATCGAACCACCGAGCGCATCACGCTCTCCTATGCCGGAGGCAACAGCGGCGGCGGCGGCGGTGCGCCGTCCCTCAGCGCGGACGGCCGCTACGTCGCGTTCGGCTCGTTCGCGTCGGACCTCGTGCCCGGCGACACGAACAACAGTGGCGACATCTTCGTGCGCGACCGCCAGACCGGGGTCACCGAGCGCGTCAGCGTCTCCTCCAGCGGCGAACAGGCCTATCGCGCTAACTCCTCCGTGACCAGCTATGAGCCAATGATCAGCGGCAATGGCCGCTTCGTCGTCTTCGTCTCGAACGCCGTGAACCTCGTGCCAGACGACACGAACGACGTTATCGACGTGTTCGTGCACGACCGCGAACTCGGCACGACGGAACGAATTAACGTCGGCCCCGCCGGTGAGCAGTCCGATGACTGGACCGTCGGGTATTACGCGACCATCAGCGACGACGGGCGCTTCGTGGCGTTCAGGTCCAAGGCCACAAACCTGGTGCCGGGCGATCCGAACCCGGTCGGCGAGGATCTTTACCTGCGCGACATGACCACGGACCGAACGGTGCGGCTCATCAATGGCTACCAACAGGACCCAGTCATCAGCGGCAATGGCCGTTACGTCGCCTACTACTCCGACCAGGTGTACGTGCTGGACCGCATCGCTGGCACGACCGAAATGGTGAGTGTCGGCGCGGGCAATGTCGCAGCGAATGGCATCTCCTACGACCTTTCGCTCAGCCCGGACGGCCGCTACGTGTCCTTCCTCTCGACCGCAACCAACCTGGTGCCTGGTCTTGACCCGACGACCCCACGAACACACGCCTACGTGCGCGATCGCCTGCTCGGTCGCACGGAACTCGTGACGGTCAATTCGCGGGGTGTGCCGCTGCGTGGCAATAGTGCCTACCCGTGGGTGAGCGCCGACGGGCAGGCGGTCGTCTTCCAGACGAAGGCGACGAACATCGTGCCGGACGACACGAACCACGAGGACGATGTTTATGTGCGGCAGCGCGGGACGACCGCCGCATATGCGTTCACGGTCAAGCCGGATTCGCTCGATTTCGGCGCCACCGCGCTCGGGACGCGCGCCACGCTCGGCTTCTGGTTGCGCAACACGGGCACGCGTGCGCTGCCGATCACGAGCGTCGGTCTGCGCGGCGTGGATCGTGCGATGTTCCACTTGGACAACCGCTGCGGCGCGACGCTCGGCGCGGGCAACGGCTGCAGCATCCGGGTGACGTTCGCGCCGATAGCACTCGGCCTCAAGAAGGCGACGGTCCGCGTCGTGGCCGGTGACAGCCAGGTCAGAAGTCGGCCGATCACCGGGATCGGCGTCGCGCCCGGCGGTTGAACGAGCCCGCAGCGTCGCAATGACTA